>JAZKGU010000047.1:0-97643 GCA_040385745.1 Pseudomonadota bacterium
GCTCTACCAACTGAGCTACTCCCGCATTTGCAAGACAACGATTATCGCAGAAACCAGACCGCTTTCCAAGGATAACCTTACTACACGATCCAAAATTCTGGAGCGGGAGAAGAGTCTCGAACTCTCGACCTCAACCTTGGCAAGGTTGCGCTCTACCAACTGAGCTACTCCCGCGTCGTCACAACAGGCAGGCATTATAGACGATCTGAACCGCATGTCAAGTTGACCTCGGGGTCATGTAGCGCGAGTGACCGCCTTGCCCGCCCGGACCCCGTTCGCGCATGGCGCTGCTCAGTCGAACGGCGGCTCGGGACTGCACTGGTTTTGCCGCTATCATTAGCATCTTCCAGAACAAGCAGAGTGACCATGAAATCTCCCCCAAGCGTGGATGGAATCATCGCTGCCCGCGCCAGCATCGACAGCACCTTCCTGAACTCGCCCCTGGTCGAGCAAGCCTCCGCCAACATCGCCCTGGGCCATCGTTTGTTCGCCAAGGTCGAAACGCTCAATCCCATCCGCTCGTTCAAGGGGCGCGGCGCCCACTGGTACCTGGCCAGCCTGGCGCCGTCGGCGCGGCCAATCGTGACGGCGTCAGCGGGCAATTTCGGGCAGGGCATCGCCTATGCGGCCGCCAGCGGCCAGCGCAGCGTGATCGTCTTCGCATCCGTCCACGCCAACCCGCGCAAGCTCGACGCCATGCGTCAACTGGGTGCGCGCGTCATTCTGGAAGGCGCGGACTTCGACGGCGCCAAACAGGCGGCGCGCGCGTTTGCCGGACACCATGACTGCGTCTTTGTCGAAGACGGCGACGAGCCCACCATTGCCGAAGGCGCCGGGACGATCGCAGCGGAGCTGATGGACGCGCTGGCCGAGCGGGCCGTCGCACTGGACGCCATCATCGTCCCGCTGGGCAATGGCGCCTTGCTGACCGGCGTGGCAACCTGGATCAAGGCCAAGGCCCCCGCTTGCAAGGTGATCGGGGTGGTGGCCACTGGCGCACCGGCCATGAAGTTGTCGTGGGAGCAGGGCCGCCATATCGACACCCCAACGGCGGTCACGGCGGCCGACGGTATCGCCGTCCGGGTACCCGTGGACTACGCTCTTGCGTGCATGGAGGGCCTGGTGGACCAGGTTGTGGAGGTCGACGAAGCAGCGATCCTGGCCGCGATGGCATTTTGCCGGCGCCATTACGGTCTGGTGGTGGAGGCGGCCGGCGCTGCCGGTATCGCCGCCTTGCTCGGCACGCTGAACTTCGATACGCCCAAAGTGCTCGCCACGATTCTCTGTGGCGGCAACAGCGCCGAGATCGACCCGGGCGGCTAAGCGCGGGCCGCGCGCCAAACACCCGGGCTGTTAGCGAACGCTGCGATCCTGCTCCCCGCTATCGGCGCCACTGCGAAAACGCCACGCATACGGCTTATTCACCTTGAGCTGTTCGCCGTGCCCTCGCAATTCGACGGTGATGTTGCCGAACTCGTCTCGGCGAGCGCCTGCAATGGCGCGCATGCACACCAGCGTACTCTTACTGATCTGCCAGAACAGGTCCGGGTCCAGCCCCTGCCGCAATTCCTTGAGCGTCATGCGCACCAGGCCTTCATCGGTGGCACTGACCACCCTCGTATAACGCGTGTCCGATTCAAGAAACAGCACTTCATCGATGGGGAAAATTTTGATCAAATTTCCCGCCGTGGTGCTGATCCACTTGATGCGCGCCTGCTCCGGAACCTGGCGCAGGCGCCGCTCCAGTTCATCCATGGCGCGCAGCAGATCGTCAGCGCCGCCGCCCGCTTTCTGCTTGAGCCGCGCCACGCAGTCCGCCAGGCGCGGCTGCGTCACCGGCTTGAGCAGATAGTCGATTGCCCCCAGCCCGAAGGCTTCAAGCGCATGCCCATCATGCGCAGTGGTGAACACCACGCGGCATCGGCCTGCACTGGCGCGGGCCACATCCAGACCGCTCAGGCCGGGCATGCGGATGTCGAGGAAGGCCACATCCGGCGCAAGTCGATCGATTGCTTCGAGCGCCGCGTCGCCATCCTCGCACGAGGCTACAATCTCAAGCTCGGGCCAGAGTTCTGCCAGCGAGCGTTGCAGCTCGCTGCGCTGCAAGTCCTCGTCATCGGCAATCACGGCGCTTGGCATGGCACTGCTACCTCCGTTGCTAGTGTTAAAGGAAGCATGATGGTCGCTATGACCCCGCCCGGCTGGCCGCCTTGCAGCGTCAGCGATGCCTGCCCCTCATATAAATGGGCGAGGCGTTCGCGGATATTACTCAGCCCGAGGCCGCTGCCCGTAGTGACCGAGCCGAAGCCCAAGCCGTCATCCTTGACTGTCAGTTCCAGCATATTTTGCGCGGTGCGGCGTGCATGCACGACGATATTGGCAGGACCTTTTTTCAGCTCGATGCCATGCTTGACCGCGTTTTCCACCAGTGAGATCAGCATCAGCGGTGGCATCGCTTGCTCGCGCAGGGCCGGCGCACAGTCCACCTGGTAGCTCAAGCGCGGCAAGCGCGACTGGATGATCCCGAGGTAGGCCGCCACTGAATCAAGCTGCGAGCCAAGGGTCACGAAAGCCTGTCCCTGATCGGCGCGCAGCTGCGGGATGGTCGAACGCAGGTAATTGACCAGGTGATCGATCAGCACGATGCCACGCGCCGGGTCCGACTGTATCGCCGCGCGCACGCCGGACAAAGTATTAAAGAGGAAGTGTGGTTCGACCTGGCTCGCCAGCACGGCCAGCCTGGTCTCGATTTCGTTGCGTTCGTGCTTGTAGCGCTGCACTTCCTGCTGCATGCCGGCCTCGCGCAACATGCGGCGCTGGCGAAAATAGGCGAACAGGTCCAGTACGCCGCCCAGCCAGCACAGGGCCAGAAACCAGATCGACAGATTGACCAGCATAACACCCGTCGGGGACGGCCCGGTTCTGGTCAGCAGGGTCAGTGGCAGGATGGCGATAATGGACAGCAGCACCGCGCCGACCACCGCAGCGGCTTCGCGCGCCGGCGCCAGCGCGCGCCGGCACGCCAGCATCGCCAGCCCGCGTCCGAGGCCAAGGGCCAGCGCCACCACCACCCACACCGCCAGCAGGGATCGCGCTACACCCGGCTTTTCTGCTTCGTCGCCAATGAGCACTGCGATGGTCAGCAGGATCAGTCCCAATACCAGCAAGTGCAGGGCATAGGCGCGCATGCGATAGAGGTACCAGGTGCGACTGAACACCGTGTATTGATTGGCCCTCGCAGACCAGCCGGCAATGCTGCCGGCCAGGTGCTGGGGCAGGGGTTTGTCGTCCAGGTTCATCTGTCTATTTTACGACGCCAGGCCTACCTGACGGTAGTGCGAATCCACTCGCTGACAGTATCGAGTGCCAGTGGCGCAACCGTTTCTTCGATGCTGGCGTATTCGGAGCCGGCGCCGGTTTGCGCGGTCTGGAACAAGTGGTTCAGTTTGGGCAGTTCTTTCACCAGCGCGCGCGGGTTATCCTTGAGCGCTATGCGGATCGGGTCAAGGTCCATTGCCGACGGCACCTGCATGTCCAACTCTCCGTTCAATACCAGGACCGGCTGGCGCAGCGCGCGCAGCGGCGCCAGTGGGTCGTGCGTGAAAAACACGTGGAACCAGGGCGTGACGAAGCGCTGGTGCAGCGTCTTGCCCATGCCGGCCGGTAGCATGCCCTTGCTTTCCGCCTCGGTCAGGATGTCAGTGGCTTTCTGGCTGGCGCGCTCGAACTGCGGCTCGCCCGCCATGGCCGAAAACAGGGCCTGGTTCAGAGCCCGTTCTTTGGCCACGAAGTCGGCCGGCGCGCCCTGCGCTGCCGTGGCCCGCGCCATTTGTTCAGTCAGCAGGGCGTCACCCCTCACGCCGGGTCCGGCCAGCATGACCAAGAAACCCAATCCAGGATCGCGCGCGCCGATCAGGGGAGCGATCAGGCCACCTTCGGAGTGTCCAATCATGCCGGTACGGCGCGGGTCTACCTGCGGGACGCTGCGCAAAAAGCGCAGGGCCGCTTTTGCATCGTCGGCAAAATCGTAGCTGTTTGCGGTGCGATACACACCGGTGGATTTGCCCACCCCGCGTTTGTCGTAGCGCAGCACCGCAATGCCTTGCCGCGCCAGGTGATCTGCCCATATCAGAAACGGCTTGTGCTTGAAAATTTCCTCGTTACGGTCGACCGGCCCCGAGCCGTGCACCAGCACCACGGCCGGAAACGGGCCAGGGCCTTGCGGGAGGGTGAGGGTAGCGGCCAGCGTCAGCTTGGCCTCGTCGTTGCTGAAGCTGACCTCGGACTCACGGTAGCTCGCCTTGCGTGCATTAATCGCCGCTTCCTGAGGGCGCTTGGGCGCCATCGCCGCGATGGCCTCCGGCGTCGTGCGGGCGAGATTGAGCGGGGTGGCCTGGCCCTGGGTCCAGGTACCGATCCAGACCTTTTCCTGGGCGTTCCAGCGCGCCGCAAAGGTGGCGTTGAATTTCGCCAGCGAGAAGCTCAGTTGCTCTGGCGTGACGACCAGGTTCTCGACCTTTGTCTTGACGTTTTGCTGTGGCACAGACAAAGTGCCTTCCCAGCGGCTGTCGGTCTTTTCGAACTGGACGATGACGCCAAGCGAATTGGCTATCTTGCCGCTCCAGTAGCCTTGCGCGTCTTCGGCCCATGCCGGTGCCGCCATGACGGCGGCGGCGAGAAGGAACAGTTTCATACTAGCTTCCGGTTGTTTGAACAGGCCCCGATAGTAGGCTTCATCGCGCTAAAAAAACGAACAATGGGATAAAACCCGCTGAAACGGTCATAAAGTCGGGTCGCCCAGTTGACTCCGGCACGTTCGACGCCTATGTGGGCGTATACAAGCGCGACGAAGAGTATCCCGCGCACGGTGCGGCGCAACGGCGATCATCTCCAGGTGCTGCGCGCGGGGCGGCCGGCACTTGCCATCTACCCGATCGGTGACGCCGTTTTTTCACCAGCAAGGCGCTGACAATTTACCGGCAGGTGCATATCAAGAACCGCTAGCGCAGCCTGGCCACACCGCACCCGCTACGCCAGGGAATCAGCCGAAGATGCCAGGGACGATGATGACCGTGCCGACGATGTTCGCTTCCGTCGATTCGAGGCCGGCGATATTGTTGCCGGCCGTTTCCGCGAATTCTGCCAGCACATCCGAGCGCAGTACCGTACCGGCAGACAACTGGGTTGTCCAGGAGGCGATTTCAGCAGCCGACGCGGCGCGCCCGAAAGTGTTGAGGAACAGATTGGTCATGAAGTCGGTATCGCTCTGGCCGCCGAACACGCTCTGGTACTCGGCCGAATTGACAAAGCCTTCGGCGATGACATCCAGAGCGACGCCAGACCTGGCCAGATCAAACCAGTAGCCCAGACCGCTGGCATCGGCGGTACGGCCAAATGTGGCTTCATACAGGGTGGTGACTGCCGCTTCGAGCGCGTTCTGGGCCAGCACGATGGTTTCGCCATTGCCCAGCTGGATGAACTGGACGCCGTCGATATCGGTCGCGATACCGGAACCGATGTTCGTGACCACCGCGCGTCCGTTAATCACGGTTACGCCATAATCGGCAGCGGCTCCGCCGAGTTTGATCACTTCGAAGCCGGTGCCGCCTTTCACGGTACTGTTGCCGAAACCTGCCACGATGGTGTCGGCGCCGCCGCCGGCAACGACAGTATCGCCATTGCCTACGGTAACGTAATTGTTCCCCATGCCAGCAAAGGTCAGCAGGTCCTTGCCCGCCGAGCCGACCACGATCCGGTCAACGACACCATAGCCAGAGGCGACGGTGACGGCGCCGCTGCCAATATTGGCGCCCACGCCACCAGCTCCCTGGAAGACGATGACATCCGAGTCGCCCCGGAAGGTGAGGTTCGAGAACAGGATACTTGAGGTATTGATGAATACCACTTCTGTGCCCGCCGCGACCGTAACCACGCCGTTGCTGGCTGGCGCCACGGTATCGAAGGAAACCGTATTGTCCGAACCGCCTGCCGTCAGTTTGAGGATCTCAGCAATTGTTTCGGACGTCAGACCTTCTGCGGTGCTGGCCGTGAGAGTGGCCGTGGCGAAAGATTCTGTCTGCTCGTACATGAGATGCTGCTCCTAATTATTTCTGCTTTGGCGATGTTGATTGCCTTGCTGCAGAGTATGCAAAGCGGGGCAGCGTGAAGGTTAACTAATAAGTTGTGCATAGGAAAGCAATGCCAACGCATTAATGTACGACTAAACAGCGACTCCAGCACATTTTTCTTGCGATAAATGTAAGAAGTGCTGTTTTTTTTCAACAAGATGCTGCCGGGAATGGCTGCACAGGTACTGGCAGCAGACGCCGAGGGAAGGCGACGCGCCTGGGGGATTGGGATCAGTTCAACAGCGCCGCACGCGACCTGGGGGACTAGCATGGGTCAAGCGCGCCATTACCGGTTCGCGCCTAACTGACAATCGCGCGTTCATCCTTGCCGGGTGCGTCCTCGCTGCGCGCCACCCGCACTATCGAAATGTCGAAGTGGTAGGACATGGCCGATACTGCGCCGATGGCGTCGCCCGCGCAAATGCGGTCTACCACCGCATCGTGCGCATCGATCACGCGTACCAGTTCGCTTGCGCTGCGCTTGTCATCGAAGTGGATGCGCGACGACGCTTCCAGCGGCGAACGCAGGGCCGCCAGCAGGATGCTGTTGAGGGGATTGCCGCTGGCTTCGGCAATCAGGTGATGGATTGCCATGTCGCAGGCGACCCGGCGTGCGTGATCCGAGCCGGCCGAGCGCATCTGATCGAGCAGTTCATGCAAGGCCTTGCGCTGCTCGGCGGTGGCATAGCGCGCCGCCAACTGGGCGGTCTGCAGCTCGATGGCGCGCCGCGTTTCAATCACGTGGGCCACGCTGACCTGGGCAGTATTGAGCGCGTAGTCAAATACCTGGGCCAGTACATGGGGATCGATGGCGCGCAGGCGCGGCTTGCGGCCACCTTCGATTTCGAGAATGCCCAGGGCCGCCAGGGTACGGTAGGCCTCGCGCACACTGCCGCGGCTGACCTTCAGGTCGAGACCGATCTGCACTTCGCTCGGAACCAGGTCGCCCGGACGCAATTGCTGCTGGTTGACCAGGGCCAGCAAATGGCGGGCTACCTGGGCCGACAGGGTAGGGCGTTCGAGTGAAGAAGTAGTAGCGATCATATTCATCTCTGAAGCCTACCCGCTTAATCGGCTACCTGTCAAACAGGTTTGCGCGTATTCGGAAATAACTGTTCGATACGGCGTGCAGCTAGCCAGAAGAACAGGCCGGTCAAAAGATTGATCAGCGCCACGCAGCTCATTGCCAGGCGCAGGCCGTCCACGCCGCCGCCCGTGGTCTGGAAGGCGTCGCTCAACACGCCCACCAGCAGCGGACCCATGCCCTGGCCGATGATCACGCCAGCCACGCCGACGATGGCCGACGCCGTGGCGCGCGCCTGGGGCTGCACCAGATCCTGGATGGTGCCCAGCACCGGCCCGGCGATCATGCCAGCGATCAGAAAGGTCATGAACAGGAAAAAGAAGGACAGTGCCGGGGTAGGGGCGTAAAAGCTGCCGATCAGGAAAGGCAGAATTCCCCAAACGATGCAGGCAGCAAAACGGGTGCCCCATGAGCGCGAGGTAGGGAAGTACTTCACGCACAGCTGGCCGCCGGCAATCGCGCCAACGCAGCTGGCAAGGCCCATGCACAGGCCCAGTCCAAGGCCGATTTGAAGCGGCGACAGGGCAAAGGCGCGCTGCAGATAGCTCGGCATCCAGGTGAGCACCGCGCCGGCCAGCCCCACAAAGGCGAAGGCCAGCACAAGCAGGCCGAAAGTGCGGCGGTCGCCCATCTGGTCGAGGATGCGCACGCCCAGTTCCGCCTGCGGCAGCACGTCGACCCGCTTCGGTTCCCGCACGGTCAGGTGAAAGATAATGCTCAGGACAAGGCCGCCCACCCCGAGAATGATGAAGCCCATGCGCCAGCCCACGGTCTGCACCAGAATGCCGCCGCCTAGCATACCGCCCAGCATGCCCAGGTAGGTGCCCGACATGTGGGCGGCAATGGCGCGTGCGCGCGTGGCGCTTGGATAGTAATCGCTCAGCATGGAATGGGTGGCCGGCACGCAGCCGGCTTCGCCGATGCCCACGCCGATGCGCGATGCGAGCAGCTGAAGGTAGTTGGCCGCCATGCCCGACGCTGCGGTCATGATGGTCCACGCTGCAAAACTGGCGCCCACGATGATCTTGCGGTTGCCACGGTCGGCCAGGCGCGCCAGCGGAATCGATACCAGCCCTCCCATCAGCGCGAAGGCCAGGCCGGTCATGAGGCCAAGCTGGGTGTCGCTGAGCAGGAATTCCTTCTTGATCGGCTCCATGAACATGGAGATTACGACTTTGTCCACCGAGTGCATGAAACCTACCACGCACAGGGCAATCAGCACATACAGGCGATAGCCCGGGCTGAATTGCTCGCGCGCTGCATCGGCTGCGGCGCCCATCGGGACGGGAATGGCGGCGCTGGGATTTTTCATACGGACTCCGGGGTCGGGGCGGGCATGCCGTGGGAAATCCAGGCATCTGGCTCGGTATTCATGAAATTGTGCAGGGTGTCTGCCCAAAGCGCTGCATCGGCGCCTGAGGCAAAGTGACCCTTCTCGCTATCGAGCTCAATATAGCTCCAGCTGCGGGTCGCGGGGATGGCGGCGATTGCGCTGGCCAGCGCAGGCGAGAATACTGCATCGGTGCGCGACATGACGAGCAGTACGGGCGCGCTAATGGCGTCAAGCTTGTCACGCAGGTCAAATTGTTCGGCCGCCTGCATCAGCGTAATCAGCGAGCCGGGATTGAATTCGCTTGCCCAGTCGCGCGCCAGAGCCGCGATGCGCGCTGCGCGCGCGGCCGGGTCGGGAATGGAAGGTGTTAGTTCGGCGTCCACGCCATAGGTGGTCAAGGTGTGAATCCGCATTGCGGTGAGGGTCTCGAGCATCGCGCGCTGGTCGCCGTCGCGGCACCAATCGCTCCACCCGGGCGCGCTCTGCAGCTTGTCGAGAATGGCGCTGGAGGCTCCTGCGCTGGCCGGATTGAACGGCGCACCAACGGCGGCCACCACACGCTTGACCATGGACGGATAGCTGACCGCCCACTGGAACGACTGGTACGCACCAAATGAAGGTCCGGTGACAGCAGCCAGACTGCGCACGCCCAGCGAGTCGAGCAGCGCTTTTTGCGCTGCCACGATATCGGCGAGCGTAATACGCGGGAAGTCCAGGCCGTAGTGCTTGCCCGTGGCCGGGTTGATGCTGCCCGGGCCGGTGGAACCGTAGCTCGAACCGAGCATGTTGGGGCAGACGACGAAGTACTTGTCGCTGTCGATTGCCTTGCCCGGTCCAACCAGATCGCTCCACGAACCTTCGGCTACATTCGATCCGGCGTCCAGCATGGCCGGACCGGTGGTGTAGCCATGCAGGACCAGCACCGCGTTGCTGCCCTCGGCATTGAGCTTGCCGAGGGTGCGGAAGGCCACCGTCATTTCGTCCAGCACCTTTCCACTGGCAAGGCGGAAGCCATTCACGCTGAAGGTCTGCATGTCAGTCTCAGAACTTGTAAGTGACGTCCATGCCGATCGTGCGCGGTGCAATCAGGCCTGCCGCGAACGGGTTGCCGCCCGGTGCCAGCGAGAGCGACTTCAGGAATACGATGCCACGCGAATCGTTCAGGTTCTTGCCGTAGAAGGAGACGCGCCAGTTGGCATTTTCCAGGCCGGCGTTCAGGCCAACGGTGGTGAACGAAGGAACGTCGACTGCTGCGCGCTTGCTGAAGTCCGATACGCGTTCGCCGGTGTACGCCACAGTGCCGCCCACCGAAGCGCGCCAGGAACCCACGGTCGCCCAGTTGTAATTCGCGCTGAACGAGGCTGTCATCTCGGGTACGAATGGCAGCTTGTCGCCAGTGACGCCGCCGGCGGCGGTGGCATCGCTGCTCAACTTGGCGTCGGTGTAGCCGGCGCTGGCGCGCAGCGACAGGCCCTTGGCCGGGTAGAAGATCACCGACGCTTCGGCGCCGCGGCTGGTGGCGTTGCTGCCATTGACCAGGAAGTTGAAGCCGTTGGCGCTGGTCTGAATCTGGATGTCTTTCCACTTGGTGCTGAAAATCGCGCCTTCAAACGACAGGCGGCCGCCATCCATTACCGACTTGTAGCCCAGTTCAAAACTGGTCAGGGTGTCAGGGGCGAAGGTCTGCGGCGCGAGGGCGGCGGCCGATGGTGGCACGGCGTTAGGGCCGCCGGCCCGGTAGCCAGTCGATACTTTGCCGTACAGGACATCGGTGGCGGTTGGTTTGTAGCGCGCCGTGGCCAGGTAGGTGGACTTGGAGCTTTCGGCGTTGGAGTTGAAGATCACCGGGGTCGCGCCTACCAGCAGGCCGCTGTAGTCCTGGGCATACACCTGTTCGTCCGAACCGTGGCGAATGCCGGCCTGGAAGTCGAACTGCGGCGTCAGCGCGTATGTCGCGTTGGCAAAAACCGACAGCTCGCGATAGTCGCTCAGAATCGATGCCTTCACGATCGATGGCAGTGGGTAGGCCGCGCCGGTCGTCGTCGAAAACGGATCGAACGATGGAATGCGGTTGCTGCTGTCTTCATGCGTGTAATACAGACCGCCGTCATAGGTCAGGCGATTGTCCAGCGCCGAGGAGCTCACCCGGATTTCCTGCGATACGCGTTCGGTGCTGAGCAACTGGGTATTGACTACGCCCAGGTCTGGAATTTTAAACAAGGGGCCCAGTGCCGCGCCGAAGCCCGGGGTAGCATCCTGACGGCCGCCGCCTTCAACCTTTTGCCAGGTGGTGGACGACACGACATTGAAGTTCCCCATGCTGCCGCTCAGGTTGAGGTTTCCAACCGTGAGGTCCGAGAAGGTCTTCTCGGCCACAAAGCGCTTTTGTTTGTATTCGCCATACAGCGGCTTGAGGGTCTTAGCATCAACGTCTTCGACCGAATTGCCGTCGGTGTCGAGCCTTTGCGTCAGGGCGAAGGCCTGCAGCTTCCAGTCATTGTTGATCAACCAGGTAAAGGCGATGCGCCCGCCTTTGACCTTGCTCACATTGATATCTTCCTTGCCGCTCGTGAGGTCCATGAAGCCGGCATCCTTGCGCCCAAAGACCGACAGGCGCAGTGCCATCTTGTTGTCGCCGAACGGGATATTGATCTGTGCGCGACCAACCGAGCCGTTGCCGCCGTGGGCCACCGAGTTGCCGCCCAGGGTTACGCTGCCTTTGAAGTTGCGGAAGTCGGCTGGGGCGGTGACATAGCGTACCAGGCCGCCCATGGCGCCGGCGCCATACAGCGTGCCTTGCGGGCCCTTGAGCACCTCCACACGCTGCAGGTCAGCCGGGTCCAGGTCGGGGGTCAGCGTGCTGCCGGCAGCATAGGCGTTGACCGAACCGATCGGCGCTTCATCGATGTAGAACGAGGTGGTGGCAGCCGATTGGGCCACGCCAGTGGTGATGCCGCGCAGCGTTACTTGGGTCTGGCCTTGACGGAAGGACGACAGCGACAAACCAGGAATTTGCGACACAAAGTCTTCAAGGCGCACTTTGCCTTCGCGTGTCAGCTGTTCGGCGCCAACAGCGGCCACCGAACCAGGAACGTCGAGCGCCGCCTGTTCGCGTTTCTGGGCCGTGACGATGACTTTGTCGATGGACTGCTCATCCGTCGCGGCTGGCGCCTGCTGGGCGTTGGCATGGGTCGATAGGGCCATGAGCGAGCACAGTAGCGATGCTGCGGTGGCGATGGCGGTTGGGTTCAGGCGCGCTTGCTTGTTCATGTCTTGTCTCCAGTTGTATTTATAATGTTTTGCTGTTACTTGCTGCTGGCCGGTACCGCGCCAAAAATTTTGCCCGGGTTGAGGATCGACTTCGGATCCCACACCAGCTTCATTGACTGCATCAGGCCGACCACGTCTGGTCCAAATTCAGCCAGCAGCTTGGTTTTCTTGCCCATCCCGACACCGTGCTCGCCGGTGCAGGTGCCGCCGACCGACAGCGCGTGCGTGACCATGGCGCCATACACCCGTTCGACCGCTTCATGTTCGGCTGGCGCGTCGGGCATGGGCATGAACAGCACATGGAAATTGCCGTCGCCTATGTGGCCGAGGATCGGGGCGATCAAGCCCTCCTGGTCAATCGCTGCCCGGGCTCGCGCCACGCACTCGGCCAGTGCCGACATGGGCACGCAGATATCGGCCACGATGCTGGTGCAGCCCGGCTTGAGCGCCAGCGCGGCAAAGTACGCCATATGGCGCGCTTTCCAGAGCTGGGAGCGGTCTTCGGGGCGAGTAGCCCAGTTGAAGTCGACGCAACCATAGCTGGCCGCGACTTCCTGAGCCAGTTCGGCCTGTTCCTTGACCGCCAGCTCGGTGCCGTGGAATTCGAGGAACAGCGTCGGTTGTTCGGGCAGCTCCAGGTGCGAATACAGATTGCACGCGCGGACCTGGTGCTCATCGAGAAACTCGATGCGCGCAAACGGCACGCCCGACATCGTCATTTCGGTGACGGCGGCAACGGCGTCGGCCAGGGTAGGGAAGGCGCAACTGGCGGCTGCGACTTCGGCCGGCAGCGGGTGCAGGCGCAGGGTAATTTCGGTGATGATGCCCAGCGTGCCTTCCGAGCCGACCATCAAGTGCACCAGATCGAAACCGGCCGAGGACTTGCGCGCGCGGGTGCCAATGCGCACCAGGCGGCCGTCGGCAAGCGCGACTTCGAGCGCCATGACGTTGTGAACCATGGAGCCATAGCGCATGGTGGTGGTGCCGGAGGCGCGAGTCGACACCATCCCGCCGATGGTGGCGTTGGCGCCCGGATCGACCGGGAAGAACAGACCGCTGCCCTTGAGATGCGCGTTCAGGTCTTCACGGGTGATTCCGGGCTGGACCACCACGTCGGCATCTTCCAGATGCATGTCGAGCACTGCCGCCATGCGCGACATGTCGATGCATACGCCGCCGAAGGGAGCGCTGACATGGCCTTCGAGCGAACTGCCGGCCCCGAAGGCGATGATGGGAACGGCTAACTCATTGCATTTCGCAAGGATCTGGCAGACCTCATGTTTGTCGAGCGGCCAGACCACGACGTCCGGCGGCAGGCTGGTGGCCAGTCCTTCGCCACGGGCATGCTGTTCGCGAACGGCGCGCGAGACGCTGACCCGCTCGGCGAAAGTTTGTTGCAGCCAGCCGATAGCCAGGTCGACAGCCCCGGGCGTGGTGGCGAACGGCATGGGAGCATTCATGTGGTCACCTGATGTGCATTGTGCGAGTTCATGAATTCAGCTTACCCTGCTACATTCAACCTGTCAAACATGTTGTACATGTTGTGGCGGATTAGCACGGTTAATGCCTGAAATGAACAGAATTCCGTCAGTACCTGTATGACATGAATTTGCCAGCCTAACGCACTACCGATAAATCCGCATCCTGTTAACCTATCCTACAGGATCTACTATAATTTTGCGAAAATAGGGAAAAATCGCGAAATATCAGGTAACCTGTATGACAGGTAATCTAGTGGAGAGCAAAATGCCGGCATTTTCAGACAGTAAGGCACAGGCTACCCGGGCCGCGATCATCGATCACGCGCTGCAGGTAGCCAGCCACGATGGGCTTGAATCGCTCACCATGGGCACGCTCGCCGATGCACTAAAAATGAGCAAAAGCGGCGTGTTCAACCGGGTGGGGTCGCGCGAAACCCTGCAGCTTGCCGTGCTTGAGCGCTATCGGCGCCGTTTTGAGGCCCAGGTGCTGCGACCGGCCCAGGATGCGTCCGCCGGCCTGGCGCGACTGCGGCGTCTGTTTAAAATGAGCCTGGAGCAGGTGGGATCGAGCCAGGCAGGCGGCTGCTTTTACCTCAGTTGCGCGGCCGAATACGATGACCGTCTAGGTGCGGTGCGCCAGGAGCTCACAGGCGGTGTACTGGCGTGGCGTGCGGCATTCTCGAGCTGCGTGGACCAGGCCCGGCAGGCGGGCCAGCTGGCGGCAGATACCGATGGCGAACAGTTTGTATTCGAGACCTACGCGCTGCTACTGGCAGTCCAGCACGACACCCGTCTGCTCGATCGCGCCGGCAGCATCAACCGCGCCCTGGCTGCATTCGAGAAGCTTGTAGTTCAGAGGGCAGTAGGTGCGCCGAGCATGGCCTCGACTTCGGCCAGCGTCGGCGCGTAGGCGCCGTGATGGGAGGCCGCCACGGCGGCGCATGCAGCGGCGAACGCCGCATGCTGCGCCGGCGCGGCGTCCGGTGCGCGCAGCTGGCTGCAGATCCAGCCGGCCATGCTCGCGTCCCCGCAACCCACGGTGTCGGCAAGCTCCACCTGAAAAGCCTGCTGGCGCACGCGAGCGCAGGGTGTGAGTAGTTCCAGCCCTGCTGCGCCGCGCGTAAAAAGAATCGACGCGGTCGGCGCCCAGGAGCGCAGCTGCTGCAACGCCATTTCCTCATCAAGCGAGGGAAACAGGTGCAGCAGGTCTTCGTCCGATACCTTGATATAGTCGGCCAGGCGCGCCATGCGTCCCAGGGTCACACTATAGGCCGGCCCCATCGCATTGCGCCAGTTGGGGTCGAAGGCAATGCGCTTTCCCGCTGCCTTTACCTGTTCAGCCACTGCCAAAAGTCGCCCGGCGAGCGGCTCGCGTGCCAGGCTGATGGAGCCGAAGTGGATGATATCGGCTGCGGCGAGCCAGCCTGTCGGCAGCGCCTCCACCGAGAAATGTAGATCGGCGCTGTCCTCGCCGACAAAAAAATAGCTTGGCGGTCGGGTCGACACCACCATCGCAAGCAGTGGCGCGCGATCGGCTCGCTGCAGGTAGTCCAGGTCCAGACCGGCTTGCGCGCTTAGCCGGGCGATGTCATCGCCAAAGTGGTCGCTGCTGACGCAGCCGGCAAAGCCGGTATCGACCCCGAGCCGTGCGCCTGCACGCGCGACGTTCCAGCAGGAGCCGCCGGCTACGGCTTGCCACAGCTGTCCTTCCTGGCGCAGAAAGTCCGTCAGCGCCTCACCGAACACCACATAGCGCGCGTTCATGCGGCCGCCAGTGCGTTGGCTTCGATCATGGCGGCGCGCAATGCTGCCAGCAGCCGAGGGTCGTTTGCCAGATGGTCCCATAGCAGACCCGTAGCGCAGAAGGCCGCGACTGGATCTCTGTCCGTGCAAATGGCGGCCAGGGTCGCCCGCGGCAGCGTCTGGTCGGCATAGTCGACGGCGAGCTGGCCGGTGTGCCAGCGCTGGAGGAAGGTAAGAAAGAGCGCAGGCAGCATGGCGACGCCCGCAATATCGAGTCCGCGCGACAGGCGCTCAGCAATGGTGGGCAGTACAAAACCACGCATTTTTGCGAAGCTGTCTGCCAGCACGCGTTCGGTGGTGTCGGCCATGGCGTCACTGCCGAAGCGCGCGAATACCTGGTCGCGATATCGTTCGAGATCGACGGGGGTGGGGCGCAGGCAGTCGAATACCTCGTTCACGTAGGTATGCGTGGCTGCGGCGATGCCCTCGTCGCGCATGCAGTCGTGGATGAAGCGGTGGCCGCGCAGCGTGCCAGCCCAGGCCAGGCAGCTGTGGCTTGCATTGAGAATGCGGATCTTTGCTTCTTCGTAGGGCGTGACCGATTGAACCAGCTCGGCCCCGCTGTTCTCCCACGCCGGGCGACCGTTGCAGAAGTCATCCTCGATCACCCACTGCATGAAGCTCTCGCTCATGACCGGCGCCGCATCCTCGCGACCGGTGGCTTGCAGCACGCGCGCGGCCAGCTCGGGCGGCGTGCGCGGTGTGATGCGGTCGACCATTGAACTTGGCGCGGTGGTGTGGGTGCGTACCCAGTCGGCCAGGTCGTGTTCTTCCGACCGCGCCAGGAACTGCAGCAGTCCTTTGCGAAACCGGCTGCCGTTGTGGCGCAGGTTGTCGCAGCAGAGCAGGGTGACCGCACCAGCGCCGTCGTGGCTGCGCCGGAGCAAAATGGCGCTTAGCGCGCCATAGATGGTCATGCCGGCTGCACGGCGGCGCGCTGCCGCAAGGTCGGCGGCTAGTTCGGGTTGCGCAAAATCCAGGTTGTCGTCGGCATCGAGGAAGTAGCCGGCCTCGGTAACGGTGAAGGAAATGATGGCGGTGTCGGGATCGGCGCCGCACTCGATAAGTTCAGCCAGCAGCGGCTCGTAAGGCACGGCGCGCACGATCGCCTTTATTTGCTGGTATGCGCGCTCACCTTCCGGGTTTGTGGTCTCGAGGGTGTACTGGTTGCCCTGGGCTTGAAGCGCCAGCGCCGGATCGGGCATGGCAGGGCGAATATTGCCGCTCACGATATGCCATGCGCAATCGCCCAGCGAATGGAGGCGCTGCAAATACGCGGCCTGGTGGGCACGGTGGAAGGCGCCCAATCCCAGGTGGAGAATGCGGCGACCGGCTGTCATGCCGGGGCAAGTCCCAGCAGTGGGGTGGCGAAGCGATTGACCATGGCCGCGAAATCGGCGCTGCGCAGCAGGCTCACTCCATGGTCGGTGTCATCGAAGATATAGCGCTGCGGCGTTTGTGCGGCGGCGAAGAAGTCCTGCTCCTGGCGCATGCAAACCGCGTCCTTGCCACCATTCACAAGAAGGATCGGCTGCGGCATGGCCGCCACCTTGGCGCGAAAATCCACGCCGCGCAGCGCATCGACCGCCTGCGGAAGTACCCAGGGGTTCATCTTCGCATCCATCATCGCGGCGATATCGGGTTCGCTGATGCCGAATTCGCGCAGCTTTTTGGTGAGCGCCTTTTCGGTCTGGCGCTGGTTCAGCAGCAGCGCCATGACCTGGGAACTGAATTTTTTCATCAGGAAGGGCAGCATGGCGCGCGCACCAATCACGTTGGTGCTGCACCCCGACAGCACCATTCCCTTTAGCTGCTCGGATGGCAGGGCCGCGGCCGCGGCCATGCTGGTATAGCCGCCGAGCGAGTCCCCGCCCACCACCACCGGTGCGCCATTCGTGCTACGTACTGCGTCAACAACGGTGGCCGCCGCAGCTTCGAGCGTAAAGGGCTCGGCGATGCGCGCTCCATGGCCTGGCAGATCTGGCGTTAGCAGGCGCACGCGCGGGTCGATCGCGCGCCGCACAGGGTTCCAGCTTGCGCCATTGAGGCCGGCACCGTGGATCAGGATGACAACTGGGAGCTTGGTGTCGGCGGATGTGGGCATGGACTGGTCCAATCAAAAATTTCAACCTATCATACAGGTATGAATAAAATTATCAACGTGCTTGTCGTTTTTTGAGAAAAATTAGTCGAATTGGATAAACCTGTTGGACATCTTTTGACATTTCTGCCCCGGCCCGGCTAAGCTTGCTTCATCATATCCAAGGAAATCGCCATGACCGACGAAGAAGCCGCAGCTTCGCCCATCGCCGCGCTGCTCAAGCTTCAGCTGCCAGGGCTCCCGCCCCATGATTGCCTGCGTTTCGTGAAAAGCCTCGCTCGCCCGGAGCCATACACTCCTTGGGAAGAGTGGCGCGGGCAGCACACCATCCCTGCCGGCAGCGTCACCGCGGCCCGCCATGTGGGCAGCGAGGTTTATCCCGGGGTGGAGCGCGACTACTGGACTTACGTGCCGCAGCAGTACGATGCGGCGCGACCTGCCTGCCTGATGGTATTCCAGGACGGCGCGCGCTATCTCGGTCCCGAGATCAACACCGTGCAGGTGCTCGACGCGCTGATTCATCGTGGGACGATCCCGGTCACCATCGCCGTGTTCGTACAGCCCGGCGAAACCGGGCCGGGCTTGCCACTTTTCGGAGGCGCCGATAACCGCAGCGTTGAATACGATTCGCTGGGCGACGCCTACGCGCGTTTTCTGGAGCTGGAACTGCTGCCGCAGGCACTGGAAGGCCATCGTGTGAGCGCCAATCCGGATCAGCGCGCGATATTGGGCCTGAGTTCTGGCGGCATGTGCGCGCTTAACGCAGCGTGGGAGCGCCCGGACATGTTCAGCAAGGTAGTGAGCCATTGCGGCAGCTTTGTCGATATCCGGGGCGGTCATGAGATGGCAGGCAAGATCCGCCGCGCCGATCCGAAACGCCTGCGCGTATTTCTGCAATCGGGCCGCTTCGATCTCGACATCAGCTTCGGCAACTGGGAGCTGGCCAACCGCACGGTAGCGGCGGCGCTTGCCTATCGCGGCTACGAACATCAGCTCGTCATCGGCGAAGGAGGCCATTCGCTCAAACATGGCGGAGCGATAATCGACCAGACCCTGGCATGGCTGTGGATGGATAATCCGGCCTGATGAGGAGGTGATACTCAGGTGGCCCCGAACATGGTGGCGAACTGATGTGCACTAACGCCATAGCATTCGCAGCTGGCGTCTTCGAGTCCTTGACGATTAAGTATGGACATCGTACCCCGGCTGTACTTGATATAGCCAGCTTGCTGAAAGGCCCCCGCAACCAGGCTGACGCTGGGACGGTGCACGCCGAGCATGTCGGCTATGAATTCCTGGGTCAGAAAAAACTCGTCGCCATCGACCCGGTCGTGGGTCATCAACACCCAGCGCGCAAAACGCTCTTCGATATTGTGAAGGCGATTGCACGCAACCGATTGCGATACCAGCGCCAGATAAGCCATCAGGTAGCGCTGGGTGAGGCGGCGCAGGGGCGTATCGCCCGCAATCGCGTCGCGAAAAGCGGCCGCCGACATGGACAGGCTGTCGCCCGCGACCTGGCATACCGTGGTTTCGGTCCACTGTGTGCCGCCAACGAGCAGTTCCAGACCAAAGAAACCTTCTCTGCCGATGGTACCCACTTCCACCGCAGCCCCGTTTTGCATATAGGCTAGAACGGACAGCACCGCGCCGCAGGGGAAGTACACCTTGGTCGCGCCTGCGCCGCGTTCGCCAACGACATCCTTGCGCTGCAGATGCACATGGCTCAGGCTGGGCGCCAGCTGGCGATAGGCGGCTTGATCGAGGGACGCGAGCAGGCGGTTGCAGCCCGGCTGTGCGGACATGTCGGACACGGGCATGATCTGCTCCCGATGCATGGGACGTCCCCATGAAAGGAAGACCAATGCGTCCGCCATTGGTTCGGCCACGCGCTTCCTGAGACAGCGGTATTTGCCCTGACTATGTCTTGCGTCATACAGACGGTCTGCAGCATGCATTTTACTCTTCGCCCTCCTTACCATTTTCGAGGTTCGAAATGCATATTCAGACAGGACAGGAATTACAGGCGCCCCTGGCGCTGTGGGGTGGACTTGAATGTACAGTCAACCGCGTGCGGGAAAATTACTACAGCCAAATGGAGCGCAACGGGCACGCGGCACGCGCGGGAGACCTTGAACGTTTCGCCTCGCTTGGCGTGCGCGCGCTGCGCTATCCTGTGTTGTGGGAACGTACCGCGCCAGAGGCGCTGGCCGATGCCGACTGGAGCTGGCCCGACCAGCGCCTGCCGGCCCTGCGCGAGCTGGGTGTGACGCCGATTGTTGGCTTGCTGCACCACGGCAGCGGGCCACGCCATACCAGCCTGATCGATCCGGAATTCGCCGACAAGCTGGCAGCGTTCGCCGGGGCTGTCGCAGCGCGTTACCCCTGGGTCGAATACTACACGCCCGTCAATGAGCCCCTCACGACGGCGCGCTTTAGCGGCCTGTCCGGCGTGTGGTATCCGCATGGACGCGATGAGCAGATTTTCGTGCAGGCCTTGTTGAACCAATGCCGCGCCGTGGTGCTGTCAATGCGTGCGATTCGCGAGACCAATCCTGCTGCAAAGCTGGTGCAAACCGATGATTTGAGCAAGTGCTACGGCACATCCCAGATGGCGCAGCTGGTCGAATTTTTCAACCAGCGCCGCTGGCTCAGCTGGGATCTCCTATGCGGCAAGGTCAACCCGGCCCACCGCCTGTGGTCTTATCTGCTGGATTCCGGAGCTGATCCGGCCGACATCCTGTGGTTCCAGGATAACCCCTGTCCCCCCGATATCATCGGCGTGAACTACTACGCCACCAGCGAACGCTGGCTCGACCACCGGGTCGACAATTATCCCGCGCACTACCGTCACACCTACCGCGATATCCACCATGCCGACATTGAGACGGCGCGCGTGCTGGCCACCCCCACTCCGGGCATCGGACCGCTGCTGCGCGAAACGTGGGAGCGCTACGGTTTGCCCGTTGCCGTCACCGAGGCGCACATCGACGCCAACCGCGAAGACCAGTTGCGCTGGCTGATGGAGATATGGAGCGCCGCCAAGCGAGAACGGGAGGCCGGGGCCGACATCCGCGCCGTGACGGTGTGGGCGCTGCTTGGATCCTACGACTGGAACTGCCTGGTCACCGAATGCAAGGGCTATTACGAGCCGGGGCCATTCGACGTGCGCGGCAAGCGGCCACGCGCCACCGCGGTCGCGGCCTTGATGCGCGAGCTGGCGACCGGGCGCCCGGCATCGAGCCCGGTGCTGCAAGGGCAGGGCTGGTGGCGCCGGCCCGGTAGATTCCTGGCGCGGCCCGTGGCCACGCCGGCCGCCGTGGCCGACTTGACTGCATTCCGCCAGAGCGGCCAATGCCAGTTCCTGCAGCCCATTCTGATCACGGGCGCCATCGGCACGCTCGGCAGCGCCTTCGCAAGGCTGTGCGAACGGCGCAACCTGGCTTACCGAATCATGTCGCGTGCCGAAATGGACATGGCCGACCCGGCCTCGGTCGAAGCTGCGATCGTGCGCTACCGGCCCCGGGCCGTGATCAATGCCGCTGGCTATGTGATGGTGGATCAGGCCGAAGCCGACGCCGAGCGCTGCTTTCGCGAAAATACCCTGGCGCCGACCATTCTCGCGCTGGCTTGCGTTCGCCACGGCTTGCGCTTTGCCACCTTCTCGAGCGACCTGGTATTCGACGGCCAGACGGAGGCGCCCTATGTCGAATCGGATCCTACCAATCCTCTGGGCGTCTACGGACAAAGCAAGGCGGCGGCAGAACAATGCGTGCTGGAGGCCGACCCCCAGGCCCTGGTAGTGCGCAGCAGCGCGTTTTTCGGCCCGTGGGACCAGCACAATTTTGTAAGCCGTACCCTGGCTGCGCTTGAGCGGGGTGACAGCGTCGCGCCAGCGCACGACCAGACAGTTTCGCCCACCTTCGTACCAGACCTGGTCAATACCTGCCTGGACCTGCTGATTGACCGTGAGTCCGGCATTTGGCACTTGAGTAACGGCAGCGCCGTCACCTGGGCGCAACTGGCACGGCTGGCTGCGCAGGCAACGGGCATCGACGCTTCGCGCATCGTGGAGGTGCCGGCGGCGGATCTGGGGCAACTTGCGCGGCGCCCGCTCAATTCGGCGCTGGGCAGCGAACGCGCAGTGCTGATGCCGCCACTGGACGACGCCCTGGCGCGCTTTGCCGGTCTGCGTGATATCCCGGCGCATGCAGGTTCCCTGCTGCATGCGATGGTATAGCGAGGGCTTGCCGAAACGCCTAGCGTGTGAGTCGATATATCAAGACGGCAGTGCGAATCGCTGCCCGTTCGATCGACGCCAGCTCAAGGTCCTCGTCCGGCGAGTGGGCGCCGCGGCCCGTCGCACCAAGGCCGTCCAGGCTGTCCACGTAAGGCGCGACGAAATTGACGTCACCGGCGCCGCGTTTGCCAGCTGGCAGGGCGGCGACCGGCCCGAGGCCAACGTCGGCGCTGGCGCGCGAATACAGCTCCAGGATGCGCAGATTGCCCGCTGTGGGGGCCATCGGCGGGTATCCTTCTTCAAAACGGATCGTGGCGCTGGTGCCCGGCAGGCTGGCGCCCACGATGGCGCGCATTTTGGTATGCACCCGTTCGCGCTGGGCCTCGTCGAGATAGCGAATGTCGCCCTTGACGGTAACGGCGTTGGCGATCACATTCGATTTGCCAAAGGCGCTGCCGCGCGAATTGCTCTTGTCGTAGCTGACGTCGGTGCCGCCCAGGATAACCCCGGGGTTGAATGTCAGGTCCGGCTCGATCGCCTGCTGGCGAAAGCTGTCGAGAATGCGCGCAGCCTCGAAGATGGCGCCGTAGCCCACCGCGCCGAACACGCCGGCCGAGTGGCCCTGGCGTCCCTTGACATCAAGTTCGAACGAAGTCGAGGAGCGCCGCCCGATGGTGGCCGTGGCCTGGCCGGCGTCGTCGAGCGCGGTGCCCTCGAACGCGAGCGCGACGTCGCTGCGCTTGGCAATGGCGATCAGGTCGCGCCGCGAGATCGATTTGGGATTGCCGGCGCTTTCTTCGTCGCCCGTAAACATCACGGCAATGCGCGTGTTGTCGAGCGCGCCCACGCGCTGCAGGGCCCGCAGCGCCTGCAGAATGATCACGTTCCCGCCCTTCATGTCGCTCACGCCCTGGCCGCTCACACGCTCGCCCTTGCGCTCCCATTTACGCACCGGGCTGTCCGGCTCGAATACGGTGTCGAGATGGCCGATCAGCAGCAGGCGCTTGCCCTGGCGGCCCTCGCGCTCGGCCAGCAGGTGGCCGGCGCGCTGCACCGATGGCGGCATGTCGATCCAGCGGGTGGCAAAACCAAGCTGGTCGAACTGGGCGCGGTACAAGGCGCCCACGGCGCGCACACCCGCGTGGTTCATGGTGCCGCTGTTGATATCGACACTGCGCTCAAGCACGCTCAGTGCAGCCGGCGTGCCGGCCTTGACCTCGGCCACGATACGCTCTTCCATGGGCGTCAGGCCAGCCTGCGCGGCCCCGGCGAAGGTGAGCGTGCAAGCCAAGGCCAGGGTGCTCAGGCGGACTGAATTCATCATGCGCTTCCTTTGAATGGACAGCCATTATTGTAGCGTCGATCTGGGTCCTGCAAAATCGGGTCGCCACAAAATACGCGGCTCGAAAGGCTTGACGCGAAAATAGCCAAACCCCATGATGAGCAACCTCATCTTGCATGGATCGATCATGAAACTGTCCGTATTGACACTCCAGCTTGTCCTCTCTGGCGTGATATTGGCGACGCCGCTCGCGGCCACTGCCGCAGGCGAGAACAAGACCATCGCCGAGGCTACGCGCAGCATGACGCGCCAAGCGGGTTTCATGGAGGTGTGGCGCGATATCGAGCAGGGGCGGGTGCTGCTGTCGATACCCCAGCAAGGCGAGCAGTTTCTGATGGTGTTTTCGCTGCCCCACGGGCTGGGGTCGAACGATGTCGGCCTCGATCGCGGCATGACGCGCGGACCCAAGCTGGTGCAGTTTGAACGGCGCGGCAAACGCATCTTCCTCATCGAGCACAACACCGGCTTTCGCGCCACGTCCGACAATCCCAGCGAACGCGCGAGCGTGGTCGAGGCTTTTGCTGGCGCGGTGCTCTGGTCCGGCGACATCATCGCCAGCGAAGGGGGCAATCACCTGGTCGATTTTTCCAGCTTTTTGACGGCGGATCGGCTCGATGTGGCGGGCAGCCTGGCCAACAGCAAGCAGGGAGCCTACCGGGTCGACGACAAGCGCAGCGCAGTGCTGGCCGAGCAGGCCAGGAGCTTCCCCGACAATACCGAACTGGAAGCGATCCTCACCTTTCAGGGCCCCGGCGAGGCGCAATTCGTGCGCCAGGTGGCGGCCGACGCGGCCAGCATCACCTTGCGCCAGCACGTGAGCATGGTGCGCCTGCCCGACAATGCCTACCGTCCGCGCAGCTATCACCCGTTCTCGGGCGCCTTCGAGATGAACTACATGGATTTCGGCACGCCGCTGGCATCGAGCATTGCGGTGCGCGTGCAGCCGCGCTTCCGGCTTGAGAAGACCGACCCAAGCGCTGCCGTCAGCACCGTCAAAAAGCCCATCGTGTTCTATGTCGATCGCGGCGCGCCCGAGCCGGTGCGCAGCGCTTTGCTGGAAGGCGCGCGCTGGTGGACCAGCGCTTTCGAAAAGGCTGGCTTCAAGGATGCGTACCGGGTCGAGGTACTGCCCGAAGGCGTCGATCCAATGGACATCCGCTACAACGTGATCCAGTGGGTGCATCGCGCCACGCGCGGCTGGTCGTATGGCAATGCGGTAGCCGATCCGCGCACCGGCGAAATCATCAAGGGTGCGGTGACCCTCGGTTCGCAGCGCGTGCGCCAGGATATCCTGATCGCCGAAGCGCTGCTGGCGCCCTATGGCAAGGGCAAGGCGCGCGCGGGACTGGCCGAGCAGATGGCGCTGGCCCGCCTGCGCCAGCTGTCCGCGCACGAAGTGGGGCATACCCTGGGCTTTGCCCATAATTTCGCCGCCAGCCTCAATGGCAATGGCTCGGTACTGGACTACCCGCATCCAATCGTCAAGCTCGATGCAAGCGGCGAGATCAGCATCGCCGACGCTTACGGCGTGGGAGTGGGGCCCTGGGACGACTATGTCGTCAAACACGCCTACGGACAGTTCGACCCGGCCGCCGAAGCGGGCGAACTGGCACGTCTGCGCGCCACCGCAAAATCTGCTGGCATGGCTTACGTGAGCGATAACGAAGCGCGCAGTACGGGAGCTATGCATCCCAATGGCGTGCTGTGGGACTTTGGCGCCGATGCATTGCAGGCCTGGGACCAGTTGATGGCGGTTCGCGCGCGCGCGCTGCGCAACTTCAGCGTCGATATCCTGCCCGACCAGCGCCAGATGGGCGAAGTGGAAGCGCGCCTGGTGCCGGTATACCTGATGCACCGCTACCAGGCCGAAGGCCTTGCGCGCCTGCTCGGCGGCGGCGACTTCGATTACGCCACCAGTGACGATGTTCGTGCGGGAGCGGCGCGCGGCGGCGTGCGCGTGGTGCCGGCCGCGCGCCAGCGCCAGGCCCTCGAGCGCCTGGCCGCCAGCTTGCGGGCCGAAACGCTGGCCTTGCCCGCCACCGTGCTGGACCTGGTAACGCCGGCGGCAACCGGCTTCGAACGCGGGCGCGAGTACTTCGCCACGCGCATGAGCGGCGTGTTCGACCCCATGTCGGCAACCGAAGCGGCAGCGGCCCAGACCTGTCAGTTTCTGTTCGATGCCGCGCGTCTGAATCGCATGGCTTGGCAGCACGCGCGCGATCCGCAGCAGCCCGGGCTCAAGGAAACCGTGGACGCCGTGCTCGAACGCACCTGGAAGCGCGCGCCGGTGCCGGCCAGTGTGACGGGCGGCGAAGCGGTACAGGCCAGCGCCAATTGGGTGGTGCTCGACGCACTGCTGCGCCTGCTCGATGGCGGACAGCTGCATCCTGCGCAACAGGCCGAGCTGCGCCAGCAGCTGGCCGCCTTCGCCCAGTGGCTGGGACGCAATCCAGCCGCCACGAGCGCGGGCAGCAACCGCGCGCAGGCGGGCGAGCTTATTCGCAAGTATCTGGACGATCCGTCCAAGGTGAAGTTGCGTCCGCTGCCGGCTGTGCCTCCTGGCGCTCCCATCTGAAACGTTTCTGGTGCGGCGCACCATAAGGTGCCAGCTGTTGGTGCGACGAGCGCAAATTTGGCGCTCGATCGCCAAAAAAATGATTGTTTATCCTGAATTTCCCCTTGGCACGATTCGTGCTGTACGTAGAGGACGAAGCCTGTCACCGATTGCTTCGATACTACAAGGGGAAATGATCATGAGCGCACTTACGGGAAACGCAGGCACCCTGGATAATCTGGGTTTTGCATTGTTGGCCAGGCTGCACGTGATCTTGCGTCGTCAAAAAGCCCGCATTACCGATATCGAATACATGCGTACCGATCCGGACTATTTCGATCATGTGCTCGCGCTGATCGACGAAACCGATACGGATGAGGTACAAGAGTTGTGCGTCAGGCTCAAGGAAGTCTATCTGGGGAAGGGCGGCCTGTTTGCCCTGCTAAGAACTGTCAAGCCGGCGCCTGTTGTCGTGTCCGCGCCCCCGATTGAAGTGACTGCCTTGCTGGCGGCCCGATCGAGCAATGCTGCCTCGGTCAATCAGAAATACGTGGGTCGCCTGCGCTGACGCCTCATCGTTCAAGATTCAGAACGCAGGCGCCTTCGCTGGCCCAGGCGCGCTGCGGGCCGACCAGATAATCGCGCAGATAATCAGGGCGGCACCGGCCAGCATGCGCAGCGACGGCTGCTGCGCGAACAGCCACCAGGCACAGGCGATGGCGTACACCGGTTCGAGGGCGATGATCATTCCGGCGCTGCGTGCGCTGAGCCCTTGCAGGCTGCGCACGAACAGATACTGCGCCAGTGCTGTGCACAACACCCCCAGCAGGGCCAGGTAGATCCAGTCCGACGGGTGCAGCGCGGGCGGCTTTGCGATGGCGAAGGGCAGCAATAGCGCAGCTACCACCACGTTTTGCCACAGCGCGACCTGGAGTGGATCCAGACCACGCGCGCCGCGCCGATTGGCAATCACGATCAGCGCAAACGAGAGGCCCGAGCCAATGCCCCACAGCAGACCGCTGGTCGCCTGGTCGGCGAAGTCAAACGACGGGGTTACCAGGATCAGGCCGAGGGTAATCAGGCTCAGGAGAATGCGCTCGGGGGTGCCGATACGCTCGCCGAAGACCAGCACGTCGATCAGGGCGATAAAAGCGGGAAAGCTGGCAAAGCCCAGCGTCGCCAGCGCGACTCCGCCCACTTTGACAGCGATGAAAAAGCTCACCCAGTGCGCGGCGAGCAGCAAGCCGGTCATCAACAAAAAGCCCGCCTGAGCCAGCTGCAAACGCATGGGCAGCTTGTTGAGGGCGGCAAACAGCGCCAGCGCCGCAACGGCGAACCCGGCGCGTCCGCAGGTGATCACAATCGAGTCAGCCTGGATCAATGCGCCGAAAATTCCTGTCAAGCCGAACAGGAAGGCTGCACCATGCGCCGAAAGCGAGGCCGAACGGTGTTGGGTCATGCAGCGCGCCGGTTAGTCCCGATTGCGAACGCGCATCCGTTCATCTAGCGAATAACGTCCGGGACCATGGCTTGCCATCAGCAATCCAATTGCGACCAACACGGCGGCCGGCCACCATCCGCGCAAATCCTGCTGCCAGTGCACCATCAGGCAGGCGACAACGAAGTTAAATGCGCAGATCAAACCGGCCCAGCGCGTCAGGAAACCGAACACAAAGGCCAGGCCACAGAAAAACTGCGCCCAGACCGACAGGGGCGCCATCAATTCGGGATAGATAAACTTGTTCGCTCGGAGAAAGCCGACAAACTCCTGCATGCGCGCCGCGCTTTCAATATTGTCCCATACGCCGTGGATCAGGAAGGCGCCCGTTAATAGACGCAAAAACAGAAACGCGAGGTCGTCACCGACTCGAAGAAAAGACAGTTGAATCGAATCCGTGCGTGAGGACATGCTGGTTTCCTTGGCTGGAAAGTCAATGGGAGGGGGCGCTTTACAGGGTGTAAATGGCAGTGTAACACCCTGGATCGCTTGCAATTTGGGCAAGCGCTTTGACGGCCGAGGAATTATAATGTTCGGCTAGGTAAGCCGACGACGGTTTGGGCGCATGGTGAGTGTGCCGATATCGCGGCGGCTTCATAAAAAAACCACCAAATAATCGAGACAGCATGAGCCTTTTCCGAACTAAAAACCTGGACCAGATGGTCGCGCAAAGCCGCGTGAGCGGTGGATTACAAAAAGTACTAGGTCCCGCAGACCTGGTATTGATGGGTATCGGCGCCATCGTTGGCACCGGTATCTTCGTGCTTACCGGCACCGGCGCCGTCACGGCCGGCCCGGCGCTCACACTGTCGTTCGTCATCGCCGCCTTTGCCTGCGCCCTTGCTGCGCTGTGCTATGCCGAATTTTCTTCGACCGTTCCAGTGGCCGGTTCAATTTACACCTACAGCTACGCCACCATGGGTGAACTGGTGGCCTGGATGATCGGCTGGGACCTGTTGCTGGAATACGGTCTGGCCACGTCGGCCGTGTCGGTGGGCTGGTCCGGCTACTTCCAATCGCTGATCGGCGGCTTCGGCATGCAATTGCCGGCCGCGCTCACTGCAGCTCCGGGCGCAGTCCCCGGCGTGGACACGGTCATGAACCTGCCTGCCTTGCTCATCATGCTGGTGCTCACGGCCATGTTGTCTTTGGGTGTACGCGAGTCGGCCCGCATCAACGGCATCATGGTGGTGATCAAGATCGGCGTTGTATTACTGTTCATTATCGTCGGCGCCCGCCACGTGCAGCCAGCCAATTGGCAGCCCTTCATGCCCTTTGGCATGAGCGGCACCATGAGTGCGGCAGCGCTGGTGTTTTTTGCCTTTATCGGGTTTGATGCAGTCACCTCGGCGGCTGAAGAGGTCAAGCGGCCCGAGCGTGATCTGCCGATCGGCATCATCGGCTCGCTGGCCATTTGTACCGTGCTGTACGTGGTGGTGTCTGCGATCATGACCGGCATTGTGCCGCACCAGAATTTTGCCGGTGTCGACCATCCAGTCTCGCTCGCGCTGCAATACGCCAAGGAAAACTGGGTCGCCGGTTTTGTCGACCTGGGCGCCATCGTCGGCATGACTACCGTGATCCTGGTCATGGCCTTCGGCCAGACCCGTATCATCTTCGCGATGGCCCGCGACGGCTTGCTGCCCAAGCGTCTTGCCACGATTCATCCACGTTTCGGCACGCCGTTTCTGGCCACCTGGATAGTGGGTATCGTGTTCGGACTGATTGCCGCTTTCGTGCCGCTCAACGTCCTGGCCGAACTGATCAACATCGGCACACTGGCCGCTTTCTGCCTGGTGTCGGTCGCCGTGATCGTGCTGCGCAAAAAGCGTCCGGATCTGCACCGCGCCTTCCGCTGCCCAGGCGTACCATTCGTGCCAGCCCTGGCCATCGTCTTCTGCGTGGCCCTCATGACGTTCCTGAGCAAATCGACCTGGATAGCGTTCGGCATCTGGTTGCTGCTCGGCCTGGTGGTGTACTTCGGCTATTCACGCCGCAACTCGCTGTTGCACAAGCCTGAGTAAAAGCGCTTCTCCTGTACGACAGCAAGTCGCCTCGCTCGCGCGGGGCGGCTTTTTTTTGGAAGTTAAATTGCTAGTTCCTAGCAAATATATGTCTTATTAATAGAATATTTCAAGTATAGTTGGTAGATGTTTCTTTATTACGCTCGCCGTCTAACTCTTGAAAAGGCATGTATGAAACTGGATCACTTTCGCCTGGCTGCCCGCCATCTGGCCCAGGACCCCGTCTACTCCGTGATCGCCATTGTGGGCCTGAGTATCGGCATGGCTGCCTGCTTCTTGCTGCTCGGCTTCGTGCAGTATTCGTGGCGCTACGACAGCCATGTGCCGAACGTGGACCAGGTCTACGTGGTCAAGCAGCGCTTCAATGTCGATCCGGTGGCGCCCTGGTTCGACGCCGCGCCGCTGATGCTGCGCGCTGCCGCGCTCGACACGCCCGGCGTAGCCGACGCCACCGCGTTCTTCAATGTCGATCCGCACACTGTGCGCATCGGTGGCATGCTGCATCGAATGCCCAGTTTGCTGGTGCTCCCGCGCCTGGCCGAAGTGCTGGGAATACAGGCCGTTGCGGGCGACCTGGCGCAGGCGCTGACACGTCCGGAAGGGCTCGCGCTAACGGAAAGCACAGCGCTGCGGCTGTTCCAGAGCACGCGCCCGCTGGGGCGCACGCTGCTGGTAGGCGACAAGACTTTGCGCGTGGCGGCGATCGTGCGCGATCCGCCTGCGAACACCACCATCCCCTACGAATCACTGTATGGCGTGAACTCAATTCTCACATCGCCTGAAATGCGCAGCGAACTGCAGACCGGCCAGAATGGCGCCTGGGGCAGGGTGCTGCTGCGCCTCGCGCCGGGGAGTTCCGCGCCAGCCATCGAAGCGGCGCTGCAGCGCGCCGTGGACCAGGCGCCCGGCGTACAGGGGGTGCCGCCCGAAGTGCGCGCGCGCCTTGGGCAGCGCAATGTCATGGACCTGGCCATCGCGCCGCTGCGCGAAGCTTATTTCGACCGCGATATCGCCCGCAATCCAATTGCCACGCCTGGGAAGCGCGGCGATCGCGCGACCGTCGCCGGGCTGGCCGCCGTCGCGCCGCTGATACTGCTCATAGGCGCCATCAATTACGTCAACCTGGCCACGCTGCGCGTGCTGCGCCGCCAGCGTGAAATCGGCGTGCGCAAGGTGATGGGCGCTAGGCCCGGCCAGCTAGCCATGCAGTTCGTGACCGAATCGGTGCTGGTCTCCATGCTGGCGACCGCCCTGGGCATCCTCATCGCGTGGCTGACGTTGCCCCTGTTCGCGCGCCTGATGGACCGCCAGCTCGACGCCGTGTTGGCCCCATCGAACCTGGCTGTGGCGCTGCTGGCCGGACTGGCGCTTGGTCTGCTGGCCAGCATTCAACCGGTAGTGACTGCGCTGCGTGTACGGCCTTTGCGCGCGCTGGGCGACCGCGTCAACCAGGAGTCGGCTACCGGAGCGCGCCTTCGCACAGTGCTGACGGTACTGCAGATCGCCATCGCTGTGGGCCTGGGCGGGCTGGCCATGGGGATAGCGCTGCAGACCCGTTTTGCCATGCAGGCTTCGCCGGGATTCGATCCGGCCCCTTTGCTGGTGGTTGACCTGCCGGAGCGCGGCAAAAAAAGCGTGGCGGTGCGCGGCTTCATCAGTGAATTGTCGCAGCAGGCGGGCGTGGGCGGCATCGTCCTGTCGGAGCATGTGGTGGGCCGCTTCGACAACGCCTTGATTCATGAGCTCAAGCGCGAAGGCGGCGCCAGCGTGTCCATCGAAGCCAAGCTGGTCGACACCAATTTTTTCGAGGTCTACGATTTAAGGCCCGTGGCAGGGCGCCTGTTCGATGCGGGGCAGGACAAGGAAAACGATCCGCAGCCGGTCGTCATCAACGCGGTGGCGGCGCGCGAGCTTGGCTTCGCCTCGGCGCAGTCGGCAGTCGGTCAAACCCTGCAGCGCTTCGCGGCCGATGGCAAGCTGCAGCCGCATCGCATTGTGGGCATCGCGCCCGAGCTGCGTTTTCGCTCGCTGCACGAAGCGCCGCGCGCCACGGTCTATCAGCTTGGGACCGACTGGGCCGGCGCCTTGAGCGTGCGTGCGAGCGGTCCGGTGGCCCAGGTCGAGGCGGCGGTCGCACGACTGTGGGCACGCCACTTCCCCAACGCCATCCTGCGCACGCAGCGCGCCGCCGATATCCTGGCGGCCAATTATGACGAGGATGCGCGCCTGGCCAAATTGCTGGCGCTGGCTACCGCCATCGCGCTGGCCCTGTCGGCCTTCGGCGTGTATGCGCTCTCGGCTCACCTGGTACAGCGGCGCGGGCGCGAGATCGTGCTGCGCAAGCTGCATGGCGCTGGCCGGCGCCAAATCGCCATGCTGCTTGGCCGCGACCTGGGCGCCCTGATTGTCGTTGCGGCGCTGCTTGGTCTGCCGCTGGCGTTCGTGGCCATGCGCCGTTACCAGGCCGGCTTTGTCGAGCATGCACCGATGGTATATGCGATGCCTTGGGTGGCGCTGGCCGGAGTTGCCATCGTGACGCTGCTGGCCGCCACGCGCCATGGCTGGAGTGCGCTGGTGATGCATCCAGCGCAGCTGCTGCGCTAGGGTGGCAGGCTAGCGGCTGGCCGCGCACACCTCGAACACCAGGCCGCGCAGCCAACGATGGCCCGGGTCGGCTTCGTGGCGGGGATGCCATAGCATGGACACCGTGATGTCGGGCGTTGCGAAGGGTAGGGTAAAGGTATGCATGCCTTCGCGAAGGCTACCAGTCTGCCGTTCGGGCACGGTTGCAATCAGGTTGGTTTGCCTGGCCAGCGCCAGTGCGGACGAAAAATCGCCGACCACGGTAATTAACTCGCGCTCGATGCCACTGGCTTCGAGCGCGGCATCGAGCTGTCCGCTGCGGGCGCTGCGGCGCGCTACGCCAATATGCCCCGCTTTGGCGTAGCGTGCAGCCGTCACTTTAGCCCGGGCCAGCGCATGGCCGCTGCGAATCACACCGACGAAACTATCGCGAAACAGCATTCGGGTGCGGATCTCCGGCCCGCTGGCCGCATGCAGCACGCCAGTTTCAAGGTCGACGAGCGCGTCGCGCAGGCTGCTACTTTCCTTATCGAGCCTGGCAGTGAAATGCAGGCGTACCAGTGGCGCCTGGGACGCGGCCCGTGCGATGAGCTGGGCGCCAAAGCTTTCGACAAAACCGTCCCGTGTCCTTAGCGTGAACGAGCGCTTGAGCAGGCGCAGGTCAATGGCGGCGGCGGGCCGCAGCACTGCGCTGGCCTCGTCGACCAGTTGGCTGACGCGCTCGCGCAGTTCCAGTGCGCGCGGTGTCGGAACCAGGCCGCGCCCGGCCCGCACCAGCAAAGGGTCGCCGGTGCTTTCGCGCAGGCGCGCCAGGGCGCGGCTCATGGCGGACGGGCTCAGACGCAGGCGCTGCGCAGCGCGCGCCACGCTGCCTTCGGCAAGTACCGCGTCGAGCGTCACCAGCAGGTTGAAATCAGGATGGATCATGCACGATTCTAACGCAGCTTGGACGACATATGGCGTCTGGTGCATGTATTCAATGCAAATGGTGCGTCTTCCGCTCCATATCAAGCCGGATTAAGGTATATGGACTACCCACCACCGGAGCTTTTCATGCACCAGCGCTTTCCTTCCGTCGCCGCCAAGTCCGGCCTGTCGCTATGCGTGCTGATAGCGGCACTTGGCACCAGCAGCGCCAGCGTGACCCTGCCAGCAGTGGTCGATGCGTTTGACGCGTCATTTCAGCAAGTGCAGTGGGTTGTGCTGGCCTACCTGGTAGCGGTGACTGTCCTGGTGCTGGCCGCCGGGCGGCTGGGCGATCTTTTCGGTCGCAAGCGCCTGCTTGGGACGGGTCTGGCGCTGTTCGGCGCCGCCTCGCTGGCATGCACGCTGGCGCCGTCGCTCATGGCGCTGGTCGCCGCGCGCGCAGTTCAGGGCATGGGCGCCGCGATCCTGATGCCGCTCGCGATGACGCTGCTGGCAGAGGGGGCAACCGCGGGAAAAACCGGCAGCGCAATGGGATTGCAAGCCAGCGTATCTGCCGCTGGTACTGCGCTCGGCCCCGCGCTGGGTGGCGCGCTGCTCACTCTGTTCGGATGGCCCGCGGTTTTCTTCATCAACGTGCCGCTGGTCGCGCTGGCGTGGCTGCTGCTTCGCGCCACCATTCCCGCCGATGCGCAGCCGCTGAAATGGCAAAGGCCGGCCCGCCCTGGCGCTGCCAGCCCCGCCACGCAAAAAGCTTCGGCCCCAGCGTTATTGATGGCGTCGATGCCTGGGTTTGCGATGAATGCAGTGGCATCGGCCATCGTCATGGCGACGCTGGTGGTCGGTCCGTTCTATCTGGACGCCGGTTTGCAGCTCGATGCAGGCGTCATTGGCTTGGCCATGTCCGCAGGCCCGATCGCGGTTGCAATAACGGGGCTGCCGGCTGGACGCGCCGTGGATCGCTTTGGCGCCCGGCCATGCAGGACTGCAGGCCTGGCTGGTATGGCGGTAGGTTGCCTGCTGATGGTGCTCCTGCCGCCATGGCTGGGCCTGGGCGCTTATATTTTTTCGCTCGTAATCATTACGTCCGCTTACGCGTTGTTCCAGGGTGCTAACAACACAGTCGTCATGAACGCGGCGGCCCCCCTGAGGCGCGCCCTGGTCGCCGCGCAGCTCAACCTGTCGCGCAACGTCGGCCTGATTGCGGGGACGGCGTTGATGGGCAGTGTATATGCAATGGGCGCGGCGCGACTCGGCGGGCCCGAAACTGGATTGCAGCTCAGCTTTATGCTGGCGTTCGCGCTCGCCGGCGTTTGCCTATGGCTTGCAAGACCCGGCGAGCATCTTCCCGTGGCGCTCCGTTGACCAGGTAAAAATCTGGCAGCTTACTGTCCTGGTGGCTTGCCGAGTCCGGCGCCGCCCACATTGTCGAGCGGCTGACCGGTCGATTTTTCGGCGCCCGCAGGCGGCGGATCGTTGTAATCGCCATCGCGCACCGCGCCAGCCTTGCCGACGACTTTGTCCTGCTCGCCTTTGGCAGCCGGATCGGCCGGGTGGGTTGGAATGGTAGGTTGGTCGTGCTTGCGGTCTTCATTCATATCGCTCTCCTTGTCATGCACGGCATGTGCTCTGGTGAGTGGATTCTAGCGAGCAGTGGTGCGAAGGGTGCGCAGCTTTGCCTTAGGCAACATCGTTTCCCAGCGCATTGGTGGCGTGATATCGTGGCGGTTTGCCGGATTCCACGAGAAAATTGCGATGAAACTAAGCCACTTGATGTTAGCAAGCTGCACCGTGGGCGCGCTCAGCGCCTGCTCGACCGCGCCGGTCGTGGTGACCCCGCCGCCGGCGGCAAGCGCCCCTGTGCCGTCCGGGCCGCCCGAGTCGGAAGTCTTCCTGGCCGACTTGGACCTCGCCAGCGCAACAGTGAGCGGCGTGAAGAATATTTCCCGCAACAAGGGCTATGACAACCAGCCCTCGTTCACGCCCGATGCCAGAGCAGTATGGTTTGTTTCCGATCGTACCGGTACGCCTGATGTGTTCCGTTACGACATCGCCAGCGCGCAAACCGTGCAGGTCACCGCGACCAGAGAGGCCGAGTTCTCGCCCACGCCTTTGCCCGACCGTGCCGGCTTCAGCGCCACCCACGTGGCCGCGCCCGATCAAAAAGGCGAGGCGTATACCGAGTCGCAGCAGCTGTGGCGCTACAGCGTCGACGGCAAGCCGCTCATGCCTGTACTGAAGATGGGCCGCATCGGCTATCACGCATGGCTCGACGGCAGCAAGGTCGCGCTGTTCATTGTGGGCAGCGAGGCGCGCAAGCTTGACAATAGCCTGGTGCTGGCCGACGTCGTGACAGGCGCCACGACGACGCTGGCCACCAAGGTGGGTCGTTCACTGGGCCGCACGCCTGACGGCAAGCGCATTTCCTTTGTCGACAAGCGCGATAACGCCAACTGGGTGGTGGTGGCAATGGGTCCTGGCGACAGCAGGCCGACTTTGCTGGTCGCCACTCCGAAAGGACCGGCCGGCGAAGCCGAGAGCGAGCGCAGCGAAGACTACGCCTGGCTCCCTGACGGCGGCCTGTTGATGGCCAAGGATGGCCGCTTGATGCGCTGGGACGGCAAGCCCGGCAGCGCGCTGAGCGAATTCGCCGTGCTCAAGGACCTGGACGGCCCGGTCAAGCGGCTGGCGGTGAGCCGCGACGGCAAGCGCCTGGCCTTCGTGGTCCAGAAGCGCTGAATCAAGGCTGCAGACGACTAAGCAACAGGGCGCGCTTGGGCGCTGTCGAGCCGTTTGAACAAGTCGCCGTAGAAGGACAGCGACGACTTGTTCATGTGTTTGCGCGCGTGGTTAATTTCAGTTATCTGGGCCTGCGCCACCTGCTGCATGTTCTGGGCCAGGGCCCATAAGGCATATTCGACCCGCGCTTCGAGGCCGTTGGAGCGTTCCACCAGGGCCGCAAAGGTGGCCCCAGCCTCGGCTTGCCGGCCGGCCCCCGCGAAAGCGCGCGCCAGCACCAGCGCCAACTGTTCTTCCCTGAAGCTGGGGTGTTTGGCGCGCACGTCGAGCAATAATTCAATGGCCCTGGCGCCCTGGCCATCGGCCACGAGTGCCTGTGCGGCGCCGAAACAAATTTCCGGATCACCCTTGAAAGGCCCGTTCATACATGCTTCGTATTGCTCCACCGCGGCGCGATGCTGGCCGGCCTCGAGCAATGCCTTGGCCAGGCGTACCTGGTTATGCGCGGTCGGGGTAAGGTCGAATGCTGCCTGGGCATCGCGGATTTCGCGGCCCGGGTCGAGCTTGTCGCGCACGATGGAACCGGCCTTGAGCAGGCTGCGCTCCAGCCGCGACTGCGGCAGGTAGACGCCAAAAAAATACACGACGCTGCCAAGGCCCGGTGCCATAAACAGCAGGAACAGCCAGTACAGTGGCCGTCCTGTGCGCACGGCATGTACCGCAAAATACAAGGCGATCAGGATGTGAACCAAGCCAAGGATGGGCATGCGCGCTCCGATGTCGTGACAAGAGCTACAAATGTTATACAGATATCACGGCAATCGCAATGACTACAAGCAACATTTGAAGTCCGTCAGACATCCGGTCCAAGAAATCGAGGTGCGATGGCTTCCTTGAATGGATACATCCCGAAATAAGGCTGCGCTTCTCGAATGACGCGCTGCACCGAAGGGTGCTTCATCAAACGGTTGAAGTAGGCCATCGTGTTCGTTCCGTCCGCGATGGGCGCTAGCGTATGAGCGTAAAACAGCGCGGGGGCTGCCGCGCAGTCGGCCATGCTGAACTGCTCGCCGGCGGCCCAGGTTCGCTCAGCCATGCGCTCCTCCAGCATGGTGTAGGCCAGTGACAGTGCTGCCCGCTGCGGTCCCATGTCGCCCTTGCTGCCCATGATGCGGTCCAGCACAATTTGCTGCTGTGGCAGCTGCATATGCAAATCGAAAAAGCGATCCCATAGGCGCATCTCAAGCGCGGTGTCGGGATCGAGGGGGATCAGGCGGTGCTGGCCCGCGAAATGGCGGTCAAGGTACTCGATGATGATGCTGCTCTCGGGGAGTGCAAGCTGCCGCTGCTCGTCATACAGAACCGGGAATTTGGTCGGCGCCCACAGCGCGCCAAGCGCCTGCCGGTCGGCGGGATTGCCCAGGTCGATCACGCGCCGTTCAAATGCGACGTCCAGCACATACAGCGCAATGAGAGCCTTGTGGCAGAACGACGAGAGCGGGTGGTAATACAGGATAGGCATGCCAGTCTCCGGCTGGGGAATTTCTCGATTGTGCCAGCACAGATGAATCCTGCGGAACAAATCGTGGGTAATTCACCCTTTATAAGCGATGCGATATGAAACAAACCTAGTCCCGTGCTGGCGATGCTTCTCAATGGGCTAAGCATACGTTTTCATACATTTCCTACGATTGTGTCCGATTTTGTACGATCCGCGTCCGATTTCATACGATTTGCATCCGAATTTGTACGTTTTTGATCCGATTTTGTACGATTCCAGTCCGAATTCGTACGATTTTCTCGTCTCCACGCGAACCATATATCCGTGGTGGATCTAACAACTATATGCGAACGAATATCGTACGTTTTCGCGCCAAAATCGTACGAAAGCGGGCTCAAATCGTACGTTTTCGCACTCAAATCGTACGAAATCGCGCCGCTATCGTATGAAATCGTACGAACTCGTACGTTTTCGCCTAAACGCACTTATAGAAGGGAGTACCCCATGTCAGGTCCCGCCCGGAGAATGGATATTGAGAAGCGAGCAATAAAAAGCTAGGCGCGGCTGACGCTTTGCATGAACAGCTGCTTCACTATTCAAAAAGTAATGTGCACTGAAGGTGCGCTTCGCTTGGCATTGCCGTGGAAAACGGCCTCGATGTTGTTCCCCGCTGGGTCGAGCACAAAAGCGGCGTAGTAGCCCGGATGGTACGCACGTTCCCCTGGCGCCCCGTTATCCTGTCCCCCGTTCGCCAATGCTGCCTGGTAGAAGGCATCAACCACAGCCCGGCTGGGAGCCTGAAAAGCGAGATGGTGGCGTCCGGTCAGCTCGCCTTGCGCGGCCGGGTTGTCAGGGGTCGAGACGAACAGCTCGTCGGCCCAAAAATATCCATCGCCTTGGCCTCCTATGGGGATGTTCAATGGTTCGAAAATCGCTGAGTAGAACCTGTGCGCGGCGGCGAGGTCTTGCACGACTAGCTGGATATGATCGAGAAGCCGGCCGCGGTGTAGTTCCTGAGTTTCCATCATGATCTCCCTGGACGATTGCTGTTAGCTCAATAATATTTCACCGCGCAGTCTGGCGGCGCCCGTCGCGGCGTAGCGCGGATAAAAACACAATGGAAGCGTGCCGAGCGGATATAATTTTCAGATAGCAATCGATTACCGATTCATCTGGAGAGTATCAATCAAAGCCGCTTTTTTTACCTTGTATGGACTGATGCTGTGCATGTTCGCACCCGACGCGCTGGCCGACAAAGTCATCAGCGTTGCCGACGGCGATACCCTGACTGTCCTGCGCGACAGAACACCCTTCAAAATCCGGCTCGCCAATATCGACGCGCCCGAAAAGGCCCAGCCCTTTGGCACCCGCTCGCGGCTCTCGCTGGCCGAACTGTGCTACGGAAAAGACGCTAGCTACACCGTGCAAAGCCTGGACCGCTACAAGCGCGCCATCGCGGTGGTGACCTGCGATGGCGTCGAGGCCAACCGCCAGCAGGTGGCGCGCGGTATGGCCTGGGTGTATGTCAGGTACAACGCCGACCGGTCCTTGCCCGTTGTGGAAGGTCAGGCGCGGCAGGCGGGCAGGGGACTATGGCGCGAGGATTCGGCGGTGGCGCCGTGGGAATTTCGCCGCGCTAAAAAATCTGGCAGGGTGGGGCGCGAGGGCAGAAACGACCAGGTTAGCCGCTAACCGGAACATCCCTACCCACTCGGCATGAAGCGTCAATTTCCTGACTCAACTCATTGGAAATATGTCACAAATGCCAACACACCTAAATCGATCTGGTTTACTATTTACTGAACCGTAAGCGCACGCCAGGGTACATGGCGCCGCGTGCTTTTTCCATCAACATTAACCAGGACACGCATGAGCGAACGCCGGCTTCCAGTTTATTTACTGCTCGATACTTCCGGCTCCATGCACGGGGAGCCGATCCAGTCGGTCAATGTCGGCCTGCGCTCGATGCTAGCTTCGCTGCGCCAAAATCCCTACGCGCTCGAAAGCGTGCATCTGTCGATCACGACCTTCGATTCCCATGTCACCGAAATCTTGCCCTTGACCTCGCTCGCGGCCGTCATGCTGCCCGAGGTGGTGTGTCCCGAGTCGGGCGGCACCTTTCTGGGCCTGGGCCTCGACACCATCTGCGACCGGGTTGCCGCCGACGTAGTGCGGTCCTCGGACGATCAAAAGGGCGACTGGCGTCCTTTGCTGTTCGTTATGACCGATGGCAAACCATCCGACACGATGGCCTACGAAGAAGCCATCGTGCGCGTGAAAGCGGCCAATTTTGCCACCGTGATCGCCTGCGCGGCCGGCCCCAAATCGGTACCCGACCAGCTCAAGCAGCTCACCGACAATGTGGTCAGTCTCGACACCATGGACAGCCACGCGTTCTCCAAGTTTTTCCAATGGGTCAGCGCCACCGTGACATCGGGCAGTGGCTCGGTTGGCGCAAGTACCACCATGGAACTTCCGCCACCTCCCCCGGAGATCCAGGTAGTGCTGTAATCCTGCTTCCAAGTCCACGAGACCACCATGCGCCGCCTCCCTATTTTTTTCCTGCTCGACGTCTCCGAGTCGATGATCGGCGACAATTTGCGCCAGCTCCAGCAAGGCCTGGAGCGCCTGATGACACGCTTGCGCACCGATCCGCACGCGCTCGAAACCGTGTTTATCTCGGCCATCGCTTTTGCCGGCAAGCCGCGTACATTGACGCCGCTGACCGAGCTTGGCAGCTTTTATCCGCCGCGTCTGCCGGTCGGTTCGGGCACCTCGCTGGGGGCCGCCATGAACCACCTGATGGATGAAATCGACCGCAGCGTCCACAAAAGTACGCCCGAGCGCAAGGGCGACTGGAAGCCGGTGGTCTACCTCATGACCGACGGCAAACCGACTGATGACATGGCCCCGGCCCTGGAACGCTGGAAGCACAGCTACGCCAGCCGGGTCACCCTGGTGGCCATTGGCATCGGCGCGCACGTGTCGGCCAGCCTGCTGCAGGAGCTCACGCCCCATGTGCTGCAACTCGATGCCAAGGGCGATGACGACTTCAAGCGCTTCGTCGATTGGGTCAGCATGTCGATTTCGGCGCAAAGCCGCAGCGTCTCGGCGATTCGCAGCGAGGGGGTGAGCCTTGCCAAGCTGGACGACAAAATTCTTAAAAAAGTCGACGATCTGGAGCAGGCCACGGCGCTGGACGAAGACTTTGTAATCCTCACAGGGCGCTGCCAGAACAACCGTCTGCCGTATCTGATCCGTTACGAACGCCAGCCCCAAAAGCTTGAGCGGCCAGGCTTCAGTTTGAACGTGGACCAGTACCGGCTGACAGGCGTATTCCCGGTTGAGAAGGAATACTTCGACCTGTCCGACAACCGCGTCATGACGCGTACCGTCAACTCGGATCTGCTGGCCGGCTCGCCCGGCTGCCCGCATTGCGGTAACCCGATTGGCTTTGCCATCTGCGCCTGCGGCCAGCTGATGTGTTTGCGTGGCCCGGGCGAGGCGACCTGTCCCAGCTGCGAACAGACCGGCAATTTCGGCATGTCGGCCGACGGCGAAGGCTTTGACGTCACTCGATCGAGGGGCTAAACCGATGAACATCGGGCCTGCGCTCGAATTTCGTCTGCCCAACGCCCGCGCCGGTCAAGCTTACCAGCAACAACTCCTGCCCATCAACGCTGCGGGCGAGGCAATTGTGCTGCTGGCGGTGACCTTTCCGCCTGAGCTGGACTTGCGTGCCGATCTGGCAAGCCACAGTGTGAGCGGCGTCGCCCTTGTCGCCAATGAGTACAGCGTTGAAGTGCTCTACCATCTGCGCTCGGAGGACGCGGCGGCATGCCGCATGGTGCGGGTTCCCTTGCTGGTCACTCCCGACCCTAAATCGCTATGGAAAGATTTGCCCTCGGACCGCTCGGCCCCGTTCTGGAAAGAAGACGCAGTTTGTGCCGCCGTCACCGGGCAGCAAATGCAGGTGATCGCCGCCAGCAAGCGCGGCCGTTCACACGCCCACGTGGGCAGCTTTCGAGACGACGATTATTTCATCAGCCACCGCCCGGAGTCAGACTGGGTCACCGCGATTGTGGCCGATGGCGCCGGCAGTGCCAGGTTTTCGCGCGAGGGCGCCAGGCTGGTGTGCGAAGCTGCTGGCGCCTACCTCGAGGAGGCTCTGGAGGGCGCCGTGGGCGCCACGATCACGGACGCGGCAGCGGCCTTCCACGCCGAGCGCAGCAATGAAGCCGCCACCCCTGCGGCGCAGACAGCGCGTCAAAGCCTGCACAATGCGCTGTACATGGCGCTCGGCCACGCCGCTTTCCACGCAGTCAAGACGATTGCCGAAGCCACGCGCGCCCACACCGAGCTGCAAGCCACCGCCAAGGATTTTTCGACCACCGCCTTGATTGCCATTGCGCGCCGCTTCCCCTTTGGCACCTTGTGCGCCGCCTATTGGGTGGGCGACGGCGCGGTGGGCATCTACCGCAAGGACAAGGGCGTCACCTTGCTGGGCACGGTGGACAGCGGTGAGTTCGCAGGCCAGACGCGCTTTCTCGACGCTGGCGAAGTGAGCGCCGAAGCGCTGCTGCGCCGCACACGCTTCGACCTTGTGGACGACATGACGGCCCTGATCTTGATGACCGACGGCGTCTCCGACGCCTGGTTCAATACCGAGGCCAGCCTGGAGCGGGCGGCCCCATGGGATGCATTGTGGGCCGAGCTGGAGCAGTCGGTGCAGCCGTGCGAGCGCAGCGGCGGCGCCGAACAGCGTTTGCTGGCCTGGCTCGACTTCTGGTCCCAAGGCAATCACGACGATCGCACCATCGCGATTGTCACGCAGGAGTAGGCGATGTCCAGGCTCATCAGCGTCACCGCGTCGGACGGTTCTGTGGTGCAGTTCGTCGACGAGGTCAAGGCCGCCGGCGGCATGAAAGACGTGTATTTTTCTCCCAACAAGGACTACGTGGTGGCCTTTTTTCGCGGCCCGGCCGACCAGGCCACGCGCGAGCGCCTGGCCGTGATCACTGGGACTTATCGCGAGCGCATTTTCAACCAGGCCGGCGGCGAGTACTGGAAAAAGCTGTTCTGCTGGCCCACCGCCATGGTCGAGCACGACGGGCGGCTGGGCGTGGTGGTTCCCTTCTACGACGCGGAATTTTTCTTCGAGTTTGGCTCGCAAAACAACGACATGCTGCAGATTAAGGGGCGCGAAAAAGAGGGCAAGTGGTTTGCCTCGCCCTCGAACCGCTCCCGGTACCTGGACCGGCGCGAACTGGGCACCTGGATGCACCAGGTCAAAGTGTGCCTGATGATCGCGCGCGCGGTACGCCGCATGCACGCAGCCGGCCTGGCCCATTCGGACCTCAGCTACAAGAACGTGCTGATCGACCCGATAACGGGCCGCGCCTGCCTGATCGACATTGACGGGCTGGTGGTCCCGGGCAAATTTCCACCCGATGTAGTGGGCACGCCCGACTTTATCGCGCCTGAATGCGTCATGACGGCGCATCTGGACCGCCACGATCCCAAGCGCAAGCTGCCTTCGATTGACACCGATTGCCACGCCCTCGCAACCCTGATCTATATGTACCTGTTGTTTCGCCACCCGCTACGCGGCGACAAGGTGCATGACATCGACGACGCACAACGCGACGAAGAGCTGTCGATGGGCGAGCACGCCCTGTTCATCGAACATCCGGCCGACTCGAGCAATCGGGTCGACCTGGCCAAGGTCAGGCCGAGCGAATTGCCATGGCGCGATCAAGCCCGCATTCCCTATACCGTCACCGGGCCTTATCTGAGCGAACTGTTCCGCCGCGCCTTTATCGACGGCCTGCACCAGCCGCTGGCGCGCCCCACGGCCGACGAGTGGGAAAATGCACTGGTACGTACCGTGGACCTGTTGCAGCCGTGCGTGAACCGCGCCTGCGAGCAAAAGTGGTTTGTGTTCGACAACAAGACCCAACCAGCCTGCCCGTTCTGCACCACGCCATTTCGCGATCCGCTGCCGGTGCTTAACTTGTATTCCTCACGCCAGGAGGGCAGTTTCAGGCCCGATAATCACCGCCTGATGGTGTATTCAGGGCAGTCGCTGTTTGCCTGGCATGTGGACCGCGACATCATTCCCAACGAGCGGCTCGATCCGACCCATCACAAGCGGCTTGGCTACTTTGTTTTCCATCACCATGAGTGGCTGCTGGTCAATGAAGGCATGCCCGACCTGACCGATGTGGGCAGCAAGACTGCGGTGCCGATCGGCGGCACAGTGACATTGATTGACGGGATGCAGCTGCTCATGTCCAAGCAAGCAGGCGGTCGCCTGGTTGTCGTGCAAATGGTCAATACCTGATAGAGGATAAAAAATGGAACAGCTTTCAAAAGGTCAGCGCCTGGCACTGGCGACGGCGGCGCCGGACGGCGTGTTTCAGGTAGGCGTCATGGCGCGCGGCCTGGCGCTTGATTTCGCCTGTTTCGGCCTGGACCAGTCGGGCAAATTGTCGGACGAGCGCTACATGACCTTCTTCAACCAGCCGAAAAGCCCATGCGGCGGGGTGGAACTCAAGGCCGTGGGAGAAGACGCTACAGGCTTTGCCTTCGACCTGGGCCGCCTGCCGGCCTCGATCGACCGTGTCACCATCGCCGCCAGCATCGATGGCGGCGCGGCCATGTCGCAGTTGAGCGAAGGCTATGTGCGGCTGGTGAACGGCACGGGTGAGTTTGCCCGCTTTGCCTTCCAGGGTGCCGATTTTGCTGCAGAGAAGGCACTGATCCTGGGCGACATCTACCGCAAGGACGGGCAGTGGCGTTTCATGTCAGTGGGGCAGGGCTTTAACGGTGGCCTGGACGCGCTGGTGCGTCATTTCGGCGGCGCTGTTGCTGAGGCCGCTCCTCCTGCCGCCAGTGCACCGGCCGAGTCCAGCGCCAAGATCAATCTGGCCAAGCGGGTCGAACGGGAAGCGCCGCAACTTGTCAGCCTGGTCAAGTCGGCCAAGGTGTCGCTGGAGAAGGTTGGCTTGCAGGCGCACGCTGCCAAGGTATGTCTGGTGCTCGATATCTCGGGCTCGATGCGGCATCTTTACACCTCGGGCCAGGTGCAGCGTTTTTCCGAGCGGATCCTCGCGCTCGGCTGCAATTTCGATGATGACGGCGAGATCGATATTTTCTTGTTCGGAAAGAACGCGCACCAGGCGCAGCCGATGTCGCTTGGGAACTGGGCCACGCACGTGCAGGACATCATAAAGCGCTACCCGCTCGAATACGACACCCAATACGCTGCGGCGATGGAGGCCGTGCGCCGGCATTACTTTCCCGACGTCAGGGGAGGGGAGCGCAAGGAGCCCTTCAAGGCGGCCTTGCCGGTGTATGTGATGTTCCTGACCGACGGCACCAATACCGACCAGGCCAAGACCGAGCAGCAATTGCGCTGGTCGAGCAAGGAGCCCATTTTCTGGCAGTTCATGGGTATCGGCAAAAGCATGAAGGGCAAGAAGGGACTGTTCGGCCAGACCATCACGGCTTCGGACTTTCCCTTCCTTGAAAAGCTCGACGACCTGTCGGGGCGCCTGATCGACAATGCCAATTTCTTTTCGGTGGCTGCGCCCGACGAGCATTCAGACAGCGAGTTGTATGACTTGCTCATGGCCGAATATCCGGGCTGGCTGCGCTTGGCCAAGCAGCAGCAACTGCTCCCCTGAGACCTTCATTAGTGTCTATCTTTTGCGACGTTGTGCACATAATTGTGTCAATACCCTAAAGACAATGTAACCTGAGCACATTCAAACATTATTGTTTGGTGGCAATATTGCAACCTTGACGCTTGAGTACTGGTTGGCTCGGCTTACTTGCAGAAGATGAATACATTCCTGAATCCAAACCTCGACACCACACAGCAGGTAGAGCTCTGCAGCGCCATCGAGGTGTTCCAGGGCCTCTCGGCAGCATCCACGAGCGGCTCGCTGTTCGATGCCATGCTCGGGCTCGCGCTCGACTATGCGCACGGCCCGCAGGCCTGGATGGTCGTGCAGGGTCAGGTGCAGGCCTACGCCAGTGCCCTCGCTCTGCACGGTGGGGTCGATCAGTTTGCCCCGCTGCCGGTGGCATTGGCTGCGGCGCTGCAGCCGCCGCCTGCGCCCGCTGTGCCTGCCGTGCTCGACTGCCAGGGAAGTACTGCCTTGCTCATTTCAGTGGTCGGCGCGAGTGGCCGGCAACACGCTGTGCTGTGCCTGGTCCAGGCCGAGGCCCCGTCCCAGCAATGCCTGCAAACCCTGATCCTGATTGCCGCCTGTGGTGGCGCATTGCTCGATAATATGATGGGCTCAGCCCCGAGCGCCCTGCAAGCGGAGAATGCAGCGCTCAAGTCGCAAGTGCGGGCGCGCCTGGCACTGGCCAGCCACCTGGCCGATGAACGCGGCCTGCTGCGCACCCTGATAGACAATATGCCCGACCAGATTTATGTCAAGGACACCAACGGACGCTTTATCGTGGGCAACCAGGCCGCGGCTGCCTGCATCGGGGTGGCCGCGCCGGCCGATCTGATCGGCAAGTCCGATCTCGAATTTTTCCCCGGCGAGTGCGGTCAGCGTTTCTTCCGGGACGAGCAGCTCATCATGCAGTCGGGTCGGCCGATCGTCGATCAGCTCGAGGAAAACATCAATGCCGCCGGCGTACACCGCTGGTTTTCCACCACCAAGGTGCCGTTCAAGGATGAGCAGGGCAATGTGGTGGGCATCGTCGGCATGTCGCGCGACGTATCGCTGCGCGTCGCCGCCGACGAGGCGATTCGCCTGCGCAACCGTGCCATTGAAGCGAGCCTGGACGCGATCGTGATCACCGATTGCACCAGCCCGGACAATCCGGTGGTGTATGTGAATCCTGCTTTCGAGCGCATCACCGGCTTTAGCGTTGACGAGGCCTGCCGCGATGGCATCAGCGGCTTGCTCGAAGGGGCCGCAGACGATGACGGTCCGGCCCAGATCCGGGCCGCCATGCAGCAGTCGTGCGAGGTGCGCGCAGTGTTGCACAGCATGCGCAAGGATGGCACGCGGTTCTGGAACGAGGTGCGCATCGCGCCAGTGTGTGATCTGGCCGGGAAGGCCACCCATTTTATTTTCACCATGACCGACATCACCCGGGCGCGCGCGACCGAGGAACAGCTGGAACGCCTGGCCAGCCACGATATCCTGACCGGGCTGCCCAACCGGCGCATGCTGATGGACCGGCTGGGCCAGGCCATTGCCATGGGCGAGCGCGGCCATTTCGTGGTGGCTGTGGCTTTCATCGATCTCGATGGACTCAAGGGCGTCAACGACAATCTGGGCCATGAAGCTGGCGACGTTCTGCTCAAGGAAGTGGCCGCGCGCATGGAGCGTTGCGTGCGCAAGACCGATACCGTGGCGCGCCTGGGCGGCGACGAATTCGTCCTCATCAGCTTGCACAACACCATGTTCGATGCAGTAGGCGCGCCTGGCCTGGGCAATAATTATGCGTTCGTCAGCGAGATGCTAGGCAAGATTCAAAAAGTGCTGGCCGAGCCGATCGCTCTGGCAGGCGCGCAGCATAGCGTGACGGCAAGTATTGGCGTCAGCATCTATCCACAGCACGGCGCCGATCCCGAAACGCTGCTCAAGCACGCCGATTCGGCCATGTACTCGGCCAAGAAAAATGGCCGCAACCGGATCAAGTTCTATTCGAACGATCCGGCGCGCTTATAAGCGGACGCTAGCGCGGCACTTTCTCGGCGCAGGCGTTTGATCGCGCTCAACTCTGAATCGTTGCGGCACGCGCTGCTGTTGTGGCGCCGCGCCTGCCCGGCTACGCTGGCTGTTCGCCCACAGCCGCGGAGACGTCATGGCACTCAAGACCATCCTGGTTCACGTTGAGGCCTCGCTGCGCCCATCCGAATGCATCAACGTGGCTGCGCGTCTTGCCATTGCCGATGGCGCTCACCTGGTCGGGGTCGGTACCACCGGCTTGGCACCGCTGACCCTGGTCGGTAGCGGCCTGGACCCTGCAATTCCGCCCGTGTCGGCCCAGCTCGACATCCTGCGCGATGACGCCCGCAGCGCTCTGGCCGGGTTCGAGGCCCAAGCCCGCGCCATGGGCCTTGCCTCAGTCGAGTCGCGCCTGGTGCAGGACGAGCCTGGCTCGGCGCTCGTGGCCCAGGGGCGTTATGCCGACCTCATCGTCGTGGGGCAGACCCGCGCCGAAGGCATGCCGGCATCGAATGTGCGCAAGGATTTCCCCGAGTATCTATTGCTGAACGGCGCGCGTCCCTTGCTCATGGTCCCGGCGCGCGGCACGTTTGATGCTGTCGGAACGCGCATCCTGGTAGCGTGGAATGGCAGCATCGAAGCTACGCGGGCGCTGACCTTTGCGCTGCCGCTGCTGCAACGCGCGCAGGCGGTGACTATCTTGCTCATCAATCCGGGCGCTGACGGTATGGACGAGGGCGACGAACCCGGCGCTGATGTGGGCCTGTACCTGGCGCGGCACGGCGTGCGCACCGAAGTCATGGTCAAGGAGGGCGACGAGCACGATTTGGAATTACTCGACGCCATCAGTGAATGCAAGGCCGACTTGCTGGTGATGGGCGCGTATGGCCACTCGCGCTTGCGTGAATATTTATTGGGCGGTGCAACCCGCACGATCTTGCGATCAATGACCGTGCCGGTGTGCCTTGCGCATTAGTGTTGCGCGAACGCGTAACTAGATATGTGCTGTTGAAAGAAGTCAATTTTGCCCGTGTAGGACAAGGCGAAGTGCACCATCGCGGCGCGATACTGAATTTGTGAATCTCTGCATTGCCACGCCAGGCCCTGTAACACGGCCAGCACAGGGAGTTGAGCTAGCTTGCGGAAATCCGCGCGACCAAAATAGATCTGTTAGGAAAATAAATGCGGGTTTTTGTCGGACGCATCTTACAAAGATGCGGCTAAGACAGGAAAATATAAAAGAAATAAATCATTTATCTAATTTCCAAATTGAAATTTACGTGCACCTTCGAATGTATATTTCGTAATTGATGAGCACTAAGTGCGGCACCTAACATTGCGCGCTCAGCAGCACTGTTACGATTCGTACATCCATCCCAGATGGAATTTTCAACAAGAATATAACGAGGGCATCATGAACATCCATAAGGTGATTTTCGCTGGTTTGCTGACCAGCTTTTCGCTTGCGCAAGCTAATCCAGTCACGCTCAAAAGTGCAGAACCGACTCCGATCGAGTCAGTGGCCAGCATTGTTGAGCCGATTGGCAAGGAACTGGTAACGCTGACCTCGCTGCCTGCCAGGCCGGCAATCATCAAACCTGCCAACGACATGATGGCAGGTTCGCCCGACAGCGCCGCGCGCAAGCCGGTTGTCGCCAGCGCGGGAATGGCGCGCAATGTCCAGCTCGAAGTCGATGCGCCTGTCGCCAACGCCAGCACGGCGACGCCGACCAAGCCGATCCAGGAAAACGACATCAATATGTTTTTGCTGGCCGGGCTCATGATCGGCGCCATCATGTTGCGTCGCCGCGCCGAGTAAGCTGGCGCATTGAGCAATGGCGGGGCGGTGCCGGCACTCCCGGCACATCACTGTCCGGCCTTGCTGCCACTCCCGTGATGGCAAGCGGCTCCTTGCCATTCATCCAAGTACTTACAAATCGCTACAAATCAAATCCTTGTTCTAAAGAATTTTATCGGCAGCAAGCTCCATCACGCTATAAACTAGACGGGTTTTTCCCGTTCGTGCCCCTCGCTTGCAAAAATCGCAAGGCGGCGTGCCGTGTTTATTGTCTGTGATTGGAATACTTGATGGCCCTCAGCTGGACCTCGGAGCAGGACGCCGCTCTGGATGAACCGACTTCATCGCCAGGCGCTACCACAGTACGCAAGAGCTCTGCCGCCGCGGCCGACGTCGTTGCGCCTGTATTGTTATCGACCAGTCCTGCCGACAACGCCAGCGCCGTCGCACCCGGCGCCAATCTGCTGCTGACCTTTAGCGAAGTCGTGCAGGCCGGTAGCGGCACTATCGTTATCTATAATGTGGACGGCTCGCTGGCGCGCGCCATCCCGGTTGGAGACGCCAGCCAGGTCAGTTTCTCCGGCACCGCCGTCACCATCAATCCGAGCATTGATCTGGCCGCAGGACGCAGTTATTTCGTCACCTTCAGCGCCGGCGTGTTCCAGGACGTGTCGGGCAACGCCCATGCAGGCATCAGCGCCAGCAGTGCCTTCAATTTCACGACCGCCTCGCCCGCCGGCGACGATTTTCCGTTCTCGGTTGACACCACGGGCGTCGTGCTGGTCGGTTCCCCTGGCACCGTGGGCAGCATCGACACTGTAGATGACGTCGACCTGATGAAGGTCACGCTGGTTGCCGGAACCAAGTACACCTTCACCCTCAACAGCAGCGCCAGCACCGGCCTGTCCGATCCCTATTTATCGCTCTACGGCGCCAATATGGCCCTTCTTGCCAGCGACGACGATAGTGGCGGCATGGGCAACGCGAGCATCTCGTTTACTGCCACGAGCTCGGGCTTGTACTACCTCGGCGCGGCCGATTTCAGTTCCGGTACCGGCGGCTACGTGTTGTCGGCTGCGCTGTCCCAGGACGCCGCCGACGACTACGCAGCGTCGCCGCAGACCAGCGCCAGCCTGTCGATTGGCGGCAGCATGACCGGTGCCATTAATTTTTCCGCCGACCGCGATTGGATCAAGGTCAACCTGGTGGCAGGGGTCAGCTACGACTTTCAGCTGCGCGGCGCCGATGGCTTTGGCGGTACGCTCGGTCTGGATTTCGCGGAGGCCTATCTGCAGCTGTTCGATGCCAATGGCGCCCTGTTGCGCGGTGCTGCCGATGGCGGTACCGGCGGCGACCCGCGCGTGTCATTCATTGCCACAAGCAGCGGCAGCTATTATCTCGGCGTGAGCGATCTGTACGACGGGTCAATGGGCAGCTACACCCTGTCGGCATCGCTCGGCAATGACGACGCTGGTGATGACGCCGGCACGCTGGCCCGCTTGACGATGGGCGCCAGCACCGGGGGCACCATCGGCAGCACGGGCGATGATGACTGGTTCGGCGTCACGCTCAAGCAAGGCTTCAGTTACCGTTTCGAACTGAGCACCTCCAACAGCGGCGGCGGGACACTCGGCAGCGGCGACGCGGAAGGGTATCTGAAACTGTTCGACATCGACGGCTTGCTCGATTACGCCTTCGAAGGCGCCGCCGGGGCCGATCCGGTCTTGCTGTTCACGGCAGCGCGCTCGGGCCTGCATTTCCTGTCGGTGTCCGAGTTGCTGGGCCTGGGCACCGGCAGCTACACGCTCAAGGCGATCGCGCTCACTTTTGAGGACGATTATTCGGCCAACGCTGCAACGACCGGCAGTGTGGCAATTGGCGGCCAGGCCAGCGGCACCATTGAGCAGGCTGGCGACAATGACTGGTTCGGCGTCGATCTGGTGGCCAACACCGCCTATGTGTTCGACCTCAAGGGCGCCGATGGCGGCGGCGGCACGCTGGGCGCAGGCGCGGCCGAAGCCTATCTGATCCTGTACGGCCCCACCGGCCTGTCGCAGCAGGCAGCCAGCGGCGGCGGCGCCGGCGGCGACCCGCAGATTACTTTTACGCCCACCGTGAGCGGCAGATACTTTTTGTCCGCGAGCGACGTGTTCGGCGCGGGCAGCGGCAGCTATACCATCGTCGCCGCCCGTGTGGGCGCCCCCGACCTGACGGCGCCGGCGCTGTTTAGTGCCAGTCCTGCCGATGCATCGAGCGGCGCGGCGGTGGGCGCTTCGATCGTGTTCACGTTTAATGAAGCCGTAACGCGCGGCAGCGGCAGCATTGCCCTGCGCAAGGCCGATGGCACGCTGGTTGAACTGTTCGACGCCGCCAGCAATCCTTCGCTGATATTTAGCGGCAATACGCTCACCATCAAGCCAAGCGCGCAACTTGCCCATAACACCAGTTACACCCTGGATCTGAACGCTGGCACGCTGCGCGATCTGGCCGGCAACAGCTTTGCCGGTCATACCGGCTATGATTTCCGGACCGAGACCTTGCCCAATACAAGCCCGAGCGGCAGCGTCAGCATCACCGGCCCGGCCATCCAGGGCCAGACCCTGAACGCGGTCAGCACCCTGGCCGACGCCGATGGACTGGGCGCCTTCAGCTACCAGTGGCTGGCCCAGGGCAACCCGATCAGCGGCGCCACTGGCGCCAGCTTCCAGCTGGCCCAGGAGCAGGTGGGACAGAATATCAGCGTCGTCATCAGTTATATCGATGCCCAGGGCCATGCCGAAGCCGTGAGCAGTCAGGCCAGCGCCGCCGTGGCCAATGTCAACGATGCGCCAGTGGGCGCGCTCTCCATTTCCGGCACGCTCATGCAGGGGCGCCAGCTCGAGGCGCTCAACCCGACCCTGCGCGATGCCGACGGCCTGGGCGTGCTCAAGTACCAGTGGCTGGCCAATGGCGTGGCCATTGCCGGCGCCACCAGCGCCCAGCTGACACTGCTCCAGGCCCACGTTGGGAAGTCCATCAGCGTAATCCAGTCGTATACCGATGGCTACGGCGCGACCGAGCAATTCACCAGCCCGGCCAGCGCCGTGGTCGCCAATGTGAATGAGCTTGGTGAAGTATTCATCAGTAATACGCTCTCGCCGGGCTTGCTGGCCGGGGTGGTGCTGGACACCGACGGCTTTGGCAACGTGGCCTACCAGTGGCAGTCCAGCGCCGATGGCAGCAGCTGGAGCAATATTGCCAATGCAACTGGCATGATGTTCCGTTCCGAAGGCGCTACCTTGAACCTGCAGTTGCGCGTGTTGGCCAGCTATACCGACAGCTATGGCAGCGTCGAGCAGGCGGTCTCGGTGCCACTGGGGCAGGCAGCTGACGACCGCCTCATCGGCAGCGCCGCTTCCGACGCCATTTTTGGCGGCGAGGGCAACGACCGCATCACCGGCGGCGCTGGCAATGATGTGATCGATGGCGGGACCGGCATCGACAGTGCGCAGTATGCAGGCGCACGGGCGCGCTACAGCATCACCCACACCACGAGCGGCGTGCTGGTGGCCGACAGCACCGGCAGCGAGGGGCTGGATACACTGAGCGGCGTCGAACGACTGTTGTTCGGCAACGAAGGGTTTGCGCTCGATACCGGCGCTGGGGCCATTGGCGGCCAGGCCTACCGCCTCTATCAGGCAGCGTTCGACCGCACGCCGGATCTGGGCGGGGTCGGGTTCTGGATGAATGCCATGGACCGCGGCAGCTCGCTCATTGCGGTGGCGGCCGGCTTTGTTGCCTCGGACGAGTACAAGGCACTGTATCCAGCCAATTTGAGCAACGCCGAACTGGTAGGGCGCTACTACCTCAACATCCTGGGCCGTCCGGCCGAGCAGGGCGGTCTGGATTTCTGGACCGGCGTGCTCGACAAGAAGCTCTCGACCGTGCCAGAAGTGCTCGCCGCCATCAGCGAGAGCGCCGAGAATGTGGCGCTGACCGCCAGCGTGATCGGCGCCGGCTTTCCCTACACCCCATTCGGCTAGGCGCGCGCCAGGCCTACATTACGTTACCTGTCACTTTGCCCTTCGGCATCGAAAGCGCGTAAAATCGCCACGCTGTGCTTGCGGCGGACCCATCACGTCCGTCGCGCCAGCCTTGCCACTGGCGCCGCCACCATGGCCGCCTTTTTTCGCGTGAATACAGGGAGTTTTATGTTCGCATACCGTGCCACCGTCCTGGCGGCAATCATGGCCTCGTCCGCATTGCCGCTAATGGCAGCCGACGACAGCGCAGACAAGAAAAAATGGGACGTCAACAACCCGCCCGGCGTGGCCGGCAAGGTCGAGATCGATACCGGCAGCGGCACCTGGATGTCGGTCGATGTCAGCCCCGACGGCAAGAACATCGTGTTCGATCTGCTGGGCGACCTTTACCTGCTGCCAATCGGCGGCGGCGAAGCCAAGTCCTTGACTCATTCCATGGCTTGGGAAATGCAGGCGCGCTTTTCCCCCGACGGCAAGCAGCTGGCGTATATGTCGGACGCGGCCGGCGGCGACAATGTCTGGGTGATGAACGTGGACGGCAGCGGCGCGCGCGAAGTGTCGAAAGAAAAATTCAGGTTGCTGAACAATCCGGTATGGCATCCGAATGGCAAGTTCATCGCCGCCCGCAAGCACTACAGCGGCACCCGCTCGCTCGGCTCGGGCGAGCTGTGGATGTTCCACGCCCAGGGTGGTGGCGGCGTCCAGCTCAATGAAAAGCCCAACTGGCAGAAGGACCTGGGCGAACCCGCGTTCTCGCCGGACGGGCGCTATATGTACTATTCGCAGGACACCACCGCCGGCTCGGTGTTCGAGTACAACAAGGATTCGAACGGCCAGGTCTACCAGATCTTCCGGCGCGACCTGAAGGATGAAAAAACCAAGCCCTTTGTCAGCGGAGCCGGCGGCGCGGTGCGTCCCACCCCTTCGCCGGACGGCAAATACCTGGCCTTCGTGCGGCGCGTGCGCAACCAGTCGACCCTGTTCCTGAAGGACCTGAGCAGCGGCAAGGAAACCCCGGTGTGGGGCGGCCTTGAGCGCGACATGCAGGAAGCCTGGGCCATCCACGGGGTATATCCATCCTTTAGCTGGATGCCGGGCAGTAAGGAAATCGTGGTCTGGGCGCAGGGCAAGATCTGGCGCGTTGATCCGTTCGCCAAGACTGCCAAGGAAATTCCTTTCCACGTCAAGGACACCCGCGACATTCGCCAGGCCTTGCGCTACGAGCATGCGGTGGCGCCTGAATCGTTCGATGTGCGCCAGCTGCGCTGGGTCAACGTGGCGCCCCAGGGCAACCGCGTAGTCTACTCGGCGCTGGGCCATCTCTATGTGCGCGACCTGCCCAATGGCGAGCCGAAGCGGCTGACCAAGCAGAGCGAACACTTCGAATACTTCCCGAAATTCTCGCGCGATGGCCAGCGCGTAGTATTTACCACGTGGCACGATGAAAAGATGGGCTCGGTACGCAGCATCGACATCGGCTCGGGGCGCGAAACCGTGCTGACCAGCACGCCCGGCAAGTACACCGAGCCTAGCTTCTCGCCCGACGGCAAGGAAGTGGTCTTCGTCAAGCGGCGCGGCACCACCTTGATGACCCCCTGGTACGGCCTGGACACGGGCGTCTACCGGGTCGCCGCCGACGGGCGCGGCAAGCCAGCCCTGGTGACCGACGACGGCCGCAACCCGCAGTTTGGGGCCGACGGCAACCATTTGTATGTGACGCGCACAGCGTCGAGCAACGAGGTCGATTCGATGACTTCGCTGGTGCGGATTCGACTCGACAAATATGAAGAGCATCCTATCGTCAAGGGCGAATTCGTCACCAACTTCAACGTGTCGCCCGATGGCGCCTGGCTGGCCTACGGCGAGCGTTTCCACACCTGGGTGACGCCGCTGCCGATGGCAGGGCGAGTGGTCACCATTGGCGAAAAAACCGAGTCGCTGCCGGTGCGCCAGCTCGACACCGACGCCGGCGACAATCTGCACTGGGCGGGCGACAGCAATTCACTGCATTTTTCGCTCGGCGACCAGCTCTTCACGCGCGACATGAAAGTGGCGTTTGCCCCGGCCAGCGCGGACGCCAAGAAGGACAAGGCGGCGCTGGAAGCACTGGCCAAGCAGCCCGGTGTCCGTATCGGTTTCAAGGCCAAAGCGGCCACGCCGCGCGGCACCACCGTGATCGACGGCGCCCGCATCGTGACCATGAAAGGTGACGAAGTGATCGAAAACGGCCGCATCGTCATCCGCGACAACCGCATAGTTGCAGTGGGCGCGGCGGCCGAGGTGGCCATTCCGGCGGGCGCCCATCGTATCGATGGCGCCGGCAAGACCGTGATCCCGGGCCTGGTCGATGCGCACTGGCATGGCACCATGGGCGAAGACGGTATGGTGCCCCAGCAGAGCTGGGAAGACTATGCCGGCCTGGCCTTCGGCGTGACCACCGTGCACGATCCGTCCAACGATACCGGCACCGTGTTTACGCACGCCGAGATGCAGCGTACCGGCCAGGTCGTGGCGCCGCGCATCTATTCGACCGGCACCATCCTGTACGGCGCCAAGGGCAATTTTGCCGCGCCGGTCAACAGCCTGGACGATGCACTGACGCACGTAAAACGCCTCAAGGAAGCCGGGGCCATCAGCGTCAAGAGCTACAACCAGCCGCGCCGCGAGCAGCGTCAGCAGATTCTGGAAGCTGCACGCCAGACCGGCATGATGGTAGTGCCCGAAGGCGGTTCGCTGTTCCAGCACAATATGACGATGATCGTGGACGGCCACACCACCGTGGAGCACTCGCTGCCGGTGGAAAAAGCCTACGACGACGTCAAGCAGCTGTGGTCGCAGACCAAAGTGGCCTACACCCCGACCCTGGTGGTGGCCTACGGCGGCCTGGACGGCGAGCACTACTGGTATGCACGCACCGATGTGTGGCGCCATCCGCTGCTGTCGAAATACGTGCCCAAGTCGGTGCTCGAGCCGCGCAGCGTGCGGCGCGAAACCGCCCCCGAGGAAGACTTCAACGTCTTCAAGGTGGCGCGCGCCGCCACCGGCCTGCAGCGCGCCGGCGTGCCGGTCAATATCGGCGCCCACGGTCAGCGCGAAGGTCTGGGCGCCCACTGGGAGATGTGGTCGCTCGTGGGCGGCGGCATGACCCCGCTCGAAGCGCTGCGTTCGGCTACCCTGAACGGGGCCAAAACGCTGGGCCTGGACAAGGACGTCGGCTCGCTCGAGGTGGGCAAGCTGGCCGACCTGGTCATCATCGACGGCAATCCGGTGGCCGACATCCGCAGCTCGGACCGCGTCAGCCACGTCATGCTGGGCGGTCGGGTCTACGAGTCAGCGACCATGAACGAAGTGGGCGCCACGCCCAAGGCGCGCAAGCCCTTCTTCTTTGAGGGCGCCGATGGCAACGTCCAGGTGCAGGGCCACGCCCATTCTCACGGTGACGGCCAGCACTAATTAAGCGCGGTCAGTCGCAAAAAGCCCGGATTGGAAACAATCCGGGTTTTTTTTCATTATTTTGAATCCGAACAACATTGGTACACGTATCAAGGGGGCAACACCACGCTACCACTCACACTAAAGGACCAATAATGAAAACTTCTCCTTTTACCCGTATTGCATTGGGCAGCGCCATCGCGCTTGCGCTGGCGGCTTGCAGCTCGAGCGGCGACGGCGGCTTCCTTGAACCTACACCTTCGCCACCAGCACCGCCGGCGACCGTTTTCACTCCGGGCAATGTGTTCCTGCTGACCACGACCAACAAGCTGCAAACGGTCAATAGCGCCGCACCCGGCACCATCGCTACCACGGTCGACATCAGCGGCCTGCAGGCTGGCGAGACCCTGGTCGGCATCGATTTCCGGCCGGCCGACAATACCCTGTACGGGGTAGGCAGCACGGGCCGTATTTACACCGTGAGCGTGAACGGCGTGGTCACCCTGAAGTCGACCCTGCTTGCCGATGCTACCGATACCACCACCCCGTTCACGGCCCTGTCGGGCACCGAATTCGGCGTGGACTTCAATCCAGTAGCAGACCGCCTGCGTGTGGTCAGCAATACCGGCCAGAGCCTGCGCATCAACGTCGACACTGGCGCGACGACGACCGACGGCAGCATCAATGGCGGCGCCGCCAATACGGTAGTCAATGCCGCGGCCTACACCAATTCCTTTGCCGGCACCGGCAGCACCACGCTGTTCGTGATTGACGCCGCCAATTCGACCCTGTACACCCAGAATCCGCCCAATAACGGCACCCTCGCCATGCCGGTTCCGCTTGGACTGTCGGCCACGTCGGTGGCTGGCTTCGATATCGATGCCCGTACCAATACCGGCTATGCCGTCATGACCGTGGGCGGCACCCGCGTGCTGTATTCGGTCAACCTGGCAGCCACGGCGTCGCCGCTGACCTCGCTCGGCGCGATTGCTGGCGCAGAACTGTTCCGTGGCATGGCAGTACGCGCGCCGGCCAGCGCTACCGTCTACGGCCTGACCGACGATGCGCGCCTGATCAGCTTCAAGACCCTGACTCCGGGCACCATCGACAGCACGGTTGCCATCACCGGCCTGGCGGCTGGCGAGAAACTGCTCGGCATCGATTTCCGGCCGAAAGATGGCCTGCTGTACGGCATCAGCTCGACCGGTCGCATCGTCACCATCGATCCCGCCACCGGCGTGGCGACGGTCAAGGTGACCCTGGCAGCGGACGCTGCCGATACCTCGGCCCCGTTCGCGTCGGTTGCGGGCACGGCTTTCGCAGTCGACTTCAATCCGGTGGCCGACCGCCTGCGCGTCATCAGCAACAGCGGCCAGAGCCTGCGGATCAATGTCGATACCGGCGCCACCACCACCGATGGCAGCATCAACAGCCTGCTGGCCAGCCCGGTGGTGACGGCTGCCGCCTACACCAACAGCTTCGCCGGCACCACTGCGACACAGCTGTTCGACATCGATATTGCCTCCAGCAACCTGGCGCTGCAAAACCCGCCGAACGACGGCACCTTGAGCAATATCGGGGCGCTGGGCGTGAGCGTGGCCGGTGATGTCGGCTTCGATATCGCCGGCGGCGCCAACGGCCTGGCCCTGGCGGCACTGCGCACCTCGGCCACTGGCCCAAGCTCGCTGTACCGCATTGACCTGGCCACCGGTGCTGCCACCCTGGTCAACGGCGCCACCACCCCGGCCAGTTCGCAGGTGGGCGGCACCACCGGGCTGATCGACCTGGCGATCTCACTTAAGTAAGCCGTCTCGCCACTGCTGCTTGCGATTCGAGCAGCAGTGGCGACACGAAATCGAGTATGGCGCGGGCGCTGGCGCCAGAGGCGCTCATCTGCGGGCAGTGGCCGATATTGTCGATGGTCACCAGCTGGCTGCAAGGTATGCGCTCACGCATGTATTGCCCCACTTCACGCGGCGCGATCAGATCGTCGCTGGCTTGCATGATGAGCGTGGGACGCTGCAAGCGCGGCAGGTCGGCGCGGTGGTCGGCCAAGAACGTCACTTCCGCAAAATGGCGCGCGATTACGGGATCGTTGCGCAAAAAGCTGTCACACAATTCCTGCTGTAACTCCGGCTTGTTGGGCGCACCCATGACCATGGGCGCGAACAACCCGGCCCATTTCCCAAAATTTTGCTCCATCATCGCGAGCAGGCCGTCGACATCTTCGCGGTTGAAACCCCCCACGTAGTCGTCATCATTGATAAAGCAGGGCGAGGGGGCGACCATGACCAGGCCGGCGAAGGCCTCGGGGCGCTCCAGCACGGCCAGCATGCCGATCATGCTGCTCACCGAATGGCCCACGAACACCACCGGCCCCTGGCCGAAGCTGTCGACAATTTCCAGCACATCGCTGGCGTGGCCGTGCAGGCTGGCGTACTTGGCCTTGTCATAAGCTGCGCGGTCGGAGCGCCCGCTGCCGACCAGGTCGAAACAGACTATCCGGAAGCGCTCCTCGAAGGCGGGCGTGGTCAGGCGCCACATGCTCTGGTCGCAGCCAAAGCCGTGGCTGAAAATCAGGGTGGCGTTGCCGCTTCCGCTACTGCGGACGTTATTGCGATACTGCATCTGCATGATGAACCTCGCGCGGTGGCTGTCCGCGCATTGTAAAGGTGCTCCAAAACTCGGTTCAAGCGCTTTTCTCACCGTGCGCCGATAGCTCTTGATGGAATGGCAAAGCCGCATTAAGCTTGGGTTTTCCAGAGGATACGATGCCGATCAAGACCATCATCATTGCCTGTTTGCTGTTGTTCGGCGCATGGAAGCTGTACGGTCATCAGCAGCTGGCCGCTGAAACCGGCCAGCAGGCACTATATGAGCAGCAGCTCGCCGCGCTTGGCAGCAAGAAGGGGATCACCCTGTTTACCGCAGCCTGGTGCGGCTATTGCGACAAGCTCAAGGAGCGCCTGAGCGCCAGCGCGGTCCCGTTCACCGAATATGACGTCGAGACTTCGCCCCAGGGCAAACTGTACGGCGAAAAGAGCGACTTCAACGGTGTTCCCATCATCGTAGTCGATGGCAACACGATCAAGGGCTACGACCTGAACGCCATGCCGTCGGCATTCAGGAAGGCGGGCTACCATGTCACCGGACTGTAGGAACAGCACAATGAAAGCACCCATGCAATTCGAGGCCCTCAGCATCAGCGTAGAGCAGCACATCGTCACCGTGCGTCTTAACCGGCCCGACAAGGCCAACGCCATGAACCTGGCCATGTGGCACGAGCTGCGCAGCGCCTTTCAATGGATCGATACCAACCCCGAACTGCGGGTGGCCATTCTCGAAGGGGAGGGCAAGTCGTTCACCTCGGGCATCGACTTGCAAATGATGATGGGACTGGGCAGCCAGATCCAGAACGACTGCGAGGGCCGCATGCGCGAGGAGCTGAGGCGCGTGATTCTCGACCTGCAAGATTCCCTGAGCAGCCTTGAACACTGCCGCAAGCCAGTGCTGGCAGCCATTCACGGCGCCTGCATCGGCGGCGGCATCGACCTCATCTGTTGTGCCGACATGCGCTACTGCTCAAGCGATGCCTTTTTCTCCATCAAGGAAATCGATATTGGCATGGTGGCCGACGTGGGCACCTTGCAGCGCCTGCCCAAGCTGATCGGTGAGGGCATGGTGCGCGAACTTGCCTATACCGCGCGCCGCTTCGACGCCGCCGAGGCGCGCGAGATGCAGCTGGTGAACAAGGTGTTCGACACCCCCGAGGCACTGCGCGCAGGGGTGCGCGAAATCGCCGCGGCCATTGCCAGCAAATCGCCGCTGGCGGTGCGCGGCGCCAAGGAAATGCTTAACTATGCGCGCGACCATAGAGTGGCCGACGGACTCAACTACGTCGCCACGTGGAACGCTGCTATGCTCATGTCCGATGACCTGCAGCAGGCCATGATGGCCAACATGAGCAAGCAGGCGCCAAGCTTCAAGAATTAGCCCCGCCAGGGCGCGCTACGGCCCCGCGCCGGGCCGCTTGCTTAATGCAGCGTCGTCGAGCGGTGCACCGAAGCCTCGTGGCGCAGGTTGTTGCCGCCCGGCGTGAGGCTGGCCTCGATGCGCGCCACTGCATCGAGGATCAGCGCCGGATCGGCGTAATGGGCCATATGACCCACCCCCGGCTCAATGATCAGTTCGCTGTGCCGGACTTCGTTATGGAAACGCTGGGCGTTGTGGCCGGGATCGACAATCTGGTCCTCGCTGCCTGCAATAACGGTCACCGGCATCACCAGTTCGCGGTAGCGTTCCGAGAGCCGTTCGGCCGCCGCCACCATCAGCCCGCTTTCAGCCGCGCTGGCCTGCAGTTGGGTCGGACGCAAGGTCATCCAGACCGGTAGTTCGCGGAAGCGTTCCGGAACTGGCGCGGGGCCGAACATTTTCTTGACCAGCCCAGGCCACATCAAGCGGCCCACCAGCGGCGCCACCGTGTAGCGCAGCAACTGGCCAATGCCGGGCAGCGCAGGCGTGGCCAGCAGCATCGCATCAATGCGGGGGCTGGGGTAGTAGTAGCCCGATACCAAGGTGATGCCGCGGATGTACTTTGGATAGTCGAGCGCCAGCGCCAGCGTCACCAGGGTACCCCAGGAGTGGCCGATCACGATCGGCCGCTCCACGCCGATCAGGTGCAGTGCCTTGTAGATCAGGCGCGCCTGTTCTTCGGGCGTCCAGGTGGTGCCGCCGGGCCGCTCGCTGTAGCCGAAGCCGGGGCGGTCGAAGGCGATCACGCGGTAGGGGCGGGCCGACTGGTCGAGCAGGCCGCTCAGTTCGAAGTCGCCGGCGAACAGCCCGTTCCCGTGCAGCAGTACCAGTGCCTGGCCGTGGCCGCGTTCGATGTAATGCAGGCGCACGCCGTCGACATCGACGAACTTGCCTTGCGGCGGATTGGCTTTTTCGGACGAGGTTTTTTTGGCCTGGACGTAGAGCATGGAGGCGGCGAGGCCGGCAATACCGAGCAGTGCAGCGGTTTGCCAGCCGGAAGGCGCGCGCGAAGAGCGGGTGGGAATGACTGAGCGCATATGCAATCCTTTCGTAAGGGAAAAGTGGCCGGGACGCAGCAAAGCGCCGACCTGTCATTGCATGACTGTGGCGTAGCGCCGCGCGCCGGTCTGTGCGCCACTCAACTATCGGGCGTGCCCTGCGAATTGATCGCTGCAGCTTGCGTGGCGCCGCATTTTGTAATTGGAGGTTAATCCGGACTTTTTACCGATTCCTTATTATCAGGCCGCTTATGTGAGCGGTCGAACATACGCGGGGGATTGGATTGGCGATACTGGACTTATCGAATTTAAAAGAGCTGTTTATGAAAAATCTGTCACCCCGCGCTATCTGCACGAAATCCCTGGTCGTCCTGGTGGTCGCTGTTGCCACCGTACGCAGTTATATAACGCTGGCATTGGCTACCCGCGTCATGCCCCGTCATTCCGCGTGAGGCCGGCATGAAGATTTCCCCAACCCCTGGCAATTCCCGTCTCGACCGCGAAGTGGAACGTGAGCGCGACCAGCGCTGCAAAAATGACGACGCCAAAACCGGCATGTCCGCCGATGAAGAGTTTCGCGTCAAGGATGCACGTGATAATTCAGATTCAGGCGATTTACATCGGGCCCGCAGCCGCTGACTGATAAGGTGCAGCCGCGACCCGGCTATTATCTGGATGTCGCCTTGGGACGCCACGCCGATTACAATGGCGGGTGTTCCGAACCAATATCTTCCCGCCATGAAGCGCAAGCTGCATCTGCTTATTATCGATCCGCAGAATGATTTCTGCGATTTGCCCACATCGTATTGCCCGCTGCCCGTCGCAGGTCTGCCTTGCGCCCCGGCATTGCCGGTTCCGGGCGCACATGAAGACATGCGTCGCGTAGCCAGGATCATCGAGCGCGCCGGGCACGGCATCAGCGGCATCACCGTCACGCTCGATTCCCATCACCGCCTCGACATTGCGCATCCTGCTTTCTGGATGGACCGCTCGGGCGCCGCTGTGGCTGCCTTTACTGAAATTACTGCCGACCAGGTCGCCGACGGCGTCTATCTGCCGCGCGAGCCCAAAGCCTTGCCGCGCGTGCTGTCCTACCTGCATGCGCTTGAGGCAGCGGGGCGCTACAAGCTCATGGTCTGGCCCACCCATTGCGAGATCGGCTCGTGGGGGCACAATGTGCATGCCGATGTGCGCGCCGCTTACAACCGCTGGGAAGAACGGTCTCTCACCAGCGTCGACAAGGTGGTCAAAGGCAGCAACCCTTGGACCGAGCACTACTCGGCCATTGCGGCGGAAGTGTCCGATCCCGACGATGCCGGCACCCAGACCAATCACGCCCTGATCGCGTCCTTGAAGCAGGGCGATAGCGTCTTCATCGCCGGGGAAGCGGGCAGTCACTGTGTGCGGGCAACATGCGAGCATCTGGTCGAGCACTGGAATCCTGCGCAATTGTCGCGTCTGGTGCTCATTACCGACTGCATCAGTCCGGTCAGCGGTTTCGAGCGCCATTACCTGGAATTCCTGAGCGCCATGCAAGCCCGTGGCCTGCGGCTGGCGCAATCGGACGCCGTGCTTGCCGAATTGCTCGACAACGCGCAGACTTGAAGCATGTCTCCCATCGTCCGCAGCCTGCTTGAAACCGATCTGTATAAATTCACGATGTGGCAAGCTTTGCTGCACGGGCATCCGGCTGCCCAGGCTGAATATGCTTTTACCTGCCGCAATCAGCCAGCTTATCCGCTGTCTGAATTAAAGGCCGATGTCGAGCGCGAGCTCGATCATTTATGCAGCCTGTCGTTCCAGCCCGAGGAAATCAGCTTCTTGCGCAGCCTGCGTTATATAAAAAGCGATTTTGCCGATTTTCTGACCGTATTTCGATTTCAGCGCCGTTTCGTGTCGGTCGACAGCATCGGCGATACCCTGGCAATTCGCGCGGCAGGGCCCCAGGTCCATGTCATGGGATTCGAAATCTATGTGCTGTATATCGTCAACGAGTTATATTCGCGGCGCTTTGACCAGGACGCGGCAATTGCCGAGGGCCGGCGTCGCCTGGCCGAAAAAAACGCCTTGTTGCACGAGTTTGCGAGGCAGCCGCAGCGGCGCCATCCGTTTGAATTTTTTGATTTCGGACTGCGCCGGCGTTTTTCCGGCGCATGGCACGAAGAAGCCGTAGCCACGCTGGCGCGCGAGGTGCCACAGTATTTCAAGGGCACCTCGAATGTGTATCTGGCGATGAAGTACAAGCTGGTGCCGATCGGCACCATGGCCCACGAATACTTGCAAAGTTTCCAGTCCTTCGGTGTCCGCCTGCGCGATTTTCAGAAGGCGGCGCTGGAAGAGTGGGTCCAGGAATACCGTGGCGACCTGGGCACCGCCCTGACCGACGTGGTGGGCATGGACGCCTTCCTCTCCGATTTCGACCTCTACTTCGCCAAGCTGTTCGATGGCCTGCGCCACGATTCCGGCGACCCGGTGCTGTGGGGCGAAAAGGCGCTGGGCCACTATGCCAGGCTGCGCATCGACGCCCACACGCGGCGCCTGGTGTTTTCGGACGGGCTCGATTTGCCTACCGCCTTCGGTCTGTACCACCACTTTGCCGACCGCACCATGACCGGCTTTGGCATTGGCACCAATCTGACTGGCGACGTCGGCCTCAAACCCCTGAATATCGTGATGAAACTTATCTCGTGCAACGGCCAGCCGGTCGCCAAATTATCGGACTCGTCGGGCAAGACCATGTGCACCGACGCCACTTTCCTGGCTTACCTGCGCCAGGTGTTCAATCACCCTGCAATCGACGGAGACAGCCAGTCATGCTGAGCCTGGATACCAAACGCATGGCGTGCGCGCGCCCATGATCGGCCCGCTCGAAATCGCCGCCAACGCCCTGACGGGTGCCGGGATTTTCCTCGCCGGGCGCAATAATATCCATACCTGGTGGCTCGGCATGCTGGGCTGCGCGCTGTTCGCCGTGCTGTTTTACCAGACCAATCTCTACGCCGATGTGGTGTTGCAACTGTTTTTCATCATGTCGAGCGCGATCGGCTGGCGCCAGTGGCTCAAGGGTAACCATGGTTCGGTTCTGCCGATCACCAATGCCAATCTGGGCAAACTGGCGCTCATCGTGCCGGCAGGCGTCGCCGTCACCGCCGGCTATGGCGCCTTGCTCCATTACTACACCAACGCCTACGCGCCATTTCTCGATTCAGCGGTTCTGGTCTTTAGCGTGGTCGCGCAATTATTGCTCATGCAGCGCAAGGTCGAAAACTGGCCGTTCTGGATTTTGGTCAATACTATCGCCGTGCCGCTGTATGCCAGCCGCGAGCTGTATCTGACCTCGGCGGTCTATGGTTTTTACTGGATTAATGCGATCGTGTCATGGGTGGTGTGGCGCAGGCAGATGCGCAGTGCGTGAAATGTCGCCTATACTATCGGCGCAGAACTCCATCCACACCTTCCACAGACTCAATCATGACCATTTTCGCCGCACCCGTATTCGACGCCACCGTGATCTATAACGGTCAGGAACTCTTCAAGGGCCAGGGGTCGGCCAGTGCCTGGGCCGCGAAACTGGCTGCCGAAACGGGTAACCCGGTCAGCGTCGAAAAAGTCGGCACGGGCTGGGCCCTGGTAGGCACTGCCGACGGCGTCGATTGCAAGTGGGGCATTCACGGCCAGCGCCTCAAGCGCTTCGACCAGGTTTAAGCACGAGGGCCTGCGCCAGAAGGCTGCATGAAAGCCATCCTCACCGGACATACGCGTGGACTGGGCGCGGCCCTCGCGCATGAATTGCTCTCGCGTGGAATTCCAGTACTCGGACTGGCCCGGGGCGATGCTGCTACCCTGCAATCAAGCTTCCCCGCCTTGCTCACGCAAGTAAAGCTCGATCTCAGCGACGGCGCAGCCCTGAGCGCCTGGTTAAGCGGGGATGCATTACGCGACTATCTGGCTGGCTGCGCCACTTCGCTGCTGCTCAATAACGCCGGCACCGTGCAGCCGATGGGCGCTCTGGCCGGGCAGGACCCGGACGCGATCGCGCGCGCCATTGCACTCAATGTAGCCGCCCCCTTGATGTTGACGGCCGCTGTGGTACGCGCCAGCCCGGGCGCCCAGCAGCGCATCGTTCATGTATCGAGCGGGGCAGGGCGCAGCGCCTATCCTGGCTGGAGCGTCTACTGCGCGACCAAGGCTGCGCTCGATCAGCATGCCAGCGCGGCCGCGCTTGACGCTACCCCGGGCCTGCGCATTTGCAGCCTGGCGCCGGGCGTGATCGACACTCCCATGCAGGCTGAGATTCGCGCCACCTCGGCCAGCCAGTTTCCGCTGCGCGAGCGCTTTGTCGAACTGAAGCGTAGCGGGGCTTTGCGCACTCCCGCCGCGTGCGCTGCGCAGCTGATCGACTACCTCCTCGGTGCCGATTTTGGCAAGCGGCCGGTGCACGACCTCAGGAATTGAGTGTCAGGGCTGGTAGACCCGCACGTAATCGATTTCGAACTGCAGCGGAAAAATGGCCTCGTCCACCGGGCCGCCAAGGTCGCCGCCAATTGCCAGATTGAGCAGCAGATACTGCGCTTTGTCGAACGGCCATTTTTTCAAGTCGCCATCTTTAGGATTGGCGAAGGTAAAGAAATACTTGCCGTCCACACCCATATGAATGGCATCGGCATCCCAGCGCAACTGGTAGTTGTGAAAGGCATCGCAGGCGTCGGGCACCATGAGGGTGGCACCGCGCTGGGTATTGATCGTGTGATTGTAGGCAGCGGTGTGCACGGTGCCCAGCACCTCGCCTTTTTTCTTGCCCACGTGTTCCATGATGTCGATTTCGCCCACCAGCGGCCAGGCGTCGCCGCTCGTGCCCAGCATCCAGATGGCTGGCCAGGTACCCAGTCCGCACGGGAGCTTGGCGCGAATTTCGAAAAAGCCGTAGGTCCAGGCAGCTTTGCCGCGGGTGAGCAGACGGGCCGACGTATAAGACTGGCCACCGTAATCGGCAGCGGAAGTCAGTTTTTCGCGCATGGCCGTAATGATCAGCTTGCCGCCGGTGACGCGCGAGTTTTCCAGCCGCTCTTTCGCGTAGTACTGCAGTTCATTGTTGTGCCAGCCCAGCTTGTTGCGATTGGTATCGTAACTCCAGCGCGACGCGTCGGGCAAACCGTCAGTCGTGAATTCATCGGCCCAGACTTGCTTCCAGCCAGTGGGGACACCGCCTGCCGGTACTCGCGCAGCCGGCGCCGAGGCTGCGACGGGTGCTGGTGCGGCGGGAGTGGGCGCCGGTGCTGCATGAGGGGCTACGCCGGCGCAGCCGGAAGCGCTCAGTGCGCACACGCCTGCAATAATCAGGTAAAGGCGGAAGTGGGGCATGCTGTCTCCATCAGCGCAACGAGTCAATGGAATCGTTTCCATGCGCATTTGGAAAAGATAGCACCAATCAAGCCCGAATACCATTGTTTTTCGGGAGCGCTTCCAAAAACACTGCGCCATAGCTAAAAGGACGAATGGCCCACATGCAGTGGGCCATTCTGGTGTCACCCTGTGGTTACCGGGCGAGCAGGGGATTTACTTGGACTTCGATCCCGAGGATCCCGAGCCGGACGAACCCTGATTCCCGCCCGAGCCCGAGCCGCCGCCCGAACGCGACGAGGAGCCGCTGTCCGAATCGCTTTGCTTGCTGCCCGAACCGGAGGAGCCCGAACGCGAGGAGCCGCTGTCGGAATCGCCGCGGCTGCCCGAGTTCGACTTCGACGACGACGAGTCGCTGTTGGAGTTGCCGCTCTGGCGCGAGCTGCCCGACGAGGAGCCGCTATTGCCGCTGCCGCTGTGGGACAGTTTGCCAGCCTCGCGTGCCTCTTCCGAGGTGAACTCATGGGCGTTGCCCGATGCGTGGGCGGCGCGGCCGCCTTCAGCGGCGATTTCGCGCTGGCGCTCTGGATCCATCGAGGCGAAACCGCGGTTGCTGGTGTCGCTCTGGTTATTGCCACCCTGGTTGCCGCTCTTGTTGCCCTGCGACGAGTTGCTCGACTGGTTGTTACCTTTGTTGTTGCCGCCTTGATTGTTCGTAGCCATGTGTGTTCTCCTGGTAATTATTAATCAAATGGACTCACGGAAACTTTGTTTCCTGCTCACCGGGACCGTGTAACAGTTCCGATGCGAGAGACCTCATCTTAGGCGAGCACTACAAGCTGGAGAGTCGGCGTACGGAGTGGAATTGTGTAGGAGCAGATAACAGTCACCAATGTCATTTTTCCTACAAACTTAAAGGATAGAAATCATTGAAAAAGACCATGATTTCTGCAGAGATATGCAATTTGGAAATTAGAAGTGATAACGCAAAGCCGTGGTGAGGCTGCGTTCGGTCTGGCGCGATGCAGCACCGCCCAGGGCGCGCGCCTCGCGCACGCTGTCGACCACCAGCGCTTCGGCCAGCACGCTCCATGCGGGGCTGTGCTGCCAGGTCCAGGCCAGTGCCACGGCGCGTCCCCGCTCACCATTGGGATCGGCGGGAATGACGTCATTGTCGACGGCGGAAAAATGATCGTAGCGCAGCGATACGCGGTGCGCGCCCATGCGGCGCGAGCCCATCAGGTACCAGGCCTGCATGTCGACCCCGGCGGCGCGGCGGCCCATATAAGTATCGCCGCGCATGCCCTGGAACAGCCATTCCCACTCGCCCTGGCGCACCTTGGCCGCCAGATGCTGAAAGCGGGTGCGCCATCCGTATTGGCCGTCGTGAAATACGCGCGGATCGGCGCGGTTGTCGTACTTCATCGCACTCAGTTCCAGCCAGCCGCGATAGCCGTAGTGGGCCGCCGCCTGATAGCCGAGCCGACCGTCGAGCTCGCGAAACACATGGATGGTGCGGGACTGGCGCCGGATCGGTCCGTCTGGCCGGTACACCGGCAGCTCGGGCAGGAGCAGTGCTTCGCTCAGCCCGGTGATGCGGTCGCTGATGCTCCATCCGCGCCAGGTGAGCAGGGTGCCGGTGGGGTCGTTAGCCTTGTGAATGGCGGCGGTGAAGCCAAAGTCATGCTCAGAGCCGAGCGGACGCCCACGACGCGTCAGATTAAGCTCGATTCCCACGGTACGCAATTCTTCGCCAACCCAGCTGTTGATGGCCGAGGTCGATGCGCTGCGGGTGGGCGTCCAGCCGACCCCGTCGTTTTCCAGGCTCAGGTGCGGGAAGAAGGCGCCGGCGCGCACACTGGCTTTCCATGGGCCGCGCGGGACCGGGTTCCAGCGCAGCCAGGCTTCGTTGAGGTCGATGACTCCGCTGCGCTGGTCGTCGGCACTGGCAATGGCGGTGGCGCTGACGGTATCGCTTAGCTCGCCATCCAGGCGCAGGACTGCCTGGCCGACCCGCAGCCCCTGATTGTGTCGATCGTAGCGCAGCTTGCCAAGCCCGGCCCGGCTCCAGCTGTCGCGCCCATCGGACAACACCGTGCGCATGTCGAGCGTGCCGCTCAGCTCAACGGCCCAGGCGGGCGCCGCGGCCAGCAGCAACGCCAGTATGAGCGGACCAGTCTTCATGCGGGCACAACTTTCTCGTCCATGGCGTGCACCCGCACCGACCACATCACCCCGGCCACCAGCAGCACCATAGCCGCAATTTCCAGGGCGCGCGGCAAGTGCTGCTGGTAGATAAAGCCGTACAGCAGTGCAAACAGGGTTTCAAACAGGATCAACTGGCCCGACAGGGTCACCGGCACCCGGCGACTGGCAATATTCCATAGATGATTGCCGATCACCGAGGCGCCCAATGCCAGCAGTGCATTGGTAATCCAGAACATAGTCCAGTCGCGCCCGCTCGCGGCGCCAGCCGCGCCAGTGATCTCCTGGTGCCACACCAGCAGGGCACCCAGGCCGAGCACGATGGCGATCAGGCCGCTGGCCAAACCGTACAGGGCCGACCACTCGGCGCTGCTGAAATGCGGACTGCGCTTGAGGTAGCGGGCGTTGTCGATGGTGTACCAGCTCCAGCACAGCAGGGCGCCGGTGGCGCAGGCCAGGCCGAGCAGGGTGCGGCCCAGCTCGCCATGCTCGCGCTGTGCCTGCTGCAGCACGTCGACATTGATACACACGATCCCGGCCGTTACCACCAGCAGGGGCAGGGCCAGCTGGCGCAGCGCAACGGCGCCGTGATCCTTGCGCCCCAGCAGGGTGACGGCAATCGGCAACACGCCAATGATGAGGGAGGTCGGCGCCACCCCCGCCAGTTTCACTCCCATGGCCAACAGGATGTAGTAGATGATATTGCCGGCCATCGCGTGGCGTGCCATGGCAGCATAGTCGCTGCGCTCAAGCCGTTCGAGCAGGGTGCGCAGGCGCGGCAGCATCAGGCCCAGGGCGATGGCGCCATAGGCTGTGTAGCGCCCCAGCGCCAGTTCGAGCGGGGTAAAGGCGGGCAGCAATTCCGGCACGATGAAGACCATGCCCCACATTGCCCCGGCCAACAAACCACACAGCACGCCAATCCACATGAACTTATTCCCTTGAAGTAATATCATAGTGTCGCACAAGCGCGCACGACAGGCACGACGGCGCTTTGCGTTGACAGATTTTTTGAATGAATGATATAGTCAAAGACGGTTTTGGAAACCCTTCCAATTTGCGCGCAGGCACAGACCCGCACACTCAGGAGACATGATGTATTCAGGACAAAAACTCGCTGCGGCGCTGCTGCTGGTCAGCGCAGGGGCGGCCGTTCAGGCCGCCGATCCCAAGCCCGAAGTGATCCACTGGTGGACCTCGGCGAGCGAGGCACAGGCGGTGCGCACCATTGCCGACGCCTACCGCAAGGCCGGCGGCCAATGGAGCGACACGGCCATTGCGGGAGCCGATCAGGCGCGCGCGGTGGCCATCAACCGCATAGTCGGCGGCAATGCGCCCATGGCTGCCCAGTTCAACACCACCAAGCAATTCACCGACTTGGTCGAGCAGGGCATGCTCAACAATGTCGACGACGTCGCCGTGCGCGAAGGCTGGGACAAATTTCTGCCCGAACCGCTGCTCAATGTCATCCGCATCAAGGGCCATTACTACGCAGTGCCGGTCAATATCCACATGCAGGCCTGGATCTGGTACTCCAAAGCTGCCTTCAAGAAGGCCGGCATCGCCAAGGAACCGGAGACTATCGACGAGCTGTTCGCCGCGCTCGACAAGCTCAAGGCGGCCGGCATCGTGCCGCTGGCCCATGGCGGCCAGGCCTGGCAGGAAAACATCCTGTTCCTGGCCATGCTGGCGCACGTGGGCGGCACCGATCTGTACTTGAAGGTGCTGCGCGACCGCGACCAGAAGGCGGTGCAGTCGGATGCCTTCAAGAAGGTATTGCTCAGCTTTAAGCGCCTGCAATCCTATGTCGATACCGGCTCGCCCGGGCGCAACTGGAATGATGCAACCGCCATGCTGATCAGCGGCAAGGCCGGGGTGCAGGTCATGGGCGACTGGTCCAAGGGCGAATTCACGGCCGCCAAGATGACTGCGGGTAAGGAATATGGCTGCATCCCCGGCTTCGGCCCCAAATCGCCTTACCTGATCCAGGGCGACGCCTTCGTGTTCCCGAAAACCAGCAACGCCCAGCAGGTGAAGTACCAGAAGCTGCTCGCCAGTACCATCGTCACCCCGGCTACCCAGGTTGCCTTCAACAAGCTCAAAGGCTCGATCCCGATCCGGGGCGACGTCGATGCCTCCTCGATGGACGAGTGTGCCCGCAAGGGCGTGGCGATCATGAAGGATCGCAGCCGCCATGTCGGCATTGGCGAGGTGTACCTGACGCCAGACCAGAATGGGGCCATGCAGGACGTGCTGACTGCGTTCTGGAATACCAAGATGCCGGTCGAAAAAGCTGTCAAGGGCATTGCCGCAGCGCTGCGCAACGAGACCTGAAGCGCTGGCGGTTGCACGGCGATTCGGACCGGCGCCGCCTTGGGCGGCGCGGTCCGGCCTCATGCTACTGCTTGTTATGCAACACCGTCTTGCAGTATGCTTTGCTTTTCAATGTCCCGTGACGGGCGAAAGACAGGGCGCGTGGCAACTCTCAAGGATGTAGCACAACTGGCCGGGGTGGGTCTCGGCACCGCATCGCGGGTGGTCAGCGGCAAGGGCGCGGTGTCCCCCAAGACGCTGGCACGGGTGCGCAAGGCAATCGAGGAACTCGATTTCCGTCCTTCGCACGCGGCGCGCTCGCTGATGTCGGGCAATTCGCAAATGGTCGGGGTTTACATTCCCTTCCTGAGCGGCACTTTCTACACTCCTATCTTGCAACTGATCTATTCAGAGCTGCGCGCCGCCGGACTCAATATGGTGGTCGGGTTCGGTATCGGCACGGCCGACGAACGCCAGCAGGCCGTCGAAGGCATCGATTTCCTCAATCAGCGCGGCTGCGACGGCGTGATTGTCATGAGCAATGCCCTGCGCGAGGAGGATATCCCTGCGCTCGGTCCCCAGCAGGCGCGCATGGTGCTGCTCAACCACAGCCTGCCCGGCATGGAAGAGCGCAGCTTTACGGTCGACCACTTGCGCGGCGGCCGCCTTGCTGCCCGCACCCTGCTTGACCTGGGCCACCGCGATATCGCCGTCATTGCCGGCCCCAAGAGTGCGCCCGACAACGTCGAGCGGGTCGACGCCTTCATGGACGAGCTGCGCGAGGCCGGCATTGCCACCGACCAGGTCTGGATCACATGGAGCAATTTTGCACCCGAGGGCGGCTGGGATGCTGCTGCTGAACTGCTGGCCGCTGGTGTCCCCTTTAGCGCCGTGTTCGTGGCCAATGACGAAATGGCCGTGGGCGCGCTGTCACACTTCCAGCAGGCCGGCATCGAGGTGCCCGCCAAGGTGTCGGTGCTGGGCTACGACGATACCCATAGCGCCGAATTCACCGCGCCGCGCCTGTCGTCGGTCCACATGCCGTGGACCGAGATGACCATGAATGGGCTGAACTGCCTGCTAAATGTCTGCTACGACATGGACCGGCCGTTCACCCACGAGTATGCGGTCAGTGTGACCGAGCGTGCTTCCCTGGCCAGCGCCCCGGGCACGGCGCCATCAAAATAAGAAAAAATGAAAACATTACCGCTCGCGGGCGGTTTTTTTTGTGGTAAAGTGGAAGCGATTCCAATTTTGACGGTACGCCTGACCTACATCCATGACCACTCATCCAACCGAACAGCAAGGCAACCTGTCCCGCGCCGATTTTGGCACGGACTTCCAGTGGGGATGTTCGACGTCTTCGTTCCAGATTGAGGGCGCCGCTGCCGAAGACGGGCGGGCTGATTCGATCTGGGACACCTTTTGCCGCCAGCCCGGCAAGATCCGCGATGGCTCCGATGCCAGCGTGGCCTGCGACCACTACCACCGCTGGCCCGAGGACATGGACTTGGGCCGCGCGCTGGGCTTGAATGCCTACCGCTTTTCAATTGCCTGGCCGCGCATCATGAGCGCAGTGGGCGCCGCGCCCAACGAGGCCGGCCTGCAATTTTATTCCGACCTAATCGACGGCATGCTGGCGCGCGGCATGGTGCCCTGGGTCACCCTGTATCACTGGGACCTGCCGCAATACCTGCAGGACCAGGGCGGCTGGGCCAACCGCGCCACCGTTGACGCCTTTCTGGCCTACGCCGACGTGGTCACCAAGCGCCTGGGCGACCGGGTCAAGCACTGGATCACCCATAACGAGCCGTGGTGCACGGCCATCCACGGCAATCTGGATGGCATGCACGCGCCGGGGCTGCAGGACACCCCCACCGCGCTGCAAGTGTGCCACAACGTGCTGGTCTCGCATGGTCTTGCAGTACCCCTGATCCGCGCCAATGTGCCGGGCGCGCAGGTGGGCATTGCCCTCAGTCTGCATCCGGTGCAGGCGGCCAGCGACAATGCCGCCGACCTGGCTGCGGCTGAACGCCACGACGCATTTCGCAACCGCTGGTTCCTGGACGCCCTGCATGGACGCGGCTATCCGGCGCTGCCGCTGGAAATGCTGGGCCAGGCCGCGCCGACCATCCTGGCCGGCGATATGGACGCCATTGCAGCGCCGACCGATTTTATTGGCGTGAACTATTACTTTCCCGAAGTGGTCCGGCATGCTCCACAAGCCGGGTTCCTGCAGACCGAGGTGATCAGGCCGGAAGGGCGCCAGCGCACCGATTTTGGCTGGGAAGTCGCGCCGGCCGGTCTGACCGGTCTGCTGCTGCGCATTGCGCGCGAGTACGGTCCGGCGCGCATGTATGTGACCGAAAACGGTTCTTCCTACGATGACGTGGTCAATCAACAGGGCGAGATCGACGACATGGCCCGGCGCGACTACCTGGTGCGCCATCTGCAGGCTGTGCTCGACGCCCAGCGCCAGGGCGCCCCGGTACACGGCTACTTCGCCTGGAGCCTGCTCGACAATTTTGAATGGTCCGAAGGCTATTTGCGCCGCTTCGGCCTGGCCTTTGTCGATTTCGCTACCCAGCAGCGCACGCTCAAGCTGAGCGGCAAGTGGTATCAACAGTTCCTTAACGCGCCTTAAGCAAGCACGCTTACCCTTCGCCGCCGCCTGCATGCGGCGGTTTTTTTTGTCTGTGCGCTTACCATTGGTAGAATGAAACTGAACGCAGAATGCTGCGCCATTTCCCTACCATGGAGACTGCATGAGACGACCGCGCCTGACACGGGACAGTGAAGTCAATCGCGTACGCAATGTGCTGCTGCGCGAAAGCTTTCCCCGCGTGCAGATGTTCCTGCTGGTATCGTTCACAGGCATCAGCGGCTTTGTAGCCTCGTTCATCATGCTCCAGCTCGGGCTGCACGGCATGGCGCTGCGCTACTTGCTGGCCATGGGGGTGGCCTACGCCGCGTTCTTGGGCCTGCTGTGGATCTGGCTGCGCTGGCGCGCCGATGACTTCCTCGACCCCGAATTGGCCGATGCGAGCGTGGAACTAGGCGCAAACGCACTCGACCATGTCGATTTCTCGGCCGGCGTGCGCGGTGGGGGCGGCAGCTTTGACGGCGGCGGGGCCAGCGCCAATTTCGACGTCGGCAGTGACGCCACCGGCTCGGTCTCTGAGAAGCTGGGTGTCCTGGCCGAGGCCGAAGAGGCCGCCATCCCGCTTGCCGTCATCGTTCTGGTGTGCGCCATTGTGCTCTCGTCCCTGTTCGTCATTTATTCCGCGCCGGTGCTGTTTGCCGAAATCATTGTTGACGGCGTGCTCTCGGCCGGCCTGTACCGGCGCTTGCGCGGTATCGAGCCCAATCACTGGATCCACGCCGCGCTCAAACGGACCATCTGGCCATTCGTGCTGACCGCCGTGGTCGTGGCCAGCTGCGGCTACGCCATGCAGCGCTACGCCCCCGGCGCGCATTCGCTTGGCGAAGTGCTGCGTTACAGCGCGCAACCATGAGGTGGCGCGCACGGTAGCGCAAGCGGCTTCCCGCGCGGGCGCGTTATGATTGCGCCAATGTTTTGAACCCGTGAGCGCCATGAGTCCACCAAGCACCATCCACAACAGCGAAGACAGCGACGACGATGCGCTGAGCCGTGAACTGCAACTCGAACGCCTCGGCGCCCAGCTGGTCAAAATGGAGGGCCGGGTATTCGTGCGCTTTAGCGGCGTGGTCGAAGCCGGCGGGCTGCGCGTGCCGTATGCGCTGGTACCGGGCCAGGGTGTACTGGCCAAACCCAGCAAATGGCGCAAGCTCGAGCGCGACGCGCGTGCGCGCCTGCTCCAGGAACGCGTCACGCGCGCGGCGGCCGACGAGCTGCACGAAAGCGTGCGCGCCTTCGTCGACGACATCTCGGCGCGCTGCGAAGACCAGAACCTCGATCCGGTGGTATTCCTGGCCCAGCTGGCCGAGCTGGAAACCTCGGAGCCCGCCAGCTACGTGTTCGAGCGCATCTCCCAGCGCCTCGAGCACGCGGTCGAGCGCGAACAGGAAGAACGGCATGCCGAGCGTACCCGGCAAAGCATCAACCTGGCCGAATATCCCGACACCTTCGACCTGGCGCGCCGCATGAAACGGCGTTTCATCGCCCTGCTGGGACCCACCAATTCCGGCAAGACTCACCGCGCGATGGAGGCGCTGGCCAAGGCCGGCAGCGGGGTCTACCTGGCGCCGCTGCGCTTGCTGGCGCTGGAAAACTTTGAACGTCTGCAGGCCGCGCGTCCGCATGGCGAGCCGCTCAAGGTGAGCCTGGTCACCGGCGAGGAGCGCCGCCTGGCCGAGGGCGCCACCCACGTGGCCAGCACCGTCGAAATGCTCGACAGCCGCACTGCGGTCGAGGTGGCCGTCATCGACGAAATCCAGATGCTTGCCGACCGCGACCGCGGTGCTGCCTGGACCGCGGCGGTATGCGGCGCGCCGGCATCGGTGGTGTACCTGGTGGGCGCGCCCGAGGCCAGGCGCGCCATCGAAGCGCTGGCCGATAGGCTCGAATGTCCCCTCGAAGTCCACGTGCTCAAGCGCATGGCGCCTCTGTCGATGGAAAACACGGCGGTGCGCAAGTTGCGCAATCTGCAGCGCGGCGACGCTGTTATCGCTTTCTCGCGGCGCGAGGTGTTGATGTGGCGTGACCTGATCACCGAAATGGGACTGTCCGTGGCCACGGTGTATGGCAACCTGGCGCCCGAGGTGCGGCGCGCCCAGGCCGAACGCTTCCGCGACGGCTCGGCCGATATCGTGGTGGGCACGGATGCGCTGGCCATGGGGCTCAATATGCCAATCGCCAGGATCGTCATGACCACCACGGTCAAGTTCAATGGCGTCGAGGAAGAAGAAATTTCGGCCTCGCTGGCGCGCCAGATAGCGGGGCGGGCAGGGCGCTATGGAGTGCACGAGGAAGGTCTGGTGGCCGGCTTTGACGATGAAACCCACGACGTGATGCGGGCGCTGCTCAAGGAAAAATTATCGCCGCTGAGCGCCACCGGCTTTTCGGTCGCCCCGTCACTGGAACATCTTCACCGTATCGCCTCGGTGACCGGCGAAACCTCGCTGGCGAAATTGCTCAAGCGCTTCATGCACAATATCGATGTGCCGGACGGGTTTTTCTACCCGCGCATCACGGAGGAACAGTCAGAGCGCGCCTTGTGGCTGGACACGCTGGAGCTGAGCGTGGCTGAAAAATTCATGCTCTCGCTGGTGCCGGTGTCGACCAAGGTTCCCTCGTTGCAGAAAGCGTGGGAGTTCTGGTGCCAGTCGCTGGCGAAAAAGAAAATCTGCAAGCTGCACGCCGAGCAGGGCGATATGAACTGGCGCAATTTGCAGGAGGTGGAAGACAGTTGCCGCCTGTATTCGGCGTATGCCTGGCTATCGTACCGGATGCCCGACTATTTCCCCAGTGTCGAGCTGGCGCAGGAACTGGCGCGCGCGGCCTCGGAGCGGGTTGACTCCATCCTGCACGCCCAAAACGCCGCCGCCCGCAAGCGCCACGACAAGAAATTTCGATAGTTTGCGTGCGCTCAGCGTCGACGGAAAGTAACTTACGTAAATTCGCTTGACCTTACCCCGGGGGGAGGGATTACATTACGCGCATGAAAAATCAGGCGTTTTGGCAGTTGGCCTCCATTGGCGCCGCTCTCACAAAAGGATAAAAAATGACATCTTTTCGCTCGCTTGCTCTCGCTTCCCTGTTCGCCATCAGCACTGGTGCCCTGGCCTCGCCGGCCGTTCTCACAGATGGTGAAATCAAAAAAGTTGATAAGGATGCATCGAAGCTGACGATCAAACACGGCGAGTTGAAGAACCTGGAAATGATGCCGATGACCATGGTGTTCAAAGTCCAGGACAAAGCCATGCTGACCAAGGTTGCCGCCGGCGACAAGGTGCGTTTTGCCGCTGAGAAGATCAATGGCGCCATCACCGTGACGGCGCTGGAAGCTGTCAAATGAGTCTGGCGTCCTGGCGCAGCACCTTCCCGGCGGCGCTACTTGCCTTCGCTTGTGCCGGTCAGGCAATGGCGCACGCCGTCATCAAGACGTCGGTGCCCGCCCAGGGCGCCGTGCTTGCCGCCGCGCCCAAGGAAGTAACGATTTCCTTTAACGAGAAAGTCGAGGCCATGTTCACCTCGGCGAGCGTGAAAAATGCTGCCGGCGCGACTGTCAGCACGCACAAGGCCGCAATCGATCCGGCCGATCCGACCATGCTGCGTCTGCCTCTGCCTGCTCTGAGCGCGGGCCAGTACACCGTCAAGTGGCATGCAGTAGGCAGCGATGGCCATCGCCGCAACGGAGAAATCCGCTTTTCCGTCAAATAATGGAGTCCGTCGGCCTGTTGCAGACCGCGGCGACGGTATTGCTCAACAGTGCCTTCGGCTGGCTGGCCGGAACTCTTTACTGCGCCCACTGCCTGCGCCACAACGCTGCCCATCGATCCACCGTTGACACCCTGTGGCGCTCAAGCGCATGGGCGGCACTGGCCTGCCTGTGCGCTTCCTTCACCGTCTTGCTGTGCGCGCTGGCGCTGATGGGCGACGTCGGCCTGGGCGAGGCGCTCGGCATGCTGCCGCAAATGCTCCGCGATACCGCCTACGGGCGCGCCGGGCTGGGCGGTTTGCTCGCCATCGGGCTGCTCATGGTGCTGTGCGCTGCCGGGCGTCGCTGGCTGCTGCCAGCTGCGTTGCTGTTGATGGTCTTTGCGCTCACCCGGGCGTCCATTAGCCATGCAGGCGAAAATGGGCTGCTCACTGTGGGAACGGCAATCGAATGGGCGCACCTGGCGTTGGCAGGCCTGTGGATCGGCGTGGTGGCCGTGGCCGGGTGGATTGTGCTGCCAGCTGCGCACGGGCAGGGCAGTTCTCTGCGGCCCTTCCTCGGGGCCGTGTCCAGCGCTGCGACGCTGGCGCTGGCGGGTGTTGTCCTCAGCGGGCTGTACAACGCCTGGCAAAGGATTGCCTCGGTCGAACAGATGCTGACGCACCCCTACGGCAACGCGCTCGGGGTGAAGCTGGTGCTGGTAGGCATTGCGGTCGGCATGGGGGCCTATAACCGCCTGCACGGCTTCCCGGCCGCCCCCCAGCGCCCTCGGCGCGCCATTCTGGTGCTGCGTATCGAATCCGCGGTGCTGCTCGGCGCTCTATTGGCAGCGGCATTGTTGACGCTGCAGGAACCGCCTCGCTAGCGGCAAACGAAAAAGGCCGTCCCAAACGCGACGGCCTTACTCTTGCATACCAAACGCGATTACATCACGATCTGTTCCTTGCGCTCGGCGATCTGGGCGCCCAGCGCTTCCAGATCCAGGCCGGCTTTGCGTGCTTTAGGGAACATTTCCTCTTCCTCTTCCTTGACGTGGTGCTCGATCAGCTCGCCGAGGACTTTGACTTTGGCGTCGAACAGCTCTTCAGTCGCTTCCATCTCCATGATCTGTGCAATCAGGTCTTTGGCGGACGCGTGCTCGACAGTTGCTTCGTCGACCAGGTCTTCGTCATCCTTGCTGCCTGCAGCTTTCATGGCTGGATAGAAAATTTCTTCCTCGGCCGTCGCGTGCTTGGTCAGCTCGGTGCAGATCTCGGTGGCAAGCTTTTTCTTGCTGGTATGAGCGCGGTCACCCAGCGCTTCATACTGCTCGAACATGTCTGCGACATTTTCGTGGTCTTCCGTCAGCAGCGTGATTGCGTCGATTGCGCCGGCTTCCTTTGGGGCATTTTTCGGGGTGCTGCGGGTTGTCGTCGATGAAGTGCGCATAATAGTGCTCCTGTAAATTGGCTGGGAAGCGCAGGCGGACAGTGCGGCTGTCTGGCGGGCTTCGTGGCGGAAATGTCATGTTAGGCGAACTCAAAAGTCCCTTGAGTAGGCGCACCTGCAACATCCGCGTAGGACTAAACCTCTCTGACTGTCCTTGTTTGCGCGCACGCGTACTTTCCCCGAAATTTCCCTTGCGTCAGATATACTTGGTCGACAAGACCAACAACATGGAATAAGGCAACAGTGAATCAAGAGCGCAAGTCAGACCGAATTCGCCATACAGCTAGTCGCTGGATGAGTGCAGTCAATGTTGCTTTACGCAACAGGTTCCAGATCATCCGGGCATATTTGATGGCAAAACCACCCCTGCAACGGGTGGCAATTGTCGGCGGCGGCGCATTTGCCCTGCTGTTCGGCTTGATTGTTCTGTATCTCCTCATCCTGATCCCGGCTACCCCGGGCATCAAGGACCTCAAACAGGCGCGCGCCGCCAAGGCATCGATTCTGGTCTCGGCCGACGGGAAGCAGCTGTCGACCTTCGAACAGGGGCTGCAGGAGCGCGTCAAGCTCGACCAAATATCGCCGCACGTGCTGGCGGCCCTGGTATCGACCGAGGACCATCGTTTCTACGACCACTCGGGCATCGATTTCAAGCGCACCCTTGCCTCGGTGGTCTATACCATCGGCGGCGACGCCCAGGGCGGCTCGACCATCACCCAGCAGCTCGCCCGCAACATGTTTCCCGAGGAAATAGGTCGGTCGCGCAGCGTCAATCGCAAGCTCAAGGAAATGGTGACCGCGCTCAAAATCGAGGCCACTTACAGCAAGACCGAGATTCTGGAAACCTACCTCAATACGGTCCCGTTCTTGTACAACACCTTCGGCATCGAATCGGCGGCCCAGACCTATTTCGACAAGTCCGCCGCCAAGCTCGATATCCTGGAAAGCGCGACCCTGGTGGGCATGCTCAAGGGCACCAGCTACTACAACCCGGTGACCAGCCCGGAACGCTCGGTCGAGCGCCGCAACGTCGTGCTGGGTCAAATGCTCAAGCATGGCATTCTCGATGAAAAACGCTACCAGGTGCTGCGCAAGCGCCCGCTCAAGCTCAATTTCACGCGTCAGGCCGAGCGTTCCAACGATACCCATTTCACCGCCCACGTGCGCAAGTGGCTGATTCAGTGGGCCGACGAGAACGATTACAACCTGCAGCTCGACGGCCTGGTCGTGCACACCACGCTCGATTACACGCTGCAGCAGGCCGCGCTCAAGGCGGTCGAGCGCCAGGGCAATACCCTGCAGATCATTGCCGACGTGGAATGGGCCCAGGCCGACAGCGGCTCGTCGTCGTCGGCCGGCTCCTATGCCGGCATGCACAGCGCCATCCGGCCTTTTGATTATTTCTGGCGCACCAAGGTGGGCCTGGTCAATTCCTTCGTGCGCGACACGCCAGAGTACAAGGCCGCAGTCGAAGCGGGGGAGGCCGCGCCGGTCGCGCTCAAGCGCTTCAAGGCCGACAAGGATTTCATGGGCCAGCTGCGGCGCCGCAAGACCCGCCTGGAAGCCGGCTTTGTGGCCATGGATCCAGTCTCGGGCGAGGTCAAAGCCTGGGTCGGCAGCCGCGATTTCCAGAAGGAACAGTATGACCACGTGGCCCAGGCCCAGCGCCAGCCCGGTTCCACCTTCAAGCCCATCGTGTACGGCGCGGCGCTGGAAAACGGCTTGTCGACCGAGAAAACCTATTCCGATGCAGTGATGGCGATCAAGGCCGGCGACGGTACGCTGTGGCGTCCTACCGACATGAGCGGTTCGACCGGCAATATGATGTCCTTGCGCGACGGCCTGGTGTTTTCAAAGAACACCATTACCGCCCAGGTCATGCAGGATGTCGGTCTGCCCAATATCATTCGCCTGGCGCGCGATCTTGGCATCAAGGAAAGCAAGTTGGAGTCGGTGCCTTCGCTGGCGCTGGGCACCAGTCCGGTGACGCTGCTGGAAATGGTGAACGCCTACAGCTCGATCGCTGCCCAGGGCCAGTACCGCAAGCCGATTTTCATCAAGAAAATCACCGATCGCGAAGGCAAGGTCATCGCCGAATTTGGCGGCGAGACGCCGACCCGCGCCATGTCGGCTGAATCCGCCGTGCAACTGATCGACATGATGCGCGGCGTCATTAACCGCGGCACCGGTACCGCCGTGCGCTACCGCTTCGGCATCGCCGGCGATGTGGCCGGCAAGACCGGAACCACCCAGAACAATGCCGACGGCTGGTTCATCATGATGCATCCCAACCTGGTCGCCGGCGCCTGGGTAGGCTTCAATGACAACCGCGTCACGATGCGCAGCAATTACTGGGGGCAGGGCGGCCACAATGCGATTTTGCTGGTAGGCGACTTCTTCAAGGCCGCGCTCGAGGGCGGCAAGGTCGATCCTGCAGCAGCCTTCCCTGGCGCCAAGCGGCCCGATCCGATCGTCCAGCCGACCGAGCCGATCGATATCAACGAGGAAGCCGGCGAAATGCAGCAGGAGGGCGTGCCGCCGCCGGCCCCGGTGATCGAGGAAGTCGAAGAAGAAGACATGCCGGTCGAAGAGGTGCCGGTGGAGCAGCAGCCCCTGCCACCGCCGCGTCCGCGTGATTTCGAACGCATCGAACCGCGTCCGACTGAAACGGGAGACCGGGCCGAGCCGCGGCGCGAAAACACCGAGCCCCCGGCGCCGGCAAACTAACGCTCCTTGCAGACTTATCTAAAAGCAAATCCTCAGCCAAACATGCGTTAGGGAAAGCGCTTGCCTTCCTCTATCGTTGAGTTTGCTCAAACGCCTCAGCCTCCCTTCTGAACACAATTGATGGGAGCAGTAGCGGAACTTCCGCTGCTGTTCCCATGGTTGCTGTTCGGCTGGAGACACGATGCGACAGGTCTACGAGTACCACCCGGTGATCGGGTACCGTTTCATTCCCAATCTAAAAGCGCGTATTCCGCATGAGGGCGGCGGTTATCTGCTTGAGGCCAATGCCAGCGGCTTTCGCTCCAGCCGTCCCTTCCTGTCCAAGGCCACGCCAGGCTACCAGCGCGTGTTGCTATTTGGCGATTCCTTTACTGCTGGCGATGCAGTCGCCAACAAGCAGCGCTATTCCGATCTGCTCGAAACCATGCTGCCGAGCACGGAAATATACAACTTTGGCCTGTCCTCGACCGGCACCGACCAGCAATATCTGGCCTGGCGCGAGTTTGCCCGCGATATCGAGCACGACGCCGTGGTCATTGCCGTGTTTGTCGAAAACGTGCGGCGCGTCATGGCACGCTACCGTCCGCACCGCGACGCCAGCGGCCAGCAGCGGCTCTACGCCAAGCCCTATTACACGCTCGAGGGCGAACGCCTGCAACTGCACCAGGTGCCGCCCGCCGTCGAAGGCCTGAGGATGGAGCAACTCTCCGCCGAAGAGCAGGGCGCGGTCGATACGGGCGGGCGCTTCGAGGCCTTGCGCAAGCTAGTCACCGCCATCGGCGCACGCGAAGTGGTGCAACGCATCACCCACTACCAGCCGCTGCCCGCCTACGATTCGCCCGACAGCCCTGGCTGGCGCCTGATGCGCGCGATTCTGTCGCAGTGGATTACCGCCATTGGCAAGCCGGTGGTCCTGATGCCGCTGCCATTGCCCCAGCACCTGGACCAGGTCTGCGACCCGGTACCGTATCAGGCGCGCTTTGCCGAACTGGCGCGCGATCTGGGCTGCACCCTGCATGATCCACTGCCGGACCTGCTGGCCTACGAGCCAGCGGTGCGGCGCCGCTTCCGTTGGGAGACCGACATCCATTTCACGCCGCAGGGTCACCGCGCCATCGCCGACTCGCTGGCGCCGGTGCTGGCCGGCCTGCTCCAGCGACCCACCTGACAGCAAAGGATTCGGCATGTCCAAACTGATACTCGGCATTTCGGCGTTTTACCATGACTCGGCGGCCGCGCTGGTGAGCGGCGGCGTGATCGTCGCGGCAGCCCAGGAGGAGCGCTTCACGCGTAAAAAGCATGACGCGGGCTTTCCCGTCAACGCCATCAACTACTGCCTGGAAGAAGGCTTCGTCGACGCGGACGAGCTGGACGCGATCGTGTTCTATGACAATCCGATCGCCACTTTTGACCGGGTGGTTGAAAACGCGCTGGCGGCCGGTCCCGCCGGGCGCGGCCAGTTCATCACGGCTGCGGCGCAAATGCTGGGCGACAAAATGTGGGTGGAACAGCATGTGCTCGACGCCATTGGCACGCTCGGCAAAGGCGAGCGGGTGCTGTTTTCCGAACACCACATGGCGCACGCCGCCAGCGCTTTTTTTCCCTCGCCCTTCGACAGCGCGGCCATCCTGACCATCGACGGGGTGGGCGAGTGGGCCACCACCAGCCTGGGCAGCGGGGAGGGCAACAGCGTCAAGCTGTTCTCTGAAATTAACTACCCGCATTCGCTGGGCCTGCTTTACAGCGCGGTCACGTATTTCTGCGGCTTCAAGGTCAACTCGGGCGAGTACAAGCTGATGGGACTGGCGCCCTATGGCGAGCCGCGCTATTACGACACTATCCGGCGCCACCTGGTCGACGTGCGCGCCGACGGCTCCTACCGCCTCGATACCAGTTACTTCGGCTACCTGGACGGCATGGTCATGACCAACGAGCGCTTTGCCGCGCTGTTTGGCGGGGCCGCGCGCCAGCCCGAGACGCCGATCACGCGGCGCGAAATGGACCTGGCAGCCAGCATTCAGAAGCTGACGGAAGAGATCATGCTCAAGACGGCGACCCACCTGCGCTCGATGACCTGCGAGCGCAATCTGGTGCTGGCCGGTGGAGTGGCGCTCAACTGCGTCGCCAACGGCAAGCTGGTGGCCGAAAAAATCTTCGACAAGATCTGGATCCAGCCGGCGGCGGGCGACGCTGGCGGCGCGCTGGGGGCGGCGCTGCTGGCCAGCCACATGGTGTTTGACGAGCCGCGCGTGCGCAGCGTGCGCGGCGGCGATATTCAGCAGGGCAGCTACCTGGGGCCGCGCTATTCGAGCGCCGAAGTGCAAGCCTTTTTGGATCGCCACAATTATCCCTACCACCAGCTGAGCGACCGCCCTGCGCGCCACGCCACCGTGGCGCAGGCCCTGGCCGAGGGCAAGATCGTCGGCTGGTTCTCGGGGCGCATGGAGTTTGGACCGCGCTCGCTGGGCGCGCGCTCGATCCTGGGCGACCCGCGCAATCCGGCGACGCAAGCCACCATGAACTTGAAGATCAAGTACCGCGAGTCGTTTCGGCCGTTTGCCCCGAGCGTGCTGCGTGAACGCTGCGCCGACTATTTCGAGCTCGAGGACGACAGCCCCTACATGCTGCTGGTGGCGCCGGTGCGCGCCGAGCGCCGCCTGGCGGTGGACATGGCGCAGTTTCGCAGCGGCGACGGCGACATGCGGCCGCTGATCAATCAGCCGCGCAGCGACGTGCCGGCCATCACCCACGTTGATTATTCGGCCCGCATCCAGACTGTGGACGCGGCCACCCATCCCGAATACCACGGCCTGATCACGGCCTTCGCCGCGCTCACCGGCTGCCCGATGCTGGTGAATACCTCGTTCAATGTGCGCGGCGAACCCATCGTGTGCACGCCCGAAGACGCTTACCGCTGCTTCATGCGTACCGAGATGGACCTGCTGGTCATGGAGGACGTGCTGGTATGGCGCCACGAGCAGCCGCCCGTGGACGAGCAGGAAGACTGGAGATCCCACTATGAACTCGATTGATGACGCCGACGTGGAAGCCATGCTCGGCACCCTGTTCGATCAGCTGCTCATGCCGATCGCCGAAAGCATGCGCGCCGAAGGCCGCGAAGCCTTTCCGCGCAAACCCGATGTAAGCTGGTTGAGCTACTACGTGCGGCGCCGCCGCAGCGTGATGACGGCTGCCGATTTCGCCAGTGTCGCCTGCGCTGACGGCGCCGAATTCGTCCAGCGCCTGCAGGCGCATTGGCAGCACCTGGGACGCGACGAGCTGGTGGCGGTGGCGCCGCAGTTTGGCGCAGCGGCCGAAGCGCTGCGCCTGGCGCGTCAGCCTGGCGCACCATCCGCCGAGCCATCGCCCTTCGTTTATGCCATGTTCTGAGTCGGCCGCGCGATGCGTGGTGCTATCAGAAGCCGCTTGATCCAGCGCCGCAGGCGGTAGGTCTGGGCTTCGAAAGGCAGATGGAACAGCCACGCGAACAGTACGATGGCTACCAGGATGGCGCCGTAGAAACCGATATGCGCCGGCGTATCGACCGATAGCCGCTCCCCGCCCAACAGCGGCGCGAGCAGCCGTTTGATAATCAAAAGCAGCGGCACGTGGATCACGTAGAGCGTGAACGAGAAGGCAGCCAGCCACGTACCCGCAGAGCGAATCCAACGAACCGCGCGGCGCGACAGGTCGGCCGGGAACTGCAGGCTGCACAGGATCAGCAGCGCCAGTGCGCTGTAAATGAGATCCTGCACAAACGAGGCCTCGACCAGCAGGTCGTTGCTGCCCGTGAGGCGGAAATACACCGAGACCAGGCAAAACAGGGCCAGCAGGACAGTGAGCCAGGCGCGGTTGGCGTCGATGCGGATACGCGAGAACATCACGCCCATGAGCCACAGCGAAAGATAAAGCATGATCGGCAGGCTCAGATGAAGACCGATCAGGACCGCTGCGCAGATCGCGCCCACTTTGAGCGATCGCGCGATCGGCATGAGCGGCGCCAGCAGCAGCGGAAACAGCACGTAGTACCACATTTCGTAGGCCAGGCTCCACAGCGCAAAATTGCCGCCATAGCGCGCCACCAGCATGTCCTGCACCCCCACCAGATTGCCGGCAAAGGCTCCCAGCGAATATTCATTGACGCCGCCGGCGTCGAAATGGCGCGGATCGACCGTGTCGGCCAGGATGGCCAGCAGCAGCGTGAGCACGAAAGCCGGAACCAGGACGATCCACATGCGGCATAAGCGGTCGAGCGCATAGGGCAGCACAATGCCGGGCTCGCCGATTTTATTGAGCAGGCTGCCGCCCACCAGCCAGCCGCTGAGCAGAAAGAATAGCACCACCGCCTGGTGCGCAAAACCGGTGAAGAAGGCCAGCACCTGATACCAGACGGCCGGATCGGGCAGGGATTTGAGACTGGGGTACATCTGGGCCCGGATGTGGGCGGCCACGACCTGGATTGCGGCCAGCCCGCGCACCATCGAGATGACGATGGAGTGCCAGTATTGATCGTTCAGATTGGTCTGGCCAGGCCAGTCAATCCGCGGCAGGGTGAGCAAGGACATGATGGGCGCCCGGAACGGAGTCATCCCATGCTAGGTCGACAGCGCGCGCGTGCACTTGCGACCGCTCAACCCATGCCCGGCCCGGGTAGCAGAAAGTTGTGCGCCGGTGCTGCAAGCGTCGCTTCACCGCAGGATTCGTCCTTGAGCGCCACGCCGGACAGGCCGCGCTGGCGCGCCTGGGTCAGCAAATAGTGCAGTGTGTGCGCCGCTTCCTGGTAGCCCATCCCCGCCGGGCGGACGTTTGAAATGCAGTTGCGCTGGGCGTCATGCAGGCCAGGCCGGGGCGCCCAGCTCAGGTACAGCCCCATGCTGTCGGGCGCGCTGAGGCCGGGTCGCTCACCAATCATGACGACCACCGCGCTGGCGCGCAGCAGGCTGCCGATCTCGTCGCCGAGCGCCACGCGCGCCTGGCAGGCGACCACGATCGGCGCCAGCGACCAGTTATCGGGCTGAAGGCGCGCCAGCAGGGCGTCGAGAAAGGGCAGGGCATTGAGTTCGATGGCGCGCGCCGACAGGCCGTCGCCGATCACCAGCGCCAGATCGGCCGTAGACGGGGCGTGCGCGGCCAGCCGCAGGGCCGAATCCTGGTCGAGGCGGCGTCCAAGGTCGGGACGCTGCAGATACTGGCCGCGATCGCGACAGGCGCTGTGCGCCAGCAGGGCTGGGTAGCCGCGCGATTGCAGTGATTGCGCCAGCGCTGCGGCATCGAGCGGCGTATGCACCGCGTCGCGGGCCTGGGCGTGGGCCAGTTGGAAAGCCAGTTGCGGATGGGTGGGCACGCTGACGCCGGCGCGGCCCAGCGCAATGCGGGCCTGGGTCAGCTGGCGCAGCTGGGCCCAGGGATTGGGCGTGACGTGGCTGGCGTCGCTCATAGCCGCAGCAACGCTGGTTCGAACGCATGCGGCAGGTCGGAGGCGAGCTTGCCGCCGCTGCAAATGCCGGCCTGGTCCAGCCATAGCTCGAACTCGGGCGCCGCGCGCAGGCCCAGCACCTGGCGCACATACAGCGCATCGTGGAACGAGGTGCTCTGATAACTGAGCATGATGTCGTCCGAGCCGGGCACGCCCATTACAAAATTGCAGCCGGCCGCGCCCAGCATGGTGAGCAGCACGTCCATGTCATCCTGGTCGGCTTCGGCGTGGTTGGTGTAGCAGACATCGCAGCCCATCGGCAGTCCCAGCAGCTTGGCGCAGAAATGGTCCTCGAGGCCGGCCCGGATGATCTGCTTGCCGTCGTACAGGTACTCCGGTCCGATGAAGCCCACCACCGAATTGACCAGCAGCGGCTTGAAGGCGCGCGCCACCGCATAGGCGCGCGCTTCGCAGGTCTGCTGGTCGACGCCATGGTGGCTGGTGGCCGACAGCGCGCTGCCCTGGCCGGTCTCGAAATACATCACGTCCTCGCCTACGGTGCCGCGCCGCAGCGACAGGGCCGCGCTGCGCGCCTCGGCCAGCATCGCCAGGTCGATCCCAAAGGCGCGGTTGGCGGCCTCGGTCCCGGCAATCGACTGGAACACCAGGTCCACCGGCGCACCGCGCTCGATCGCGGCCATGGTGTTGGTGACATGGGTCAGCACGCATGACTGGGTGGGGATAGCGTAGTGGCCGATGACCTGGTCGAGCATGTGCAGTAGCGACGTTATCTGAACCAGATTGTCGCCGGCGGGATTGATGCCGATGACTGCATCGCCGCTGCCATACAACAGGCCATCGAGCATGCCGGCGGCGATTGCGCCTGGATCGTCAACCGGGTGATTGGGCTGCAGTCGGGTGGCCATGCGCCCGGGCAGGCCAAGGGTGTTACGAAAACTGCTCACCACGCGGCATTTGGATGCTACCAGCAACAGGTCCTGGATGCGCATGATTTTCGACACCGCTGCCGCCATTTCGGGTGTGATCCCGGGCGCCACCCGCGCCAGCGTGGCGCTGTCGGCCTGGTCGCTGAGCAGCCAGTTGCGAAAGTCGCCAACGCAGAGGTGGGAGATGGCGGAAAACGCCGGCTGGTCGTGACTGTCGATGATAAGGCGCGTGACTTCGTCGCTTTCATACGGCACCAGGGTGTCCTGGAGAAAGCGTGACAAGGGTAGGTCGGCCAGCGCCATTTGCGCCGCCACGCGCTCGGAGGCGCTACTGGCGGCCAACCCGGCCAGCTGGTCGCCCGAGCGCAGCGGCGAGGCCTTGGCCATCAAGTCCTTCAGGTCGCGGAACGTGTACGTCGTGGACCCGGCCATCTGGGTGAACTGGTGTGCTGTCACGGTGTTCCCTGGTGAACGATGGGTCAGGATAGCACTGGCCGTTCCCGGCTACTTGTGCGAGAGCAGGTCGGCGCGCGGCATGTCCCAGCCAGGGGCATTGGCCGGGCAGGGTTTGCCCTCAAAGGCGGCGAAATCGAACGTCGAAAAATTACTCCCGTCCTTCATCGAAAAACGTGCGTCGGTGGCGCTCGCGCGACCCAGCATCGGTACGCGCGCAAAGCGCATCCAGGCCTGGAAGTGGCAGTTGGCCATGCGCGTGCGCAGCTCGGCCAGCGCAGCTTCGGATTCCCACACCACGCGTAGCGCTGGATCGGCTTTGGCCACCGCCCCCGGCTCGGCAAACGCGCGTGGGCAGGCCGGCAGCGGCACCAGCGCTGGCGCCACGCTGATCTGCCCGCGCCGCATGCGGTAGCTGTCGCGCACCGGCTCGCGTTCGATCGAAATGAAAGTCCAGCAGAAGGGATTGGCCGGATAGGCAGTCAGCACCACATCGAGCACCCTGGCGCCGGGCGCGGCCTGGGCGCTGACGCTGGCTCTGGCGCTGGACGAGGCTATGGCCTGGATCCCGATATAGCCTGCAGCGGCCACGATGCCGGCGCCGATGGCAAAGCGGCCGCTGGCGCCGGCGCGTGCCTGGAGAAATGCCAGTCCAAGGCCGAGCATGGCCAGCAGCAGCGCCGATGACCAGTGCAAAAAGGCCGATACGCTGGCCCAGCCGAGGATGCCGGCCAGCGCCGCGAGCAGCGCCGCGCGGACTATCTTGGACGGCGCAGTCATGGCCGTCGGCACGCCCAGCGCGACCCAGAATACTGGCTCCAGAATGAACACCAGGTCTCCGAAGATCCAGCCCGAATCGATTGGGTCGAAGGGATGCACGCCATAGGAATTGAGCGCATCCATGACGATGTGAAAGACCAGTCCGACGCCGATGGCAGCAGCCAGGGCCAGGCGCGCGGGTCGGCTTTCACGCAGCAGGGCGCGCGCGCCCGGCCACAGCAGCCACAACACTGCGAACAGGAGCGCGGCCTGCGGCAGCAGGTAGAGCAGGGTGTGGGTGTGGCCCCGATGGTGCAGCAGATAGCCGAGCGGGGCTGGCATGAGGCCGGTCAGGACCAGGTCCAGATCGGGGAAGTTGCTTGCCGCCCAAGCCGAGGTCAGCAGCAAGCGGCGGCGGGTGCGCTGGCGTTCGGGCGTGGGCTCGGCCGCAACACTGCGCTGAACCAGTTCGCCAATTGCCAGTCCAACAACGGAATGCGTCAGATTATCCATCGCCAAATATTACATGGCTTTCATGCTGAAGTACCAACAGGTCCACCTAGCTTGCGCCCCTGGCGGGCGCGCGGACCCATCTTAAGGAAACGATTATGAAGAAACATGTGCTTGCACTTGCGGTTATCGGGTCTTTGGCCGGCACGGCGCACGCCCAGTCGGCGCTGACCATTTACGGTATTGTCGATGCAGCGCTGGTGCGCGAACGGGGCGGCGCTGCGGGCAATGTCACCAACCTGAGCAGCGGCGTGGGCGCGGCCACCCGCATCGGCTTTCGCGGCACCGAGGACCTCGGTGCCGGCCTGTCGGCCCATTTTGTGCTCGAAACTGGCGCCCGCATCGACACCGGCAATGCCGACGTGCCCGGCAGTATCTTCAACCGCCAGGCTTATGTCGGCTTCAAACACACCAGGCTCGGTTCGCTTAACCTGGGCCGCCAGCTCACGCCGTTCTACCTGACCCTGATCGGGGTCGCCGACCCCTTCAGCGCCGGTTATGCCGGCACTGCGCGCAATCTATTCCCCTCGGCCGGGGTGTACACGCGTACCTCCAACACCATCATGTATATCTCGCCGCTAACGGCCGGCTTCACCGCCGAGTTGTCGTACGCGCTGGCCGAACAGCCAGGCGACTCGACCGCGGGACGCCAGATTGGCGCTTCGCTCGGGTATTCAAATGGACCGCTCAACGCGCGCCTGGTGTACAACCACCGCAATAACGACCTCACCGCTGCGGCGGGCGCGGCGCAGGTGCCGCCGTCGCCGGCGGTCGACCGCGACATTGGGCGCAACGTCATGCTGGCGGCCAACTTTGATTTTAAGGTGGCCAAGGCCTATGCAGCCTACAGTTACAACGAAGGCAGCAATAGCTCGCCCTTGCCCAATGCAGGCAACCCGTACGGCGGGGTGCGGCCCACCGCGTCCAACGACAGCCGCGACATGCTGGTGGGGGCTACGATTCCTTTCGGGCCCAATACGCTGATGGCTTCCTACATCCGCAAGGACGATAAATCCCTGTTCAACCAGGACGCGCGGCAGTGGGCCATCGGCGCGACCCATGCACTGTCGAAACGGACTAGCCTGTACACCGCTTATGCAAAAATCAGTAACAAGAACGGGGCGGGTTATACGGTCGGCAACAATACCGATCCAGGCACTGGCGACAGTGCCTTTAATCTTGGCGTGCGCCATACTTTTTAGGACTGTGGCGACATACATATAAGGCGAAAATTTTTGCGGAGGATAGCCATTTTTCCTTTCCCAGGTGCATAATCGGCGCATAACAATGAGCATCCAGGGGACGAAAGTGACTACACCTTTTACACTAAGACAAGTGCGGCAAGCCGCGGCGCTTGCTTGCGCATCATTATTGCTGGCTGCCTGCGGAGGCGGCGGAGGTGGCGGCACGACGACACCTGCGCCGGCTCCGGCGCCCGCGCCAGTACCTGTGCCCACGCCGGTTCCGGTACCCGCGCCCGCGCCACTGCCGGGTTCCTTCGCCGATGCGCAGATATATTCCGGCGCGCCTACCGCCTCGCTCGCCAATCCGAATGAAGGCAAGGCGGTCGTGCAGATGAGCATGAATCTGGCCGGTAAGGTACTCAACTATACGGCGACCACTGGCCACCTGTCGGCAGTCAATGTCGGCACCGGGAAACCTTCGGCCTCGTTTTTCTACGTGGCCTACACGGCCGGCACGCTGGACCCGGCAAAGCGCCCGGTGACGTTTTTCTACAACGGCGGCCCGGGCTCATCAACCATGTGGCTGCACATGGGATCGTTTGGGCCCAAACGCGTCGTGACGAACTATCCGTCGACCGTCATGCCTTCGCCAACCCAGTTCATTGACAACCAGGAAACTCTCCTCGCGCATTCCGACCTGGTCTTTGTGGACGCTGTCGGTACCGGCTATTCGCAAGCCATTGCCCCCAATACCAACCAGACTTTCTGGGGCGTGGACAGTGATGCTGCAGCGTTCCGCGATTTCGTGCAGCGCTATGTCACCGTCAACCAGCGCCAGGCCTCGCCCAAATGGCTGTTCGGCGAATCCTATGGCGGCCCGCGCACCGGCGTGATGGCCAACCTGCTCGAAGTGGCAGGCATGCGCCTGGCCGGCATCGTTTTGCAATCGCCGGCGATGGACTACAACTCCAACTGCGGCATGTACGAACCAGGTTCCATGAGTTGCGAAGGCTACATACCGAGCTACGCCGCAGTCAGCGCTTATCACAAGCTCAGCAACCCGGCGCCGACCGATTTCACCAGCTACATGAAGCAGGCGCGCGAGTTTGCAGCCGGGCCTTATCGCGCGGCCAACGTGAGCGTGTTGGCCAGCAAGGCGGTGCCGCCGGACAGCGTACTCACGCCACTGACGGCCCTGACCGGTCTGTCGATGCTGACCTGGCGCCAGGATTACAATATGCAGCCCAGCCCCTACCGCCAGAAATTGTTGCCGGGTACCATGATCGGGCGCTACGATGGACGCATGAGTGCGCCGCTCGGCTCGCCGCTGACGGTCGACAACGATCCTTCAGTCACGGTCGCCGGTCCGGCATTCACCATCACCCTGCGTAACTATATCGTCAACGAGCTGCGCTACAGCACAGGCACGCTGTACATCACCGGCAACAACGTCATCAACGTCTGGAACTTCAGCCATGATGGCCGCGCATCGCCCGACACCATTCCCGACGTGGCGGCCGCGATGGCGCTCAATCCGGCCCTGAAAGTGGTGGCCATGAATGGCTATCAAGACCTGGCGACGCCGTTCTATCAGACCGAGCTGGATCTGGCCCGCCTGGGAAATAATCCCAATGTGCAGGTCAAAAACTATGAGAGCGGCCACATGACCTATCTGGACGACATTGCGCGGCGCGCCCAGCGGGACGATATGATCACCCTCTACAACAGCGAATCGGTGGCGAAATGAAGAACCTACACTCCGTATTGTGGCTGGCCGGCGCCTTGCTGGTCGCTGGCGGTGCATCCGCCCAGTCGGTTTCTGTCGAGACCGGCCCGTCCTTGCCACCGGCCTTGCGCAAGCAGGTTCCGAGTCCATCCCCGAGTGGGGAGGCCCTGCGCGTGCATGCCCTTCAAAAGCTTAAAATCCGGTTTGAACAAGCCGATACCAACGGCAGTGGAGGCTTGACCTCTGAAGAAGCGCGCGTGGCCAATATGGGTTTTGTAGTCACCCATTTCGACGAGATCGATACGGCCAAGCGCGGCAGTGTCAGCTTCGAGGAGCTGACAGCATTCATGCGCCAGCGCCGTCGCTAGGGCGACTCAGCGCGCCAAGGCCACGTCGACCGTGGGCGCGCCGGTCATGGCGCGCAGCTGTGCCGGCGTCAGATTGAACACAGCGTGGGGGTGGCCGGCGGCGGCCCACATGCTGGTGTACTGCTCGACGTTGCGGTCGATCAGGATCACCGATTGCTGCACGTGCCCGATGGGGCAGACCCCGCCGATCGCGTAGCCGATCTTTTCCTTGACGAACTTCGCATCGGCCTTGCCGATCGCGCCGACCAGCTGCGCCACCTTGACCTCGTCGATCCGATCGGCGCCGCTGGCGATCACCATCACGGCAGCGTCGTCGGACAGGCGCCGAAATACAATCGACTTGGCGATCTCGGCCACGTCGCAGCCCAGGCTGGCAGCCGCTTCGGCCGAGGTGCGCCCGGATGCCGGAAGCATGACCACTTCCTTGTCATGCCCCAGCGCCTGCAGCAAGGCTGCAACCCGCTGAACGCCTTCCGGCAGCGCGGCCTGCATTTCAGTTGCCATTGCTGGAGTTGAGCAGAACAGTGGTCACGCTGCCGTCTTTTTCGATGATGAGCTGGTACAGGCGGTCATACTCGGTTTCCGGCATTGCAGGCACTTCCTTGCCACTGAACAGCTTGACCAGATCGGGCACAGTGTTCGAATGGCCGACGATGAGGGTAGGGCCAGCCAAAGTTTTGACTTTGTCGAGCAGCGCCTGGTGCTTGGAGGGCTCGTAAAGCTGCACTTCCACACCCGTTTTCGTGGCCAAGGGCTGCGCGGTCTGCTGGGTACGGTTGGTCTTGGTGCTGAAGATGTGGCGCACACCGGCTTTTTGCAGCACGCCCGCGATCATCCGCGCGCGCGCCTGGCCCTGGACCGTCAGGTCGGGATCCTTGCCTTCGGTCCCTTTTTCAGCATGACGCGTGATGTACACAATTGCCGGCTCGGCAAAACCGAGCACGGGCGCGAGCAGGGCAGTACCCAGGGCAAGTTGAAGCAGCTTGGAAAAACGCATTGATGAATCCTTTTCTATACTGTGCAGGCGGAAGAGTGCTGCATATATACCATGGCAGTGTCTGAATGCAAATAGGGCGGGGCGGTGGCGCGGTATTTGCTTGAGTAAGTGTCATGAATCCTATTTTTACTTGCAATCATGGCTAGAACGCCTCCGCTACCCGATCGCAAGCTGCGCATTGTTGTCGTCAACACCGTGGTTCCCGAGGATGGCGAGCACGACGAGGCGCTCGCTGCCCAAGTGCGGCGTGGCAGTGCGCTGCGCATCGGCCTGCTGGAAGCGGGCTACGATATCGTGGCCTCGCTGCCAGCCGACTTCTACCTGCCCGACCGCATCTCCCAGCTGCAGCCCGACCTGATCATCATCGACGCCGAGTCCGATGCCCGCGACGTGCTCGAGCATGTGGTCATGACCAGCCGCGACGAACGCCGTCCGATCGTCATGTTTACCGAGGACGAGACGACCTCGAGCATGGATGCTGCCATGGCTGCGGGGGTATCGGCATATATTGTCGCCGGGCTGCAGACCGAGCGCATCAAGCCGGTGCTCAATGTGGCCATGGCCCGCTTCCGCCAGGAGCAAAAGCTGCTGGCCGAGCTCAACGAGACGCGCCAGAAACTCGACGAGCGCAAGATCATCGAGCGCGCCAAGGGCATCCTGATGGGCAATCAGCGCCTGACCGAAGACCAGGCTTATCAAAAGCTGCGCAGCATGGCCATGAACCGCAAGCTCAAGCTGGCCGAGATCGCCCAGCGCATCCTCGACGTCGAGGACCTGCTCGGTTAGCAGCTGAGGCCTCGCGCACCTCGCGCGCGCCTCATTTTGGTGATTGTTGCACCGCAATGTGGCGCGAGACAAGCTGAATCCCCCGTCAATACCCACTAAGCAGCTGGCACGGCGCTTGCTAAATAGACGTTACAGGATCAATGGCGATCCCCTGAACAACAAGCTGATCCAACGACGGATCGATGGACAACGGCGTCCGCCCAACCTGGTTTCTAGAAACTGGCTTGGACGGACGCCTTTTTGTTTTCTTAAGGGATAGATAATGGCCAGCAAAGCAAATAACATCGCACTGTTTTCATTCAATACGCCGCAGATGCGCGCCTTCCACCTGACCTGGATGGCATTCTTCGTGTGCTTCTTCGCCTGGTTCGCCTGCGCGCCGCTCATGCCGATCATCAAAGGCGAGTTCGGCCTGACGATGGCCCAGGTAGCCAACATCAACATCGCCGCCGTCGCCATCACGATCCTGGTGCGCCTGATTGTCGGCCCCATGTGCGACCGTTTTGGTCCGCGCAAAACCTATACCGGTCTGCTGCTGCTCGGCGCCATTCCCGTGCTCGGCGTGGCCGCTGCCCAGACCTACGAAAGCTTCCTGTTCTTCCGCCTCGGTATCGGCGCGGTGGGCGCCAGCTTCGTCATCACCCAGTACCACACCTCTGTCATGTTCGGACCCAAGGTGGTGGGCACCGCCAACGCGGCCGCCGCTGGCTGGGGCAACGCCGGCGGCGGCGCCGCCCAGGCCCTGATGCCGCTGCTGGTGGCCGCGCTCATCATGCTCGGCGTGAGCGAGACCATGGGCTGGCGCGTTGCCCTGCTGGTGCCGGGCGTACTGATGATCGTCATGGCGGGCCTGTACTGGAAGTTCACCCAGGACTGCCCGCAGGGCAATTACGATGCGCTGCGCAAGGCAGGCATCGCCATCGAAGGCGGCAAAAAGGGCGGCTGGGCGAGTTTCAAGGCGGCCAGCGCCAACTACCGCGTGTGGCTGCTGTTCGTCACCTACGGCGCCTGCTTCGGCATCGAGATCTTCATCCACAACGTGGCGGCCGTGTACTACGTCGACCACTTCGGTCTCTCGCTCAAGGCGGCCGGCCTGGCAGCGGGCAGCTTCGGTCTGCTGGCACTGTTTGCCCGTGCGCTGGGCGGCTACCTGTCCGACAAAATGGCCATGCGCGGCTCGCTCAACAGCCGCGTGACGGTCCTGTTCATCATGATGATCGGCGAAGGCATTGGCCTGCTGTGGTTCGCCAAGGCCGACACCGTGGTCTTTGCAGTCATCGCCATGCTGGTATTCGGCCTGTTCACCCACATGGCCTGCGGCGCTACTTACGCCCTGGTGCCTTTTATCGATAACAAGGCGCTGGGCGGCGTGGCCGGCATCATCGGCGCCGGCGGCAACGTCGGGGCGGTGGCTGCCGGATTCCTCATGAAGGGCACCGGCGACATCAACCAGACGCTGACGATTCTGTCGATGCTGGTCCTGGTATCGGCTGGCTGCGCGATCGCGGTGCGGCTCACCGCCGACAGCGGCCACGCCCCGGCCGGCGCCACCAACGCAGTCGCTTAAGGAGAGCAGCATGAAAATCATCGTCATCGGCCACGGCATGGTCGGCCATAAATTCCTCGAGTCGCTCGCCGCCGGCGACGCACCCGGACTGGAAGTGACGGTGCTGTGCGAAGAACCGCGCGCCGCCTACGACCGGGTCCACCTGTCCGAATTTTTCGCCGGTAAATCGGCCGATGATCTGTCCCTGGTGCCCGCCGGCTTCTTCGAGAATGGGAACATGCTGCTCAAGCTTAACGCGCGCGCAGTCGAAGTGGACCGAGAGGCCAGGACCGTGACCGTCGCCAGCGGCGAGGTGCTGGGCTACGACAAGCTGGTATTTGCCACCGGCTCCTATCCCTTCGTGCCGCCGCTCGAAGGCAAGGACCGCAAGGACTGCTTCGTGTACCGCACCATCGAAGACCTGGAGGCGATGCTCGAATGCGGCCAGCGCTCGCGCACCGGCGTAGTGATCGGCGGCGGCTTGCTTGGCCTGGAATGCGCCAAGGCCCTGCGCGACATGAAGCTGGCCACCCACGTGGTCGAATTTGCCCCGCGCCTGATGGCCCTGCAGGTCGACGACGGTGGTGCGCGCGTGCTGCGCGCCCGAATCGAGGACCTGGGCGTCACCGTGCACACGCAGAAGAACACGCTCGATATCGTCGACGGCGAAGCCGGCACCCACCGCATGCGCTTTGCCGACGGCAGCCACCTCGACACCGACATGATCGTTTTTTCGGCCGGTATCCGTCCGCGCGACGAACTGGCGCGAGCCTGCGGCCTGGCCGTCGGTCCGCGCGGCGGCATCTCGATCGACAACACCTGCCGCACCAGCGATCCCCATGTCTACGCCATCGGCGAGTGCGCGCTGTGGAACGGCCAGGTGTTCGGCCTGGTCGCGCCGGGCTACGACATGGCCCGGGTGGCGGCGCGCCATCTGCTGGGCGAACAGGCGGCGCAATTTACCGGCGCCGACATGAGTACCAAGCTCAAACTGATGGGCGTGGATGTGGCCAGCATCGGCGATCCGCATGGCGCTGGCGCCGGTGCGCGCTCCTACCAGTTCAGCGATGAGCGCAAGCAGATCTACAAAAAGATCGTGGTGTCCGAATGCGGCAAGTATCTGCTGGGCGGGGTGATGGTAGGCGACGCCAGCGAATACGGCACGCTGCTGCAGATGATGCTCAATAAAATCGAGCTGCCCGAGTCGCCGGAATTTCTGATTCTGCCTTCGTCGGACGGTATGGCCAAGCCCGGCCTGGGCGTGGACGCCTTGCCCGACAGCGCGCAGATCTGCTCCTGCAACGACGTTTCCAAGGGCGCCCTGTGCGCCGCCGTGTGCGCAGGCGCCACTACCATTGGCGCGCTCAAGAGCTGCACCAATGCCGGCACCAGCTGCGGCGGCTGCGTGGCCCTGGTCACCCAGGTCATGAAGGCCGAGATGAAAAAGCAGGGCATGGCGGTCAACAACCACCTGTGCGAGCATTTCGCCTACTCGCGCCAGGAGATTTTCCATCTGGTGAAGGTCGGTCATATCAAGACCTTTGCCGACCTGCTGGCCGAGCATGGTTCGGGCCTTGGCTGCGACATCTGCAAACCGGTTGCCGCCAGCGTGTTCGCCTCGACCTGGAACGATTTCGTGCTCAAGCCCGAACACGCCAGCCTGCAGGACTCGAACGACTACTTCCTCGGCAATATCCAGAAGGACGGTACGTATTCGGTGGTGCCGCGCATGCCAGGTGGCGAAGTGACGGCCGACGGCCTGATCGCGGTGGGCATGGTGGCCAAGAAGTATGGCCTGTACACCAAGATCACTGGTGGCCAGCGGGTCGATCTGTTCGGCGCCCGGGTCGAACAACTGCCGGTGATCTGGGAAGAGCTGATCGCGGCCGGTTTCGAATCCGGTCACGCCTATGGCAAGTCGCTGCGCACCGTGAAGTCCTGCGTCGGCTCGACCTGGTGCCGCTATGGCGTGGCCGACAGCGTCG
>JAZKGU010000048.1:0-36894 GCA_040385745.1 Pseudomonadota bacterium
CTACAAGGACAAGGTCATCACCAAAATGACCGGCGGCCTGGCCGGCATGGCCAAGGCACGCAAGGTCAACGTAGTGCAGGGTGTGGGCCAGTTTGTCAGCGCCAACCACATCGAAGTCACTGGCGACGATGGCAGCAAGAAGGTAGTGCAATTCCAGAAGGCCATCATCGCGGCCGGTTCCTCGGTAGTGAAATTGCCGTTCGTGCCGGAAGATCCGCGCATTGTCGACTCCACCGGCGCGCTTGAGCTGCGCCAGATCCCCAAGCGCATGCTGGTCATCGGCGGTGGCATCATTGGTCTTGAAATGGCGACCGTGTACTCCACGCTGGGCGCGCGCATCGACGTGGTTGAAATGCTCGACGGCCTGATGCAGGGCGCCGACCGGGATATGGTCAAGGTGTGGCAGAAGTTTAATGAGAAGCGCTTCGATAACATCATGACCAAGACCAAGACGGTCGCGGTGGAAGCGCTGGCCGAGGGCATCAAGGTCAGTTTCGAAGCCGCGGAGGCGGGTGGCAAAGCCTATGAACCGCAGATTTACGACATGGTGCTGGTCGCCGTTGGGCGCAGCCCGAACGGCAAGAAGATCACTGCCGACAAGGCAGGCGTGACGGTGAGCGAGCGTGGCTTCATTCCCGTTGACGGCCAGATGCGCACCAACGTGCCGCACATCTTCGCCATCGGCGACCTGGTGGGCCAGCCAATGCTGGCGCACAAGGCGGTGCATGAGGCGCATGTGGCGGCCGAAGCTGCGCATGGCGAGAAGGCTTTCTTCGACGTCAAGGTGATTCCGTCGGTGGCGTACACCGATCCGGAAGTGGCGTGGGTTGGCATTACGGAAGACGAGGCCAAGGCGCAGGGTATCAAGCTGGAGAAAGGTCACTTCCCGTGGGCCGCCAGCGGACGCGCGGTGGCCAACGGCCGTGACGAAGGCTTCACCAAGCTGCTGTTCGACGCCGAGACGCACCGCATTGTCGGCGGCGGCATTGTGGGCACCCACGCGGGCGACATGATCGGTGAAATCGCGCTGGCGATCGAGATGGGAGCCGATGGCGTCGATATCGGCAAGACGATCCATCCGCACCCAACCCTGGGCGAATCGATCGGCATGGCAGCGGAAGTGTACGAAGGCGTGTGCACGGACTTGCCGCCACCGCGCAAGAAGTAAGAGACACTGCTCGTCTGAATAAATGCTTGAAATGGCGCTGAAATAGCGCTGAAATAGAAGCCGTCTCCCCGCGCAGGCGGGGGTCCATAGTGTGCCAACACAGAGTTGGCGCGCTACAGGCCCCCGCCTCCGCGGGGGAGACGGCGATCTGCTTTTGCAAGCATCCTAAGCTCCGACTCAGGCCCTGCACCTCGCCTGATTTCCATCTCACAGGTTTTTCTGGACCACTAACAACGCACAAAACAAAAGGGAAGCTCGCGCCTCCCTTTTTTTTCATCTTCTCTCGCCTGCATGCGCCGAATCCGGCGCAGGAACAGCTTCGTGGCTGTTGGTTTTTCTTCGATTTAGTTGTAGCTGGTCCAACGGGTAGGTATTTCCATACTGCCGCTTTGGGCAGCGTCGGCGTAGGCGCGCATTTCTGCAACGACCGCTTCAAGCTGTTCGGAATTGGGGTTTTCCAAAAAGCCTTTCATACGTTCATTGAGCGATGCGTGCTGGTCACGCCATTCATAACGACCGGACTTGCTCATAAAGCCTCCTGTAAAAGTACAGATTGCCAGAACGGCTAAACCGGCTCGGTGCGCTCACGCACACTATCTTGCAACAGGTATAGACAAATCATCAAGCTTGCCAATCGCCTCACGCTTGAGGTTCATGCACGTCTGCGGCCTCCACCGGCTCGGCCGCAATTTTTTCTTCCGCGAGCTTGCGGTCCGCGCAATCGGCTTCGAGTCCCTGCTGCTGCATGCCATCGGCGGTATCGTAAGTGAGCTCGACCAGGACGGGGAAATGATCGGAGCCAAAGTGCGGCAGGCGCCGGATGAAAGACAGTGTGAAGTGCTTGCTGTGGAACAGATGATCGAGCGGCCAGCGCATGAACCAGTGATCCGCATTGAAGGTATTGAACATGCCGCGCCCGATGCGGGGATCGAGCAGGCCGCTAATCTTGCGGAACAGGCGCGTGGTAGTGGACCACGCCACATCGTTCAGGTCGCCCGCCACGATGACCGGCGTGGCGAGCCCGGCCACGCTTTTTGCCACGACCAGCAATTCAGCGTCGCGCTCGGTCGATTCGTCGTGCTCAGTGGGGCTGGGCGGCGCCGGGTGCAGGAAGTGCATACGAATCTTGACGCCGCACTGCATCACCACCATCGCATGCATCGACGGTATGTCCTTTTCTACCAAGAACTGAGTTGCGCTGTCTTCCAGTGGCAGGCGCGAATACACGTGCATGCCGTATGTATTTTCAAGCGCGCATTTGATGGAATAGGGATAGTCGACCTCGAGTGTATTAAGGCGCGCCTGCCACCAGGCGTCGGTTTCAAGGGTGACGAAAACATCGGGTTCGTATTGCCGGATCAGGTCGATCAGCGCCTGGGAATTGCGGTTGGTGGTCAGGACGTTGGCCGTCATGATGCGGATGCGTTCGGACGGCCCTGTTTGACCGGACGAGGTTTTCACTTCATTGGGAAAGGGGCGCGTGTAGGGGGCAATCCACCAGGCTTGGTACAGCAGGCAGGCGAAGGTGAGCACGACCAGGGCCTGCGACGAGATTTCGCTCAGATCGAGCAGCAGCAGTTGGGCGGCTAGCAGGCCGATGGCGAAGATGGCGATCTGAAGGCGTGGAAAATCCAGGTCCCGGATCCACCAGCGGGTGCGGTGCGACAGCGGCAGCAAGGTCGCGATCAACAGCAGCAGTGCAAGGCTAGAGAGCAGGGCAAGTGACATGGCGGTTCGGTTTCGGGCCTTTTTTACGCAATCGGAAAGTGAGCCCAGTGTGCCAGAAGATGAGCGAACGTTCTGTGCGCTAGCGTGCGCTTCTTATAAATTTCATGGCCACGCCGGGCGGACCACGCATAAATATGTCCCCTTCGGCGGTCATTTGCCAGCTTGGGCAGATTACAATGTTGCCACCATAATCCTCATCCACAAGGAAACATGAAGACGTATTTCGCCCCCTCGCTCCTGGCTTCATTCCTGCTGCTGGGCGCTGGCGCCGCTGCGGCCGCCGAACCCGTCGCGGCCATGACCGCGCCGCGCGTTGCCACCACCGCCGAACTGGGCGCCATGGCCAAGCGCTACGCCCCGGTTGACCTGACCGCCGATGTGTCGGGCCTGTCAGCTGGCGACCGCAAGGCAATTGCCAAGCTGATCGAGGCGGCGCAAGTCATCGATACGCTGCAATTGCGTCAGCGCTGGGCCGACAATGAAAAACTGATGGCCGCGCTGCGCCGCGACCGCTCGCCGCTGGGCAAGGCCCGCCTCGATTATTTCTGGCTCAACAAGGGCCCCTGGTCCATCCTGGACGGCAACCTTGCCTTTATGCCGGCTGATTATGCCGGCATCAAGATCCCGGCCAAGAAACCGGCAGGCGCCAATTTCTATCCGGCCGGTGCTACCAAGGAAAGCGTGGAGTCGTGGATGGCCGGATTGTCCGCCAAGGACAAGGAGCAGGCGCAATGGTTCTTCACCACAATTCGTGGCGGCAAAAACGGCAAGTACAAGACCGTCAAGTATTCGGACGAGTACAAGGTCGAACTCAAGCAGCTGGCCAAGCTGTTGCGCGAGGCGGCGACCGCCACCGACAACGCGTCGCTGAAAAAGTTCCTCAATTTGCGCGCCGACGCCTTCCTGTCCAACGACTATCTGGCCTCGGACTTTGCGTGGATGGATCTGGACTCGCCAGTGGACGTGACCATCGGCCCTTACGAAACCTATAACGACGAGCTGTTCGGCTACAAGGCCGCGTTCGAAGCCTACGTGAACATCCGCGACGAGAAGGAAACGCGCAAGCTCGATTTCTTTGGCAAGCACATGCAGGAACTGGAAGACAACCTGCCGATGGATAAGAAGTATCGTAATCCCAAAGTGGGCGCGCTAGCGCCGATGGTGGTGGTCAACCAGGTGTACGGCGCGGGCGACGGCAATATGGGCGTGCAGACCGCGGCGTACAATCTCCCCAACGACGAACGCATCATCAGCCAGCGCGGATCCAAGCGCGTGATGCTCAAAAATATTCAGGAAGCCAAGTTCCGCTCGACCCTGACGCCGATCGCCAAGCTGGTGCTGCGTCCCGAAGCCCAGCAAGACCTCGATTTCGATTCCTTCTTCACCCACATCCTGGCGCATGAAATTACCCATGGCCTCGGACCCCACATGACCAATGTGGGCGGCAAGGCATCGACCCCACGGCAGGATCTCAAGGAAGCCTACTCGACCATCGAGGAAGCCAAGGCCGACATGGCTGGATTGTGGGCTTTGTCGTACATGATGGACAAGGGCCAGCTCAAGGACACCCTGGGGCAGGGCGAAGCAGCAGAGCGCAAGCTCTACAACACTTTCCTGGCGTCGGCGTTTCGCACCCTGCATTTCGGTCTGACCGATTCGCACGCCCGCGGCATGGCGATCCAGCTGAACTACCTGCTAGATCAGGGCGGCTTCATTTCACACGGTGACGGCACTTTCTCGACCGACTTCAAGAAAATCAAGAAAGCGGTGATTGATCTGAACCGGGAGTTCCTGACCATTGAAGCGACGGGCGACTATGCGCGCGCCAAGGACATGATGGCGCGCTACGTCGTCATTCGTCCCGACGTGCAAAAGGCGCTCGACAAGATGAAGTCGGTGCCCAATGATATTCGTCCGTCGTTCGTGACCGCGCGTACTTTGACTAAGTGACAAGCAGGCGGCGCCGTGCTCAAGGCGCGGCGCCGTTGACGGTGCCAAGCCATCAAGATTGCTACATCGAAATCGCAATCGGGCGAGGCTGCATCCTTTCTACAACACTCCTGTGGCTGCTTTTCCACAAGGAAAGATTATTTGCTTTGAGGGTAATTTGAACTGAGGAAATGCCGATAGACTGGTTCTGGATCGCACGAAGGAACCGTAACATGTTGAAGCATATTCTGACCCTCGCACTTACCCTCGCCCCCGCAATTGCAAGCGCCGCTACTCTCACGGAACTGGAAAAACGCTGGCTCACCGCCGCCGGTCCCGTGCTCGCTTATGCCAGGCAAATCAATCTCCCCATCGACATTACCGTGCAGCCGGTCGCGCGCCCTGACGACGTGGCGCTGGCCATGGGATTTCTGGATGGGCGCTGCAAGCTGGTGGTGTCGATGCGCGGCAATCCCAACGCGGAGAAAGTTCTCGACGGCGTGCCGGAATCGCAGCAGGCGATCCTGATCGAGGCAATGGCTGCGCACGAAGTCGCGCACTGCTGGCGCAAGGCGCGCGGACAGTGGAATGCGCTACCCTCCGGCTTTTTTGAAGACGGCGCCGAGATTGCCGATCCAGCCTTGCTGGCCGAAATGAAACAGATGCGGGAGCGGCGCCGCGAGGAAGGATTTTCCGACCTGGTCGCCCTGGCCTGGACCAAACGCCGCCACCCTGAGAGCTACGCGCGGGTGCATGCCTGGCTGGCGTCAGTGCGCGCAGACCAGCCGGTTACGGGTGGCGGACACGACACCCGCGTGTGGGTCGAGCTGGCCAAGGACAGCGCCGCTATCGATACAGCCGCCACGCCCTTCGATGATGTCGGGCGCCTGTGGAGCCGTGGCTTGCTGAGCGATGAATAAGTATCTCGCCACTCTGTTTCTGGCAGGCGCCTTGGCACCCGCTTACGCCGCCGAGCAATCGGAGCGGTCGCCCGTCAGCATTCGCGGCAGCAATGGCCCCTGTACCAAGGTGATGGTGAACAGCGGCAATGCCCCGGCGCACCAGCTTAGCGCCATGCAAATGGGGCAGGGTGAGCGCCGTCTGATGAGCTCTAGCCGTAGTGAAAAACTGCTCCCGGAGTTGGAATGGATCACGCCGTTGCGACACTGGTTGGTGTGAGCCACTGGTCCCACGCCAGCGACGCATATACCGTTTTCCGGTCGTTTGATTTCCACTGCGAAACAGTCAGTTTGACGATGACAGAAAGCTTTCCTTGATCGCTGAACAGCAGCTGTCGAGATATCAATAATTCTCCCGTGGTATGTACGTTCTCGCACAGATTGGCTTCGTTGTTTAGAAGTTAAATCATGTACCAACAACCATACTTAGAGGGACCACACCATGAAACCATTCGTCGCTACCCTGCTGGCTACCGCACTGAGCGCAGCCTTTGCTTCGGCATATGCCCACAACCATTCCGAGGGCAAGCCTGATACCGCGACCTATCGCACCATGACGCAAAAGGCTGCAGCTGACTACAAGGCAGCCAACGCTCAATGTACCGACCTCAAAGGCAATGAGCGCTCCGTCTGCGTGGAAACCGCCAAAGTTGCTCGCGCGCGCGCCGATGTCGATGCAACCATGCAGTACAACAATACCCTCAAGCTGCGCACGGCTGCACGCACCGCGCTTGCCAATGCCGAATACGCGTTGGCCAAGGCCAAGTGCACCGTCATGACCGGCGCCGACAAGGACACCTGCACCGCCACCGCCACCTCGGCACGCACCGCCTCGCTGGCCGATGCCAAGGCTGACCGCATGAGCGACACGGCCGCAACCGGCACCACCGCCGCCGCTGTAGGCGTGGACAACAAGGGCGCCATCGCCAACACGCGCACTACCGATCCAACCAAGGCCGCTGCCGTCGACAAGTGCGCGCAGATCGCCGGGCGCACCGATACCGGCTGCCTGATCGACAACAAAGGCCGGACCACCGCCGCGACGGCAGCCGCCACTGCAGCCAACCGCACCGAGAACGCGGCCGAACGCGCATCCGACAACACCCGCAATGCTGCAGCGACGGTTGCCAACCGCACCGAAAACGCTACCGAACGCGCTGCCGACAAGACCCGCAACGCCGCCAGCACTGTCGCTCAGAAAACCGAGAACGCCGCTGAAACCGTCGTGCAAAAAACCAAGGAAGTAGCACGCAACGTTGCTGACAAGACCGAGCGCGCCGTCGACAACATTGCTGCCCGCACCGATCGCGCAACTGACAATGCTGCCGCTCGCACCGACCGTGCCACCGACAAGGCCGCCGCCCGCACCGAGCGCAGCGCCGAAGTAGCCGCCAGCAAGACCGGCAAGGTAGTGGCCGATTCCATCATCACCACCAAGGTCAAGGCCGACCTGTTCAAGGAGCCAGAGCTGAGCGCAATGGCCATCCACGTCGAAACTGAAAAAGGCGTCGTCATGCTGAGCGGCTTCGTCGATTCCAAGGCCGATGCCGACAAAGCGGTTCGTCTCGCCAAGAGCGTGGAAGGTGTTACCCAGGTCAAGAGCGCAATCAAAGTGAAATAATCGTTCTGATCTGAAAGTACTACAGAGCGCCACGTCCGGATTTCCCGGTCGTGGCGCTTTTTATTGCGCGCGCTCTTGCACCGGGCCTTGCGCAGCAATAAGAGCGCGCGCTGGGGCACGGTATAATTTTCCCGTGAACAGACGCGACGCCTTTGGATCCATTGCTACCCAAGCCACGCGCGGAGACATGACACTCCCTGCCAGCGTGAAGGCCGCCGTGCGCTTGCAGCGCGTTCTCGACAATCCGAAATGCCCGATTGACGACGTGATCAAGCTAGTGCTCGGCGAACCGCAACTTGCCGCGCGCACAGTTGCGCTGGCTAATTCCCCCGCCTTCAATTGCGATGGCGACGCCGCCATCTCCAGTGTCTCAGCGGCCGTCAAGCGGGTTGGCTACCGCAGCGTGCAAAGCCTGCTCGCCACGCTGGTGGTGCGCCAGTTTGGCTGCAGCATTGTCGACCCGGCGCTACGCGCCAGGGCGGAACAGCTGTGGGAGCATACTGCGCACGTGGCCGCGCTGGCCCATGTCATGGCGCGTCACGTCACTTGCGTCAACCCCGATACCGCGCTGTTTGCCGCCATCGTGCACGAGGCCGGCGGCTTCTATCTGCTGTCGCGCGCTGAGGACTTTCCCGGTCTGCTCGACGACGATCCAGCGCAGTGGACTGACTTGTGCGAAGAATCGGTGAGCCGCGAAGTGCTCAGAAAGCTGGCCGTGCCGGAGCAGGTTTGCTCGGCCATCCTGGGCCTGCGGGACGGTTTTTTGAGCATGCCCCCGAGCACGCTGCTCGATACGCTGATGCTGGCCGATCAGTACGCCCCGGTAGCATCACCGCTGGGCATCCCGCCGGCGCCGCTGCCCGCCCATTGCGACTCGGTGCTCGACTTCGTGATCGACGAGGCCACGCTTCAAGGCATCCTCGACGAAGGCGCTGCCCAATTCAAATTAATGCGCGCATCACTGCTAGTGTGATGCGCCATTGCAGCACGCCGCCTTGCGCGGCGCACGGTTTCACTTACCGGACGCCCACCACTTCCACGTCGAACACCAGGCTTGCATTGGAGACGATGAAGGGGCCCGCGCCGATCGCGCCGTAGCCAAGACTGGCTGGAATCACCAGCGTGCGCTTGCCGCCCACGCGCATGCCCGCCACGCCCTGGTCCCAACCCTGGATAACCTGCCCCGCGCCCAAGATGAACTCGAACGGCATGCCAGCATCGAATGAACTGTCGAACTTGGCGCCGCGCTGATTGGGCAGCGCCGCGTTGTACAGCCAGCCGGTGTACTGCACGATCACGGGCCTGCCGGCGGTCACTACGGCGCCGCTGCCGATAAGAGTATCGGTCATGGAAAATGCCGGGGCAATCGCGCTTGCCTGTGCCTGCGCGCCGCGCAGCACGTTGCCGGTGCTGCGCGCAGTGTTGGTGAGCGCGACAAAAAACTGGCGGGTGGCAAATTCGCTGCTGCTATAAGCATACGCAATGCCGCTGACGCTCTGGTTCGCCAAGCGGCACTGCCCCGCCTTCAGCGGGCCGTAGGTGATCACTGCGTCGAATACATTCTTGCCGCTGGCACGCGGCGTGAGCGTCCCGCTAAAGTTGCAGTTGCTGGCCGAGCCAGTGATGGCGGTTCCGGTGACGTTGACAGTGATCAGAGCGCTTTCCACGTCACGCATGGTCCAGGCGCCTTCAATGTCCGCAGCTTTCGCTGGCACGTTGAAATCGTAGGCCGCCAATGGCGTAGCGTTGGCAAGGGGAATGGAACCGCCGTTGATGCTCAGCGTGCCGTTCATGCTGGTTTGCGGCACCAAATTGCCGCTGTAGGCATACACGTCGGCCGGCTGTGGATTGAGGAAGCGGATATCGGACGATGAAAACTGGCCGTTGCTCACGCCCAGAGTTCCCTGAAGCAGTCCGACCGGGAGGAAATGGCCCACGGTGCCCTGGCTGTTCATGCCGAAGTATTGACCATTTTCCAGCACCATCGCCTGGTAATACAGGCCGCTGCTGCCGAGCTTGCCGAAATACAGGCCGGCCGGCGGCAATGCCGCGACCAGGTTGTTCAGCGTGCTCGATACGGTGGTCTGGAATGCCGTGGTATCGGTCGCCAGGGTCACGGTGCTGAGCATCTCGCGCGCCGCCGTATTGGCGGCCACGCCCGCGTAGGCGGCGTTTTTCACGGAGCTGGACAGGGACGCCGTGAAAAAGGCGGCAACGCTCGCCTTTTTGTTGACCACGGTGATGTCCGCGCCCTGGGCGCCAGCCATCACGCTCACGGCCGCATCGCCGCGGGTGACCAGGCCTGCGTCGATGGCGCTGACCCAGAATGCCTTGCCATCCACATCGGCCTGGCGACTGAACAGGTTGCGGTAGACAGCATCCATGAATACGCTATTGGTGCCGGGGTAGAGATCGGCCGACTCCTGGCTGGTGCCGAACACATCGACTACCTGGCGAATGTCGGCATTGCCGGCGCGGTAGGCTTCGCTGATGCCCTGCACAGTGGTGGGCGCGCCCAGCGCCAGCAGGCGGTTGGCGAAAAATGCAAGGCCTCCCGGGTCGGCCGGGCGGCCGAAGTAACCGACATAAATCTTCTGCACCACATCGTGGTAGTCGCTGGCGCTCAGCTGCTGCGCCGCAGACTGCTTGCTGGTGACAGTTGCTGCGACGATGGGCGCAGGGGCGGCGCCGATGGTGGTGTCGCCGCCGCAGGCGGTCAGCATCAGGGCAAGGCCCGACAGCGCGAAAGGTGTAAACAGAGTTTTCATGTGACCTTGATAATTTTGGAAAATTTCTTCAGGGCACAGTATAAACGAGGGTCTCGGTCAGGCGGGCAAAGCGTGCAGTTTGTACCACAACAAGCCTACCCATTCATGGCTGGCGTAGTAAGAACGGTACAGTCCGCTTGCGGTGGGCATCAGCCACCAGGGCGACCAGCCGGTGCGCGAGTAGAACATAGTGGGCGCCGCCACGACTTCAATGCCATGGTGTTCGAAGGAGCGGCGGGCACGCTCCATGTGCATGGCATGGGTCACCAGCAAAACCCGCTTGATACCGGCGGCTTTCAGGATGGGCGCGCTGAGCGAGGCATTGGTGGCGGTGGTGTCGGAGCGCTCCTCGATCCATTGCACCGGGATGTTGAACTCGTCGCGCAGCACGCGCGCCATGACGCGCGCCTTTGGTTCGACCTTGCGTGCACTGTCGCCCTGGCCGCCGCTGACCAGTAGCGGCAGACCGGTGCGGCGCTGCAAGTGGGCAGCATATAGAACCCGGGTCATTGCAACCTGGTCCGGCATGTCGGCGCCGCCATACTCGGGCGCGTGTTCGATGCTGCCCGCCGCCAATACTACAATGGCCTGGGCGCCGCCCGTCTGGCCGGGCACCAGCGGCGGATTGTAGCCTTCGAGCGGACGGATCAGGAGCAGGGCGCCGGCCGTGGTCGATAGCACCACCAATAACAGGGCAGCCCCAACGCTCAGGGCCAGGCCGGCCCGCGGCCAGCGCCGCCGCAGGGCCAGGCCGGCCAGAATCAGGACGATCATGCTGGTCGGCGGCATCAGAAAAACGCGGGTCAGGACTTCTAGCATCGTGAAAGGACCGCCACTCGTGTGAATTGCAAGATAATGCCATGATGACAGCAAGTACGCTCCAGCAATTGATCCAGTTCGATCCCACCCGCATGCGCATGCTCGAACAGGTGCGCGCCCTGGCGCTGCCCGATTGCTGGATCGGCGCCGGTTTCGTACGCAATGCCGTGTGGGATCATCTGCACCGGCGCCCCGCCTGCTTGCCCGGCGGCGATGTGGACGTCATCTGGTACGACCCCCTGCACTGTGCCACCGCGGTCGACGCTGCCCTCGAGGTCCGCCTGCGCGCCGCCGATGCCAGCGTCGAGTGGTCAGTCAAAAACCAGGCGCGCATGCACCTGTTCAATGGCGATGCGCAGTATGGCTCGGTGCTCGATGCCATGCGCTTCTGGCCCGAGACCGCCACTGCCGTTGCGGTGCGGCTTGGCGACGACGGTGGTATCGAGATTGCTGCCCCCTATGGCCTTGACGATCTGTTCGCCGGCCTGGTCCGGCCTACTGCGCAGTTCACTGGCTCCAAGCGCGTCATCTTCGATGCGCGCTGGCAGGGCAAGCGCTGGCTGGAGAAATGGCCGCGTTTGCGACTGGCACTAATCTAGCGCCCCGCTTTCTAGTTTCCGCATAAACTATTTATGAATTTGACAAAACTTATGCCGGGAGCAAAAACATGAAATGGGAAGGCAATCGCGAAAGCGACAATGTTGAGGACCGCCGCGGCGGTGGCGGCGGCGGTGGCGGAGGTTTTGGCTTTGGCGGCAAGTCGATCGGCATCGGCGGTATCGTGATTGCCCTGCTTGGTTCATGGCTGTTCGGTATCAACCCGATGACTATGCTCGACATGATGGGCGGCGGCGGTGGCGGACCTGTGACAACCCAGCAGTCACCGGCTCAGGGCGGCCAGGCGGCGCCGGCGGCCGATCGCGAAACGCGTTTCATGCGCACGGTACTGGCCGACACTGAAGACGTCTGGACCAAGCAGTTCGAGCAAGCCGGCGGCACGTACGTCAAGCCCACGCTGGTGCTGTTCGAAGGCGCCACCAGTACCCAATGCGGCACTGGCGAGGCGGCAAGCGGACCGTTTTACTGTCCCGCCGACCGCAATGTCTACATCGATCTGAGTTTCTATCGCCTCATGCGCGAGCGCTTCCAGGTGGAGGGGGAGTTTGCCCAGGCCTACGTGATAGCTCACGAAGTTGGGCACCACGTGCAGCATCAGCTTGGGTTCACTGAAAAGGTGAACAATGCACGCCAGCGCGGCTCGAAACGGGAGGCCAATGAAATGTCGGTGCGCCTTGAATTGCAGGCCGATTGTTATGCCGGCTTGTGGGCCAACCACAGCAACAAAGCGCGCGGCATCCTCGAGCAGGGCGACCTGGAGGCGGCCTTAAAGGCAGCTTCCGCCATTGGCGACGACGCGCTGCAGGGCAAGTCGGGCGGTCGCGTGGTGCCCGATTCGTTCACCCACGGCAGTTCGGAACAGCGCATGCGCTGGTTCAAGCGCGGCATCGAATCGGGGTCTGTCCAGCAGTGCAATACCTTTGAAACGCAACAGCTGTAAGTTGTCTTAGCTCGCTCCACCGCGTCCGAGCGCAGTGGGGCCGGCAACTGTGCGCGATCAATCTTGAGTTCCGGGCTCATCGTTATTATTCCTAATAACGTTAGCCTGGAGCAGTAATGACTTTTCATCGCCTTGGCCTTGCAGGCATTTCACTTGTACTCATTCACGCCTTCAACCCGGCCGGCGCCACCGTCTCGAGCGTCTATACCGACGTCGCCTGCAAGCCCAGTCGGCCGGTCGCCAAAAAACCCGCCAAAAAAGGCGCCAAAGTGCGTCTCCCTGCAGCGCCTCTTGCGTGTCCCACGGTTGCGGGCTTTCGCCTGCAGGTCGTGCAACAACATGGCCGCAGCAGCGTCAATATCATCGCGCCGGACCGTCGCATCTTTCCTCTTAATTATTGGGACGTGGTTAGTGTAGGTGGGCGGGCTGAGTGGCGCGTCGTCAGCACTGACGGCAAGACGGTTCCGATCGGTCTGATCGTTCCTGTCAAGAGCGTCAATGCGGCGGACAACAAGCGCGGGGCGCTTCAGCCAGTGCTGGCGGTCGCAAAAATCGGCAAGCACACTGCCTGCCTGGTGAAAAAAATCGATGTCCACGCCCCCGGCGCCCAGGAAGACGCGCGCCAGCACGCGGACGGCCTGGACGAAATCTGCCTGCGCCGTCCGCTAGCCCAGGCCGCGCCCTAGACCGGCATACATATCAAAAAGAACGGGCTTCGGGTCTGCATTTCCACTTAGAATCTGAACATCAATTTTCTAAGTGGGAATTTCATGAAGTTTGTCCTGAAGGTGAACGGGCGCGCCGAAAAGGTCGATGCCGACGCAGATACGCCACTGCTGTGGATCTTGCGTGACGAGCTCGGCATGACCGGCACCAAGTACGGCTGCGGGGCCGCTCTGTGCGGTGCATGCACGGTGCATGTGAATGGCCAGGCGGTGCGCAGTTGCGTGATGCCGCTCGAGGCGCTCAAAGGCAAACAGATCACCACCATCGAAGGCCTGTCGGCCGACAGCAGCCACGTGCTGCAGCAGGCGTGGATCGAACACCAGGTACCCCAGTGCGGTTACTGCCAGTCCGGCATGTTGATGGCCGCTGCTGCACTGCTCAAGGAAACGCCGCGCCCGACGGACGCCCAGATCGATGCGGCGATGACCAATATTTGCCGCTGCGGGACCTATCCCCGCGTGCGCGCCGCAATTCACACTGCGGCCAAAACACCAGGCGCCAAATGAGCGCCGCCATCAAACCTGACGCAGCGCGTCGCAGTTTTCTCAAGTCTTCCCTCGCCGCTGGCGTGTGGACCCTGAGCGCTACAGCCTTGCCGCTGCAGGCCCAGAGATCAGCGCCACCGGCGCCTTCCACGTCGCCGTTCGACTTCATGTTGCGCATGGGGCCGGACGGGATGGTGACCGCCTACACCGTTGTGACCAATCTGGGGCAGGGCACCCATACCGTGCTGGCCCAGATGGTGGCCGAAGAACTTGATATCCCGCTCGAGCGCGTGCGCATCGAACATGCACAGGTGGCCAAGCGTTATCACCTGGAATGGCCGCCTGGCATTACGACTTTTGGCAGCGCCGGCGTCGGCACCGGGATGCGCACCGTGCGACCCGCCAGCGCGGCAGCACGCGAGATGCTGGTGCGTGCCGCCGCAGCCAGATGGAGTGTCGAACCGGCCAGTTGCAGCACAGCCGACGGCCACGTGCTGCACAGCGCGACGGCGCGCAAGCTGTCGTATGTGGAATTGAGAGAGGCCGCCTCCCTACTGACGCCGCCCACCAAGCTGGTGTTCAAGCCAAGTGCCACCTGGACCACATTGGGCAAGCCGGCGGCGCGCCGCGACATTCCCGCGCGGGTCAACGGCAGCGCCGTTTTCGGCATCGACGTGAAACGTCCAGGCTTGCTGGTGGCTGCGGTGGTGCATGCGCCGACCTTTGGCGGCACGCTCGCCAGCGTCGACACCAAGCCAGCGCTGGCAGTACGCGGCGTAAAGCAGGTAGTTCAATTGCATAATGCCGTGGCAGTGGTCGCGAAGGGATACTGGCAGGCCCAGAAGGCGGTTCGCCTGCTCAAGCCCAGCTGGCGCGACGGCCCGAATGCGGGCGCCAGCACCGCTAGCATGCGCAAGGAGATGCTGCAGGCGACGGCGCATGGGACAGGGGTAGTCTTCCCCCAAGCTAAACTGTCGGGCGTGCCACAGGATGCGGCGGCCACTGCCAGCGCCATCGCCAGCGCCGTGACAGTGATTGACACCACCTATGAGGTGCCGTTCCTGGCGCACGCGCCGCTCGAGCCGCTCAACGCCACAGTCGCGGTGAGGGCCGACGGGGCCGAGATCTGGCTTTCCACCCAGAGTCAAACGGATACCCAGCGCGGGGTTGCCAAGGCGCTCGGCTTGACCCCGGAGCAGGTAACGGTGCACACCCAGGACGTGGGCGGCGGATTCGGCCGACGTCTTGAGCATGACTTTGCGGTCGAGGCGGCGCTTATCGCCAAGGCGGTCGGCCAGCCGGTCAAAACTATCTGGTCGCGCGAAACCGATATGCAGTCCGGCTACTACCGGCCAATGACGATCACCAGAGTGCAGCTCGCGCTCAACGCCAAACATGAACCGAGCGCCATTCGCGGTGATATGGCCGGCCCTTCTCTGCTCGAGCATACGGGCGTCACCAATGGTCCGATGCGTGACAATTTCGACTGGACCTACACCATGGGCTGGTGCTCGCCCCTGCTCTACGATTTTCGCGTCAGCGATACCCGCTGGTCGCGGGTTGACAAGGGCGTGCCATGCACGTACTGGCGCTCGGTGGGATATTCGCAGAATTGCTATTTTGTGGAGCATACTATCGATCAGGCTGCACGCACCGCCGGCCAGGATCCGCTGGCCTATCGGCGGCGCCTGCTTGCCGGGAAAGAGCGCGGGCTGGCGTTCATCGATGCGCTGGCCGAGCGCGCCCGCTGGAGCGAGCCGCTGCCGGCGGGGCACTTTCGTGGGATCGCCGTTTGTGGCAGCAACAGCACGTATAGCGGCCACGTGGTCGAAATCGCCGTGACCGAGCCGGGCAAGTTCAAGCTGGTGCGTATCACGGCCGCGATTGACCCCGGCCTGGTGTTCGATCAGCGTGCGGTGGAAGCGCAGATGATGGGCGGGACCCTGTTCGGCCTGTCCGGCGCGCTGTTTAGCGAAATTACGCTTACAAACGGCCGGATCGAGCAGGGCAATTTCGATAGCTACCAAGTGGCGTTGATGGCGCACGCACCGATCGTCGACGTGCTGGTCCTGTCGACCGGTCGCGCGCCGTTCGGGGTGGGTGAAGAGGGTCCGCCCTCGATTCTGCCCGCCGTGGCCAACGCCCTGTATGCAGCCAGCGGCAAAGTGGTGAACCGCATGCCGGTGTCGCATTCAGGATGGCAAATCGTATAAAGCCGAATTTTCGGGAGGATTGTTTCACTGCTGTTCGCGGAATTTGCATATCATTGCTGAGTCCGGCAATTGATTCGCCGTCAATACACTGCACGTCCCATGAACAGCGGCCAGCAATCCGAAATCGACAAGCGCATCATGACCGTCATGGTCGAGTGCATGAGCGTGCAAACGGTCGATGAATTCACGCGCGTCGTCAAAGGCTCATTGCGCGAGGTCCTGCCCCACGAAATGATGTTGTGCGGGATAGGCGGCATCAGCAAGCAGGGTAATAATCTGCGCAAGATAATCAACTGCGATTATCCGATGGCGTATTTCGAGCCTATGCGCGATGCGGACGGGCGGATCGACAGCCCGCTCATGAAACGCTGGCGCGAAACCCAGGAACCGCAATGGTTCCAGGCCGGCCGCGACGATCATGAGCTGCCGGAGGAATGGGTCAGCTCATTTAATAAGCATGATCTGCGCAACACCATCGCGCATGGGGTGCTCGATGTGGGCGGCGTGTTTTCCAGCTTTTTTATTTTCTCCCGCATTCCCGGCAATATCGGTCCGGAGCACGCATTTCTCATGAAACTGCTGACACCGCATTTGCATTTTGCCCTGGCGCGGGTGCTCAGCATGGTCGAGGAATACCAGGGCAATCTGGGCAAGGCAAAAAAGGCGTTGAGCGAACGCCAGCGCGAGATTCTCCACTGGCTGCATGAAGGTAAAACCAACTGGGAAATCGCCCGGATACTCGATTTGTCCGAGCTGAACGTGAAATACCATATCGACCAGATATTCCAGAAACTGGAAGTACGCAGCCGCGCGCAGGCCGTGGCAAAAGGGCGCGATCTGGCGGCCGTCCGTTCGTGAGCGCCGTGCCGACTCCCCGAACAGGGAGTGGTGCGCTAGGGCGCTTCCCTCTAGAGTCGGATGATCCGATGGGGTCGGCCAGCGTTCAGGTAGGTCAATAGTAAAACGAAGCACACTCCCCGGAATAAATCGGACGCCGCCAATAAGAGCGGCGTTCAAATAATGAAAAACACGGAGGAGATACCATGTTTCAAACGCTTCGTTCTGCAAGCGGCTGGCTTGCGGCCGCATCCCTTGTATTTGCCGCCGGCGGCGCCCAGGCTGCCTGCCTGGATAATGTGGTGCTAGTCCACGGTAATACCGGCTCGCCATCGCACTGGAATTCAACCGTCACTACGCTCAAAGGGCGCGGCTATCTGGCGTCGCAACTGTACTTGCCCAACTGGGGTTCGAAAACCAGCGCCGGCAGCAACGACCACGGCAGCGTGAATACCGGTGTCGTCAAAAGCTCCATTCAAGCTGCGGCCGATAGTTCGTGCACCGGCAAAATTGATGTCGTCTCGCATTCGATGGGGGTGACGCTGGCAATGAAAGCCTTGAATGAACTGGGTTACGCCGACCGCGTCAATTCGTTTATCGGTATCGCCGGAGCCCAGCATGGACTCAATTCCTGCGGGGTTTATCCATTCAACGTGGCCAATGCCACCTGCGGCGCCAATGGCCTGTCGATCGGCAGCCCCTTGATCAACTCGGTGCGCAATAAACGCTACGGCGCCAAGATGTATTCGATTAAAAGCTGGATTGACGAAATCGTCTGCATCGGCAGCTGCTATGTGTATGGTTCGCATACCAGCAATATCGACGCACAGAATGCCAGCTACGATTATTCGCTCGGCCATTTCGGGCTCGTGACTTACACCACCAGCAGGCAGGCGGACCTGATCATGAATTAAAGCGCAAGTATGGCTGGACGGGGAAACTCGTCCCGCCGTATGCTTGCATTTCTTTCAGGGTGGGATAGCTGTGGATAAATCAGGATTACCGACGTGGTGGGCCACGGTGGCAGTAAGTTTTGCGCTCGGATTCGGTGCTGCGTGGCTGGTCCGCGCGCCTGCGGACGATGCCGCAGTAAATGCCCCGATTGCGCAGGTTTCGCCCACTGGTGGCTATGCTGCGCCCAATCCTTTTCCCGACATTGGTGGCAGTGCCGGGCCGGGCGCCAAGGCGCAGACCGCAGGCTTGCCCGACACGGCCAGTGTCGACGAGCTGTGGGCCAAGGCGCTGCTGCCACCGGACCGCCAGGAGCCCGGCTACGATGCCGAAGACCGCTTGCGCCGGATGGCCCAGACCAATCCGGTGGCGCTGCGAAAATTGGTGCAGCGGTATGAAACGGATCGCTCGCCGCAGGCGCGCGAGCTGCTCAAGTCAATCCTGTCGACCGTGCAAACGCCTGAGGTCGTGGCCTTCGCTTTGCGCCTGGCGAGCAGCAGCAATGTGACTGAACGCCGCTACGGATTCGAGCTCGTCGAGAGCCTTGCGCCAGATTCGGCCGAAGCGCGCGGCCTGATCAAACAAGCCCTCGCAACCGAGCAGTCGCCCGAGGTGCTGGTGCAGGCTTTGCAAGCGTTAAAAGCGGGCGCTACGGAGCCGGAGGAAGCCAGCCAGATCGTCGCGCAATTGAAGACGCTCACGCAGCACGCCGACGCCACGGTGCGCCGCCACAGCATCATGCAACTAGGCCAGTGGGACAAGAAAGGCGAGGGCGCCGATGTGCTGGCGCAGGCGCTCGCCGACCGCTCGAGCGAGGCGCGCCAGGCTGCCATATTCGCCATCGCCCAAAACGGCGTGCGCACCGATCCGATCAAGGCTGCCTTGCTGGCGCTGATGAGCAATCCCCAGGAGAGCAAGGACATCCGCGGCAGCGCGCTGCAGGCGTTGGAGCGCTTTTCGCTCACCAAGGAAGAATACGCCAGCGTGGCAAGGGCGAAGGCGCAGCTCCAGGGTCTGTAGAATGTGCGCCATGACTGACCTGGAACTCCCTTTTCGCGCAAGCAGCGCCGAAGCTTGCGCCTGGCTTGCCGCCCAAACCGGCTCTGACTGGACGCTCGCGCGCCTGATCGACAACGAGATGACGCCTTATGTCTGGCTCGATTACGATCCGGCCTTTCCCGACCTGTTTGGCGATGCCAATGGCGGCTATGCGGCGCCCATCTTCTTTGAAGGCGATACGCGCCGGCTTGCCGCCGGCAGCGACGATGTGCTCATCACGATCACCAAGGACGCCTATAAAATCGTGGTGACCCTGCCTGCGCCCGGTTTTCGCCGCGAACTCCATGAACTACGGTTTTTGAAAAGCGACTTGCAGCGCCTGCTGAAAAGGCTGCAGCGCGCAGCCACGCCGTTACCGGTGAAGGATACGGGGGCGCGCGAAACGAATGAAGGAATCAGCAGGGACGAAGTGCTGGCTGCATTCGCCGGCATGGTGCGCATCAATCTGGAGCAAGCACTGGCGGAAGCGGGCGGCATCTTTGGCGATGACGGCGCGCGTGTCAAGGGCAGCGCCAGGAAGGGCAAGAACAAGGCGCTGTGGAACCCGGTGACGCTGGCGCTGGGATTGAACGAAGTGTACCGCGTGCCTGTCTCGTCGCTCAAGCGCGCCTTCAAGGCGAATGACTTCTTATATGCCTGGGAAGGGCACTGGAACCAGTCGCTGGCGCTGCTGGGCAAATAGTCAGTCGGCTTCGAGGAAAAAGATCGCGTAGGCCTTTGCTGGTTCTTTTTCAGTTGGCTTATCGATCTGGATCTGTGCACAGTCTTCGGCCACCAGGCTGCGCCAGTTGCGAATGCCGGCGTTGGCATACAGGGCGTTGGCCTTCGACGCCAGGCTGATGTCGAGCGCGATGCGCGCATTGCGCGGTTCGGCCTTGCCGTAATTAACGCCGCGCAGTTCGAAACCGAAGCTGCTCAGCCACGGCTCCCACAAGCCGCTTTCGACACCCATCACAATGCGCTCCAGCATGGTCTCGAGCGTCAGGCCTTTCTTGACGACGCTGCGCAAAAATTCCAGCGAGGGAGCGCTGCGCGCGTCGGTGCTTAGCTTGCCGGCGCCACGCTCGGCGATCGACTTCAATTCTTTGGAAAACGCAGCATCGCGCTCCGTGTAATCGCGCATGCGCGCATAGAACTCGGCATTGACGAAGGGATTCTCAGGACGCCCTTGGGTGACTTCGGCAGGTTTTTTCGGGGCAGGCTGTTTTTTGGTCGTCATGGGTTCACCTCGTGGCAGGGGGCGTAGTTTAGCATCCTGCGGCGCCGTACGCGCCGATCCTGCGCCGCTCAGGCACGCACGATAGGCTGGGCGATGATCCACAGGCTGGGCATGGTGTACCCCACCCTGATTCCGATTTCGATCGCCCACCAATATTCGCACGACGATGTCGGCGCCATGTCTGGAATTTTTCAGGCATGGCGCGCGTGGTTTAGCAGTGATCTATTTTTTGGCGAGATACCACGCGACTAAGGCGTTGGCGTGGCCGTGCCCCAATTGATGCCCGGTTTTGAGGTGGGCAACGAGCTCCATGTGTTTTAGCGGTCCAGCCTGTTTCAATATGTCCATCCAGTGCTCGATGGGCTTCCCGTATTTTTTCTCAATGGACGGAAAATACGATGCCGGCCCTTTTAGTATGTCTTCAGTTCCCATGACGATTCCTCAGGTAATGCAGCGCTGCTGCGTGTGCCTGCTCGAATAGCAGGCCCTAGCAGCACGACGAATAACACAGGTCAGAATCGACACACTGCCAGTTGAAATTATTTATGTGTAGCGGTCCCGGCCTTGAAGTGGGCGGTTAGCCTTTATTCGTCCACGTACCCTTTGCGCAGTTTTTCCTCGACCAGCTTGTTCAACTCGCGCACAGCCCGCTCCGCGCTCTCGAACTGTTTGATGTTGTTCTGGCCAGCACTCCCGATCCGGCCGTAAGTCACGCGCAACTCGTTGCCGTGTGCACCGGCGCGCCAGAACTTTCGCGAACTGCCTTGCTCGAAACGCAAAGAGCGCGTCGGCGCATCCGTTTCGAGCGCCGGGTGCGGCGCAGGCGCGGTATTGGGCAGTTCTTCCATGACTGCTGCCGGGAGTGAAATGGCAGGGCTTGCGAGCTCGATGTCGAGCGCGCGATCGCGGCCGCTTTCCAGCATCGTCTCGACGCGTTGCAATACGCCGTCTGGATCGCCGAGCCAGTCCTTGCCTGGCACATCGAGCACGCGCCAGCCGAAGCTGCGCAAAATCGATGGCCGGAACACGTAGCGTTCCTGCGTATCGGACACTGCTTCGGCCGGGTTGTCGAGCAAAATCGCCAAGGTATAGCCTGCGCCCGCCGGATCGACAATGGCCAGGTCGCAGCGCAGTTGCGAGCGACCCACGTGGACATGCACTTCGTGGCCGCGCGTGCGCAGCGCCGCAGCAATCGCGTCGCGGATGCTGTCTTGCGGCGCCGGTCGCGTAAAGGCCTCGCTGGCCGATGGGTTCAGGGCGCCGAGCACGCTGCGCGCCCGTTCGCCCTGGCCGGCGGCGCTGGCCCTGGCAAATTCGAGGAAGCCGCGCAGGGCAGCTGCACCGTCGTTATGGACATTGGTGATAGCCTGCGGGTCGATCGACGCCACCACGGCCATGCGCTGGCGCGCGCGGCTGAAGATTACGTTCAGGCGCTTTTCGCCGCCACGCTGATTGATCGGACCGAAATTCATCAGCATTTTTCCGTCCGGCCCCGGTGCGTAGCAAATACTTAGAATAATGAGATCGCGCTCGTCGCCCTGCACGTTCTCGAGGTTCTTGACAAACAGGCCGTTGAACTGATCGTCGTCTTCACGGACGTAGGCTTGTTCAAGCTTTGCACCAAAGTGCGCGTCGTCCGCGCCCAGCGTCTCGAGCGCGCTCTCAATTTCGCTTTGCTGGGCTTCCGAAAACGCCACAATGCCAATGCTGAGCGGGCAGTCGCGCAGCAGCAGCTCGCGCACCATCTGCGCGATGTAGCGCGCCTCGGCGCTATTGCGGCGGTCGGCATAGACGCCGTCGTCAAGACGGTGATAGCTGATCGGTTGCGCTAGCAGGGCGTCCCCGCCGCTGGCTCCCGCATTGTCCATGTCGGAGCGGCACGCAGCAGCCGCGCCGGTCTCCTGGTCGATCCGGGTGTCGGGAATCGTCACCAGGCGCCCGTCATAGAAGGCAGCGTTCGAAAAGCTGATCAGGGATTCGTGGCGGCTGCGGTAGTGCCACGCCAGCAGCGTAGCAGGCAGACTGCGGGCGGCCTGCGCCAGCAGGCTGTCGGAATCGAGGCTGATGGCGATACGCTGGCCGTCTTCGTCGACCACGATGTCGTCTTCGCCGGTGGCGCCGCCAGTGCTGAAAAAGCTGGTTGGCGGCAGCTGCATCTCGTCGCCAACCACGATGATCTGGCGCGCACGGCTCAGCGCCGGCACTGCCTCTTCGACTGGAATCTGGCTTGCCTCATCAAAGATGACGACGTCAAACAGGTCGGGCGACAGCGGCAGCGTGTCCGATACCGACAGGGGACTCATGAGCCATACTGGTTTCAGGTCATTGATGACCATCCCCGTTTCGTCGTCGCTCAGGTCGCGGATGGAGCGGTAGCGCATGCTCTTGCCAAACTCGTGTTCCAGCTCGCGCCGTCCAGTCGCGTAATTCTTCTTGAACTGTTTGGCGGCCTCGTCGAGCTGGCTCGCCGCCAGGCTGGAAGCGCGCACGTGTTCGGCAAACTGCTTGTGCAGGGTGGCGCGGATGACCTGCGAGTCCAGCGCCAGCAATTCGTGCTGGTGCTCCTTGACCGCGCGCGCGGCCTGCGCCATTGCCGCGCCACCGAAGTGGGCCAATACCGGACTGTCGCGCTCTGCGCGGCGCAGTGCCTCGGCGGCTAACAGCGCATCGAGCTGCGCGGGCTCGTGCTCAAGCCGCTGCAACACGAACGCGACTTGCGGATCGCCCGTGTGCATGGCACGCAGCAGCGGCAGCAGGTCGGGCAGGTCGTCGAGCGCCTCGCGCAGGTCGCGCATCAATTCGGCGGCCTGGTCCAGGTGGGTGTCCGGAGACAGCGTCAGGCCGGAGTCGAGCACCTGGCTCAATGCGTCGAGCGGCTGGCGCAGGGCGGCTGCGGCGCGGGCTGCACCCAGCGGGTCAGAGTGCGCGCGCAGTCGCCCCACCAGCGCGTGCGGGCCGCCGCCGTTGCGCAGGACTTCGAGCGTGTTCAGAAAGGCGCTCATGTCCGGCACGCCGTAGCGTTGACGCAAAGCGGCATTGGCATTGTCTAGCGCAAGCACTGCCGCCTGTTCGCCCGCCAAGTTCTCCAGCACCGTGAGATAGCCTGGGTGAACCGCATGCTGGCTGAAGTCGTATCGGCGCTGCAGCTCGGCGCGCAGGCGCCACCATTGGGGCCGCAGCCAGCGCAGTACCGATGGCGCCAGTTCGCGCATCAGCGACAGCGCTGATGCGGTATCAATGGGAGTGAAGCTGTCGCGCCAGTGAATATTCGCGGCCTTGGCTGCTGCAAGCGACTTCGCGCCGGCGTCCAGCCCGGCTCGCTCCTCGCGCAGCGCTGCATCGGCCTGCGAGCCTGGTTCGAGCAGATCAAGATGCGCGACCACTCCCGAGTCGAGCAAGGTGGCGCTGTCGGTCGCGATGGTGATAGCTTGGGCGAGCGTCGTAGCGGGTCCGATCAGGGCGCCGGGGGTATCAAGCTGCGCTTCGATGGTATCGAATAGCGCCTCGGCCTGCCGGCACAGCGTGTCAGCGAGGTGGAAAGCGCGCTCCTCGCCCACCAGTTTTGCAGATAGATGGGCAAAGGGATGGCGCGCCAGACTGTCAAAGCCGAAGCGCTCGCGCATCAAGCCCTGCAGGCGCTGAATCAGTCCGCGTTGTCCTTCCCAGGCCGACCATGCGGGCAACTGTTCGCGTACTGCGTGCGATGCCGACGGCGCGGCCGGCATGGCGGCAATGCGGCGCAGCAGTGCGCGGATGCTGTCGCCCACAGCAGCAGGGGCGTCTGCCATCGCTGCTTCAAACTCCTCGATGCGGCGCTGCTGCGTAGTGAGTGCGGCGACCAGGCTGGCGCGTTTTGCCTGCAGCGCTTCGCCGTCATGGGCCTGGCTAACCCACGCTTCGTAGCAGCCCTTCAGGTCGGCGATGAAGGCCTTCTTGTCGGCCTGGGAATCGTGAATCAGTGAGCACAGCGGCGCCAGGCCGGATTGTTTGAGGCGATTGAACACCACGTCGAGCGCCGCGCGCTTCTCGCAGACGAACAGGACCCGCTTGCCGCGGCCAGCGTAATCGGCGATCAGGTTGGTGATGGTCTGCGACTTGCCGGTCCCGGGCGGCCCCTGGATGATGAAGCTGCGCGCCGTGCGAGCCAGCCCAATGGCGGCGTTCTGCGTGGCGTCGGCGGCGACCACGCTCCACTGCTCGCCGGGCGCGAGCGGCGCCGGCATGGCAGTTTCCACCTCGCGCGGTTCGATGGAAAATATCCGATCGAAGGCTGGATTGGTGGCGGGATCTGACAGCAGTAGCGCATAGTCGCGCACCAGCGACATTTTCTTGTAGTTGAAATTGGCGAGTGATACCTGGGTCAGATCGAGATCCCAGGCGTAGCGGTGGCCGCTGGACTCCTGCAGCACATAGCCGCTGCGTTCTTCAACGCTGGCGGCGGCCATCTGCGGCTGGCGCAGCGCAGCGGCCGGCGCCGCCCCGGCTTCAAACCGCTGCGGCAATGGACTTGGACGCACCCATTGCTCGTACAGGACCCGTCCCAACGGACGATAATCGGCGCGGTCGTAACTGTAGGAAGGCAAAGCTGCGCCGATCGGCCTGTGCTGTGCGCCGGACCGTCTGCGGCTCTGATACTGCTGCATGCGCTGCAGGGCTTTGTGGCGCACCATCTCAATCGTCGCCTGTTCGATCAGGCGCAGTTCGACGGCCGGTTCGGAGCGGCGGATTTGCGCCAGGATGTCGGCATGGATCGCGGCGATCGAGGTCTGTTCGAGCGAGATCCTTTCTGGCAGACGAATGTCATACAGCTGCGCCAGCTGGTGGCGCAGAACTGGATTGAATTCCGCTTCCACTTCACTGCACTGCAGCAGGTACTGGTCTCGTACGCCCTTGCGCTTGGCCAGCTCGACGGGCAGCCATAGCAGCGGGGTCACTATGCGTTCGTCGGGATTGTCCTTCAGATTGTGCCAGCGCAGGAAGGCGACCACCAGGCGCAGATTGCTGGAGCCGAATTCGGCGCGGTCGTGCCGGGTCTCGACCAGCAATTGGTCGAGCGATGCGGGCAGGTAGGTTTGTTCGTCGAAGCGCAGCCATCGATGCAGCGAGACCGGTTTACCGCTCAGGACTTCGGTAGCAAAAGGGCCGCCCCAGGTGCAGATCTGTTCTGGCCGGACGGCGGCGACCTGCAGCACCAGCGGCACGCTGGCCACGGTCAGGTTGACGGTGGCCGCGTTCGGCTTAAAGTACAGCAAGCGATTGCGGCGCGACAGATCGAACAGGCGGTCGCGCAAGTGCGCCAGCACCGCGCTGCGGCGCGAGACCGGGCCGCTGGCGCCAGCCATCGCGCGTTCGAGATCGAGCCCTGCGGGCTGCTCGCGCCAGGTGCGCAAGCGCAGGGCGAGCGCCGCAAGGTCGCTCGCGCGCTGGTGGCGATTAATCTCGGTCATCTCCACGATCACCGCAGCGAGCACAGGATGCAGGCGTTCCTGCAGCAGGAACAGGTTGCTGCGGCCGGCGACGAAGGTGCGCAAGTCCTGCTCGTCGCCGAAATCGAAGCCACACGACAAAGCGGCCAGTATCATGCCAAGTGCAAAAATATCGGTGCGGTCGTCGTGGTGGCCGATGCGCTGTTCCCAGCTGGCCGGGCCCGGCAAATAGACCGGGTGTTCAACCGGGGCCGCGGGGTCCGCCTTGACCGCGTCGTCGGTGACGGTCTCCTGACCGAAAGCATCGCGTTCACGGTGCAGTGTGCCGAGGATGTTCAAGCCAGATACTGGCATCGGTTGCACGCGGTTGACAGCTTGTACGTCGAGCGAGGGTTGCTGCCCTTCAGGACGACGCAGGCTAAGTGCACCGGTCGGATCGAGGATGACGCTATTGGGCCCAAGAGCGGCAACCTTGCCGGCGTCGTGGAGCGCGGCGACTTGTTCGAACAGCGGCAAGACCAGTAGCAACACGTCGTCGGTGGCGAATGGCATGCCGTCCTGCGCAGAAATCAGGGTACGCAGGGTGCCCGGCTCTGTGGTCGCATCGTTCATGCTGCTACCTCCTTGTCCAGTTGACGCTTGTACTTGTCCAGCTCCCGTTTGCCCATTCCGGCGTCGTCGCGCAGATTGATTTCGAAGCTGTCGAAGGTGCCCAATGTGCGCGCGAGATGGCCTGCTCGCAGCAGGGCGCGCTCCTGCTGGTCCGTATCGGCCAGTGCCAGGTCCATCAACATCGCATTGACATAAGTGCGCAGGGAAGTGGCTGATGCGTCAGGCGAGAGCACGGCTGCCAGTTCGGATGGAAGCAATGCCGTTTCGGCGCCGCTCCAGTCGGGAAAGAGCACGCGCACCTGGGCCAGAACTGCCTCGCTTGCAAAGGCGGCGTCGGCGAGGAAGTGTGCAATCAAGCCGCGCGTAATTTGCTGCAGGCGCTGCTGGTCGGGTAAGTCGAGCCGGTCGAGCGACAGTTTGCCGTGCAGGCGGGTGTCGAGCCAGGCCTGCAGATCGTGCGCGCCGTTCCACCAAAGTGACAGGGCGCGTGCGCGGATGAAGGTCTCGGGGTGGCTGCGTGCACTGCTCGCCTGCGATTCCTGTGCTTCGATTTCTGCAGCCTGGCGCAGGTAGGCCGCGGCGTCCACACTGACCATGTCAGTGTGGATTTTGACCAGGGCGGAAACGGCCGGCGCCACAGCGCCCGCAGCGATGGCCGCACCACGGTCGGCAAACAGTTCCGTATGAAGCGCGTAGCGGCGGTAGGTTTCGTCATGACTGGCTGCGCCACCCGTGACGAGGGCATCGTTGAGAATGCGGTCGGCCACCAGAAGGCTGCCTTCGTCGCGCGACCAGAGCAGATAGTGGGACAGTTCGTGCCCCAGCACCGCAAGCAGTTCGTCGTGCGAGAGGCGTGCGAGCAGGGGGCCTTGCAGCATGATGTGTACTTCTCCCGGGACGTAGAAAAGCGAGGCGTTCATGTCTTGACCAGGCGACTGGTACAGGGTGGTGGGCGCCGCGATACCGAGGCGTTCCAGCGCCAGTTCGAGGGCTGCATGCACGTCCGGGTGCGCCTCGCGCTCGATGCGGTAGGTGTCGCGCAGCAGCGCCGCGCGCAATGCTTCGCGCTGCTCGGCGCCGGTAGTACGCGCGCTGGCCCAGCGCCACACTTCCGGTTCATGCTGGCGCAGATAATCGACGATGGTCTGGTGGTAGGGCAGTGGAGCGAGGCTGTTCTTGTCGGGGAAATGCATGGTCATGCGGGGCACCGATCGTTCGTGATCAGCGAGTTTACTAGGAAAGACCGGGGGATAGTCGGGAAACTAAAAGAATGTTTTAGTCCCCGTTACTTGTCAACGTGGTGCCCTACACAGCTTACAGCTGCGACTTGAAGTAGTTAAACGAGTGAGCGAAAGCATCGCGCACTTTTTCCATTTCCTCGACCATATTGTCCCACTTGTCTTCGCCGGCTGCCACCAGGTCGTCGAATTTGCTTTTCGTCTCTTTCGACTGTTGGCGCAGCTTTGCCATTTCCGCGACATACTTTTCATGCGCGGCATCTTTGGCGCTGGAGGCCTTGGCTTCCAGGGTGTCCATCTTTGCATCGAGCTCGTCGAGCTGAAGCTTCATTTTGGCGATATAGGTTTCTCGTTTGGTCATGGCAGTATTCCTCAGTGATGCTAGCAAACGACGCGTCACGGAATGTGCGGTCGTCTGAAAGTGCAATCAGATTAAGGTTAAAGCCAGGGCCACTCGGTGCGGTAGCCGACCAAGTAATAGAGCTTTGCCTCTAGCCTTGCTGGTGGAATGCGGCGCAGGGCGGGCAAACAAAAAAGCCCACGAACCTGCGTTCGTGGGCTTCTTGCTTATTCGTGGTAGGCCGTGCGGGATTCGAACCTGCGACCAACGGATTAAAAGTCCGCTGCTCTACCAGCTGAGCTAACGACCCGAAGAGGCAGCATTATAGCCGATGCTTTGGCTTTTCGCCAGGCAGTTTTGCGTAACGTTCTAATTCGTCAGTTTGGCCGTGACCTTCAGCACTTCCTCCGCCGTGGTCGCGCCTTCGATGATCTTGTGGGCGCCGGCGATGCGAAGCGGCTTCATGCCGTCGCGAACTGCCTGGGCGCGCAACGCCACCAGATCGGTCTCTTCGCCAATGAGGTTGGTGAACGCTTCCGACACCGACAGCAGCTCATACAGGCCAGTGCGGCCCCGGTAGCCCGTGTTGCGGCATTCCGGGCAACCGATGGCGCGGTAGATTTTGGCCGGCTTGGGTATCCCTTCCACCCCGCCGATGCTCTGCCAGACGTCGTCGTTGATGTCGCCGTCATCTTTTTTGCAGTGCTTGCACAGCGTGCGCACCAGGCGCTGCGCCATGATGCCGATCAGGGTAGCCTCGAGCAGATAGTAAGGCACGCCAAGTTCGAGCAGGCGCATCACGGCCGATGGCGCGTCGTTGGTGTGCAGGGTCGACAGCACCAGGTGGCCGGTCAGCGCAGCCTGGATCGCCATTTCGGCGGTCGCCAGATCGCGGATCTCACCGACCATGATGATGTCCGGGTCCTGCCGCATCAAGGCGCGCACGCCGTCGGCGAAGGTGAGGTCGATGGAGGGCGTCACCTGCATCTGGTTGAACGAGCCTTCGACCATCTCGATTGGATCTTCGACGGTGCACACGTTAACTTCGGAAGTGGCGAGCGCCTTGAGCGTGGTGTACAGCGTGGTGGTCTTGCCCGATCCGGTCGGGCCGGTCACCAGGATGATGCCGTGCGGGCGCGTGGTCAGGGCGTCCCAGCGCAGCGCATCGTCCACCGGAAAGCCCAGTTCCGGCAGCGTCTTGACCACCACATCGGGATCGAAAATACGCATGACGAGTTTTTCGCCGAAAGCGGTGGGTAGCGTCGACAGGCGCAATTCGACTTCCTGGCCCGCCATGGTGAGCGTCTTGATGCGGCCATCCTGGGGGCGGCGCTTTTCGATCACGTCCATGCGGCCCAGCAGCTTGATGCGCGCGGTCATGGCCAGCATTACCACCATCGGCACCTGGTAGACCTGGTGCAGCACGCCGTCGATGCGGAAGCGGATCGAACCGAGTTCGCGCTTGGGTTCCAGGTGAATGTCCGAGGCGCGCTGCTCGAAGGCGTACTGCCACAGCCAGTCGACGATGTTGACCACGTGCTGGTCGTTGGCATCCAGATTTTTCGAGTTACCCAGTTCGACCAGCTGTTCGAAATTGTGGCGCAGGGCGACGTCCTGGCCGTTGGACATCTTGGCGCCCTTGATCGATTTGGCCAGGCTGAAAAACTGGGAGATGTATTGCGAGATATCGAGCGGGTTGGCGATCACCAGTTCGATCTGGCGCCGCGAGAGCTTGGAGATCTCGTTTTCCCAATCCTTGGCAAATGGCTCGGTGGTGGCCACCACCAGTTTAGTCGGCGTCAGTTCAAGCGGAAGGATATTAAAGCGCGCAGCATAGGCCGCCGACATCACGTCGGCCACCTTGGTAAAGTCGATCTTGAGCGGGTCGATGCGAATGAAGGGCATGTTCACTTTGCCGGCCACCCATTCGGACAGCAGGTCCAGCGTCATCAGGCGTCCGGGCGGGGCCAGCGAGACCAGCTTGCACTGCGCCACCGCCGACAGGGGATGCATGTAGCCGACCGCGTTTCGGAGGATGGTCTGGGCGTTCCCGAACAGCTCCTTGACGTTGGACTTGGCAACAATGCCGTCTTCGAGCAGCCATGTAAAAATGGTTTGCAGGTCGAGCGAGCGAGGGCGCGCGGATGCCTTGGGCGCCGTGCTCGTTCCCGCAGCCAGTGCGGATGTGAGGTCTTGGTTCACGCGTATCTCCGATTGCGCTGCTGCGATTGCATCAGGCCGAAGCCTGGATGCCCTTGACCCACGATTTGGCCGGCAGTTTGGTCGCCGCGACGATGTGCAGGGCGCGTGCGCCCAGAGCGTCATAGTCGATGGTCGGCCGCGTCCTGAAGCAGATTGCCACTACATTACCATCATGGACTTCGGGCAGGCAAATCACGTGGCCAAAGGCGAATTTCATGGCCTTGATATTCTTGGCGTAGCTGGGATGGTCGCCAAACAGGTTCACCGTCATGATCCCGTGCTCGTTCAGGCAGGCATTGCAGGCCTGGTAAAACTCGGGCGTGTCGAGCACCGGACCGCGCGCGGTGGCATCGTACAGGTCGCACTGGATCACATCGAGCGCGCCCTGGTTGGCAGGATCGTTCACAAAATCGAGCGCATCCATCTCGCGCACCGCCAGGCGCTCGTCGTTGGGCGGCAGCTTGAACATCGACTCGCACACTGCGATGACGGACGGGTTCAATTCGATCGCCGTCACCGAGGCTTCAGGAAACTGGCGATAGCAAAATTTGGTAAGAGCGCCGGTGCCCAGGCCCAGCTGCACGATGGCGCGTGGCTGCTCGATCCACAGCATCCAGGCCATCATCTGCTGCGCGTATTCGAGCTCGGGCCAGTCTGGTTTGCGAATACGCATCGCGCCCTGGACCCATTCGGTCCCAAAGTGAAGGTAGCGTACGCCGTCCTGTTCGGACAAGGTGACGGGGGCAAACTTGGGTTTGCGCGCGGGACGGCGCGAGGATTCAACTTGTTCGATGGATTTTCTTTTGATGAGCATAGGGAGCCTGGTTCGATCGCCCTATTATCGGTCGCGGACTTACCCAAGTGCAAGCGAAAGCGGCAGTGCACATGGGTGCGCCGCCCTTTCCCGGGGGCGGGGAGGGCGGCGCGGCCCTGCGGGGGCAGGGCGGTACAACCTGGTGCTTGCTACTTTACTGGTTGCGGTCCGGCTCGACCGTCACGCGCAGGCGCACGCGCTGACCGGGATCGCGATCCATTACACTGGTATAGGAGCGGCCCCGGAAGTCGTAGGTGACGTCGTAACCGACGGTGCGGCTTTCCCATGCGTCAACCATGCGGCACTGGCGCACTGCCTGCTCTTGCGGATAGGCCTGCTGGTTGACCTGGCGTCCGTTGTTGTCAATGCGATCACCCACCACCGCGCCGGTGATGGCGCCCACTGCGGTGGCGGCCGCACGGCCACTGCCGCCGCCGACCTGGTTGCCGATAATGCCACCGGCAATGGCGCCGATGATGCCGCCGCCGGCGCTACGCTGCTGGCCCTGCTGCTGGACGGGCACCTGCACATAGTCGGTACGGCATTCTTCGCGCGGCTGGCGCACTTGCTCGACGCGTGGCTGGACGCGGGTAACCCGGCCAAATTCTTCGAACTCGGCAATCTGGGCGTGGGCCAGGGGCAGGGTCGCCATGCCCAGCGCGGTTATCAATAGTTTGGAAGTAATGGTCATGATGTTCCTCGTTTATATTTGGAGCAACAGTGGGGTCAATGGCTGTCGCCGTCCTCCTATATTAATACTGCATCCATTCTTGTTGAGGTCTGTGTAGCAACAAGATGTAACAGCCGGTCATGCATATTGTGGCCGGCGCCGCCGGGGATTAATCGCGCAAAGCGGCCATTATTTAGGTAAAACCTTCTGATTATTTACAAATATTGCGTTTGAAATCACATTCGGGTTGATTCAAGTTACACAAAACGTTACCCTTACACGAATAGGGGGTATATTGGCGCGTGGAAACCACACTGCGATGGAAGAGCAAGACGGGCACAACCGAACACACCAGGTCGACTTGAGGGAAAAATGAGTTTGTTGCTAACAGTGCCGCCCAATCTTGTACAGTCCATCCGTGCTTTCCGTGTAGTGGAATTGCAGGAGGAGGCCGCCCGGTTGGGACAGCATTTCCTGTACGCGCACTGCGTCAATACCCTCACCAAGCAGCAAGTGTGCGCCCGCATCGGCGAGAGCTTCCATTTCCCCAAGCCTTGCGGCAAAAATTTCGACGCGCTGCGCGAAAGCCTGACTGAGACCATCCACAAGGCGGGGCCGCAGCCGGGATTCATCGTCGTTATCGAGCAGTTGCCCAATACCCAGAAGTTCGACAAGGAAGCGCGCGAAACGCTGCTCGACGTGTTCCGCGACGCCGCCGATTTCTGGGCCGAGAAAAAGGTCCCGTTCCGGGTGTTCTATTCCTTTGAATAGTCGCTGGAGAGCCATTCGGCAGGGCTGAAAACGCCTGCTGCGCTGCAACATTTTCCCCGGTTTTTTTGGTCTGCCCTGCTGCTCAGGGTACAATGCCGCCTTATGAAAAATATCGTCATCCTCATTTCCGGGCGCGGCAGCAATATGGAAGCTGTCGTCCATGCAGCCCGCGCCGAGCAATGGCCGGCGCGCATCGCGGCGGTGATCAGCAACAAAGCTGACGCCAAAGGACTCGAATTTGCACAGGCGCATGGCATAGCAACCGCCGTCGTTGCCAACAAGGATTTTGCCAGCCGGGCCGAGTTCGACGCCGCCCTACAGGCGACCATCGATACCTTCGCTCCCGACCTGGTGGTGCTGGCCGGCTTCATGCGTATTCTGACGCCGGACTTCGTGGCCCATTACGATGGCCGCCTGCTCAATATTCACCCCTCGCTGCTACCGCTGTTTCCGGGCTTGCACACGCATCAGCAAGCGCTTGACGCCGGCGAACGGGTGCACGGCGCGACGGTCCATTTCGTCACCGCCGAGCTCGATCATGGGCCCGTCGTGGCGCAGGCCAGCATTGACGTGCTGCCGGGCGACACCGCTGAGACACTGGCCGCGCGCGTGCTGGTGCAGGAACACCAGCTTTATCCACGCGCAATCCGCCTCTTCATCGAAGACAGGCTCAGCATCGACAACGGCATGGTCCGTATTGCCGAGACAATTAGTCATTAACCAAGGAATTTCATGAGATTGCCCCCAGCGATACTCGGCAATACGGAAGAAGTATTGCGCGAGATCTTGCGATTTACGGCGCCAGCCGACACCACATTGTCGCGCTACTTCAAGGACCACCCGCGCCTCGGTTCGCGCGAGCGCGGCGCCGTCGCCGAGGGCATCTACGCCATTTTGCGCAACAAGTCCTTCTTCACCGACTTTGCCGAAGCGGGCACCAGCCCGACCATGCGCCGCCTGACCATCCTCGGCCTGGCCGAAGCAGTGGGCGCCGATTCGCTGGGCGGCCTGACCGAAGAAGAAACGGCGTTTCTGGAGCGTGTGCAGCAGATCGACCGCTCGCTGATGCCGGCGCAAATGCGCTCGAACCTGCCGAAGTGGCTGTTCGACAAATTCGTGGCCCAGTATGGTGAAGCCGAAACGCTGGTGCTGGCCGACGCCCTGAACCAGCCGGCGCCGCTGGACCTGCGCGTCAATTCCATCAAGGCCACCCGCGACGAAGTCGTGGCCAGCCTGGCCGAAGCGCCGATCCTGGCCGAGCCGATGCCGTACGCGCCCCTGGGCCTGCGCGTCATCAAGAAGCCATCGATTCAGAATCTGCCGCTGTTCAAGAGCGGCGCGATTGAAGTGCAGGACGAGGGCAGCCAGGTGCTGTCCCAGATCGTCGGGGCCAAGCGCGGCGAAATGGTGGTCGACTTCTGCGCCGGCGCGGGCGGCAAGACGCTGGCGCTCGGCGCTCTGATGCGCAATACCGGTCGCCTGTATGCATTCGACGTGTCGGAAAAGCGTCTTGCCAAGCTCAAGCCGCGCATGGCGCGCAGCGGCCTGTCGAACGTGCATCCTGTCCTCATCGCGCACGAACGCGACGCTAAAATCAAGCGTCTGGCCGGCAAGATCGACCGCGTGCTGGTCGATGCGCCGTGCAGCGGCCTGGGCACCCTGCGCCGCAATCCCGACGTCAAATGGCGTCAAAAGCCCGATTTTGTCGTCGAGATGCAGGAAAAGCAGGCTGCCATTCTCGCGGGCGCAGCGCGCTTGCTCAAAGGCGGCGGGCGCCTGGTGTATGCCACTTGCAGTCTGCTCAACGAAGAAAATGACCTCATCGTCGAACAGTTCCTGGCAGCCAATCCTGACTTTGAGCTGGTCCCCATGAGCAAAGTACTGGCCGAGCAAAAGATCAACCTGGAGATGGGCGACTATCTCAAGCTGCTACCCCACAAGCACCAGACCGACGGCTTTTTTGCTGCCGTGATGGAACGCAAACCAATGGCGCCGAAAGCGCCCAAGGACAAGCCGGCCGACGACGCCGACGCGATCGACAACGACGCCTGATCCAGCACCCGCCTATGCCTCTATCGAACCTGCTGTCCGACCTGTTTGACGATATCTACAATCCGGCCATCGTCTGGCAGGCCGGGATCATCGTGGTATGCATTGTGGCGGGTTGGGCGCTGTCGCGCATGATTCGCGGCATGTTCGCCACGCCGGCGGGCGGCCAGGGCAATGTGGTGCAGTATGGCGTGGCCAATTTTGGCCATGTGCTCACGCCACTGCTCATCATGGGCCTGATCGCCCTGGCAAAACTGATCGCGATTCGATTTTTCAATAATATTCATCTGCTGCGCCTGGCCTTGCCGATCTTCGGATCGCTGGCCGTGATTCGCATCGCGTTTTACCTGATGCGGCGCGTGTTCGCGCGCCACGGCCCACTGGGCGCTGCTTTCATCACCTTCGAAAAAGTGTTCGCCCTGCTGGTGTGGGCAGGCTTTGCGCTCTATATCACCGGCATGTGGGCCGGTGTGTTTCAGTACCTCGACACGACCACACTGCCGCTCGGTAAAAACCAGGTGGCCATTTCGACCGTCTTGCAGGCCATCGCCTCTGTCGCTGTCCTGCTGATGCTGGCGCTGTGGGCCGGGGCCGCACTGGAAGAACGTTTGATGGGTGTGCACGGCATGCACGCGTCGCTGCGGGTGGTGCTCGCGCGCATGAGCCGCGCGGTGCTGATTGTGATTGCAGTTCTGCTCAGCCTGTCGCTGGTGGGGATCGATCTGACGGTGCTTTCAGTTTTTGGCGGTGCCCTGGGCGTGGGCCTGGGCCTGGGTTTGCAAAAGATCGCCAGCAACTACGTATCCGGCTTTGTGATCCTGCTCGAGCGCAGCCTGGCCATTGGCGACATGATCAGCGTCGACAAATTCAGCGGCAAAGTCACCCAGATCAATACCCGTTACACGGTACTGCACGGGCTGGACGGGACCGAGACGGTGGTGCCCAACGAGATGCTGATCTCGGGCCCGGTACAAAACCTGTCGCTGTCGACCAGGCAGGTGCGCATCTCTACCAAGATGACCGTTGCCTTCGATACCAATCTGGCGGACCTGATGCCTAAAATTGTCGCTACCTGCCGCACGCTTCCGAGGGTGCTCGCGGAACCTGAGCCGGCGGTGGCGCTGGAGCGTTTCGGCACCGAGGGCTTCGAGCTTGACGTGTCGATGTGGATTGCGGACCCTGAAAACGGGCGCGGCGGCGTGCTATCGGACGCCAATCTGGCGATCTGGACGCTCTTTCAGCGGGAGGGCGTCACCCTGCCATACCCAACGCGCGAGCTGCGTTTTGCCGATTCACGTCTTGCTAATTTGGTAAGTCCTGCGTCTGTACAGTGAACGTTTGGTGAGAATCGTGCCGCCTATCATTGGATAAGCGTAAAATAGAGTTCTCTCTCGGTTTCATTGATTGTGCGCCTGAAAATACGCTCGGGCCGCCCCACTGGAGTAGTAATGACTTTGCTGAACGCGTTTCTCGATTTTCTTTCCAACGGCATCATTGGCCTGACGGCCTGGCAGGTGGTGGTCTACACCCTGATTGTCACCCACATTACCATCGCCAGCGTCACCATTTACCTGCACCGTCACCAGGCCCATCGGGCCCTGGACCTGCATGCCTTGCCGAGCCACTTTTTCCGCTTCTGGCTGTGGCTGACCACGGGCCAGGTCACCAAGGAGTGGGCCGCCATCCACCGCAAGCACCACGCAAAATGTGATACCGAGGAAGATCCGCACAGCCCTGTCACGCGCGGCATCAAAAAAGTGTTTTTTGAAGGCGCGGAACTGTATCGCATCGAGTCGAAAAATCTGGAGACGATGGAAAAGTACGGCCATGGCACGCCCACCGACTGGATCGAGCGCAATCTTTACACACGCTTCAGCTGGCAAGGCGTGGTGCTGCTGTTCATCGTAAACTTTGCCCTGTTCGGCGTGATCGGCATTACCATCTGGGCCATCCAGATGATGTGGATCCCGGTTATGGCGGCCGGCATCATCAACGGTATTGGCCACTGGTGGGGCTACCGCAATTACGATTGCGCCGATGCCGCAACCAACATCATCCCGTTCGGCATTCTGATCGGTGGCGAAGAGCTGCACAATAATCACCACACATTTGCCACCTCGGCCAAGCTGTCCTCGAAGTGGTACGAGTTCGACATTGGCTACGCCTACATCCGCATCCTGGAAATGATGGGCCTGGCCAAGGTCAAGAAACTGGCGCCCAAGCCTGCCTTCGACCAGGACAAGCTGGTGGCCGACTTCGACACCTTGCAGTCGGTCATCGCCAACCGCTACGACGTGATGGCCAAGTACGCCAAGTCGGTTAAGAGCGCCTGGCGCGAAGAGTTCGAGCATCTCAAGCACAAGGCCGAGCTGGAGTCGCGTTTCCTGAAATCGTCGCGCAAGTTGCTGCAGCGTGAACCGGCCAAGCTGGAAGCGTCGCACCAACAACAACTCGTTGAGCTGTTCCAGCATAGCAAGGCGCTCGAGACAATGCACCAGATGCGGGTGGAACTGGGCGCTATCTGGGAGCGTTCGCATTTCACGCGCGACCAGTTGCTGCAGCAATTGCAGGACTGGTGCAACCGCGCCGAAGCGTCCGGCATCAAGTCGCTGCAAGAATTTTCGTTCCGCCTGCGCAGTTACGCCTAAGCGCGGCGCGACGTGATTGACGGCTCCTGCGTGAACTGAACCCCAAAAGTTGGACACCAACTTTTGGGGTTTTTTCATGGCGAA
>JAZKGU010000049.1:0-62239 GCA_040385745.1 Pseudomonadota bacterium
GGCTATTGGGTGCGTAGCTGATCAACTACAGATGTCCGCTTCGGGGCGGAAGCCGTCCTTCGAAAAGGCTGTGATGGTCTAGTACTGTTCAGTACCGCCGACTTTTGGTGGTACAAGTGGAGGTATATGGTTGAACAGGGACAGGTCAAACCCAGCAAACATGGGGGTTTCCAGCCTTTGTCACAGTCCACCTATCCCACCAAGAATTACTCCTCCGAGGCACCAGGAGGTGCTAAAAACCGCAGTTCTCTCTACGAGACTGCGGTTTTTTTCTGCCCGTACGTTTAATGGCGTCCCTTGACGTTTAAGCTTTTTAGCAGCGCTCAGACGCACATCCGCGTGGTCGTCGACGACAAAAGCGATGACCTCGCGCAACAATACGTTTATCCTTGCACAACGACTTTATTAGCAACGAAAGATGCTCATGACTAGCGCTGTGCAATGACACCATTTAAATCCGTCACTACCCTAAGGACTGTCGAAGCCGGCCGTGGTATTTTGCACATCCTCACGCTGCTCTTGCTTTCCGCATGCCTGCTCGTGGCATGCACGCCCGCCAGCGCAAAGGCACCGGTGGAACTCTACGACGGCATCGGCAGTGTTGGCCTGGCCAACCAGATTGAAACGCTGGCCGATCCGACCGGCCTGCTTAGCCTGGATGAGGTACAGAGCCCTGCCTTTGCCAACAAGTTCACCACGCTGCGCCTCCGCCGAAAGCTAGCGGCAGACCAGAAAATTGTCTGGCTGCGCCTGACATTACGTACTTCAGCGGCCCAGCCTAGGCAGTGGATGCTGGATATGGGTAACCTCGAAAGCAGAAGCCTGGAGTTGTATAGCCCCGACGGCAATGGATCCTACCGGCGCCAGGTGGCGAGTAGCATGCTTCCCTACGCGGCGCGCAATGTGCCAGCAAAAACAATTGTATTCTCGCTTGAGCTGCCACCATCGGTTGACAGTGTCATCTACGTCAGAACCGAGCCGATGGCGCGCTACCTGCACCTAGACCCGCGGATATGGGAACCCGCGGCCCTCGCCGCAGCGACCGCCACGGAGCGCAACCGGTGGTTGGCCTATGTGGGGGCCGCCGGGGCCCTGATTCTGTTTAATTTTCTGCTGGCGATCGTATTACGTGATCGTCATTATGCCCTGTACGCGCTGGCGTGCCTGGGCGAACTTTGGGCCGTCTCATCCTGGATTGGCGGGTATGGAGCTGCGTACGAGCTGCTTTGGCCGAACTCGCCCGCCTTTGAGCGATTTAGTCTTGACACTTCCGGCGTCGCCGCCATCGTTACCGGGGTCATTTTTGTGTCAAGTTTGCTCGACCTGCGCAGCCGCATGCCTCGCTTGTGGAAAGTACTCGCTGCATCGATGGCAGTCTATTTGATCTGTTGGGCGGCTTTGCACACGATCGGTCCTTTCGCCAGCGTTCAGCAAGGCCCGGCCAGTAGCGCCACCTCGATGCTTGTCGGACCATTCTACAATCTGTCTGCTGCGCTGAGCATGTTCTTGCTGATCGCCGCAATTGCCCACCTAGCCTGGAAGGGACTGCGGCCCGCGCGCTTCCTGGCCCTCGCCGTCGCTCCACTACTCATCGGTGGCCTGGCGTCGAACATTGCTCGAAGCTATTTGTTTGCCGATTTGATGATGTGGTTATCTCTGTACGAGATGTTGATGATGGCCCTCGCCCTGGCTGACCGTTTCAACCATGACCGCAAGGAAAAGCTGCAGGCGCAGGCCGAGCTGGTGGAGGGCTTGCAGGCATCCGAACGGGCGATGGAAGGCAAGATTGCGATCCGTACCGAGGAGCTGAGCTATGCCCTGGCGCAGCAACAGAAAGCTGTAGCACAAAACCTTTCGCTGATCCAAGAAATCGAGCAGCAAAATCTCAGCCTCGAATCAGCCAGTCAGCACAAGAGCAACTTTCTGGCCAATATGAGCCATGAAATTCGCACTCCTATGAACGCTATTCTCGGCATGAGCTATCTGGCTCTGCGAACCGACCTGGACGAGCGCCAGCGTGATTATCTGAAAAAGATTCAACAGTCGGGGCAGCACTTGTTGGCCATCATCGACGATATCCTCGACCTGTCGAAAGTTGAAGCAGGCAAGCTCGAACTGGAGACCAGCCAGTTCCAGGTCGAACAATTGCTGAGCAAAATCGCCACTCTGGTAGGTGAAAAAGCCGCCGCCAAGAGTCTTGAACTGCTGTTCGATGTCGGCCTGGATGTGCCTCCGGTCCTTTCGGGCGATGCACTGCGGCTGTCCCAAATGCTCGTCAATTACATGAGCAATGCCGTCAAGTTCACCGAAAGCGGCGAGATTGCCGTGGTGGTGCGCGTGGAGCGGCGCTTTGACGATGGCAGTGAGGACATCCTGTTGCGCTGCGAGGTGCGCGATACCGGTATTGGACTGACGCCTGAGCAGATCGCCAAATTGTTTCAAAGCTTTCAACAAGCCGATATTTCAACAACCCGCAAATACGGCGGCACTGGCCTGGGATTAGCCCTCACCAAGATCCTGGCGCAGCAGATGGGCGGCGAAGTGGGTGTCGACAGTGTTCCTGGACAGGGCTCGCGATTCTGGTTCACGGCGCGCGTTGGCGTGGGATCGGACAGCATCGCCCTCGCGCCGCCACGGGAACTTGATTTGCGCCAGCGCCGCGTACTCGTGGTCGATGACCTGCACAGCGCGCGTATCGTGTTGCGCGATATGCTCACCACCATGCATTTCCAGGTTGACCTGGCCGACAGTGGCGAAGCCGCCCTGGCGGCCGTCACCGGGGCCGACGCAGCGCACACTCCCTACGACATCGTTTTGCTTGATTGGAAAATGCCGGGAATTGACGGCGTCGAAACGGCGCGCCGCCTGCGCCAGTTGCCCCTGGCCCAGCAGCCGCGTATGGCCATGCTCACTGCCTACGGTGGTCAGGACTGGGAACAGGAGGCGCGCGAGGTCGGCATCACATCGCTGCTGAGCAAACCGGTCGCGCCCTCCGTGCTGCTGGACGTCATGCTCAATTTGCTCGGCGTGAAAGAAAGCCTCCCCGATACCAAAGCAGGCGGCATGGATATGGATCAACTGCGCGGCCTGAGCGGAGCACGTGTCTTGCTGGCGGAAGACAATGCCTTGAATCAGCAGGTCGCCGGCGAAATTCTGCGCGACGCGGGCTTGCAGGTTGACATCGCAGGTAACGGTCGGATTGCGTGTGACATGGTACTCGCCGCAGCCCAGCCCTACGATCTCGTTTTGATGGACATGCAGATGCCCGAAATGGACGGGCTCGAGGCCACCCGCATTATCCGGGCAAACCCGCGTTTCGACCAAACGCCGATCGTTGCAATGACTGCCAATGCGATGCATGAAAATCGAGAACAGTGCATGCAAGCAGGTATGGTTGACTTTGTCACCAAGCCAATTGAGCCCGAAGTCCTGTTCCGCGTGTTGCTGCGTTGGATCAAGCAGCGTCCGGATGAATGCCTCGCGGCCCCCGTGCCCCTGGCCGAGGACGCCGATGAAGCCTTGCCGTCCACCATCCCCGGGCTTGACCAGGAGACAGGACTGCGCCGGGTACTGGGCAAGCCACAGCGCTACAACAGCATGCTGCGCAGTTTCGTGGCCTCGCAAGCCAGTGTTGTCGACGCTACGCGCGATGCGCTCGCCGCCGGGGACCTTGCCACCGCCAAACGCATTCTGCACACGCTTAAAGGGCTGGCCGGCACCATCGCGGCAAGGGAGCTTCAAGCCGACACCGAAGCACTTGAGCAAGTTGTCGAGGTCAACGGCGAGCAACGCGATGCGCTCATCGCCAGACTAGACGCGGGCCTGGCGCGCCTGGTCAGTGCGATTGCTGCGGCGCTGCCAGCCGTCGAACGCAACAGCAGCAACACAGAAATCGATCCGCAGAGGCTGGAGACTGTCTGCCAGCACTTGCGGGCCCTCCTGGCAGAAGACGACGGCAATGCAGAACGGGTGCTACAACAAAATGCAGGGCTGCTCGCCGCAGCCTTTCCACAGCACTTTACCCAGTTGCAGGAAGCGGTCAATCAATTTGACGCCCAGCGTGGCTTGGCGGTGTTGAATGAGGCCATGGCCATTACAACTTTGGAACAATAGATGCAAGATATGAGCACTATGCCAAGACGCAGCACGATCCTGGTAATCGACGACACCCCGCAAAATCTGTCGCTGATGCGCGACCTGCTGGGCGAGCTATACGCCGTCAAACTGGCGCCGTCGGGCGCACGCGGCCTTGAAATTGCAGGTACCACACCACCTGATCTGATTCTGCTAGATATCATGATGCCCGAGATGGATGGCTATGAAGTCTGCCGCCGGTTGAAAGCCCTGCCTGCCTGCGCCGATATTCCTGTCGTATTCCTTACTGCAATCACCGACGCTGAAAACGAGGAACAGGGGCTGGCCCTGGGGGCGGTCGATTACCTTACCAAGCCGATCAGCCCGCCCATCGTGCTGGCGCGCGTGCGCAGCCAGCTCGCCCTCAAGGCCGGCGCCGACCTGCTGCGCGCGCAGAATGCGCTGCTCGCCGCGTCGAACGCGAAAGTTCAAGAGCTGTTGTACAACATCATGCCTGTGGAGATGGCCGACGAATTGGCCGCGTCGGGTCGGGTCAAGCCGGTCCAGCACGAGGCGGTATCGGTGCTGTTTACGGACTTCACCAACTTCACCCATATGTCGGCCACCATGCCGCCCAGCCGCATGGTGGCAGAATTGAACGATATTTTCGCTGCCTTCGATGACATCTGCGACGAGCTGGGGATTGAAAAAATCAAGACCATCGGCGACTCATACATGGCTGCTGCCGGTCTGCCACGATCATGCGAGGACCATGCGCAGCGCTGCGTGCACGCCGGCTTGCGCATGCTTGCCTACCTTGAGCGGCGCAACGAAGAAGCTGCCTTCAAGTGGGCTTTGCGCATTGGCATACATAGCGGGCCGGTGGTGTCCGGCGTGGTCGGCAAGCGCAAATATGCATTCGATATCTGGGGTGATGCAGTCAACATGGCCGCGCGCATGGAAAGCTGCGGCCAGGCAGGGCGGGTCAACATCTCGGCCTATACCTACGACCTGGTGCGCCGCGAATTTAACTGCGAATATCGCGGCAAATTTGACGCCAAAGGCAAGGGGCTGGTCGATATGTACTTTGCCAATTCCCTCAGCGGCCAGGCTGCGGCCTGAGGGGCGGCGCGCGGCAGCTCGCATGTGCTGACCGCGTGCTGCCATTTTCCGCCCCGGTCGAGACAACGGTCCTGCGCCAGCTGGCGGTACGCCCACATGGCGCCCCATAGCAGCGTTGCACCGAGCACCAGCAGGAAAATCAAGGCCGCGCCTCGCTTCATGGCGCGCAGCCCTGCGGCCGGGCTGCGCCCCTGTCCAATCCCATGATGCGAGCTCCGTTAGAAATAGAACATCATAGTCGAAGCCGGCGCGACAGTGCAGTGATCAGTTCACGCTGTCACCTTGATGTGTGGCGCCAGCGCAGCCGGCCGCGGGCCGTCGAGCAGCGTGCTGTGGCCCGGAAAAGTCATGCGCAGGATGCGCAGCAGCGTGGTGCCGAACTGGCGTCCCAGCGAACCCGTGTTGTACGGCAGGCCGTATTGCAGGCACAGGGCGCGCACGCGCGGCGCCACCTCCGGATAGCGGTTGCTCGGCATGTCCGGAAACAGATGATGCTCGATCTGATGGCTCAGATTGCCGCTCATGATATGAAACAGGCGGCCGCCCTTGATATTGCAGGAGCCTAGCAGCTGACGCACGTACCAGCGCGGGCGCGTTTCGTTTTCCACTTCGGCCTTGGTGAAGGTGTGCACATCCATCGGGAAGTGGCCGCAGAAGATGATCAGGTAGGTCCACAGGTTGCGGATGATGTTGGCCACGGCATTGGCGCCGGCCACGTACAGGAAAAACGGGCCGGCCAGCAGCGGGAACAGGATGTAGTCCTTCAAAATTTGACGCAGCATTTTTTCGCGCGTCTTGTGCCACATGGCGCGCATGCTGGCCCAGCTCTGGCGGCCCGACAGTACCTTGCCCAGCTCCAGTTCCTGGATCGCGATGCCCCACTCGAACAGCAGCGCCAGCAGCAGCGCGTACACCGGATTACCTAGGTTAAAAGGTTTCCAGCGCTGCGACGAGAACATCCGCAGCAGCCCGTAGCCGCCCACGTCGGCATCCTTGCCGAACACGTTGGTCCAGGTGTGGTGCTTGACGTTGTGCGAGTGCTTCCACTGGTCCGACGGGCACACGTGATCCCACTCCCAGCTGCCCGACTGGATCGCCGGATCGCGCAGCCAGTCCCATTGCGCATGCGAGATGTTGTGGCCGATTTCCATGTTCTCGAGGATCTTGGCGGTACCGAGCAACAGCGTACCGAGTGCAATCACGGGCCAGAAGAACTGCCAGCCCGCAAAGGCGTGCGCCCAGTGCGGCAGCAAAGCCAGGCTGGCGTAAATGAGCAGCCGCCCGCCCAGGTCCATCCTGCGCTGGATCTTGATCAGGCGGTAGATGTAGCGCGCATCGCGCGCGCCGCGGCTGTCCATGACTTCGTTGCGGATGGTCTCGATGTCGCGCCCAAAGGCGGCGATATCGTCGGGCGTCAGGTGGGATGGAATGGGCATGTTTGCTCCTTTTTCGATTCGTTCAGAGTGCGAGTTCAACGTCGCCGACGGCGCTGCAGACGCATACCTGCACTACGTCGCCCGGCTCGTTGATCAGGCGGCCGGTGCGGGTGTCGCGCACGCAGCCACTGGCGAGCGTCGTATTGCAGCCATGGCAGATGCCCATGCGGCAGCCGTGCGGCGGGTTCAGGCCGGCGTCTTCGGCCAGGCGCAGCAGGTTGGTGCTGCCGTCGGACTGCGCTTCCACCTTGCTGGCCATGAACATCACCTTGCCGGCGCTGGTGGCGGCGGCGGGCACGCTGGCGGTTCGCGCCCGAAAGCGCTCCACATGCAGGCGGTGCGCCAGGCCGGCCCGGTCCCAGTGCGCCTCCAGCGCATCGAGCAGGGCCGCCGGTCCGCAGGCCCACACCTCGCGCTCGCGCCAGTCGGGGCAGGCCAGGTCGAGCTGCTGGGCAGAGAAATGGGCGTCGCCCGCGCGCGTATGGAAGGCATGCAGGTGATAGTGGCGCTGGCTGGCTGCCATCTGGCGCAGTTCGTCGCCGAAGATGACATCGCCCGCGTCGGGCGCGTAATGCATGTGGGCGACATTGGGGATCGTTTCGTATTCGTCGACATAGGCGCGCAGCATGCTCATCACCGGGGTGATGCCGCTGCCTGCAGTGATGAACAACGGGTGCACCGGGATCGCATCGGGCAGCACAAACTCGCCTTGCGGTTCGCCCAGCGGCAGGTACTGGCCCACCTTCACGCTGCGCGCCAGATGGCGCGACACACGACCGCCATCGATGGCCTTGATGGTCACCGTGATGCAGCCGTCGCTGCGCGCCGGCGCCGACGAGATGGAATAGGTGCGCGTATGGCGCTGGCCGTCGATCGGCACGCCGAGGCGCACGAACTGGCCGGCGCGATGGTCGCGCCAGCCGCGCCCGGGCCGCAGCGTCAGGGTACGGGTGTCGCTGGTCTCGTCGCGCACGGCGACCACGCGCGCCTTGAGCACCTGCTGGTTCCACAAGGGATTGACCAGCTCCAGGTAATGGGTGTGGCGCAGCGGGTAGGCGAACATGTCGGCCAGATTGGTCAGTGCAGCACGCAAGGTCATCGTCGATCCCCATTTAAAGAACAGACCCGATTGTGTACACTTGTACACTCAAAGTCAACCGGAATGCGGGATTTAGAGCGTTAACTCGCTTTTCCAAGGTGTACAATCCCGGTACACCTGTACACAAATCACCACCATGACCGAAGCCGACCATCCCACCCGCAGCGAACGCAAGGCCGTCACCCACAAGGCGCTGCTGCACGCCGCGCTGACGCTGGTGGGCGAAGGCCGCAGTTTTACCAGCATCGGGCTGCGCGAGATTGCGCGCCAGGCCGGCATGGTGCCCAATGCCTTCTACCGCCATTTCCGCAATACGGACGAACTGGGACTGGAGCTGGTGGAGGAAGTGGGCATTACGCTGCGCCGGCTGCTGCGCGAAGCGCGCCAGGTGGAGCTGGCGCAGGGCGACATCCTGCGCCGCTCGGTAAGGGTGTACCAGGATTACGTGAAGGCGAACCGGCTGCAGTTCATGTTCATCGCCAGCGAACGTTCGGGTGGCAGCCGCATCCTGCGCCTGGCGATCCGCAATGACGTCACGCACTTCACCAACGAAATGGCGCAGGACTTTCGCGCCCTGGGGCTGTACAAGGAGCTGCCCACGGCAAGGCTGCAGATGGTGTGCGGACTAATTGTCATGACCATGCTGGCGGCGGCCACCGACATTCTCGACCTGCCGCCCGAGCAGCCCCTGCTCGAAAACGAGATGGCGGAAAACTTCGTGCGCCAGCTGCAGATCATCCTGCTCGGCGCCGGCCAGTGGCGCGAGAAGGCCGGCCGCTAAGGAAAATCAGGCTTCTTCGCCCACATCGAAATCATCGGTCAGCGAATAGTCGCCCCGTTCGCGCGCCGCCATGACGGCTATCGACTGGTCGACGAATTCACCCGGCACCAGCACCCGCACTCCGCCCATGGCCGGCACGATCAGCATATCGGCCTGGGCGTGGTTGGCGTCGGCCACCACGGCGGGGATGCCGGCTGCCACCAGGCAGCCCTGGGTCAGGAAGGCATCGGTGGGTATCATGTAGCGCGCGATGATTAACAGGTCGCGCCCCGGCACCTGTTCAATTTCCAGCGCCGCGCCCAACCCTTTGAGTACATTTTCCATAGCGGCTCCCGGTAAGTCAGTTGGCATGCAAGCCATACTACTACTTCCTGGCGCGCTACAGGCGTGCGTCGGATCAGATGATGCGCTGTGCCTGCAATGCGGCGATATGGATGTCGTCCACACCCCAGTCGGCCAGCACCTGCGCGCTGTGCTGGCCAGGGGCGGCCGGGGCGATGCCGAGCTCGGGTGCGGTGCGGCTGAAACGTGGCGCCGGCGCCGGCTGCACCACGCCGTCGCGCTCGAGGAAGGTGGCGCGCGCGGCATTGTGCGGGTGCGCCGGGGCTTCGGCCATGTCGAGCACGGGCGCGAAACAGGCGTCGCTGCCTTCCATCAGGGCGCACCATTGGTCGCGCGTACGGGTCCTGAACACGGCCGCAAATTTGTCGCTCAACGTGGGCCAATGGCGCGCATCCATCTGCCTGTCGAAGGCCGGATCGTCAATGCCGGCCAGCTCAAGCAACTGGGCGTAGAACTGCGGTTCGATTGCGCCGATCGAGACGAATTTGCCGTCGGCGCAGGCGTAGGTATCGTAAAAGTGGGCCCCGCCGTCGAGCAAGTTGGCCTGGCGTTGATCGCTCCACTGGCCAAAGGCGCGCATGCCGTACATCATTGCGCCAAGCAGGGCCGAGCCGTCCGTCATGGCAGCATCGACCACCTGGCCCTGGCCGGAGCTGCGCGCCTCGAGCACGGCGCAGACCACGCCGAAGGCCAGCATCATGGCGCCGCCGCCAAAGTCGCCCACCAGGTTCAGGGGCGGCGCCGGGGGCGTGTCAGCCCGCCCCATCGCGTGCAACATGCCCGACAGAGCCACATAATTGATGTCGTGGCCCGCGCTCTGCGCCAGCGGCCCGTGCTGGCCCCAGCCGGTCACGCGGCCGTACACCAGCGCCGGATAGCGCGCCTGGCATTCAGAAGGCCCCAGGCCAAGGCGTTCCATCACACCTGGCCGAAACCCCTCGAGCAGCACGTCGGCCTTGCTGATCAAATCCAGCACCAGCGCGCGCCCGGCGCTTTGCTTGAGGTCCACGGCGAGAGAACGCCGGCCACGTGCCATCACGTCGAACTTGGTGCCGAGGATGGGAAAAGGATTGGCAGCGCCAGGCGCGGCCTTGCGGTCGATGCGAATGACCTCGGCGCCCATGTCGGCCAGCATCATGGCGGCAAAAGGACACGGGCCCAGGCCCACCATTTCAATCACGCGAATTCCTGCCAGCGGTCCTGTCATGCTCAGCCTTATAGAGAACGGGCGATGATTTCTTTCATGATCTCATTGGCGCCGCCGTAGATGCGCTGCACCCGCGCGTCCACATACATCTGCGCGATCGGATACTCAAGCATGTAGCCGTAGCCGCCAAATAGCTGCACGCACTGGTCGATCACCTTGCACTGCAGGTCCGAAATCCAGTACTTGGCCATCGAGGCGCGCACCGTGTCCATGTCGCCGTTGATGGTGTCTTCGATACAGCGGTCGATGAAGATGCGCGCCACCGTGGCCTCGGTCTTGATCTCGGCCAGCACGAAGCGCGTGTTTTGCATGTCCAGCAGCGCCTGACCGAAGGCCTTGCGCTCGCGCGTGTAGTCCACCGTCAGTTCCAATGCGCGTTCGATGGCAGCCACTCCGGCTACGCCGAGAATGGTGCGCTCGTAAGGCAGCTCGGTCATGAGCTGCACGAAGCCCTTGCCCTCCACCCCGCCCAGCACGTTCTCAAGCGGGACCCGGGCGTTATCGAAAAACAGCTCGCAGGTATCCTGGCCTTTCTGGCCCACTTTCTCGAGGATGCGGCCCACCCGAAAGCCCGGGTTGTCGCGGGTTTCAAGCAGCATCAGCGAAACGCCCTTGGTGCCGGCCCCGGTATCGGTCTTGACCACCACCACGATCAGGTCGGCAAGATAGCCGTTGGAGATGAAGGTTTTCGATCCGTTGACACTGTAGCCATTAGCATCGGCCATGGCGGTGGTGCGAATGCCCTTGAGGTCGGAGCCGGCCCCCGGCTCGGACATGGCGATGGCGGCGATCATCTCGCCACTGGCCAGTTTGGGCAGGTACTTCTGCTTTTGCGCCTCGGTGCCCTGGTTCAGAATGTAGTGCGCGACGATGGCGTGCACATGAATCCCGAAGGCCATGTCGCCGGCGTAGCCCAGCTCTTCGAACACGATGGCCTGGTGCGCAAACGTGCCGCCCGAGCCGCCGTATTGCTCGGGAATGTCGGCGCACAGAATGCCCATTTCGCCGCCCTTGCGCCACAGCTCGCGGTCCACATGCTGCTGCTGGCGCCAGCGTTCCTGGTGTGGCACGATTTCGCTGTCGACAAAGCGGCGCACTGCATCGCGAAAGCCTTCGAGTTCGGCCGTCATCCACGGCGATTTGACGATCGGCTTCATCACGCGGCCCGGTACATGGTGACCACGCAGGCACCGCCCAGCCCTAGATTGTGCTGGAGCGCAGTGCGCGCACCGGCGACCTGGCGCGCGCCGGCGGTGGCGCGCAGCTGCTGCGTCAGTTCGTAGCACTGGGCCAGTCCGGTCGCACCGAGAGGATGGCCCTTCGACAGCAGTCCGCCAGAAGGATTGGTGACGACCTTGCCGCCGTAGGTGTTGTCGCCTTCGCTGATGAATTTGTCCGCGCCGCCCTCCGGGCACAGGCCCAGCGCTTCGTAGGTAATGAGTTCGTTATGCGCAAAGCAGTCATGCAGTTCGACCACGTCCAGGTCATCGGGGCCGATGCCGGACTGTTCGTACACCTTGCTGGCCGCCTCGCGGCTCATGTCGTAGCCCACCACGCGCATCATGTCATCGGAGTCGAAGGTGCTGGCGCGGTCGGTGGTCATGGCCTGGGCCGCGATGTACACGTCGGTGCGCAGGCTGTGCTTGCGCGCGAATTCTTCCGACACCAGCACTGCCGCCGCCGCGCCGCAGGTAGGCGGACAGGCCATCAGGCGTGTCATCACGCCCGGCCAGATCATGGGCGCGTCCAGCACGTCCTGGGTGCTGACTTCCTTGCGAAACAGCGCCAGCGGATTGTTGACCGCGTGGCGGCTGGCCTTGGCCCGGATCTTGGCGAAGGCGTCGAAGGGGGTGCCGTATTTTTTCATGTGCGACAGGCCGGCGCCACCGAAATAGCGCAGCGCCAGCGGGATGTCGGGCATGCCCACCAGTTTGTCGGTGACGGCGTCGAAGGGATCGAAGGGACTGGGACGGTCGGTGAACACCGAGCCCAGGGCGCCCGGGCTCATTTGCTCGAAGCCGAGCACCAGCACGCACTCGGCGGCGCCGCTGGCGATGGCCTGGCGCGCCAGGTACAAGGCGGTGGAACCGGTGGAGCAGTTGTTATTAACGTTGACGACGGGGATGCCGGTCATGCCGATGTGGTACAGCGCTTTTTGCCCGCTGGTCGAGTCGCCATAGACGTAGCCGACGTAGGCCTGTTCGATGGCGTCATAGCTAAGACCGGCGTCTTCGAGCGCCTGGCGGCCCGCGAGTGCGCCCATTTCATCGTAGGCAGCGCTGGCGCCCGGCTTGGCGAAAGGGATCATTCCCACGCCCGTTACAAAGACTTTGCGGCTCATCGTCGTCTCCTGAAGGATTGCCCAGTGTAGTTTGCTCGAGTAGGTCGCATGACCTATTGTTGCCGATTATAGGTCATCCGTACTATTTCTCAAAGCGCCATGCGATAATCCCCGCATGTCCGACGCCCTCGCCTCCCTCAAAGCCAAACCCTCCGGCACCACCGAAAAAGGACTGGGGCGCGCGCTCGATATCCTGCACGCGGCGCGCGGCCTGCTCGCGGCCGAGGGCTACGCGGGCCTGTCGATGCGGCGCGTCGCCACCGAGGCGGGCATGAGCCTGTCGAATGTGCAGCACTATTACCAAAGCAAGGATGCGCTGCTCGAAGCGCTGCTGCTCTACACGATGGACCTGTTCCAGGCCAAGATGGACGGCATTTCTGCCGCCATGACGAGCGCCTCGCGCACCGAGCAGTTCCTGTCCACCTGCGACATGTTCCTCGAGGAGATCACCGATCCCGTCACGCACGCCATCTTTTTCGAACTGTGGGCGCTGGCCTCGCGCAACGCCTTCGCTTCGCGCCTGATGGACAAGATGCTGGCGCGCGAGCGCAAGGCCATCTACAAGCTGATCGTCGGGCTCAATCCGGCCATCGGCGAGAGCGAATACATGCAAAGGGCAATTCTGATGGTGGCCCAGATCGAAGGCTTGATGCTGTTCAGGCTGAATAAAACCGAGCGGCGCGCCGAGTTCCTGGCCGTGCAGGCGTCGGTGCGCAAGGCGCTCATTACGCTGGCAACAATACCTTAATAGTCGCCATCTTCTATACTGGTGGCCTCTTTAGCAACAGGAGCCCGCCCGCATGCACCACAATATCAGCCTGATCACCACCATTGCCGCCGCGCTAGGCTTCGGCCTCATCTTCGGCATGCTTGCAGTACGCTTCAAGTTGCCCGCACTGGTGGGCTACCTGGCGGCCGGCATCGTGATCGGCCCCGCCACGCCCGGCTTTGTGGCCGACCTGGCGCTGGCAAGCCAGTTGGCGGAAATTGGGGTGATGCTGCTGATGTTCGGGGTGGGCCTGCATTTTTCGCTCGACGATTTGATGGAGGTGCGCGGTATCGCCCTGCCCGGCGCGATTTTGCAGATCACGGCCGCCACCGCCATGGGCGTGGGCATGGCCCATCTGTGGGGCTGGAGCCTGGGCGCGGGCCTGGTGTTCGGCCTGGCGCTGTCGGTGGCCAGCACGGTGGTGCTGCTGCGCGCGCTGGAGGACCGCGGCATCCTCGACTCGATCAACGGGCGCATCGCGGTTGGCTGGCTGGTGGTGGAAGACCTGGTAACGGTGCTGATGCTGGTGATGCTGCCGGCGCTGGCCGGCCCGCTGGGCGGCACCGCTTCCGGGGGCAACAGCGGTTTGTGGCTGACCCTGGCCAAGACGCTGGGCCAGGTCGGGCTGTTCGTCGCCTTCATGCTGCTGGTGGGGCGCAAATTGTTTCCCTGGTTTTTGTGGCGTGTGGCCGGCACCGGCTCGCGCGAACTGTTCACCCTGGCCGTGATTGCCACGGCGGTCGGCATTGCCTACGGCTCGTCGGAGCTGTTCGGGGTGTCGTTCGCGCTGGGCGCCTTCTTTGCCGGCATGGTGCTGCGCGAGTCGCCCCTGAGCCACCGCGCCGCGCAAGAGTCGCTCCCCCTGCGCGATGCGTTTTCGGTGCTGTTTTTCGTCTCGGTGGGCATGTTGTTCGATCCCATGGTCCTGCTTGAGAGCCCACTGCGGGTGGCCGCGGTGGTGGCCATCATCATGTTCGGCAAGTCACTGGCCGCCTTTGCGCTGGTGCTGGTACTGCGCTATCCGCTCAATACTGCCCTGACGGTGTCGGCCAGCCTGGCCCAGATCGGCGAGTTTTCCTTCATTCTGGCGGCCATGGGCATGTCGCTGGGGCTGCTGCCGCTGCAGGGCCAGAATCTGATCCTGGCTGGCGCCATCACTTCCATCGCGCTCAATCCACTGCTGTTTCGCGCCATTGCGCCCTTGCAGCAGTGGCTGCTGTCGCGCTCGGATGCCGCCCGCCGGCTGCAGCGTTCCAACGATCCGCTGGCCGAGTTGCCCATGTCGGTGCCGCAGGAACGCCTGCACGGCCAGGTGGTACTGGTGGGATATGGGCGGGTTGGGCGCATGATTGCCGAAGCCATGGCCGCGCAGGGGGTGCACGTGGTGGTCGCGGAACAGAACCGCGAAAAAGTAGACCAGTTGCGGCGCCAGGACATGGCGGCCGTGGCAGGCAACGCGGCCGATCCGGCGGTCTTGATCCAGGCCCACATCGCGCGCGCCGCCGTGCTGGTGATCGCCACACCGGACAGTTTGCACGTGCGCACCATGATCGAAACCGCCAGGGCGCTCAATCCCGGGATTACGGTGCTCATCCGCAGCCACAACGAAGATGAAGCCGAGCTGCTGGAACGCGAAGGCGCAGGCAGCGTCTTTTTAGGAGAGAAAGAGCTGGCCAGGAATATGAGCGCGCACATCCTCGGCGCGCTCAAGCCTGGCTCACAGCATTAGGCGTCGGTCATGCAGCTGGCCATGGCGCCGCCTTCGGTGCACAGCTTGAGGCTGGCGTGGCGTGGGCCACTCAATTTACCCATGAGCATCTCGCTGCGCGCTTCGAGCAGGTCGAACACTGCATCCTTGGACAGGACATATTGCTCGAGCAAGGTGTCCTTGATAGATTCGATCACGGCCTTGTAGTCGCGGATCGCGCCCAGCGTGTAGCTGTAGAGCTCGTCGGATTTCTCCTCCACCTGGCGCACTGTATGGTCGCCGCTGCCTTCGTTCTGCAACTGGGTGTAGTCGATCTTGGAACGCGAATACATCGACAGGCGATTGACCATCAAGTTGAGCATCTTGGTGGCTTTTTCGATGTCGTTCTGGCTGCCCACCGAAATACCGCGCGCGCCATAAAACAATTCTTCCGCAGCCACGCCGCCGTAGAGCTGAATCACATCCTGTTCCAGTTCTTCCAGCGTTCGCAGCGATACATCGTCGCCCGACTGCAGCACATAGCCCAGCGCGCCCAGTTTGGACACCGACTCGGTGCTGATCTTGAGCAGGTGCGATTTTTCCTTGACCTCGGCCAGGCTCATGCCCTGGCGCAGGTAGGGGTCGATCTGCATGAAGAAGTGGCCGAGCTCGTGCAGGGCAACCCGCTCACGCTGCTTGTGCTTTTCGGCCGTGGTGGCGCGGTCGGTCAATCCCAGCGTGGCGCGCTCGAAAGCGCGAAACATCAGGTCAGTGTTGATGACCGTTTTTTCCTGAATCGACAACATGCTGGCGCGTTCGACCACGGTTTCCAGCAGCGCAGGGCTGAGGTTGGCCGTCATTTCCGACACCTGGCCCAGGTCCATATCATTCCAGTCAACCAGGCCGGCCTTCTTGCGGCCCAGGAAGCTCTTGAGCAGCGCGCCGCGCTCGCCCTTGTTGGGCAGACGGAAATTGATTTTGACCGAGAAGCGGCGCAGCATGGCTTCATCCATTTCCGACGACGCATCGTCGAAATTGGAGGCCACCACCCAGATCACGCCCTGGCCCTTGTCGCTCTTGACCCCATCAAGCAGGCCCAGCAGCGTGTTGGCCGTATCGTCTTCCCACTTCTTCTCGCCGCGTCCGCGCGGCATGAACAGGGTCTGGGCCTCGTCCAGGAAAATGATGCAGCTGCCGCGCGCACAGGCCTTGCGGTACAGCGCATTAAGCGCCTTGGAACCGCCGCCCACGTATCCGGACTCGAGCGCCGAACCGGAGGCCTGGATCAGGGGCACGTTCAATTTCTTGGCCAGGTAGCCCACCAGTTTGGTCTTGCCGGTGCCGGCCGGGCCCGTCAGCATCACATTGAATGGCTTGTCGATATTGTGCGACTTGTACTCGCTGCGGTTACGGATCATGTCTTCGAGGTGCTGGACTTCCTGCTTGATGTCGTCCATACCGATCAGGTCGTCCATGCTGCCCTTGAGCTTGTCGGGCGTGATCACGGCCGCGCTCATGCCCATCCCGGGGATGCCGAATTTCAAGGCGTAAATGATGAGGCAGATCAGGAAAATATCGAGCGCGTGGCGTTTCAGGAAAGCACCGGCGTCGGCCGCAGCCGTGCTCTGGCCTTCATCGAGGAACACAGCTTTGTGCGACTTGAGGAAATCTTCCTTGGCGATTGAATAAGGAATGTTATTGCGCAGCAGGACTTCGCGTTCCAGGCTCAGGTGCGAGGTGCTTGGCACTTTGACGACATTGAGCTGGGGCGCGTCCTTATATTTGAACACGTAGCGCGGCGACTCCGACAGCGGCTTGGCCACCAGCAGGAACTCGAGGCGATTCTTCTCCCCGGCCAGCGCGGTGATGCGCGAGATGTCCTGCGAGTGCATCACGGGCCGGGTGTCTTGCGGCACATCCGAGTTGTAGATGGCGAGGGCAACGATCAATGCCACGGAAAGACCGGCGCCTACGCGCACATAGACGTTCTTGAAGGCATGTTGAAGTTTGGCGAAAGTCGACATATGGATACTCTATGAATAATGGGCTCGGGCGCAAGAAACAGGTCCAACAGCAAACAGGTCGAACAGCGTTTGCGTGCAGCGCAGGGGTAAGGCGCTGCACTGACGGTGGCGTTCGATATCTGGACCATGCGCTTTGCAACTCATCGCGACCGATCGACAACGCCCTACCTTCCAGCACACGCCGGCGGATCTGCCGGCATGCCCTTTTACCATCGTTTTAATGCTTAACGGCAATAGGATATGGAGACTATACCGCCAAAGAAAAGTCAGGTACAGCAGCTTTGTTTGAAAAAATTTTGCGGCGCAACACCTGTGAACAAGCAGACAAGGCAATCAATTATCGGCTTGATAAAACCACTGCTTGCGTTTGCGAAAAACGTTGCGGGCGTAACAATTCGTATCAAGCATTGATGATATTCGCGCTTCGTTAGACCATCCTTAAAACACTTGAATTGGATATAGAGATGAGCAGCATCGTCAGCTGGATTCAGCGCATATTTGGCACACCGGCCTTGTCAGAAGACCATCTGGGCGGGGCGATCGACTTATCGGATGCTGCATATTGCCTTGGGCTTTTAGCGCAAAGCGACGAATAGACAATCAGGTTTTCACCGCTGCGCACGCAGTTGTGCGGCATGACATTCCCATAGCTCATGACTTGAGCGATAAACCACCCTTTTCAATCGAATCGATGTAGGAAAGGCAGTGGGACCATGGTTAAATAACACTCACTCTTCTGCCTTCGAGCGCGCCACTTGTTGCGTTGCAACAGAACATGCTCGTACCAGCAATGGACCAGAATTGGGAGGGATTATCGTGAAAATTCTCGCTGCGGTAGTTGCGTGTTGCCTGGCGATGGCTGTCCCCAGGGCTGCCAGTGCTATCGACGTGTTGACCAATGGCGGCGCGAATGTTGCGGGCGTGCCCGTCCGGCAGCCCGAGTTGGCCACGGCGCCGGTCAGAGCCATCCTTCCCACGTCCCAGCTATCGGAATTGCCCGAGCCCGAAGTGTTCGCCATGATGCTGCTCGGTCTGGTGCTAATCGGCTATCGGAGCAGCCGCAACAGCGAGGAGAAATTTAAATAGTGTTCCAGGCCCCGGTCAAGCTCGCCAGGCAATGATTTGCCTGTCCTGCACGCCCTTGGGCCCTGCGGCTCGCGCGAGCAGAGTCCCAGGGTCTGCCGGCTGCGCTTACTCGTAATACCTGGGCGCGTGCTTGATAGTAGCGTTCTGCTCCAGGTCATGCTGAATCCACAGCTTGGCCTTGTTTTCTTTCAAAAACTTCGCCGCCTCTTCCATCGCCTTGAGCGACACTTCCTTGTCATGGTTGAACGAGGGTACGCGGCGGTTTTCCCAGTTCTTGGTAAAGTGCGCCAGGTCGCCCGACAACAGTATGTTGCCGGTTTTCCGTAGCTTGAGATAGAGCATCTGGTGGCCCGGCGTGTGACCCACCGCGCGCTTGATCGTGACCGAGCCGTCCCCGAACACATCATGGTCGCCGCTCAGTTCCTGCTTTGGATTGGCGCCCAGCGTCGGATAGGTCTTGGGGTCGTTGCCAAACTTTGCAGCGTCCGGCCCGAACGCCGACTGGATTTCTTCCTTCTGCATCAGCAAGGTAGCCTTTGGGAACATGCCCACGTTGCCGATGTGATCGAAGTGCATATGGGACAGCCCCAGATAGCTGACCTGTTCAGGCGCGACCCCGACCGCTTTCAGTTGCGCCGCCAGCGGCTGCTTGAGACGAACGTGAAAGGCTTCGCTTACTTTTTTACCTTCTGCCATTGCGGCCAGCTCGTCGCTGAACCCCGTGTCCCACACCAAAGTACCCTGGGGATGGACGACCAGGTAGCAGGAATTGGTCAACGTTTTCTTTTTGCCCTGATCGACACCTGGGCTGAACAGCGAAATGTCGGCGACATCGATGCTGCCGCAGTCCAAAACGTACAGGCGCAGCGGCGCGGCATTGGGCGCCTTGGTGGCAGCCCAGCCATGCGAGCCGATCAGGAACAAGCTGGCGCACAGGGCGCTTTTCGTCAATTTCATGAACTGCCTTTCAGATGGTTTAATCGATCAAGCCTTCGGCGCGCATTGCCTCCTGGACGGCAGGGCGGCTGCCGATGCGCTCCTGGAAGGCCTGCAGATTGGGGAAATCCGACAGGTCCAGCTTGACCATTTTGGCCCAGTTGGTCACCACGAACAAATAAGCGTCGGCGACGGAAAACGCGCTGCCGGCCAGGTACTCGCGCTGCCCGAGCTCGTCGTTCAACCAGGTGTAGCGCTTGCGCAGATTGCCGCGGGCATACGCCTTGAACTCATCGCTCAGGCTGGGATTGAACAGGGGACTGTAATTCTTGTGTACTTCGGTACTGATGAAATTGAGCCAGCTGATCTGCTGGTAGCGCTCGACGCTGCCGGCCGGCGCAACCAGATGTTTGCCCGGAGCCTGGTCAGCCAGATATTGCACGATTGCAGGACCCTCGGTGAGCGCCACGCCATTGCCGATGTCGAGAGCAGGAACGTAGCCTTTGGGATTGATGGCATTGAAATCGGCGCCGCTGGCGGTAGTCTTGGCACGCAGGTCGACTTTCTCGGTCGTGTGCGGCAATCCTGCTTCGCACAGGATGATGTGAGGAGACAAGGAGCACGCGCCCGGGCTGAAATAAAGTTTCATAAGCATCCTTCAAAGGGTGTAACGCGATGAGCTACGTCGCGCAGAGGGGACATGGGATTGCGCAAACCATGACGAGCGTACAATAAAATGCAACAGCGTGCTTGGCACGCCTCAAGTACGCAAATTAAATATGGGCGCTGCTGGCCCGCGCGCCACTCTGACTTGGCGCCTGCGTTTGGACGGGCTCCGCCATGCTCTCTTGCGGCGTAACACGGGGAATGCGCAAGGTGAAGTGAGTGCCCTCGCCCAGCACGCTGCTGACCGTGATGGTGCCGGCGAATTGTTTGGCGATGAGGTTGTAGACGATGTTCAAGCCCAGCCCAGTGCCGCCCTGCCCGCGCCGGGTCGTGAAGAAAGGATCGAAGATGCGGTCCAGCACATCGGGAGCGATGCCCCTGCCATTGTCGATCACGTGCAGCTCGACGATGTCGCCATCGAGCCGCGCACTGATCTGGATTTCTCCTGGCCGGTCCGGCGCGAAGGCATGTTCGACGCAATTCAATGTCAGGTTGGTGATGACCTGGGCAAACGCACCCGGATAACTGTCGAGAACGATCTCGACAGGCAGGGCCTGGGTCAGCGTGATCGGGGTTTTCTTCAGCTTGGGCTGCAGGCTCGATACAATTTCGTCGACGTATTCGCTGAGGCCGAAGGGACGGCGCGCCTCGCTGGTCTGGTCGACCGCGATCTGCTTGAAGCTGTGGATCAGATGGGCAGCGCGGTAGGCATTATTCATGATCAGGCGCGTGCTCTCGCCTGCGGTATCGAGATAGCGCATGATTTCCGACTTCTTCAGTCCGGTTGTCTTGACGGCTTCCTGCAGCTCGTCGGTTGCTGCTTTGAGCACCGAGGCGCTAGTCAGCGCAATCCCGACCGGGGTATTGATTTCGTGCGCAACCCCCGCCACCAGGCTGCCAAGCGAGGCCAGGCGTTCGGCCTGCAGCAGCGATTCCTGGGTCTGGCGCAAGTCCTGCAGCGCCTGGGTAGTCTGCTGGGCCGAACGGCGACCAGCATCTTCGGCCTCGCGTATGCGCAAAATGGTCGACTTGAGGCGGCGCTGGATCTGGTTGAAGCCGCGGATCACCTCGCCCAATTCGTCATGCCGGTTTTCCGGCAGCTCGCCGACTTCCTCGGTCCCGCGGGTAGCCAGGTCGAACAGGCCGTCGCGCAATTGCTTGAGCGGCTCGAACACCACCCGCAGCGACAGCGACAGGGCCAGCACCAGGAAAATATCGAGCAGCAGCACTTCCACTACTTTGCGCGTCAGTTCCGAGGCCAGGGCCGCGTCGATCTTGTCGCGGCTGAAATTGATGACAACTTTGCCGACCGACACCGGTTTGATCGAGGCGCTGGCAGAGCCGCCATCCTGAAATATCAGGCTGGCTTCCACCGGTACACCGAGCGGCTCGCGCTTGGGATCGACCGTTTTCAGCTGGCCATCGGGCAAGCGCATTTTGCTTGCAAACAAACCCACCGAGGTGTCGTACACGCGTATGGCGGCCACTTCGGGCGGCAACATTTCGGCAGCCACGATGCTGTCCACTTTGGATTTATCGAGATCCCATAAGGCCGACGGCAAGCTGATCTGCAAGCGGGTCAGCACCCCCTGGCGCAGGTTCATATTGCTTGCCTCGAGTTCCTTGCCGAGGGAATACTGGGTATAAGCACCCGAGATGGTCAGCACCACCGTCACGATGACGACGAACAGCAGCTTGAGCCGGTTTTGTATGCTGAACATCAATTCCCCTTTTGGTTGACATATGTCAACACGCGCCACGATCTAATGTACGGGAAGCACTGACTATTGGCAAGAAATTGAAATATGGCGGCAGCGCCCGGGACCGGAGCATCGTGGGGCTTCTCTGATGGGACGGAAATGCAGGGAATTTAAGGCAAGCCCGGCAGGGGGCCGGGCGACCTGACCACGACCCGGACGCGCCGGGTATGGAATTGAATGAAGCCACTTACAAAGTGCAATACGACTGTCCACGCGCTCGACATGGCGGGCGAAGACGAGGAGTGCTAGCCACAGTAAGGCAGGCCACACGGCCCGCACTGAAGCCGGACGAACAAGTCACTACCCAGGTGTTCCGCGAAAACAAACTGCAATTCGAGGAAAGCACACTGGTCCAGCTTGCTTAGCGCGCCTTTGTGCCGAAGAACAAAGGCGGCTTCAGCTTTCCGATGCCTGCGGCATGAACGGCAAGGCCGTCATGCCAGCGACATCAATGCGCATAATTGCCCGTCGTCGATGCCGGCTGTTCCGCCGCCGCCTTGTCTTCCGGCTTTGGACGGCCCTGCGCGTCTGACAGGCGATACTTGGTGCGGCGATCGCCCATCAGGTCGCGCAAGTCGCGAATGCTCATGCCGGTGACTTCGTGCATGCGGATCAGCAGCGAGGCGCCGACCGGCAAGCGGTGGTGGCGGATCTTGCTGATGACCGGTGGCGCGACTTCCAGCATGCGCGACAGCGCAGCGTCATTTTTCAGCTGCATTTTGCCGAGCAGAATGTCGAGCAGGTGGTTAGGATTGTAGCTTTCCTGTGATGCCAGAGCATGGTGTGCCATGATTTTACCTCGTGGTGTGTTGGTTGAAATAATGCCGTTTACGAACTTTATTAAAGACCATGTTTCGTCTAAAGAAGTTCCCGGAACATCGCCCCTTTGGCATGTTTTAACAGAATGAGCCTGTTTTACCTGCTCAAGCACGCGTCCGGTTCGTATGCGCTCTGCGCCACTCGCTCGCCAACGCACCCGGTTCCAAACTACTTATGAGACTCATATGCCTTAAGTACAACTTACTCGGCACCGGCTGTCCTTGTTTGGAATCAAGCTATCTGTTGGAAAGCTTGTCACATAGTCATTTCAACACAGGAGGATTATTTGTGGCGCACGCAAGAGTTATTTCGAATTCACGGTTCTGATCATGAACAGCACCGAAGCCTTTGATTTACAAGGAGAAATATTTGAGGAGCTCGCGGTGATTGTTAAACTAGCTTCTCCTAGGCAACGAATAGTGCTATCTACAGGCAAGCTTAATTGTAAATAATGTAAGCAAATCAAGGGCTTAGCTTGCCTTATCAGAAACATTGCAGTTTCCCCGGCCGTGCTTATACGGCACAGTCCGATACGCGCCGCGACCGCAAACGCGGCCGCCACGCCGATTTACGGTAAACTGGCGTCCCGCTTCGCACCTTGAATAGCATAGCCAGCTCATGCAGAAAAAGATCTACATCAAAACTTTCGGTTGCCAGATGAACGAGTACGACTCGGACAAAATGGCCGATGTCCTGGGCGCATCGGATGGCCTGGTCCGGACCGACACGCCGGAAGATGCCGATGTGATCCTGCTCAACACCTGTTCCGTGCGCGAAAAGGCGCAGGAAAAAGTGTTTTCCGACCTGGGCCGCCTGCGCGAGCTCAAGCTGGCCAGGCCCGAGCTGCTGATCGGCGTGGGTGGCTGTGTGGCCTCGCAGGAAGGCGAAGCCATCGTCAAGCGCGCGCCCTATGTCGACCTGGTGTTCGGTCCGCAAACGCTGCACCGCCTGCCGCACCTGATCCGCGAACGGCGCGCCAGCGGCGACGCTCAGGTCGATATTAGCTTTCCGGAAATCGAGAAGTTCGACCACCTGCCGCCGGCGAAGGTGGACGGCGCCTCGGCCTTTGTCTCGATCATGGAAGGCTGCAGCAAATACTGCAGTTACTGCGTGGTGCCCTACACCCGCGGCGAGGAAGTGTCGCGCCGCTTCGACGATGTGCTGGCCGAAGTGGCGGGCCTGGCCGCCCAGGGTGTCAAGGAAGTCACCCTGCTGGGCCAGAACGTAAACGCCTTCCGTGGCGCCATGGAAGGCGGCGACGTCGCCGACTTTGCCCTGCTGCTCGAATACGTGGCCGATATCCCGGGGATTGAACGCATCCGTTTCGTCACCAGCCATCCCAAGGAATTCACCCAGCGCCTGATCGACGCCTATGCCAAGATCCCGCAGCTGGTGAATCACCTGTACCTGCCTGCGCAGCACGGGTCCGACAAAGTGCTGGGCGCCATGAAGCGCGGCTACACCGGGCTGGAATACAAGTCGATCATCCGCCGCATCCGCGCCGTGCGTCCCGAGATGTCGATCTCGTCCGATTTCATCGTCGGCTTCCCGGGCGAGAGCGAGGCCGATTTCGAGGCCATGATGAAGCTCATCGCCGACGTTGGATTCGACACCAGCTACAGCTTCATATTCAGCAAACGGCCGGGCACGCCGGCCGCCAGCCTGGAAGACGACACCCAGCATGCCGTCAAGCTGGCGCGCCTGCAAAGGCTGCAGGCTGCCATTGACGCCAACACGCGCAAGTACAGCGCCGCCATGGTCGGCACCGTGCAGCGCATCCTCGTTGAAGGACCGTCGCGCAAGAACGAAGTCAACGAACTGCAGGGCCGCACCGAAAACAACCGCGTGGTCAACTTCGACGCGGGCAGCAACGCCGCCGCGCTGATCGGCCAGATGGCCGACGTGCGCATTACCCAGAGCTTCAATTACACGCTGCGCGGCGAGCTTGTCGCCAGCTCTGACATGATCGCTAAAGCCAGTTGAAAAATAAAACGCCCACCCAGCCCGAATACTTCATCCCCGAGCCGCTCGACAACACGCGCCTGGCGCATTTGTGCGGCCCGCTCGACGAAAACCTGCGCCAGATTTCAGCCGCCCTCGACGTCACGATCTTCCGGCGCGGTGAAAAATTCATCGTCAGCGGCAGCAACGCCGCGCGCGCAGTTGAAATCCTCGAGCGCTTCTACGAGGTCGCCAACAAGATCGTGCCGATCGAGGAAGTGCAGCTGGCCCTGGTCGAGCAACGCACCGGTTTGCGCACCCACGCGCACGCCGACAACGAGCCGACCCAGAATCTGCCCGACATCGAAATCAACAGCCCGCAGCTCAAGACGCGCCGCGCCGACCTGCGCGGGCGTACCCCGCACCAGATCCAGTACCTGCGCCATATCCTCGAACACGACATTTCCTTCGGTGTGGGCCCGGCAGGCACGGGCAAGACCTACCTGGCGGTGGCCTGCGCGGTCGACGCGCTGGAACGCGACGCCGTCAAGCGCATCATCCTGACCCGACCCGCAGTCGAAGCCGGAGAGCGCCTTGGTTTTCTGCCAGGCGACCTGGCGCAGAAAGTCGACCCGTATCTGCGCCCGCTTTACGACGCGCTGTACGATCTGCTCGGCTTTGACCGCACCCAGAAAATGTTTGAAAAACAGGTCATCGAGATCGCCCCGCTGGCCTACATGCGCGGCCGTACGCTCAATCACGCCTTCGTGATTCTGGATGAGGCGCAGAACACGACGGTCGAACAGATGAAGATGTTCCTGACCCGGATCGGCTTTGGCAGCAAGGCCGTGGTGACGGGCGACGTCACCCAGGTCGACCTGCACAAGACCCAGAAGAGCGGCCTGATCGACGCTGTCACCGTGCTCAAGGACGTGCGCGGCATTGCCTTTACCCAGTTCTCGAGCGTGGACGTAGTGCGTCATCCGCTGGTGGCGCGCATTGTCGACGCCTATGAAACCGCCGCCGAGCTGCAGGAACTGGTGGCGCTGCCCAAACCCGCTGTCAAAAATGTCCGTAAAAAATAAGCTCACGCTCTCGGTCCAGTATCCGGACCCGCGCCTGCAGGAATCGGTCACGCGCCAGAAGGTCAGGCGCTGGATCCAGGCCGCCCTGATGGCGCCGGCCGAGCTGACCATCCGCTTTGTCGACGCCGATGAAGGACGCGTGCTCAACCGTGATTATCGCGGCAAGGATTATGCGACCAATGTGCTGACCTTCGCTTACAACGAGGGCGAGGAAATAGCCGACGATGCGCCTACCCAGGCCGATATCATCCTGTGCACCGACGTGCTGCAACGGGAAGCGCTCGAGCAGAACAAGACGGTTGAGGAGCATACGGCGCACCTGATCGTGCACGGGGTGTTGCACGCGCAGGGTTACGATCATGAAGATGATGAGGAAGCCACCGAGATGGAACAGCTCGAGCGCGATATCCTCGAAGCGCTGGGGTATCCGGACCCGTACGCAGGCGACAATCCTCCAGACTGAAAACCGTCTACCCGGGACACGCCCCGTGTAGAAAATACAACATCCCCTTCCCGCTAACGACAGTTATACTCGCCGCTTTTCCCCCACCGGGCACGGCCGTGACTTCTCTCTCCACGCACTCCAGCGATGACTTCCTGGGACACCCAAAAGGTGTGTTCGTCTGCTTTTTCACCGAAATGTGGGAACGCTTTTCCTTCTACGGCATGAAAGCGCTCTTGCTGCTGTACCTGATCGAACACCACAAATTCGGCGACGCCGGCGGCTACGATCTGCTGGGGGCATACGGCGGCCTGGTCTACTGCATTCCGGTATTCGGCGGCATCCTGGCCGACCGCTACCTGGGCATGCGCAAGGCCGTCATCTTCGGCGCCTTGCTGCTGGTGGCCGGGCACGCCGGCATGGCCTTCGAAGGCGAGATGGCCGGATCGGTCAATGGCGTGATGGTGCGCGATGAAGCCGCCCTGCTCGCGCTGTACGCCTCGCTGGCGCTGATCATGATGGGCGTCGGCTTCCTGAAACCGAACATCTCCACCATCGTCGGCAAGCTGTATGCGCCCGACGATGCGCGCCGCGACTCCGGCTTTTCCCTGTTCTACGCCGGCATCAACCTTGGCGCCTTGTTGGCCTCCATCGTATGCGGCTACCTGGGCCAGACCTACGGCTGGAAGTACGGCTTTGGCGCGGCCGGCATCGGCATGGTGCTCGGGCTGCTGCAGTTCTTGTGGGGCCAGAAATACCTGCACGGGCACGCCGAACCGCTCCAGCCGCTGAGCAAAAAGACCGAGTGGACCATCTATGCAGGCGCCCTGGCCGGCCTGGCGCCGCTGGTGGCGCTGATGTGGGCCGTGGCCAACGGCGCCTTCACACTGCCCGGCGATATTTCGCTCGCCTTCGGCATGATGATCCTGGTGATGGTCGGGGTGCTGGTCTGGTTCATGTGGTTCATCCTCAGCCAGTGCACGCCGGTCGAGCGCCACCAGATGATCTCGCTCATGGTGCTCATTGCCATGTGCCTGGTGTTCTTTACCATGTATGAACAAACCTACGGCAGCTGGGTGACCTTCACCGACCGCCTGCTGACCAAGGATATCGCACCGTCTCTGCTCATCGTGAGCGCCAAGCCGCCCCTGCCCTGGTCGATCATTTCCCTGCTGCTCGCGCCGCTCTCCTTCGTGCTGGCGACCTGGCTGGCCGAACGCACCCCCAATTCGGCCCTGCCCAAGATCCTGTTCCTCGGCTCCTTTGCCGTGATGCTCGTATTTTTGATCCGCGACTCGCTGGTGCTGCCGCAGACCGCCGGCTCGCTGACCTACCTGGGCGCCATGTTCCTGGTCCTGTTCGCGCCGCTGTTTACTTCGCTCTGGGGCTGGCTCGATCAGCGCCGCATGAACCCGTCCAAGCCGGTCAAGACCTCCATCGGCCTGCTGCTGGGCGGACTGGCCTTCATCCCGCTGGCGCTGGCCGCCCAGCAGGCCGGCGCCAGCGGCGAACAAGCCAGCGTGTGGTTCCTGGTGGCCGCCTACGCCATCCTGGCCATGGGCGAAATGTGCCTGTCGCCGGTGGGCCTGTCAGCGGTGACCCAGCTGTCGGTGCCGCGCGTGATGAGCCTGATGATGGGATCCTGGTTCCTGGCGACCGCGTTTTCCGAAACCCTGGCCGCACGCTTCGGCAAAATGGCGGCGATCGACATCCCCGAAGGCACCAAGCTGCTGGCCGGCAGCGCCCAGTGGGTGGATGCCGCCGCCAAATATGAACATCTGTTCTGGCTGATGATGGGCATCGGGGTGGGCTTTGCGGTCCTGATCCTTGCCGTCGCGCCTTTGATTCGGCGCGGCATGCACGGCGTCAAGTAAACCAGCAGGGCCGGATTCGCCTAAAAAACGGGCAATTCGGCTTTTGGTGTATCCTGTATACCATCGTAACAACGGCTCACGCCAACTATGCCCGAGCACTCTTATGACGTCCGCACGGACGCCAAGCAACACCGGTCGCTGTTTGAACGCCTGACCGCACTGATCTCCCCCGAGCCCGAAAACCGCGCCGAGCTGCTCGAAGTCCTGCACGACGCCCATGAACGCAACCTGATCGACGCCGACGCGCTGTCCATGATCGAAGGTGTGTTCCAGGTCTCGGACCTGTCCGCGCGCGACATCATGGTCCCGCGTTCGCAGATGGACGTCATCGACATTTCCAAGCCAATCGAAGAATGGATGCCCCAGGTGCTCGAAACTGCACACTCGCGCTTTCCAGCCATCGAGGGCGAACGCGACAAGGTGGTCGGCATCCTGCTCGCCAAGGATTTGCTGCGCTACTACGCCGAAGAATCGTTCGATGTGCGCGACATGCTGCGCCCGGCGATTTTCATTCCCGAATCCAAGCGCCTCAATGTGCTGCTGCGCGACTTTCGCGCCAACCACAATCACATGGCCATCGTGGTCGACGAGTACAGCGGCGTGGCCGGCCTGATCACCATTGAAGACGTGCTCGAGCAAATTGTCGGCGACATCGAAGACGAATACGATTTCGACGAAGAAGAAGACAACATCCTCTCGATCAAGGAAGGCCAGCTAGGTCCGCGCTGGCGCGTCAAGGCCCTGACCGAAGTGACCCAGTTTAACGAGGAACTCGGCGCCGACCTGCCCGAGGACGATGTCGACACCATCGGCGGCCTGGTCGCCAATCACCTGGGGCGCATGCCGCACAAGGGTGACGAATTCGACATCGGCAACCTGCGTTTCGAAGTCCTGCGCGCCGACGCGCGCCAGGTCCACGTGCTGCTGGTTGAAAAACTGCCGCTGGCGGAAGACATGCGCGATTGATGCTGCGCCGTCGCACTGCCCCCGCTGACGCGGCCGTTCGCAAGCCGCGCACCACCGCCGTGCCCATGTTCTTTGCCGCCCTTGCCGGCGCGGCCAGCGTGCTCTCGTTCGAGCCGCTGGGCTGGTGGCCGGTCCAGTTCATCACGCTCGCCTTCTTGTTCTACCAGGTCGGCATGGACACCAGTGTCAAACGCAGCGCCCTGATCGGCTGGGCCTTCGGCTTTGGCTGGAACATCGCCGGCATCCACTGGCTGTACGTGTCCATGACCCGCTACGGTGGCCTGCATGGCGGCCTGACCGTGATCGCGCTGTGCCTGCTGGCGGCCTACATGGGCATCTATGCCGGCCTGGCCACGGGCGTGTCGACCTGGCTGCGGGCCCGCTGGGCAGTGCCGGTCAAGGGCTTTTTGCTGCTGATGCTGCCGTTTGCCTGGGGCCTGTCCGAATGGATGCGCGGCTGGGTCATGACCGGCTTCCCGTGGGCCAGCTCCGGCTACGCCCACAATTTCAGCCCGCTGGGCGGTTACGCGCCGCTGGTCGGCGTATACGGCGTGGGCGTGCTGGCGGCGCTGTGCGCCAGCGCCCTGGTCATGCTGACCCAGCGCACCCGCATCCTCGGCGCCGGCATGTTCGCCGCCATTCTGGCCATCGGTTTCGGCTTGGGCACCATTGAATGGACCCGGCCGGAAGGCAAGCCCATCTCGGTGCGTCTGCTGCAGGGTAATATCGAACAGCAGTTCAAGTGGAACCCCGAGCACTTCGGCCGCACGCTCGATCTGTATCAGGCCATGGTCACCGAGGCGCCGGCCGATTTGATCGCCCTGCCCGAAACCGCGCTGGTGCGCCCGCCGCAGGCGCTGCCCCCCGGCTACGTGGAGTCCTACCAGGCCTTTGCTGCAAAAACCGGCAGCAATCTGATGTTCGGCATTCCCTTTGTCGACGGGCCGAGTCAGTATTCCAACAGCGTAGCCGGCATCACGTCCGCCGGCCAACCCTACCGTTTCGACAAGCAGCACCTGGTGCCCTTCGGCGAATTCGTGCCGAGCGGCTTTCGCTGGTTCGTCAACATGATGAACATCCCGATGGGCGACATGACGCGCGGCGCCGAAGTCCAGGCCCCGTTCGCGGTACGCGACCAGCTGGTGCTGCCTAACGTGTGCTACGAAGACGTATTCGGCGAAGAGATCGCGCTGCAGCTGCGCAGCATGCCGCGCCCCGCCACCATGCTGCTCAATGTGTCCAACCTTGCCTGGTTTGGCGAATCGGTCGCGATTGCCCAGCACCTGCAAATTTCGCAAATGCGCTCGATCGAAACCGGACGCCCCATGCTGCGCGCCACCAACACCGGCGCCACCGCCCTGATCGACGGGCGCGGCAAGGTGGTCCAGGCCCTGCCCTGGCACCAGCGCGGCACCCTGGCCGTGAACGTGCAGGGCATGGCCGGCATGACGCCGTTTATCCGCTTTGGGAATTACACCATGCTGGCGCTGGCGGCACTGGCGTTTGGCGCGGCGTGGTGGATGGGCCGCAAATATCTGAAATCTCGGCAAAAATGACTGAATAGCCATTTTTGGTCCCAGATTCACGTCAAAACCCGCTAAAATTGGTCGTTTTAGCAAACTCATTCGATCGCGCCCTCACGCGCGCGGCAGCTACCCAAGATGCTCACATTCCAACAAATTATCCTGACCTTGCAAACCTACTGGGACAAGCAAGGTTGCGCCCTGCTCCAGCCCTACGACATGGAAGTCGGCGCCGGCACCTTCCACACCGGTACCTTCCTGCGCGCGATCGGCCCGGAGCCATGGCGCGCGGCCTATGTGCAGCCATCGCGCCGCCCCAAGGACGGACGTTATGGCGAGAACCCGAACCGCCTCCAGCACTACTACCAGTACCAGGTGGTGCTCAAGCCGGCCCCGGAAAATATTCTCGACCTGTACCTAGGTTCGCTCGAAGCGCTGGGGCTGGACCTGCAGAAAAATGACGTGCGCTTCGTTGAGGATGACTGGGAAAGCCCGACCCTGGGCGCCTGGGGCCTGGGCTGGGAAGTCTGGCTCAACGGGATGGAGGTGACCCAATTCACCTACTTCCAGCAAGTGGGCGGCCTTGATTGCAAGCCGGTGCTGGGCGAAATCACCTACGGCATCGAGCGCCTGGCCATGTACCTGCAGGGCGTGGAAAACGTGTATGACCTCGTGTGGACCGAGTGGCAAGAGAACGGCGAGACCAAGCGCCTGAGCTACGGCGATGTCTATCACCAGAACGAAGTGGAGCAGTCGACCTACAACTTCGAACACGCCAATACCGAGCTGCTGTTCGCGCAATTCGCCAATCACGAGTCCGAGGCCAAGCGCCTGATCGAACTGCAGCTCACGCTGCCGGCGTACGAACAGATCATGAAGGCCTCGCACAGCTTCAATATGCTCGATGCGCGCGGCGCCATTTCGGTGACCGAACGCGCCGCCTACATCGGCCGCGTGCGCACGCTATCGCGCCTGGTGGCCCAGGCCTATTACGACTCGCGTGAAAAACTCGGCTTCCCGATGGCCCCCAAAGCGACCGTCGCCGCTTGAACCGAAAAGAACATCAGAATATGAACCACACTTTACTCGTCGAACTCCTGACCGAAGAACTGCCGCCGAAAGCGCTGGCCAAACTGGGCGCCGCTTTCGCAGCAGGCATCTTCAATGGCCTGAAGTCGCGCGACTTCCTCGAAGCCGACAGCGTCGCCACCGCCTACGCCACGCCGCGCCGCCTGGCGGTCTCGATCAACAATGTCCGTTCCACTTCGCCCGACAAATCGGTGCGCGAGAAGGTCCTGCCGGTCAGTGTCGCCATCGGCGCCGACGGCCAGGGCACGGCGCCGCTGGCCAAGAAACTGGCGGCCATGGGTCTGGCCGATCTCGATATCGCCGCTCTCGAACGCGCCACCGATGGCAAGGCCGAGAGCCTGTTTTACACACGCAGCGTGGCGGGCAGCGCCTTGCACACCGGCTTGCAGGCGGCGCTCGAAGAGTCGGCCGCCAAGCTGCCGATCCCAAAATTGATGAGCTACCAGCGTCCCGACGGCAGCACCGTGCAGTTCGTGCGCCCGGCCCACAAGCTCATCGCGCTGCTGGGCGATCAGGTGCTGCCCCTCACCCTGCTCGGCCTTGAAGCCGGCAATGTGACGCTGGGCCACCGCTTCCTGACCGACGGCCAGGACATCGTCATCGGCCACGCCGAACAGTATGCGGGCATCCTCGAGAACCACGCCAGGGTCATCGCCAACATCGATGTGCGCAAGGAGAAGATCCGCGCCGCGCTGCTGCAAAAAGCCGGCGCCGACCAGGTCCTGATGCCTGAAGCGCTGCTCGACGAAGTGAGCGCGCTGGTCGAGTGGCCCGTGGTCTACGAGTGCAACTTCGAGCAGGAATTCCTGGCCGTGCCACAGGAATGCCTGATCCTGACGATGCAGACCAATCAAAAATATTTTGCCCTGACCGATGCCGCCGGCAAGCTGCGCTCGCGCTTTCTGATCGTGTCGAACATCGCTACCGACGACCCGCAGCACATCATCGGCGGCAACGAGCGCGTGGTGCGTCCGCGCCTGTCGGACGCCAAGTTCTTCTTCGAGCAGGACAAGAAAAAGTCGCTCGAAGCGCGCCTGCCGCTGCTGGAAAACGTGGTCTATCACAACAAGCTGGGCACCCAGGCCGCGCGCTCCAGGCGCGTAGTGGCGCTGGCCAAGGACATCGCGGCAACGCTTGGCTACGATACCGCCCTGGCCGAGCGCGGCGCGCTGCTGTCGAAAGCGGACCTGCTGACCGACATGGTGGGCGAGTTCCCCGAGCTGCAAGGCATCATGGGCACCTACTACGCGCGCCACGACGGCGAGCAGGACGAAGTGGCGCTCACCGCCACCGAACACTATCAGCCGCGCTTCGCGGGCGACACCCTGCCCAGTACCCACACCGGCACCGTGGTCGCCCTGGCCGACAAGCTTGAAACCCTGGTCGGCATCTGGGGCATCGGCCTGCAGCCGACGGGCGAGAAAGATCCGTTCGCGCTGCGCCGCCACGCTCTGGGCGTATTGCGCATGCTGGTTGAAAAGCGCCTGGATGTCTCGCTCACCCAGCTGCTCACTTTCGCCAAGAAGAACTTTGACGGCATCGCCGGCTTCACCAACCCAGTGCCGGAGGTGCGCGCCTTTATGCTCGACCGCCTGCGCGGCATCCTGCGCGAGCGTGGCTTCACCCCCAACGAAGTCGAAGCGGTGCTGACGGACGATCTGGACCGCCTGCACGACATCGTCGAGCGCGCCGAGGCGGTGCAAGCGTTCGCCGCCCTGCCCGAGAGTGCCTCGCTGGCGGCGGCCAACAAGCGCATCACCAACATCCTGAAAAAGACCGACGCCGCCATTGGCGAGGTGTCCGAAGCGCTGTTGCAGGAAGACGCCGAGCGCAGCCTGTTTGCCGCCATGATGCGCGTGCGCCCCGAGGTGGATGCCGCCTTTGCCGCGCGCGACTTCACCGGCGCCCTCAAGACGCTGGCCCAGCTGCGCGACGATGTCGATGCCTTCTTCAACGGCGTCATGGTCATGGCCGACGACCAGTCACTGCGCAACAACCGCCTGGCGCTGCTGTCGCAGCTGCACGCCATGATGAACCGCGTGGCCGACATTTCCAAACTGGCGGCATAAGAGAGGCTGGCCATGAAGATGATCATCCTGGACCGCGACGGCGTCATCAATCATGACTCGGCAGCGTTCATCAAATCGCCCGCCGAGTGGATTCCGATTCCCGGTTCGCTCGAAGCGATAGCGCGCCTGAACCAGGCCGGCTACCGGGTCGTCATCGCCTCCAACCAGTCCGGCATTGCGCGCGAGCTGTTTGACATCTGCACCCTCAATGCCATCCACCAGAAACTGCATACCAGCGCGCAGCAGGTGGGCGCGACAATCGACGCGATTTTCTTCTGCCCGCACGCGGCCATCGACAATTGCGACTGCCGCAAACCCAAGCCGGGCATGTTCGAAGAAATCTCGAAGCGCTTCAAGGTCAGCCTGAAAGGCGTGCCGACCGTGGGCGACTCGCTGCGCGACCTGCAGGCCGGCTTCATCAGCGGCTGCACGCCCTACCTGGTCCTGACCGGCAAGGGCCAGAAGACCGCCGACACCGGCGGACTTCCCCCTGGCACCACGGTGTTCGCCGATCTTGCCTCCATGGTCAACGCCCTGCTCAAGGCGCCCCCCGAAAAACCCGCCAGTATTCCCGCCTGACCTGCATTTGGAGACCTCCTTGCTCAACTTCACCCTGTTCCTGCGTTCCCTGTTGTTCATGCTTGTGATGATCGTTGCCACCGTCATCTGGGCCTGCGTATGCTTCCTGGCTGCGCCGCTGCCGTACAACAAACGCTTCTGGGTGACCTCGCGCTGGAATGTCTTCATCATCTGGTGCGCCAAAATCATCTGCGGCATTCATTACCGCTTCAAGGGCTATGACAATCTGCCCGACGCTCCCGCCATCATCCTGTCGAAACACCAGTCGGCATGGGAGACCATCTTCCTGCTTCCGAACCTCACGCGCCCGCTGGTCTACGTCTTCAAGAAAGAGATCCTGTATATACCTTTTTTCGGCTGGGGCATGGCGCTGCTGCGCATGATTCCCATCGATCGCAGCCAGGGAAAAAACGCCTTCAAACATGTTGTAGCGCACGGCAAGAAGCGCCTCGCCGACGGACAATGGATTATCATGTTCCCTGAAGGGACCCGCATCCCGGTGGGCGAAGCCGGCAAGTACAAAAGCGGTGGCGCCAGGCTGGCGGTGGAAACCAATACCGTGGTCGTCCCGATCGCGCATAATTCAGGTGAATGCTGGCCCAAGAAATCGTTTCTGAAACGTCCTGGTGTCATCACGGTATCGATCGGCAAACCGATCTCCCCCGAAGGCCACACCGCCGACAGCTTGATGCAAGAGGTAGAAAATTGGATAGAATCAGAAATGCGCGTCATTTCGCCCCACGTCTACAGCGCTGGCTGAGTGGAATTGGCGCGCTGATCCGAGCATCGACACCGCAGCGCACCATGACCTCACCCAAGATCAACGGCACCCAACTCGAATTATTCGCGCAAGATTTTTTTGCGGCCCTGGAACCGGCCGCCAAGCCGGCCTCCCCTCCCCAGCCGCTGTTCAAGGCGCCGCCCGCGCCACCCGCAGCCACGCTGCCAACGCCTGTCCGCGCGCCCGACGCGCCGCCGCTGCGCCAGATCCAGCTCGGCCCCCACAAGCTTGAATTCGAACTGCGCCGCTCCACCCGCCGCTCGATCGGCTTCATGATCGACGACGACGGCCTGCGCGTCACCGCCCCCAAACGCATCACGCTGGCCGAAATCGACAATGCCATCCGCGCCAAACAGCGCTGGATCATCGCCAAGCTGCAAGAACGTGGCGAGCGGCGCGCGCTGCGCCAGGAAAAACCGCCGGTGCTGTGGGTCGATGGCGCCAGACTGCCTTATCTGGGCGCCGAGATCACCCTGCGCCTGCAGGAGGCGGCGCGCAGCCACTGTGTGTTCGATGCGGAGCAGCGCACGCTCAATGTGGGGGTGGTGCCCGGCCTGTCAGAGTGGCAGCTCAAGGAGCGCGTACGCCTGTGGTTTCTCGACGAAGCCAAGCGCATTTTCGCCGAGCGCCTGGCCGTGTATGCGCCGCGCCTGGGGGTGCAGCACAACTCGCTGACACTGTCGTCGGCCGGCACGCGCTGGGGTTCCTGCACGGTGGAAGGTCACATTCGCCTGAACTGGCGTCTGATCCATTTTTCGCTGCCGCTGATCGACTACGTCGTGGCGCACGAACTGGCGCACCTGCGCGAAATGAATCACAGCGCGCGCTTCTGGTCTACGGTGGAATCGGTCTATCCGGACTACGACGGCGCCAAAGCCGCGCTGCGCCAGCGCTCCCAGGAGCTGCCGGTGCTGTTTGCCTAGCCTGCGGCGCGCACGGCGCCGCAGCGTCGTCAGTGTTTGGCTGCGGCCCTGAGCACTGCCGCAAAGCTGTCCATGACAGCGATCTGGGTGCGGCTCAGGCAGCGGTAGGGAATGGGCAGGGTGCCGCGCTTGAGCACCATCATGTAACCGCGCGTGTAGCGCCGAATGGCGGTCACGTCGGCCCACGGCACCAGCGTGACGCCGGTGCCGCTGGTACGGATGATGCCATGGTCGTCGACGGTAAAGTCATAGATGCGGCGCGAGCGTCCCTGGGCCACGAAGTGCATGGCCGCCGCCGAGGTACTTTTCGCGGTCATCCAGAGCGTACCCAGACGCCCGATGCGGCGCCGCCGGATCAGGTAGCCGGCGTGCTGCCACATGAAACTGACGTATTCAGGCAAGGCGTAGCGCACCGAAAAATTAAGCTGGTCGCCCACGGCGGCGGCAGACGATGCCTGCACCGATTCGATTGCACCACTTGATAAAACTGCGCTTTCGCGCCTCAGCGGACCGCCAAACGGCTCGGCACCACCTTCGTGCTTCGTATATTTGAACGATGACATGACATCCCCTGTTTTTATTGTGGAGACATGGTAGCAGTCATCAGTAAATTAAGTGTCGTAGCATTCCAACTGTGCGCAGGGTCGCGCCGCGGTGATGACTGGCGAACCGGGAGGCGCGCTCGCCCATGGCGCTGCGCTGCGCGCTGTCGCCGAGCAGTCGCGCGGCCTGTTCCAGCAATTCCTGGGCACTGGTCACGCAACAGGCGCCGCCGGCGGCAATCGCTTCCTCGGTGATGAGGGCAAAATTGAAGGTATGGGGGCCGATCAGCACCGGTTTGCCCAATGCGCAGGCTTCGATCAGGTTTTGCCCGCCCAGCGGCAGCAGGCTGCCGCCAATGAAGGCCAGGTCGCACGCCGCATAGTAAGCGAACATCTCGCCCATGCTGTCGCCCAGCAGGACCTGGGCAGTAATATCGTCCGTGCCCAGCTGCGAGCGGCGCTGCACGCTCAGGCCACGGGCCTGCGCCAGCGCGGCCACTTCGTCGAAGCGTTGCGGGTGGCGCGGCACGATGGCCAGCAGAGTGGAATCGAGCGCGGCCGGGCGCTGCGCCCATGCATCGAGAATCAGCACCTCTTCGCCATCACGGGTGCTGGCACACAGCACAACTGCACGCGCGCCGCTGCGCTGGCGCAGCCAGGCCCCGGTGTCGAGCGCGGCGGTGGGCACCTGGACATCGAACTTGATACTACCGGTCACCTCGACCCTGGGCGCGCCCATGGCGCGAATGCGCAGCGCATCGGCCTCGGTCTGGGCCGCGACCAGGGTGATGGCGCGCGCTGCATCCGACAGCAGGGAGCCGAACCGATGACCGCGCCGCAGCGAGCGCTCCGACAGGCGCGCATTGACCAGCGTCACCGGCACCTGCGGGGTGCAGGCGGCAATCAGGTTGGGCCACACCTCGGTCTCCATCAGGATGCACACGCGCGGATTGAAATGGCGGATGAAGCGGCGCACCAGCGGCGCCAGGTCGTAGGGCAGATAGGCCTGCACCAGGCGCGCGCCGTGCCTGGCGAACAGGGCGCGGCCAGTGGCGCGCCCGGTCGGCGTCATGTGGGTCAGGACAATGCGGCTGTCGGGCCAGGCCGCCAGCAAGGCGTCCACCAGCGGTTCGGCGGCGCGGGTTTCTCCGACCGACACAGCATGCACCCACAGAGTGGGCCGCGCGGCCGCCGGCGCGCCATAGAAGCCAAGACGCTCGCCCCAGTGGGCGCGGTAGCCGGGCTCCTTGCGCCCGCGCCACCATAGGCGCGCCAGCACCAGCGGCATGCCGAGGCACCACAGCAGGCTGTAAAGCGCGCGTATCATGGGACCGCAATCATGGCGCCGCCTTCAGGGTCGCCACGGCGGCCAGCACCTGGTCCACGCCTGGCGGCGCGCCCTTGTCGCCCAGGTTGATGATGCGCGGCGACCAGTTGCCCTCGGTTTTCCACTTGGGCGAGTCGCAATAGAGCTCGATGGTGGGACGCACAAAGGCCGCAGCGATATGGGTAAGGCCGGTGTCGACGCCGATCGCCAGGGCTGCGTTGCGCGCCAGCGTGACTGCCTCATCCATCGACAATTTGGGCAGTACGCGCGCATTGGGCAGGCTGGCGGCGATCGCTTCGGCGTCGGATTTTTCAGCGGCCGAGCCCCAGGCCAGCAGAACCGGCATGGGCGCCAGCGCCTTGCCGGTGGCGATCCAGTGCGCCTGCGGCCACTTCTTGGGCGCGCGCGCCGTCCCGTGGAAAAACACTGCGTACTCGCCGTCCGGCATCCATGCAGGGCGCGCTGCCTCAGGTCCGGGCAGGCCGAAGTCGGGTGCGCTGTCGACCTTGTAGCCAAGTGCCGCCGCCGCCACCAGACGCCCGCGCGCCACGGCATGGGTGCGCGGATCGAGCGGGATCGACTGGGTGTGAAAGACACGTGAAATGGCTTCGTAGCCCGAACCTTCGCTGCCATTGGCCAGGCCCACCTTGCGTCCGCCCGGCGCCAAGCGCGCCGCGCCCAGGATGATGCCGGTCTTGAGCAGGCCCTGGGTGTCGAACACGTAGTCGTAGCGGGTGGCGCGCAAGGTGCGCACGAAGGCCTTGATTTCGGCCCGGGTGGCGGCCTGGCCCAGGCTCTTGCGCCAGCGCCGCAAGGCGAACGGGATGATGTTGCGCACGCGGGGATTGAGCCGCACCAGGCTGACGTAACCCTCTTCGACCACCCAGTCGATGTGCGCGTCCGGATGGTGGCGCAGGATATCGGCCACCATCGGCAGATTGTGCAGCACGTCGCCGAGCGAGGAGACCCGCACCAGCAGGATGTTCAGGCCGGCCACCTCGGTGCTCAGAAGGGCAGCGTAGCGTCGGGCCGGGCCGCCAGGATCACGCGCCTGAACTCGCCCTGAATGCGCGCCAGCGCCTGGGGCGTCTCGGCTTCGAAGCGCATCACCACGACCGGGGTGGTGTTCGATGAGCGGGCCAGGCCGAAACCGTCGGCGTATTCGACCCGCAGGCCATCGATGTCGATGATGCGTTCGGCGCCCTCGAACCTGGCGTTGCTGCGCAAGGCATCGATCAGCGCGACGTTTTCGCCTTCACCCAGATGCAGGTGCAGCTCGGGCGTGCTGTCGGACTGGGGCAGCGCGTTGAGCAGGGCCGAGGGATCGGCCTCGCGCGTGAGCAGCTCGAGCAGGCGTGCGCCCGCGTACAGGCCGTCGTCGAAGCCGTACCAGCGGTCCTTGAAGAAGATATGGCCGCTCATCTCGCCCCCCAGCGGGGCACCGGTTTCGCGCAGCTTGGCCTTGACCAGTGAATGCCCGGTCTTCCACATCAGCGGGCGGCCGCCATGCTGTTCGATGTAGGGCGCCAGATGGCGCGTGCACTTGACGTCATAGAGGATCTCGGCGCCAGGATTACGCGACAGCACGTCGGCCGCGAACAGCATCATCTGGCGGTCCGGATAGATGATCTGGCCATCCTTGGTCACCACGCCCAGGCGATCGCCGTCGCCATCGAAGGCGATGCCGATTTCAGCGTCGGTCTCGGCCAGGCAGCGAATCAGGTCCTGCAGGTTTTCAGGGTGCGCCGGGTCCGGATGGTGGTTGGGGAAATTGCCGTCGACTTCGCAGAACAATTCGATCACTTCCAGCCCCATGCCGCGATACAGGTCGCCTGCGAAGGCGCCGGCCACGCCGTTGCCGCAGTCGACCGCAATCTTCATGGGACGGGCGATGCTGATGTCGCCAATGATGCGCTGCAGGTAGGCGGCGCGGATATCGTGGGTGCGGTAGGCGCCGTTGCTGGCCGCGCGCGCACCGTCATGCGCCACGATCGAGCGATACAGGGCCTGGATGGTCTCGCCATGGATAGCTTCACCGGCCAGCACCATCTTGAAACCGTTGTAGTTGGGCGGATTGTGGCTGCCCGTGACCATGATGCCGGACGCCGCGCCCAGCACGTGGGTGCCGAAATACACCATCGGCGTGGCGACCACGCCCAGATCGATCACGTCGGCGCCGGCGGCCTGCAGGCCCTCGGCCAGGGCGGCGGCCAGTTCCGGACCGGACAGGCGGCCATCGCGCCCGATTACCACCGTGGTTTCGCCCTTGGCCAGCGCAGCCATGCCGAACGCCTGGCCGATTTTGAATGCCACGCCGGCATCGAGTGTGGAGCCGATCACGCCGCGAATATCGTAGGCCTTGAAAATCGTCTGGGAGAGTGCAAGCATGGCGAACCTTTTGAAAAGCGCAACGCACGCGCACGCCGGTCTGAGGAGGCTGACCATGCACGACGGTACGGCGGGGAAACTAAAAGAGAAGAAACCGTGTTGGCGATATTGTAGCGGCAAGCGGGGCTGTTGGGAATTTCAGCCCGCGTTCATGCCGCTATGGTGCGCGACTTACACGCGCAGTTTGTCGAGCGACTTGCCGCCGTCGACCCATTCCTTGACCCATTTCGGCTGGCGTCCGCGACCAGTCCATTGTTGGGCCGAATTATCGGGATGACGATAACGAACGGCAACCGTTCCGGTTTTGGCGCGAATACCGGTACCGATCAATTCCTTCAGCGGTACGCCCACGCTCTGGGCAATCGCCAGGATCTGTTCGCGGGCTTTGGCTACTTCCTGGTGCTCGCGTTTCTTCATTTCCTGCTTGATTTGATCCTGCAGGTTCCGCAAATCGCCAACGGACATATTAGACAGATCCATCATCGTTCCTCAAAAGTGGGTTGAAACAGAATAGTGAAATCTCACCAATTGTCGCAATATACTACATCCGCGTATGAATGCTAGTCTTTCCTGTTGAGAATAAGCCAGCGGGGAGACTTAAATCGAACAATACGCGCATACAGCCACACATAACTGACCACGAACAATAAACAGAAGAATATCAGGACCGCCGTGTTTTTCCAAAAAACCGTGGCCGGTATGACCGCCATCAAAGAAAACATCCAGAGATACGGCGAGGTCAGCGAATTGCGCCGCATCAGCGCGCGTGCTTCTTTTCTCCCCACCGCCCATTGCACAATCCGGCGGAAAATCAGGCTGTGCAAATGGATGCCGTCGGGCATCGCAGGGTTTTTACCACGGAGAAACATCCTGCGATAGGCCGAGAACAGCGTTTCAAATGCCGGGTAAATCAAAAGCAGGGCCGCGTACCAGGTTGACACCTCGGGATTACGCATTACTAGCAGCAGCGTCAATTCGCCCAGCATGAAACCGATAAAATAGGCGCCGCCATCGCCCAGAAAGATCAAGCCGACCGGGTAATTCCAGATCAGGAATCCCGCCGTGGCGCCCGCCACCATTAATGCAGTTACCAGCACAAACACATCGCCTACCTGCCATGCAACATAACCGAGCGAAATAAGCATACAAATGGTAACCACACTGGCCAGGCCATTAAACCCATCGATAATATTGATAGCATTGGCAATTCCCGCGACCGCCAGTATTGTCAAAGGCAGCGCTATCCACGGAGACAATATCCACCAGGTACTCATTGGAAAATCAATCCGGCCAATTCGGGCATCGATCAGAAAATAAGCCAGCCCTGCTGCGAACAGTGTCAAGACCAGCCGCCGCGAGGCACTGACGTTGCCGGTATAGTCTTCGAGAATACCGCCGACAAAGGCGATAAAGGAGCACAGCAGTAATCCCAGCAGCCATTCGGTCAGGGCTGGAACGCGCAGAATGGAAATAGCGGCGCTGATGATCATCGCCATGAAAATCGGCAGCCCCCCAATGCGGGCAACCGCATGCGCGTGATTTTTCTGGACACTGCGGAAATCGGCGTCGAGCGCGGGGCCGTGCAATCTGGCCTGCTTGATCACCAATAGGGTCAGCAGCGCAGAAGCGACGAAACTCACGAGGAAAGAAAACATTTATTGTTCTGGATTTGCTGTTTTGCAGGCAGGCTCGTGCCCCACCCGAGGGAGTCGCAGGCTACTTTGATAACGGTAGGCGTGATTGTACTTGAATCCCGGGTCCAGCTTTACATGCTTCTGGTAAAGCCTGGAGAAAATACAGGCGCAGCGCGGCCTGCGCCGCGCTTGCTGCTGGCCAGCACGGCGCTGCCCTTACTCCATACACAGCCGCAAAGCCTGGTCCCAGGCCGGCAGCGTGCAAAAGCGCTCGATCAGCTTGGCCGAACTCATGACGGAGTTGGCCGGGCGCGCGGCCGGCAGCGGATAGTCCGCGCTCCCGATCGGGCTGACGCGGCACTGGGCCCCGGAAGCTGCCACGATGGCTTCGGTAAAGCCGCACCAGGTGGTCCGCCCTTGCCCGCTCAGGTGGTAGATGCCGCCGTTGCGCTCCCACCACCCCGCCTGTCCGCGACTCTGGGCCAGGATCAGCGCGGTAGTATCGGCAATGGTGCGGCTCCAGGTCGGCGCGCCGTACTGGTCGGCGACGACGCGCAGTTCGTCCCTTTCCTTCGCCAGGCGCAACATGGTCAGCAGAAAATTCTTGCCACGCATGCCGTACACCCAGCTGGTGCGCAGGATCAAGTGCTGCGCGCCCGAGGCCGCGATGGCCTGTTCGCCGGCCAGCTTACTGGCGCCATAGACATTGATCGGGCAGGTAGGATCGGACTCCACGTAGGCACCTTGTTTCGTGCCGTCGAACACATAATCGGTAGAAAAATGGACCATCGGTACGCCCAGCGCCCGCGCTTCGGCCGCCATCACGCCCGGCGCCTCGGCATTGATCCGGTGTGCAGTGGCCGGTTCGGACTCGGCCTTGTCAACCGCCGTGTAGGCCGCCGGATTGACTATCAAGTCCGGACGCAGCGCGCGGATGACGTCGCGCACCTGGTCCAGGTCGGCCAGGTCCATGGAGCGCCGATCAAGCGCCACTACCTCGCCCAGCCCCTGCAGGCTGCGTTCCAGTTCGTAACCGACCTGCCCGCTGGCCCCGGTCAGCAGGATTTTCACGGGAACGATTCCGCATCGGCCAGCAGCGTACCCTGGCTATCCTTGCCCGAGAGCATGGGCGCGCCGCTCAGCGGCCAGTCGATGCCCAGGGCGGGATCGTTCCACAGGATCGTGCGTTCATGTTCCGGCGCCCAGTAATCAGTGGTTTTATACAGGCATTCGGCGGTATCGCTGGTGACCACGAAGCCGTGCGCAAAGCCGGCCGGCACCCAGAGCTGCAGACGGTTCTCGGCTGACAACTCGACGCCCACCCAGCGCCCAAAAAACGGCGAGGAGCGGCGCAGGTCGACCACCACGTCATATAGTGCACCCTGCAATACCCGCACCAGTTTGCCCTGGGGCTGGCGGATCTGGTAATGCAAGCCGCGCAGCACATTCCTCGCAGACTTGGAATGATTGTCCTGCACAAAATTGGCCGGCTGCCCGGTCAGCTGCTCGAAACGGCGCGCGTTGAAACTTTCAAAGAAAAAACCGCGGTCGTCACCGAACACCTGGGGTTCGAATACCAGCACTTCGGGAATGGCGGTGGGAGTCACCTTCATCAAAATACCTTATCGTGCAATACCTGCATTAAATATTGGCCGTAGCCGTTTTTTTCCAGCGGCGCTGCCAGTTGTTCGAGCGCGGCGGCGTCGATATATCCTTTTCGAAATGCAATTTCCTCCGGCACCGCCACTTTCAGTCCCTGACGCTTTTCGATGGTGGCGATAAACTGCGAGGCCTCCAGCAGCGACTCATGGGTGCCGGTGTCAAGCCATGCCATGCCGCGCCCCATGACCTCCACGCTCAACTCGCGCCTTTGCAAATACACCCGGTTGACATCGGTAATTTCCAGTTCGCCGCGCGCCGAAGGCGTGATTGCAGCGGCGATATCGCACACTTGATGGTCGTAAAAATACAGGCCGGTCACTGCATAATGCGACTTGGGCAGCAGCGGTTTCTCCTCGATGCTGATGGCATGCCGATCGTCGCCGAATTCGACCACCCCGTAACGCTCGGGATCGAGCACATGATAGGCAAATACCGTGGCGCCATCGGTGCGCGCATTGGCCATCGTCAGTTTCTCGTCCAGGCCATGGCCATAAAAAATGTTATCGCCGAGAATTAACGCCGATGGATGCTCGCCCAGGAAATCGCGGCCGATAATGAAGGCCTGGGCCAGACCATCGGGCGAGGCCTGCACCGCATAGCTGAGCGCGATGCCCCACTGGCTGCCATCGCCCAGCAGCTCGCGAAAGCGCGGTGTGTCATGCGGGGTCGAGATAATCAAGATATCGCGTATCCCCGCCAGCATCAGCGTGGTCAGCGGATAATAAATCATGGGCTTGTCGTAAATTGGAAGCAATTGCTTCGATACGCTCATCGTGACCGGATAAAGGCGTGTTCCCGATCCCCCCGCCAGGATAATGCCCTTGCGTTCCAGTGGATGGGTCATCACTGCGCCTCCCGCTTGTCATAATTCAAGTTAACCCAGCCCTGATACGCGCCCGATTGCACCTCTGCGACCCAGGCCTGATTAGCCAGGTACCATTGCACGGTTTTTTCGATCCCGCTGGTGAAAGTGTGGGCCGGCTTCCAGCCAAGCTCGCGCTCAAGCTTGCCAGCGTCGATAGCATAACGCCGGTCATGGCCCGGACGGTCTTTAACATAGCTAATCAGCGCGCGATAACTGCCTTGCTGGCGCGGGGCGGCCAGATCGAGCATATCGCACAGGGTGTGCACGACCTCGAGGTTGGTCATTTCGTTCCAGCCCCCGATATTGTAGACCTCGCCCGGGCGTCCGCCCTCGAGCACGCGCCGGATCGCGGCGCAGTGGTCGAGTACATAAAGCCAGTCGCGCACCTGCATGCCATCGCCATAGATCGGCAGTGCCTTGCCAGCGAGCGCATTGGCAATGATCAGCGGGATCAGCTTTTCCGGGAAATGATAGGGGCCATAATTATTCGAGCAATTGCTGGTCAGGGTCGGCAGGCCATAAGTGTGGTGGTAGGAGCGCACCAGGTGGTCGGACGCGGCCTTGGACGCCGAATAGGGCGAATTGGGCTGATAGGTGCTCGTTTCGGTAAATGGCGGATCGTGTGGCGCGAGCGAACCGTAGACCTCGTCGGTGGACACGTGCAGGAAGCGGAAGGCGGCCTGGTCCTCGCCGTCCAGCCCCGACCAGTAGCTGCGCGCAGCCTCCAGCAAGGCAAAGGTGCCGTTGATGTTGGTCTGGATGAAGGCCCCCGGCCCCAGGATCGAGCGATCCACATGGCTCTCGGCGGCGAAATGGAGCAGCGCGCGTGGCCGGTATTGCTGCAGCAGTGCCAGCACCTTGTCGCCGTCGCAAATATCGCCGTGGACGAAGATGTGGCGCGCATCGCCCTGCACGGATGCCAGGTTATTCAAATTGCCGGCGTAAGTCAGTTTATCGAGATTGACGACCGGCTCATCGGATTGCGACAGCCAGCTCAAGACAAAATTCGACCCGATGAAACCGGCGCCGCCTGTCACTAATAACATGCTTACCCTGCTGTATGTGGAGTTCAGGCACAATTCTATGTGAAACTTGCAAGCACACGGAAACTAATTCGGCCATCCAATGAAAACTTATGTTATCGGCGACCTCCAGGGTTGCGCGCACGAAGCGCAAGTGCTGCTCAACAGAATTGCCGAGGACGCGCAGGGCGAGGCCCGCATCCTCTTCGTTGGCGACCTGATCAATCGAGGTCCGGAATCGCTGGCGGCGCTGCGCCGCGTGGCCCAGCTCGAACGCGACAGCGGCGGACGGGTCGACGCCCTGCTTGGCAATCACGACCTGCACTTGCTGGCGGTGGCGGCCGGGGTGCAGCAGGCTTCGCGCTCGGACACGCTCGACGAGATCCTGGCCGCGCCCGACCGCGAGCAGCTGCTGACCTGGCTGCGCCAGCGCCCCATGGCCATGTATGCCGAGGGCCACCTGTTGATTCACGCCGGCCTGCTGCCGCAATGGAGCGTGGAGCAAGCGCTGGCCTTGGCCGGGGAGGTCGAGGCGGCCTTGCGCGGCACGCACTGGGTACAATTCCTGGGCCAGATGTATGGCAATCTCCCGGATCGCTGGGACGAGGCCCTGAGTGGCATCGAACGGCTGCGCTGCATCGTCAACGCGCTCACCCGCATGCGCCTGTGCACGCCTGAGGGCGTGATGGACTTCAAGGAAAAGGAAAGCGCCAGCGCGCCGGTCGGATCCACGCTGCTGCCCTGGTTCGACGTTCCGGGGCGGCGCAGCGCCGGCACACCCATGGTGTTCGGGCACTGGTCGGCGCTGGGTTTGCTGCTGCGGCCCGACGTAGTGGGACTCGACAGCGGCTGCGTCTGGGGCGGCAAGCTGAGCGCGGTGTGCCTGACTGATCGCTCAATCCTGCAAGTCGATTGTCCCGAGTACAAAAAACCCGGCGGCGCCAAGAAACACTAGCGCCCGTGCCTGCGCAACAGGCGCCGGGGTCAGCTCCAGAAATGCTACACGAGCTCAGCGCTAGGTCTGCTAGCGCTGAGCTCGTATAGCATTTCTGGAGCTGACCCCGGCGTTGTTGCATGGAGCTGAGCCCGGCGCCTGTTGCATTTCTGGAGCTGAGCCCGGCGCTTAGCGCGCTAGTGCCCGGGCTACCGCGTCGTGGGCGGCCTGGGCCAGTTCGCGGCGGTGGGCGCCGGCAGCCTCCAGCGGCGCCAGGCAAGTCAGTTCGGCGCGAATCGGGTCGGCCTTGAGGATCGCCAGCATGCTTTGGGCGAAGCTCATGTCGCCGATGAAGTCGACCGCCGCGTGCAGCTGTCCGCGCACGTCGAGGTAGCGCACCGCGTAGGGCTGCACCTTGACCCTGGCGTCGACCGCGGCCTCGAACAGATTGGCGTGGAACGGCAAGACACTGCCCTGCGCCGCCGTGGTCCCTTCGGGGAAAAACGCCACCCGCTCGCCGCGTTCGAGCGCGTCGACCATGCCCTTGAATATGTGCCGCAGTTCGCGCCGGTTACCGCGCGCGATGAACACCGTGCCGGCCTTGTCCACCAGCCAGCCCAGCACCGGCCAGGCGCGGATCTCGGCTTTGGCCACGAAGCGGCATGGGTGCAGCGCATTGATCACAAAGATATCCAGCCAGGACACATGGTTGGAGACGATCATGGCATGCTGCAGCGCCGGCGCGCCGGCAGCATGCTCCACGCTCACGCCGCAGATATGCAGCAGCCGGCGCGACCAGCGCGCCACATAGCCGTCGCGGCGCGCGCCGCCGATCCAGGGAAACAGCAAGGCGCAGGTGCACAGCCCCACAAACAGGTGGAAGAACACGCGGGTGAGCCGGAACGGGAGCTTGAGATTCAAATGACACCATGGACAAAGGGCAGCCGAATTTTACCTTGTCCGCATGGCCGGCCCCGAAAAACCCCGTCGCCGCGGGCATGGCCGCAAGCGACAGGGCGAGCCCGGGGGTGAAAACGCGCTTAGCGCTGGAAGGCGACGCGTCCGCCGACGATGGTGGCGCGCACCTGCCCGGCCAGTTCGTAGCCGACGAAGGGGGTGTGCTTGCCCTGGCTGGCCAGCGCCGCTGGCTCGACGGTCCAGCGCGCGAGCGGGTCAAACACGACGATGTCGGCATTGGCGCCGACGTCGAGGCGACCGGCCGCCACGCCCGCCACCCGGGCCGCGTCGGATGTCACCTTGGCCAGTGCGCGCGCCAGCGCTCCAGCGCCGTGCTGCGCGCCGGCGTAGTCGTCCACATACTTGAGCACCAGCGAGAGCAGCAGTTCGAGGCCGGTGGCTCCGGGCGAGGCTTCGCCGAACGGCAGCAGCTTTTCATCGTCGTCGACCGGCGTGTGGTCCGAGCAGATGGCGTCGACCGTACCGTCCCACAGCGCGGCGCGGATCGCGTCGCGGTCACGCTGGCTGCGAAATGGCGGCGTCACACGCGCGTTCGAATCAAAAAAGCCGATGTCGGCGTCGGTCATGTGCACATGGTGCGCGCCCACGTCGCAGGTGACCGCCAGGCCTTCCTTCTTCGCCGCGCGCACCAGCTCCAGACCGGCCGCCGAGGACATGCGGCACAGGTGTACCTTGGCGCCGGTCGAGCGCACCAGTTCGAACAAGGTATGCAGGGCGATCGTCTCGGACATGACCGGCACCCCGGCCAGGCCAAGACGAGAGGCCAGCGGACCGCTGTGGGCGATGCCGCCCTTGCCGATATGCGGGTCCTGCGGCCTGACCCAGACGGTGTAGCCGAAGGTCTTGGCGTACTGCAGCGCGCGCAGCAGCACATTGGTATCGGTGATCGGCACCTCGGCCTGCGAAAAACCGATGCAGCCCGCTTCGGTCAGCTCCGCCATTTCGGTCAGCGACTCGCCCTTGAGTCCGGTGGTCAGCGCGCCCAGAGGGTGCACCCGCGCCTGCTGCAGTTTGCCGGCGCGGTGCTTGAGCATCTCGACCAGGCCCGGCTCGTCGAGCACCGGGTCGGTGTCGGGCGGGCATACCAGGGTGGTCACCCCGCCCTGCATCGCGGCCTGCATCTCCGATTTGAGGGTGGCCTTGTATTCGTAGCCCGGCTCGCGCAGGCGCGCCGACAGGTCCACCAGGCCCGGCGCCACCACCAGGCCAGTGGCGTCGATGCTGGTGTCGGCAGTAAAGCCGGCCGGCGCGGCGCCGCTGCCGGCGATTTTGCCGTTCACGATGTACAGGTCCTGCACCGCGTCGATGCCGTTGGCCGGGTCGATCACGCGCCCGTTCTTGATATGTAAGTTCATCCCTGGGTCCCTGCCAAAATACTCATCACTGCCATGCGCACCGCGATACCGAAGGTTACCTGCGGCAGGATCACCGCTTGGGCGCCGTCGGCCACCGCGGAATCGATTTCCACCCCGCGGTTCATGGGGCCGGGGTGCATCACGATGGCGTCCGGCTTGGCCAGCGCCAGGCGCTCGGGGGTCAGGCCGTAGCTCTTGAAGTATTCCTGCGCCGAGGGCAGCAGCGCGCCGCTCATGCGCTCGTTCTGCAAGCGCAGCATGATGATTACGTCGACGCCCTTGAGGCCTTCGTCCATATTGGTAAACACCCGCACCCCCATCTGCTCCAGCCCGCCCGGCAGCAGCGTGTGCGGGCCGATGGCGCGCACTTCCGGCACCCCTAGCGTGGTCAGCGCATGGATGTCGGAACGCGCCACGCGGCTGTGCAAAATGTCGCCTACGATGGCCACCGTCAGATTGGTGAAGTCCTTCTTGTAGTGGCGGATGGTGTACATGTCGAGCAGGCCCTGGGTCGGGTGCGCGTGGCGGCCGTCGCCGGCGTTGACCACGTGGACGTGCGACTGGCGCGTGTCGATCAGGTGCTTGGCGATCAGGTAGGGCGCGCCGGACTGCGCGTGGCGCACCACGAACATGTCGGCATGCATGGCCGACAGGTTGTCGATGGTGTCGAGCAGCGACTCGCCCTTGCTGGCCGAGGAAGCCTGGATGTTCAGGTTGATGACGTCGGCCGACAGCCGCTTGGAGGCAATCTCGAAGGTGGTGCGGGTGCGCGTCGAGTTCTCGAAGAACAGGTTGAACACGCTCTTGCCGCGCATGAGCGGGACCTTCTTGACTTCGCGGTCCGAAATGCCTACAAAACCGGTCGCGGTGTCGAGGATATGGTTGACGATCGACTTGGGCAATCCCTCGATGGACAGCAGGTGCTGCAGTTCGCCATTTTTATTCAGTTGCGGATTAAGCATGGTCGGGTTCTATGGTCAGCGTGAGTGTGTTGTCCGGCGCGCGCGTGAGCGAGAGCAGCTTGTCCTGGTCCACGGTCACGGTGGTGCCGACAAAATCGGCAGCCACCGGCAGTTCGCGTCCACCACGGTCAGCCAGGGCGGCGAGCATGATGCGGGCCGGCCGGCCATAGTCGAACAGCACGTTGATGGCGGCGCGCGTGGTGCGCCCGGTATAGAGCACATCGTCGACCAGCAGGATGGTGGCGCGGTCGACGTTAAAGCCGATGTGGGTCGGCTTTACATCCGGATGCAGGCCTTTTTTTGCGTAGTCGTCGCGGTAGAACGAGACGTCGATGAAGCCCAGGCGCGCCTGCAGTCCGAGGTCGGCAGCGAGCCGCTCGGCCAGCCAGGCGCCGCCCGAATGAATGCCGACGATGGCGGCGTCGGGCATGTGTTCCAGCCCCGCACGGACCTGGCCGAGCAGGGCCTGATACAACGCTTCGGCGTCGAAATCCTTAGTTGTTATTGGCATGGTCGTCAAAGTATTGTTGCAAAATGATTGCGGCGGCCTTGGCATCGATCACCTCGCCGCGCCTGGCCTCGATCACTGCCGAGGAATAGCGTTCGTCGACCAGGTGCACCGGCAGCGCGTAGCGCCCGTGCAGCTGGTTGGCGAAGCGGCGGCAGCGCAGCGTCATGTCGTGCTCGGCGCCGTCTGGGTGGCGCGGCTCGCCTACCACCAGGCGCGCCGGCCGCCACTCGGCAATGAGCGCGCCGATCTGCTGGAAGCGGGTGTCGTTGTCGATGGCCTTGACCACGGCCAGCGGCTGCGCCTGACCGGTCAGGGTATTGCCCATGGCGATGCCGATGCGCTTGACGCCGAAATCGAATCCCAGCACCAGTTCCACCGCGCGCTCAAGCATTACGCATGACCGGCCTCGGACGCGAGCATCAGGGGATCAATTCCGAGCAGCTTGATGGCGGCGTTATAGCGTTCTTCGATTGGAAGGTCGAACAGCACGTGCGGGTCGGCGCCCACCGTGAGCCAGCCATTGCGCCCGATTTCATCCTCGAGCTGGCCCGGGCTCCAGCCGGCGTAGCCGATCGACACCAGCAGGCGGCGCGGCCCGTGCCCGCTGGCCACCGCCTCGAGCACATCGATCGAGGTGGTGAACGCGATCTCGTCGGTGACGGTGAGCGAGGAGGAGTAGGCTTCGCACGGGCTGTGCAGGACAAAGCCCCGATCGTCCTGGACCGGGCCGCCGAACATGATCGGCTCGTTGACGACATCGCTGTGCAGGCCGTCGGTGACGGTCAGATCGATGCGTTCGAACAGGATGTCCATGGTCATGTCGGTGGGCTTGTTGATTACCACGCCGAGCACGCCCTTGTCATTGTGTTCGCAGATATAGACCACGGTCCCGCCGAAGATCGGGTCCTGCATCGAGGGCATGGCGATCAGAAAATGGTTGGCCAGGTCGAGGGTGGACGGAGAAGTGACACCGAAGCGCTGGCCGAGCGGGCCGGCCTCATCGTGCGGCATGCCCGGCAGGGGCGGCGCTTTGCCGATTTTGCTTTTCTTCATACGCGTCACTCTCTCTTGCTCGCTCTACGAGGTTTACTGCTAGTATCCCGGCTACAAACATGGTTTTTTCGATAGTTTACACTGATTTGCGGATGTCACCATCGGCGGCGCACTCCGGGGCGCAGCCTGAAAGGATGGTAGGCATGAAATTCCCGCCCGATCTTGACCCTGCACACAATAATGAATTACAGCAAGTCTCTAGTCTGGTTCCGGCGCGATCTGCGTTGCTTTGACCACGCAGCCCTGCATCACGCATTAACTTCGTCCAAGCTCGTGTATTGCGCGTTTATATACGACAGCGAGATCCTGGACGCCCTGCCGCGCGCCGACCGCCGCGTCGAGTTCATCCATGCGAGCCTGGCCGAGCTGGACCAGGAGCTGCAGCAGCTGGGCGGCCACCTGATCGTCCGCCATGCTAACGCGATCGACGCGATCCCGGCGCTCGCTGCGCAACTCGGAGTCGAGGCCGTGTTTGCCAATGGCGACTACGAACCCCAGGCCATCGCGCGCGACGCTGCAGTGGCGCGCGCGCTCGACGCCGACGGGCGCAGCTTCCTCAGTTTCAAGGACCAGCTGATCTTTGAAAAGAGCGAAGTGCTGAGCCTGAGCGGCAGCACTTACACGGTGTTTACTCCCTATAAAAACGCCTGGCTCAAGCGCGTGCTGGCGCAGCCCGAGTGCCTGAACGCCTGGCCGATCGAACCGCACGCGCAGCGACTGGCCGCGGCCCCGTCAGGCCACGGTTTGCTGACGCTGCACGAGATCGGCTTCGAGCCGGCCAGCCTGCCGATCCCGCCCGGCATGTCCGGTGCGGCCAGCCTGTTCGAGGATTTTTTGAGCCGCATCGCCGCCTACGACGAGGCGCGCAACTACCCGGCCGTCAAAGGTCCGTCCTATCTGTCGGTGCACCTGCGCTTCGGCACCGTGTCGATCCGCCACCTGGTGCACACCGTGAACGCCATCATCGCCAACGGCGCCGGTGGCTCGGGCGCGCCGGTCTGGCTGTCCGAACTGATCTGGCGCGAGTTCTACGCCATGATCCTGTTCCATCACCCGCATGTAACCGAGCGCGCCTTCAAGCCGGCCTATGACGCCATCGAATTCGAATCAGGGCCGCACGCCGAGGAGCTGTTTCTGGCCTGGTGCGAAGGGCGCACGGGCTACCCTCTGGTCGATGCGGCCATGGCGCAGCTGAACCAGACCGGCTACATGCACAATCGCCTGCGCATGGTGACGGCCTGCTTCCTGATCAAGGATCTCGGTATCGACTGGCGCTGGGGTGAGCGCTACTTCGCCCTGCTGCTCAACGACTACGACCTGGCGTCCAACAACGGCGGCTGGCAGTGGGCTTCCTCGTCGGGTTGCGATGCCCAGCCCTACTTCCGGATCTTCAATCCCATCACCCAATCGGAAAAATTCGACGCCAGGGCGAAGTTCATTCGCAAGTATCTGCCGCAGCTGAATGAACTCAGTGACAAGGAGATTCATGCGCCCTGGCTCAGCGGCGGCGTGGCCGGCTATCCGGCGCCGATCGTCATGCACGATGAGGCGCGCAAGAAAACCCTGGAGCGCTACGCGGTCGTGAAGGTGCAGGCCTAATAGAAAAGGCCCCGTGGACCGAAGCGCACGGGGCCTCTTAGCAGGTCGAGCAGCTTAGGACTCGACCGCCATCTCGCGCTTGAGCAAGCCGCCAATTGCCGCCAGCAGCATATCTTCCTGGAAGGGCTTGCCGAAGTAGGCATTCACACCGAGGTCGATCGCGTAGTTGCGGTGCTTGTCCGCTGTACGCGAAGTGATCATGATGATCGGGACCGCTTCGGTACTGGCATTGCCACGGATGTTGCGGGTCAGGTCGAAGCCGTCCATGCGCGGCATCTCGATATCGACCAGCATCAGGTCGGGCACGTTCTCCTGCAGCTTTTCGAGCGCGTCCACACCGTCCTTGGCCAGCATGACCTGGTAGCCTTCGCGCTCGAGCAGGCGCTGGGTTACCTTGCGCACCGTGAGCGAGTCGTCCACCACCATCACCACGTAGTCGCGCGCCGGCGTCTCCTGCACCGCCGCCATCGCAATGGCAGCGCGCGGCTTGAGCTGCGGATGCAGGTCGAGGTGATGCGAGAGCGCGACCGGATTGAGAATGAGTACAATCTCGCCCGAACCCATCACGGTGGCGCCGGCAATGCCGATCATGCGCGACAGCTGCGGCCCGATGTTCTTGATGACGACCTCGCGGTTACCCTGGATGTCGTCGACCTGGACCGCGAGCCGGTCGGTGCCGTTCTTGAGCACCAGTACCGGACCGGAACGCTGCACCATCGGATGCGCATCGGCGTCGCCCAGCAGGTTAGGCAGGAAGTGCAGCTTGACCTTCTCGCCCTGGAACATGATGAAGCCGTCGGCGCGGCTCTGGTTGAGCGGCGCTTCCTTGATCTGCAATACCTGTTCGACCAGGATCGACGGCAGCGCATAGGTCTTGGTGCCGCTGGTAGTGAGCACCACCTGGGTTACCGCCAGTGTCAGCGGCAGGTTGATGCTAAAGCGCGCACCCTTGCCGGTTTCAGTGGCGATCGAGACCCGTCCGCCCAGCGCTACAGCTTCGGAGCGCACCACGTCCATACCGACCCCGCGGCCGGCCAGCTCGGTCAGCGCATCTGCCGTCGAGAAGCCCGCTTCGAAAATCAGGTTGGCCACTTCGGCATCGCTGACAACTGCGTCCGGCGAGATCAGGCCGTTCTCAAGCGCCTTGGAGCGGATCCGCTCCAGATTCAGACCGGCGCCATCGTCACTGAACTGGATGACCACCTCGTTACCCTGCTGACTGACCTGCACCAGCAGTTCGCCGGTATCGGACTTGCCGCTTTCGCCGCGCTTTTCGCGCGATTCGATACCGTGCACGATCGAGTTACGCAGCAAGTGCTCGAACGGCGCGGCCATCTGTTCCAGAACGCTGCGGTCGATTTCCACCGAGCCGCCGCGAATATCGAGGTTGACGCGCTTGTCGATCTCTTTCGCGGTCTGGCGGGCCACCCGGAACAGACGTTCCGACAGGCTCGAGAACGGCACCATCCGCACCCGCATCAAGTCCTGCTGCAGATCGCGCGTCAAGCGCGACTGCACGTTCAGGTCGGCGGTGGCGCCATCGACGGTGCGGGTAAGACTTTCGTGGAAGGAGGCCACGTCGTTGACGCTCTCGGCCATACCACGGGTCAGTTCCTGCAGACGGGTGAAGCGGTCGAATTCAAGCGGATCGAATTCGCGCTCGCCGGCAATCGACATGCGCGAGGCAATCTGCGATTCGGCCTGCATTTCCACTTCGCGCAGCTGACGACGCAAGCGCGCCAGGTTTTCCGAGAAGTCAGTCAGCGATGACTTGAGCGTCGATACCTGGTTTTCAAGCTTGGAACGGGTGATCGAGACTTCACCGGCCTGGTTGACCAGGCGATCGAGAATGTCGGCGCGCACCCGCACCAGCGGCGTACGCGACTGGGCAGCATGCGACTCGTCCACGCTGGCCGGCGCGGCAGCCGCGCCTGGCGCAGCGCCCGCAGCCGGGGCAGCGGCGAGCGTACTGCCAGGATTTTGCAGCTGTTCGAACAGCAGCATGGCATGGTCGTAGTTGGCCATCAGGTCGTCGAACGCGGCCGGCGTCGAGGTGCCCGCGTGGACCATGTTCTCGATCTGCGTCTCGATATCGTGCACGTGCTGGCCGAGGCGCATTGCGCCCGCCATGCGCGCACTGCCCTTGACGGTGTGCAGGATACGCAGCATGCCGCTCACCGGCGCTGTGTCGGACTGATTGCCCTGCCACTGGCGCAGGCCAACGGCCAGTTCCGGCAGCAGGTCGGTGGCTTCCTCCAGGAATACCGGCAGCAGGTCGGCATCGAGCTCGTCGCCCAACGGGGCGTCGGCAATCACGCTGTCTGCGGCTGCGGCCTGGAGCGCGGCCTGGGCCTGGGCGTGGGCCTGGGCTTGCGCTTCGGCGACCAGCACCGACTCAGGTTCGTTGATCAGCTCAGGCTCGACTTGTCCTTCGTCCTCGTCGTCGGCCTCGAGCGGCGGCAGCACGATCTGCTCCGGCTCGGGTGCGCTGGCCTGTTGCATCACAGGCTCGTCGGCCGCCAGCGCCACAGGCTCAGGCTCGGCCTCAGGCATGGCTTCGCCTACGATTTCAGGCTCGGCCTCAGGCATGGCTTCGGCTACGATTTCAGGCTCGGCTTCAGGCACGGCCTCAGCTTCAATTTCAGGCTCGGCTTCTGCTTCAATTTCAGGCTCGGCGTCAGGCACCGCTTCAGCTTCAATTTCAGGCTCGGCTTCCAGTGCCGCTTCCGGCTCTGGCGCGGTTTCGCCTTTGAGTTCGCTATCGGCGCCCACATAGGTCGCCGATTCCTGCTCGACCAGGCGTTCGCGCAGTTGGTTCAGGCGCGCCACCAGGTCCGGGACGGCGGGATGCAAGTCGCCCATGGCGAACAATTGCAGCATGTCGCGTGCACAAGCGACGGCTTCGTCGAGCAGGTCGCGCTGGGTGCTGTCGAGGACCGGCGCCGGGGTATCGAGCGCCATTTCGAGCGCATGCGCCACTTCGCACAGCGCGCTGAAACCCACCGTGGCCGAGGTGCCGGCCAGGGTATGCGCCGCCTTGAGTGCTTCCGGCGTGACCAGGCGCTGCGGCTCGTGACGCCACTCGGCGAAATCGCGGCTGAGCAAGCGCATGATCTCGTCGGTTTCGTTGATATAGATGTTATACAGCGGCAGCGGAATTTCAAGGTGACCGATGCGCTTGATGTTGTCGTCGCCGCCAGCCGTTTCCGGCTCGCGCGGCAACGGGAAATCGACGATATTGCTGGCGACAGGCTCGGCAAACTCCGGCTCCGGTTCAGCAAATTCGGCCACTTCGGCGGCCACGATTTCCTCGGCCTCATCCTCGTCCATCGGCAGGCTGGTCGCTTCGATGACTTCGCCGGCCTCTTCGCCGAACTCGGCGTCGTCAAACTGCGGGGCATCGCTGTGCGGCAGCTCGGCCAGCACGATTTGTTCGGCGTCGGCTTGCTCTGTCGGGTCAGCAGCAACGTCCGGCTCCAGGGCAGCAGGCTCGAACGCGAACTGCTCCAGCTCCAGGGTTGGCATCGATTCGGCGGGCGCTTGCGCGACCGGCTCGAGCACGAGCGGCGGTTCGAAAGCAGGTAATTCAAAGCTGAATTCTTCGAGCGACGGCGCTTCCAATGCCGGCGCGTCGGACGGAGCTACCGCTGCCGCCTGCGGCTCTTCGATCAGAGGCAGCTCGAACACCGGCTCGTCGATGGCGGGCAGTTCAAACACCGGCTCGTCGACGTGCGGCAGTTCCGCCACGACGTCTGCGACCACGGGCAGCTCGATGGCTGGCATGTCGATCTGCGGCGCTTCCAACACGACCGGGGTCACCACCGGCGCGGCAGGCGCCTCGACAGCGACCGGCGCGGCGGCGTCCATCGAGAACTTCTCACCCTCGAGCATGCGGGCGGCAGCAGCCACCAGGCGCTCGCTGCTGCGAGCCGAGGTGCCGCTGGCGACCAGCTCTTCCACCCAGGCGCTCATGTCGACACTGGCCCAGCCAAGCAGCGCCAGCAGGTCCGGCGTAGCGGCGCGCCCTTCGGACAGCCACAGGTTCATGACCTTCTCGACGTAGGCTGCGCCTTCGCCGAAATTGTTCAGGCCGACCATGCGTCCGCTGCCCTTGAGCGTGTGGAAGGCGCGCCGGATGACGGTAATGGTTTCCTGGTTCGATGGATCGCGGTCCAGCGCGGGCAAGGTCTCGGTGACCAGGGCCAGCACTTCCTGCGCTTCCATAATGAAGATTTCGAGCAGCTCGGCTTCGACTTCGCCTTCCACCTGTACCGGCGGCGCGCTCATCGGAATCGGAGCGGCAACGGCAGGCGCGGGCGCGGCTTCCAGCACGACCGGTGCCGGCGCCTGGATTTCGACCGCAGGCGCAGCCAGCACTTCCGGCGCCGCCACTTCCACCACCGCGACCGGTTCGGCCTCGAACTGCGTTTCAGCGCTCGGGTCGACTTTTTCGAACGGCACTTCGCGCAGCATGCCGTCGGCCAGGTCGAAGGTGAAGCGTTCTTTGGCGGCGTCGAAATTCTTGGCCATCATGTCGACAAAGAAGCCCAGCGCGCCGATGTTGCGGGCGATATTTTGCAGCGATGCAGCTTCCAGTTCGGGGCTGCCTTCGGCCGCGGCGAGCGCGCGCACTGCATCCTTGACGTGCTGGGCGGCGCGCATCGCGTCTTCCTGGTCGAGCATGGCCACGGCGCCGTGCAACTGGTGCAGCACCGGGTCGATCTGGCTCAGGGTGGCGCGCTTGGAGCTGTCCGCGTAATAATCGTCGAGTACCTTTTCAACCTGGCGCAGGCCGTTTTTCATTTCGGCCGCCAGCACCGTCACGGTCTGGCCCTGCTGAATTTTCTGCGACAGGTCGCCCTGCCACTTGGGCGCGGGCGGTGGGGTCTGGCCGGCGGCCAGCGCCAGCAGGCGTGCCGCCACGACCTGGGCGTGTGCATCGAATTCTTCGGGCAGCTGGCGGATCTGGTCCAGGCCATGCTCGACGAACAGCATGGCGGTCGCCATCTCGATACTGAACAGGTGGTTGCGTTTGCCGAAGGACTGCTTGGCCGCGCGCACCATTTCGCGCTGCAGCGCCGGCAGCGCGGGCGCGCCCAGGCGCTCGGAGGCGATGGCTACATTGCCCAGCTGGGTTTCAAAATCGGCTTCCAGCTTTTCGTCCGCTTCGGCGGCCAGCTTGTCCCAGGTATGCTGGGCCTGGACCAGCGCTTCCTTGGCGGCCTTGAGCGAGTCGGCGTCGATGCGCCCGTAACGCTTCTTGTCGTAGTCGGCCGGCACCATGCCTTCGAGGCGGTAGGCGCGGCGCAGCGCGCTGGCGGCCGGCGATGGGTTGGGCGCGGCGGCGACAAAGAACAGGGCGTCGCGCATCATCGCTTCGGGCAGGCTGCCTTCGCCCTGGGTCAGGCGGCGAATCTGCAGATTGATCATCCCGAACAGCTGCTTGACATACAGGTCGGAGGTCAAGGTGCGGTTGGCAACCAGTTCGGCAAAGCTCTGCATGGCGATCCAGAAGGTGCGCGCAGGCGCCTCCTTCTGGCCGGCCGCGATCAGCGCGATGGCTTCCTGCATGGCCAGCGCATTGCTGCGCTGCGCTTCAATGTCGGTACTCTTCAGGAAAGGCAGCAGCGCTTTTTCAAAGCGGGTGCGGCAGGCCGGGTAATCGGGCGTGACGGCAGCATTGGCGTGCTGGGGCAGCACGGCCGCCACCGACAAATCGGGGAAGAACAGGTCGGCCGGGTGGATGCGCGCGGCGCCCAGCATTTCCTGGATGGTGCGGTAGTAGGGGAACAGGCGGGCCGGCTGCTGCTGGCCGCCGGTCAGCAGCTCTTCGAGGTATTCGATCACGGCCTGGTACACCATGCCGACCACCTGGGCGTTGGCCTGGGTGCACGGCAGCAGCGCATCGCGGAAGCGGTCGAGTGCCTGTTCGGCACACTCGGTCATCACGCCCACACCGTCCACGTCCACCATCTGCAAGGCGCCATGGGCCTGGTGCAGGTAAGCTTTCGCATGCTTGAGCGAACTGGCCTGGGCCTCCTCGGTGCGCTCGGACGCTTCCAGCAGCGCGGTTTGGGAACGGCCCAGGGCATCGCGGATTTCGCCCATGACCCAGGACAAAGGCCCCGTGTCAAATTGCGGCGCTTGCGAATTATCTGTCATGGTCATGCTTACCTTGCTCAGTTACCTTGCTACTATCAATCGACGCCGCGTTAAGCGACTACGCGGAATCGCGACACCGAGTTTTTCAGTTCCTGCGCCAGCATGGTCAGCTGGCGAATCGAGCCGGCGGTCTGCTGCGTACCTTCCTGGGTGCTCTCGGTAACGGACAGAATGTGCTGCATGTTGTGGGCCACGCCGTTTGCCGACGTTGCCTGCAGTTCCGTTGCAAACGAAATGCCCTGAATCAGTTCCGCCAGGCGGTTCGATACGCTCGAGATCTCGTTCAGTGCGGCGCCCGCAGCGTCGGACAGCTTGGCTCCCTCGACCACACCCTGGGTCGATTTTTCCATAGCGGCCACCGCGTCGTGGGTGTCGGTCTGAATGGTACGCACCAGCGCGCCGATCTGCTTTGCCGCGCCGGCCGAACGTTCCGCCAGGCGCTGAACCTCTTCCGCAACCACCGAGAAGCCGCGACCTGCTTCACCGGCCGACGCCGCCTGAATTGCCGCGTTCAGCGCCAGCACGTTGGTCTGTTCGGTAATGTCGGAAATCAGCTCGGTAATCTCGCCAATCTCCTGGGACGATTCGCCCAGTCGCTTGATTCGCTTCGAGGTTTCCTGGATCTGCTCGCGAATTTCGTGCATGCCCTTGATCGCGTTTTCCACCGCGGTCGAACCCTGCAGCGCCGCCGCCACCGACTGGCGCGCCACGTCGGCCGATTCGTTGGCCGACTTCGATACGTCGGTAATTTCGCTGGCCATCTTCAGAACCGTGGTCGAGGCGTCCTGAATCTCGCGTGACTGCTGCTCGGTTGCCGAGAGCAGGTCGGTCGAAATATTCTGGGCGTTGGTCGATGCCGACGTCACGCTCTCGGCCGTGTTGGTCACCCGTTCTACCAGGCCGCGCAGCTCTTCCACCGTGTAGTTCACCGAGTCGGCGATCGCGCCGGTGATGTCTTCCGACACCGTTGCGTGCACCGTCAAGTCACCGTCCGCCACTTCCTGCAGCTCATTCATCAGACGCAAAATAGCTGCCTGGTTCTGATCGTTGGTGGCCTTGGCTTCTTCTTCCTTCGACACCGCCATCTGGCGCATCGCGTCAGCTTCCTGGCGCCGGATTTCAGCAGCGCGGGCACGGGTGCGGGAATCTTGCAGCATGACCTTGGAGATACTGGCGGCGACCGCCAGCGTGAACAGCGTGGCGCCGGCCATGACGATCAGCCAGATACCGAACGAGTCCTGGTTGGCGCGGAATTCAGCCTGCACATTGGTCAGCAGCTTTTTGACTTCCTCGTTCTCGTAGAAGATCGACAGCTCGGCGCCCTTGGCCGCGGTGAACTTGGGCAGGTTGTCCAGAATGGTACGCACCAGCGCGTAGTAGGTGTCAAACTTGTTCTTCATATCGAGCAGCAAGGTGCGCTGTTCGGCGTCCTTGGTGGCCGGCAGCTGCATGGTCTCGCTACCGTTGAGCAAGCCTTCGATGGTGGCTCGGAACGTCGTCGTATCCTTGCCCAGCTGGAAAGCGGTCTCTGGACGAATACCACCGGAAGTCAGGAACTCGGACGCGTTGCCCGACAGACGCTGGGTCAGCATGGTCATGCGGCCAATGGCCTGCACTTCGCGCAGCGAGGCGCCTTTCTGGACCTTTTGGCTGAGCAGTTCTTCGGTCATCGCCAGCAGTTCAGGCGAGAGCACGTCGAGCTGTTTCAGGGTCTTTTCAAAACCTGCAAGTTCGGCCTTGGTCTTGAGAATGGTACCGGCGGCGTTGTCGGTGCTGCCCCACTTTTCCTGGGCCGCGCGCAGCATCTTGTTCATGCTCGTTGGCGGGGTCGGGATCGACTGTCCTTTGTAGACGCCGCCCTTCATCATCAGGGCCAGGTCCTTGTTCAGCTCAGCCTTGGATTCTTCCAGCTGGGCGAACGCCTCGACGTTACCCTGAATCGCATTCGGCGCCGCTTTACCAATACGCTGGGAGTGCATCAGGGCGTCGGACGCGATCTGGGTTTGCGCGGAGGCGTCGGCGCTCTTGGCCGAGTTCTGCCACAGCGCGAACAGGATCACCACGATGCCCAGGCCGAAGGCGGCCATCAGGATTCGCAGCTGGCGCGCCAGCGAGAGGTGACCGATGAACGGCAGCGGCGTTTCTTCGTCTTCCTCGGCGCCGCCCTTCTTGCGGCCCATCAGGCCGGCAAGACTGAGCTCGGAGCCGCCCTCTTCGGGCACGACCGCCGGGGTCGCCGGGTCGGCCGGGTCTGCCGGGGTTGGGGACTCGCCCACTACCGGAGCGGGCTCGACGGGCACAGGATCCGGCACGGTGGCCAGTTCAGGGCCGAATTCGGTGTCAGGTGCAGCCAGCACACCCACCTCGTCACCGCCTTTGCGGGACACCATACTTTTTAACGAAAATCCCATTACAGTTCCCAATCCCTAGAGGTAAAAACAGCCACGCAAGGCGTAACTTAAAAACCGACGTGCAAGAACCTTGCATCTTTTACGAGTGCGGCAAGGTCGAGCAGCGTCCATTCGTTGGCATCGGCGTCGCGCAGCCGGTCGCCAGAGGCCTCCATGTCGGCTGCGTAGCGCAGTCCGTACACGCGCGATACCAGCAGGCCACAATTGAATCCGAGGCCCGTGGCAAAGGTGATGATGCGGCTGTCCGAGCCGGTGGCCGTCTCGGACTGCAAATTATGGTAGCGCGCCAGGTCGATCACGCTGATCAGGTTACCCCGGATATTGGCCAGGCCAAGGTACCAGGGCTGGGTCAGCGGGACTACCGTGATGGCGCCCACGGCAACAATCTCGGCGGCCTGGGTCAGATCGAGCAAATAGCGCTCGCTGCCGATCTGGATGCCGAGCTGGTTGATGCGCGGCGTGGCGTTGTTGCGCGCCGACTGCATGCGTTCGAGCAACTGCACCTGGTACTGGCGCAGGCGGGTGCGGCGCCCGGCCGAATCCGGCTGGGGCTGCAACTCTGGCGCGGAGTAGACGGCGTTCATGGCATCAGGTATTGAGGGCGGCGATCTTCGCCAGCAACAGATCGGCATCGACCGGCTTGACCAGGTAATCGCGCGCGCCCTGGCGCAGACCCCAGACGCGGTCGGTTTCCTGGTTCTTGCTGCTGCAAATGATGATAGGCACATCGGCCAGTTCCGGATCCTTGGCGATGGCGCGCGTGACCTGGAAGCCATTGGCGCCCGGCATGACCACGTCCATCAGGATCAGGTGCGGCTTGTCGGCCTTGATGCGCAAAAACGCTTCTTCGCCGTTTTCGGCGGTGCTCACGCTAAAGCCGTTTTTGACCAGGATGTCGGTCAGGTAGTAACGCTCGGTTGGAGAGTCGTCAACGATGAGGATTTTCTGAATGGCCAATTGGCTCTCCTAATTATTTTGATAGTGCTTCGGCGGTATGCTCACGCACGGCGGCGAGCAGACTGTCTTTGCTAAAGGGCTTGGTAAGGTAAGCCGATGACCCGACCATGGCGCCGCGCGCCCGGTCGAACAAACCATCCTTGGAAGAGAGCATCACCACCGGGGTGCCGTGGAATTTGGCGCTCTTCTTGATCAAGGCACAAGTCTGATATCCATCCAGGCGCGGCATCAGGATGTCGCAAAAAACCAACGAAGGGTGGTGATCGTTGATCTTCGCGAGGGCATCGAAGCCGTCTTCGGCGAGTACAACCTGATAACCAGCCTGGGTGAGGAAAATCTCGGCCGATCGACGAATCGTGCTGCTATCGTCTATGACCATGATTTTCAGAACGGCGGATGGTGAAGAATTTGTCATATGCATTTACCCTGCTTGAGAAGGAACAATACCATAGGGCA
>JAZKGU010000050.1:0-84715 GCA_040385745.1 Pseudomonadota bacterium
GCTGGCACCTTCATCAAACGCCCACACTTATCGACTGTTAATTGTTAAAGAACTTGTTTGGAACTGCGTCTGCGTTGGTGATGAAGCGTTGTGTTCATCAGCAGAGAGGCGAGATTATGAAGCATGGCTTCGTGACCGTCAACCCCTATTTTGTTGTTGCGTCTTTCGCAAGACGCCCCCCCGTTTCAGCGGGAGGCGAACTATAGCAAAGGCCTCTGCACCTGCGCAAGTACTTTCGCATGGCATGCATACGCAGAGAAACGACAGTGGTGAAGATTCATTGTACAAACAAAATAGCTGGGCGTAGATTTTCACTCCGGCAACCGCCTTCCATTCTTTTAGTGACGACCTTATGCGCAATTACAGTTCCGCACATCGCTTTCCGCTGACCGCAATTGCTGCGGCAGCCCTGCTGGCAGCCGCTTCCGCATCCGCGCAGACGCCGCCCGAGCCGGCTCCGACGCCTGCCCCATCCCAGCCGACCGCTGCGACGACACCTGCAGCCGCGCCTTCACCGGGCGCGATCCCCGCCGAGCGTCCCGACGCTGCAGCACCGAAGCCATTCAAGGACGTGATCAAAGGCGCGCAGGAAAAGAAGGGTTACCTGACGCTCTACCAGAAGGATGAAAAAACCTGGATCGAGATCCTGCCGGAACAACTGAACAAGCCGTTCTTCTTCTCTGCGAACATCACCAACAGCGTCGGTGAACGCGGCCTGTACGGCAGCCAGATGAGCCGTTCACACATGGTCGTGTTCAAGCGTGTCGGCAACGTGGTGCAGCTGATCGCCAAGAACACCGCCTACACGGCACGTCCGGGTACGCCGCAGGCGCACGCCGTGGCGCAGGGTTTCTCGGACAGTCTGCTGGCGGCCGCGCCGGTCGCGAGCGGCCCCAATCCGGCGACCAAAGGGATTCTGGTCGAAGCCAACGCGCTGCTGTTCTCCGACATTCCAAGCTACGCGACCAATCTGGAAAACGCCTTCCGCCTGCCGTACACGCTTGACCCGCGCAACACCAGCATCAGCAGCGCGCGCGCCAGCGAAGAGATGACTGGCTTTGCCGTCAATGCCCACTTTGCAGTGCCGAAGATCTCGCCACCGCCGCTTATGCTTACCCCCTCCCCGGTTCCATACACGCCACCGCCGCAAACAACGCCGGATGCGCGCAGCATGTTCGTCGGCTTCTATTACAGCTTCGCACCCCTGCCCGCCAATCTCATGGCGCCGCGCCTTGCCGACGCGCGTATCGGCCACTTCGCCACCCGCCACAATGAATTCAATGACGACGTGAAGCCAAAGAACTCGGTCCACATGGTCAATCGCTGGCGCCTCGAGAAAAAAGATCCTTCGCTGGCCCTGTCCGAGCCGGTCAAGCCGATCACCTTTTGGCTCGACAAGAATATCCCCGAAAAATACCGTGCGTCAGTCACTGCAGGTGTCCTGGAATGGAACAAGGCCTTCGAGAAAATCGGCTTTAAAAACGCACTGGTGGCGCGCCAGCAGACCGAGAAGGACGACTTCGACACGCTCGACTCCGCGCACGCTTCGGTGCGCTGGTTCGTCGGCTCGGATGTCGGCTTTGCAATCGGACCTTCGCGCGTCGATCCACGCAGTGGCGAGATCCTTGACGCTGACATCGGCATGTCGGAAGTATTCGGCCGCGGCGCCCGGCGCATGATTGCCGAAGATGCTCACGCTGCCCACGGCGAGCGCAGTCACGATCGCTGCGACTATGCCAACGAGTCCGGCCACGAAATGGATTTCGCGCTCGATGTGCTCGACGCGCGCGGAGAACTTGGCATGGATAGCGATGCGGCCGACAAGCTGGCCCAGGCTTATGTAAAGAATGTGATTGTCCATGAAGTCGGCCATACGATCGGACTGCGTCACAATTTCCGCTCCTCGACCATCTACTCGCTCAAGCAAATCTCGGATCCCGCCTTTTCCAGCGTGAATGGCCTGACTGGCTCGGTCATGGACTACACGCCGTTCAACATCGCGGCGAAGGGCGAAAAGCAAGGCGAATACGTGATGTCCACGCTCGGCCCGTACGACTACTGGGCGGTTGAATACGCCTACAAGCCGATTGCGCCGGACGCCGAAAAAGCCGAACTGGCGCGTATCGCTGCGCGGTCGACCGAGCCGCTGCTGGCCTTTGGCACCGACGAGGATTCGAGCGTGAGCATGTCCATGTCCGACCCCGAAGTCAATGTATTCGACCTCGGTGGCGACCCGCTGCTCTACTTCAGGAAGCGCCTGGCCCTGTCGCGCGAGATTTGGGACCGCCTCCAGACCAAGCAGATCCCGGCCGGCGAGAGCTATGGCTCACTGCGTCGCAGCTTCGACTACAACTTTGGCCAGTTCGCCAGGTCCGTGCCTGCGGCGGCCAAGTATGTGGGCGGTGTCGTGGCGCTGCGTGACCATGCTGGCACCACCCGCGCCACCTTTACGCCGGTGGCAGCAGCACGCCAGCGCGAAGCGCTCGACCTGATCACCAGGAACCTGTTCAACGCCGACAGCTTCAAGTTCACGCCGGAGCTGGTGAGCCGCCTGTCGGGCGATCCTTTCGAGCGCGCCGATCGTCGCGACGTGTCGGTCTCGAGCACCGTACTGGCGCTGCAGACGAGCACGCTGAACATGCTGATGAACGATGCCGTGGCCACGCGTCTGATCGATTCGCAGGAGAAGGTACGTGATTCAAAGTCGGTGCTGGGCTTGGGTGAGTTGTACGAAAATATCCAGGGATCGATCTGGAGCGAACTCAAAACCGGCAAGGACATTCCAGCGTCACGGCGCAACCTGCAGCGCGAGCACTTGAAGCGCGTAGCAGCGACCCTGGTGCGGCCTGCCCCGACTACGCCGTCCGACGTCTTGAGTCTGCAGCGCGAAAACGCCCTGGCTCTGCAACGCCAGATCCGCGGCGTGATGAACCGTCCAATGACCAAGGAATCGAGCGCTCACCTGGCTGATAGCTACAACACGCTGGGCGAGGCGCTGAAGGCCTCGATCGTGAGGACGTCGATTTAAGTTCGATACCCCGTCGTTCCGCTGGCAAGGAACGACGGGGCATTGCTGCCCGATCTGGATTACAGTCCGTCGAAATTTGGCTTGCGCTTGGCCAGAAACGCAGACATGCCTTCCTTCTGCGCTGGCGTTCCAAACGCAGCGTGGAAGTAGCGGCGCTCGTAGCGCACCCCTTCAGTCAGCGTGGTTTCAAACGCGCGGTTCACGCTGTCCTTGATGGCCATCGCTACACTCACCGACATCGAAGCAATCGTCGTTGCAGCTGCCATCGCCTCTTCCATTACCTTCTCTGCCGCGACCACGCGCGATACCAGCCCGGTGCGCTCGGCTTCGGCCGCGTCGATCATGCGCGCCGTGAGCAGCAGGTCCATGGCCTTCGATTTGCCGATGGTGCGCGGCAGGCGCTGGGTGCCGCCGGCGCCAGGGGTAACGCCGACCTTGATCTCGGGCTGGCCGAATTTTGCCGTGTCAGCGGCGATCAGGAAATCGCACATCATGGCCAGCTCGCAGCCGCCGCCCAGGCAGAAGCCCTGTACCACACCCACCACCGGCTTGCGCACATTGAGGATGTGCTCCCAATTGCGCCCGATGTAGTTACCGCTGTAGGTCACGCCGTAGTCGTATTCGGCCATGGCGGCGATATCGGCGCCGGCCGCAAAGGCCTTCTCGCTGCCGGTGAGGATGATGCAGCCGATGGCGCTGTCGGCATCGAATTTGTAGAGCGCATCGCCCAGCTCATTCATCATGTTGTCGTTCAGGGCGTTCAGCGCCTTGGGACGATTCAGGCGGATCACGGCAACGCGTCCGTGAGTTTCAATCAGCAAGTCTGAATATTGCATGGGACACCTTCTATAGTTAATTGACAGGCAATCGGCGATTGTATCGCCACTCTGCCACTGGCGCATCGCTTCAAGGCTGGGCGCTTGCACGCGGCAACAGCACCCACAGCTGCCCGCGCTGCTTCATGCGGCCTGCATTCTCCATGGCGTCGTAGCCAAAGCCGAAGAAAAAGTCGGCCCGTACCGCTCCGCGGATCGCGCCGCCCGTATCTTGCGCCATCACCAGGCGCTGCATCGGCACCTCACTGTTGGCCTGGGTGGTCGCCAGGTACACCGGCGCGCCTAGCGGCAGCAGCAGCGGGTCGATAGCAATCGAGCGGGCCGGCGTCAATGGCACGCCCAGCGCACCTTTGGGACCAACGTTCGGATCGGGCAGACGCTCCTCTTTGAAGAACACGAAACTTGGATTGGCGTTGAAAAGCTCCTGGCGCCGCCCCGGATTGGCGACGATCCAGGCCTTGATGCTCTGGGCACTGGCGCTGGCGGCAGTCAATTCGCCCTGCTCGACCAGCCAGCGTCCGATCGCCTTGTAGGGATGGCCGTTCTGATCGGCGTACGCCACGCGCACTGTCTCGCCGCTATCGGCCAGCGCCACCCGCCCCGAGCCCTGCACTTCAAGGAAGAACGCTTCGACCGGATCGTCGACCCACAGCAGCTCCTTGCCCGCGATATTGGCGCGTTCGATTTCGGCCCGGGTACTGTACGGGACCACCTTCTTGCCCACCAGGCGCCCGCGCAGGCGTTTGCCTTTCAAATCGGGATAGACACTGGCCAGCTCGATCGTCAGCAGGTCGTCGGGCACGCGGTAGAGCGGCGTCTGAAAGGCACCGCCACGAGTGCGCGCGCCGCGCAGCAGCGGCTCGTAATAGCCGGTCACCAGGCCGCTATCGGCGCCGTCGGGCGAGCGCACCTGGTTGGGCACGAACCATCGCTCGAAATAGCTACGGATCGCCGTCCCGTCGCTGGCGGCGACACCGCGCGCGGCGCCGCAAGCGTTTTTCCACTCCGGCTTGGCCGACAATACCTTGCACGAGGCCATGAACGCCGGCCAGGCCTGGCGCAAGTCGTCCTGCTGCCATCCGGGCAAGGCGGCATAGTTCGACGGCGTCATCAAGGGCGCCGTTTCGACCTTGGGCGGCTCGTTCACAACAACCGGCGGCGGCATGCTCGGCGCTGGGGTAACCGCAGGCGCAGGTGCCGGGGCCGGCGCCGGCACCGGCCGGCCCGGCTCGGTGGTGGTGCATGCCGACAGGGCCAGCGCGACGGCGCCCAGCGAAACGAGTAAACTGCAGCGTGTTGATGACATAGGGATCGGTATGTGGATATTAATGGTGGAAGCGGGAATTGCATTGTTCCTGCTGGTATTTATAGTCTGGTGGACTATGTATTCGGGCAAGAAGCCCGAGCAGATGGAACATGACGCGACTCCGCTGGAAAAAAAGGACCCACCCGAGCCGCCTGCCGATTGATCAGTGCAGTGTACGCGGCAGCGACAGTACGAATTCGGGAATCTTGGCCTCGAACTGATGGCCATCTTCGGCCACGCAGAAATACTCGCCCACCATCGAGCCTTGCGGCGTTGCCAGCTGGGTGCCGCTGGTATATTCGAAGGTTTCGCCCGGCTTGAGCAGGGGCTGATGCCCCACCACGCCCAGGCCGCGCACTTCCTGCACATGGTTGTTGGCGTCCGTGATCACCCAATGGCGCGAGATCAGCTGCGCCGCCACGGTGCCCGTGTTCTTGATGGTGATCGAATAGGTGAATACGTAATTGGTCTGGGCCGGATCGGACTGTTCCGCCAGATATTGGGTCCGGACGCTGACAGCGAAGTCGTAAGCAGACATTGCATTCCTCATTAGAAGTCTATGCCCGCATCATACCTTGCACCGGAAAATTCGGCATTTGGGGCGGCGGCAACGGGGCAAAAGCGTAAAATACGGGATCTTTATTAACCTAAAGCATCTCTCCATGACCACTTTCCGCATCGCTCCCAGCATCCTGTCCGCCGATTTTGCCCGTCTTGGCGAGGAAGTGCGCAATGTCGTCGCCGCCGGCGCCGACATCATCCACTTCGACGTGATGGACAACCACTACGTGCCGAATCTGACCATCGGACCGCTGGTGTGCGAAGCCATCCGCCCGCACGTGCAGGTACCGATCGACGTGCACCTGATGGTCAAGCCGGTCGACCGCATCATTCCCGACTTTGCCAAGGCAGGCGCCAACATCATCACCTTTCACCCCGAAGCGTCCGAGCACATCGACCGCACTTTGCAGCTGATTCGCGACAATGGCTGCAAGGCGGGCCTGGTGTTCAACCCGGGCACGCCGATGCACTACCTGCAGCATGTGATCGACAAGATCGACATGATCCTCATCATGTCGGTGAACCCGGGCTTTGGCGGCCAGTCATTCATCCCCGAAGCGCTGAAGAAAATCTCGATCGCGCGCCGCATGATCGATGAATCCGGGCGCGACATCATGCTCGAAGTCGACGGCGGCATCAAGATCGACAATATCGCGGCGGCCGCTGCCGCAGGCGCTGACACTTTCGTCGCCGGTTCGGCCATTTTCGGCAAACCGGACTACAAAGCCGTCATCGACGCCATGCGCGCCGAACTGGCCAAAACTGGCCGCTAGTTCGCGCGCACGATCCGGTACACCCGGCCGCTGGCAGCGATGAGCAGCAGCTCACCGGCGCCATCGCGGCCGAAAGAGACGACGTTGCCAATGTCGGGGATAGCATAGTCAGTCTGCCCACTGACCGCGCCAGCGGCATACCTGAAGCTCTTCAGGAAGCCCTTGCAGTAGTCGGAGTAGAGGTAATGTCCGGCCAGTTCGGGCAGCGCGCTGCCGCGATAGACGAAGCCGCCGGTGATCGAGCAGCCGTTGGCGTCATTGCTGCCATGGTCATACTCGAAAGCGGGCAGGGTCAGGCCGCCCTGCACGCACACCTCGCCTCCGTAGCATAGCGTGCCTTCCATGGTATTCCAGCCGTAATTCAGACCGCCCAGCCCGCTCGCGGCAATGTTGACTTCCTCGCGCCTGTCCTGGCCCACATCAGCAATATATATGTTGCCGCTGTCGAAGGTAAAGCGCCAGGGATTGCGCAAGCCCAGTGCCCACACCTCGGCCCGCCGCGAGCTCATTTCCGGCGACCATGGATTGGTCGATGGAATCGCATAAGGCTGCGCGCTGCTCGCCGCCGACACGTCCAGCCTCAGAATCTTGCCCAGCAGCGACGCTGGATTTTGCGCATTGCGCGGCGGGTCGCCAGCGCCACCGCCGTCGCCGGTGGCCAGATACAGCATGCCATCGGGACCGAACGCCACGGTACCGCCATAGTGATTGGTGAAATTCGGATGCGGAATGCGGATAATCACCAGCGCACTGGCGGGATCGACCGCGTTGGCATTGGCCGACACTCGCTGCCGCTCGATCACGATGTTGTTGCCGAGATCGGTGTAATACAGGAACAGCAGGCCGTTGCTGGCGTATTGCGGATGAAAGGCGATCGACAGCAAACCACCTTCGCCCTGGGTCGATACCCGGCTGCTGATGTCGAGGAAGGGCGTGGCGAGCTGCGCGCCATCCTGCACAATGCGCACCCGCCCAGCGCGTTCGACGACAAACAGGCGCGTGTCGCCTTGGGGAGCTGTGGCGGATACGGCGCCCGGCACGCTGACAAGTTCGCGCAGGGCGATCTTGAGCGGGACGGCGCTATAGGTCACCGTGGCCGTGCCAGTGCCGCCGGCAGCTATGGCGACGGCCTGGCTGGCGGGCGCTGCATCATAGCTGAGCGCGCCGTTGACAACGCGCTCGCCACTGACTGTGTAGTTGCCAGGCGCGAGCGCGCTGAGGGTTTGAGAGGCGGTGACGGACTGGCTGAAGCCCGCCGGACCGCTTACCTTGACCTGGGCTGCGACGCCTGCGGGCAGCCCGTTGATGGTGAGCGCAAGAGTACCTTGCAGCGGCGCAGGTGGTGCGGGTGTGGGGCTGCCGCCACCACCCCCGCACGATGCCAGCAAGCCCAGCGTCAGTCCCAGGAATAATTTGCGTATGCGTTCAATCAGCATGGCCGTCTCCTCAGTGCATGTCGAACCTACTTGGCGCGCGCGCGTCGGTCTGTGCGCCAGTTAACGTTTTACCACGGTTCAGTATCGGCTAGAATGTACTACCCCCTACCGAGCCTAGCCATGATGACCAAACCCGTAACGCCGGATCGAGCATGGCTGGCACGCCGCCTGGTGATCATGCTCGCGGCCCTGCCACTGGCATCGGCCCTGGCAGGGTCGTTCCAGGACGCGCAGCGCGCGCGCATCGACGTTATTCAGCGTACCGCCCTGAGCGAGCCGGCGCGCGCTCTAGTCAAATTCGACAGCATGCTCAGCGAGCCCGCCATCAAGGCCGACACGCCAAGCTTGCTCGACGTCGAACTGGCGCGCTGCTGGCTGCTGGCCGACACCAAACCGGCGCTGGTGAGCGCGGCACTCGATCGTATCGAGCGCATGCCGGCAGCCAGTGCCGTGCCGGGAGCCTTGGCGAAACTGCGCCTGTGCCAAGGCTACGCCCATGAGCGTAGCGGCAAGCCGGCGCAGGCCCTGATCGCCTACGATGCCGGTGTCGAAGCGGGAACCCGGCTGCGTGACGATGAACTGCTGGCCAAAGCACGCGTACTGCGCGGCGAGCAGCGCGCCATCCAGGGCCGCTACGGCGACGCCATCGAAGACTTGAAGGCGGCTTACGACCTGGAACTGCGCTCCGGCAAAGAGAACAACATAAACTACGCCTTGAACGCGCTGGCCAATCTCTACGCCGACCGCAACGTGAAGGATTATGCCAATGCGATGAAAACCTATGAACGCCTGCTCGCTTCCCATGTAAGGCGCGCAGACGTACAAGGCCAGGCGACAGCCCACTTCAACATCGGCAGCACCTTCGAGAGCCAGGGCGAGCTGGCGGCGGCGCTGCCCAATTTCAGGAAAGCGATGGAGCTCGACCGCAGCCGGGGGGCCAAAACCGACACTGCCTATGACATGCGCGCAGTCGGCATTGTGTTATCCAAAATGGGGCGCCATGACGAGGCTCTGGCGATGATCGAACAATCGCTGCAGCACTACGTGGCGGTCAAGGACGCCGATGGCGTGGCGATGCTGCGCCTGACCAAGGGCACAGCACACCGCCGCGCCGCACGCCATGAACTTGCGGCGGCCGATCTGGAAGCGGCCAAGGCCTACTACGCCGGCAAGGACAATCCGCGCTTCCTCGAAAAAGCGTACGAGGAACTGGCACTGGTGGCGGCAGCGACCAAGCGCTGGGACCGGGCATTCGAACTGCGCGGCGAGCACATGCTGCTTCAGCAAAAGCTCCAGAAAGGCATGCTGGACGAACGTCTGTCACGCTTGCGTGTTCAGTTCCAGACCGAGCAGGCGGTGCTGCAATCACAGCTGCTGGCCAGCGAAAACGAGCAGGCCAAACGTGAGCTGGCAGCAGGGCGCAGCGTGGCTCAATGGCAGGCCGCCGCGCTGGCACTGAGCGTGGTGGCCATCGCCATACTCGGATTTTCAGTCTTCCAGCAGCTCAGGCAGGCGCGCCGCATGCTCGATCTTGCGCTCACCGACGAGCTGACTCGCCTGCCCAACCGGCGCCACTTCATGGCAGTTGCCCTCTCGGCTTTCGAGCACGCCGCCAAAAACAACGCCAGCGTCTCCCTGGCCGCCATCGACATCGATCACTTCAAGCAGGCCAACGACACCTACGGTCATGCCGCGGGTGACCAGGTGCTGCAGCGCGCAGCCCATGCAATGCGCTGCGCGCTGCGCCCGGGCGACACCTTGGGGCGCACCGGCGGCGAAGAATTCCTGGTGGTCCTGCCGGGGGCCGGATCGGCCGAAGCGGCCCACGCGGCCGACCGCATACGGCTGGCCGTCGCGGCCGTCGATTGCAGCGATATCGGCGCGGGCCTTGAACTGCGTATCAGCATAGGCGTGGCCGAGCTGCGCCACAACGAAACGCTCGACAGCGCGCTCGGGCGCGCCGACGCCGCACTGTACTCGGCCAAACATAATGGGCGCAACCGGGTGGTGGTAAGCTGACAGCATGCCTACTCCATTCAAGCGGCCCGGAAGCGCCGCCATCAAAGCCGTCATCGTCGACCTTGACGGCACCATGCTCGACACCGTGCCTGACTTCCACGTGGCGATCAACCGCATGCGCGCCGAACTGGGCCTGGGCCCTATCTCGCAGGAGCAAGTCACGGTGCTGGTGGGTAAAGGCTCGGAACACCTGATCCGCTCCGTGCTGGCCATCGACATGGATATCGATTCGGTCGAACGCAGCTTCGACGGCGCCATGGCCAGCTATCAGCGCCACTACCTGACCATCAATGGCGAAAACAGCACGCTCTATCCGGGCGTCATCGCGGGTCTGGAGCTGATGCAGGCGCGCGGCCTGCGGATGGCATGCGTGACCAACAAGCCGATCGCCTTTGCCACGCCACTGCTCGAGCAAAAGGGACTGAGCCCGTTTTTCGAGGTGGTCTACGGCGGCGATTCGCTGCCACGCAAAAAGCCCGACCCCATGCCGCTGCTTCAGGTATGCGCCGATTTTGACCTTTCGCCATCGCAAGTCGTGGCCATTGGCGACTCCAGCAACGACGCTCAGGCCGCGCGCGCCGCCGGTTGCTATGTGCTCAATGTGCCATATGGTTATAACCACGGACGGTCTATACACGAAAGCGATTCCGATGGTATAGTTATCTCGCTGCTCGAAGCAGCAACCTTGATAAGTTCGCACAACGACACCGCAAACTGAACCGACCACATGTTTTTCACCAAAAAACACAATGTCACGCAACCAGGCTCGATTGAGGCCTGGCTTTGGCGACGCTGGCAATCCTGGGCGAAGTAACCCCGTATTGATTGCCGTCGGTCGCCTATTTGCGCCGGCAGGTTTTTTGAACCCCACCGCCCACCATCACGCTTGGGCGGCCTGGAGAAAAGCATGACCGAACTCGAATTCAAATCCCTGGCCAACGAAGGCTACAACCGTATTCCATTGATCGCCGAAGCTTTCGCGGACCTGGAAACGCCACTGACGCTGTACCTCAAACTGGCCCAGACCCAGAACGCGGGCCGCAACACCTTCCTGCTTGAATCGGTAGTCGGCGGCGAGCGTTTTGGCCGTTATTCCTTCATCGGCCTGCCGGCCAATACGCTGCTGCGCACCTTCGGTAACCGCACCGAAATCGTGAGCAACGGCGCCGTCATCGAAACCCACGAGGGCAATCCGCTCGACTTCATCGAGCAGTACCAGGCCCGCTTCAAGGTGGCGCTGCGCCCCGGCTTGCCGCGCTTTTGCGGCGGCCTGGCCGGCTACTTCGGCTACGACACGGTGCGCCACATCGAGCGCAAGCTGGCGGCCAGCACGCCGAAGGACGACCTGGGCCTGCCCGACATCCAGCTGATGGTGACCGAGGAACTGGCGGTGATCGACAACCTGTCGGGCAAGCTGTATCTGATCGTGTACGCCGACACGGCCCAGCCGGAAGCGTATTCAAAGGCGCGCCAGCGCATCAAGGATTTGAAGATGATGCTGCGGCGCGGGGTCGATGCACCGGTTACTTCGAGCTCGGTGCGCACCGAAGCCGTGCGCGACTTCAGCAAGGAAGACTATCTGAAGGCAGTGGCGCGCGCGCACGAGTACGTGATGACGGGCGACTTGATGCAGGTGCAGATCGGCCAGCGCATCCGCAAGCCCTACGTCGACAATCCGCTGACGCTGTACCGCGCCCTGCGCTCGCTGAATCCCTCGCCCTATATGTACTACTACAATTTTGGCGACATGCAGATCGTCGGCGCCTCGCCCGAAATCCTGGTGCGCAACGAAACCGCCCCCGACGGCAGCAAGAAGGTCACGCTGCGCCCCATCGCCGGCACCCGTCCGCGCGGCGCGACGCCCGAACGCGACGCCGAACTGGCCCGGGAACTGCTGGCGGATCCAAAAGAAATTGCCGAACACGTGATGCTGATTGATTTGGCGCGCAACGACCTTGGGCGCATTTCGGACATCGGCAGCGTCAAGGTCACCGAGCGTCTGGTGGTGGAAAAGTATTCGCACGTGCAGCACATCGTCTCCAACGTCGAGGGAAAGCTCAAAGCAGGCATGTCCAACCTCGACGTGCTGCGCGCCACCTTCCCGGCCGGGACCCTGACCGGCGCGCCCAAGGTACGCGCCATGGAAGTGATCGACGAACTGGAACCGACCAAGCGTGGCATCTATGGCGGCGCCTGCGGCTACCTGTCGTTTGGCGGAGAGATGGATGTCGCCATTGCGATTCGCACCGGCGTGATCAAGGACGGCATGCTGTACGTGCAGGCCGCGGCCGGCATCGTGGCCGATTCGATCCCGGAAATGGAATGGCAGGAAACTGAAAACAAGGCGCGCGCCGTGCTGCGCGCGGCCGAACAGGTGCAAGACGGCCTGGATGGGGAGCTCTGACATGCTGCTTATGATCGACAACTACGATTCGTTCACCTACAACCTGGTGCAGTATTTTGGGGAGCTGGGCGAGGAAGTGCGCACCGTGCGCAACGACGAAATCACGCTCGACGAGATTGCGGCCATGAAGCCTGACCGAATCTGTATTTCGCCCGGGCCCAAGACGCCCGCCGAAGCCGGCATCTCGATCGACATTTTGCAGCAGTTCAAAGGCAAGCTGCCCATTTTGGGCGTGTGCCTGGGCCACCAGGCCATGGGTGCTGCGTTCGGGGGCAAGGTGATTCGCGCCAAGCAGGTCATGCACGGAAAAACGTCGCTGATTGCGCACACGGGCGAGGGCGTCTTCAAGGGCCTTCCCAGCCCGTTTACAGTGATTCGCTATCACTCGCTGGCGATCGAGCGGTCCTCGCTGCCGTCATGCCTTGAGGTGACGGCATGGACCGATGACGGCGAGATCATGGGCGTGCGGCACAAGGAGTTCGATATCGAGGGCGTGCAATTCCACCCCGAGTCCATCCTGTCCGAGCACGGCCATGCCCTGCTGAAGAACTTCCTAGTACGCTAAGCCCACGAATCTCAGGAACCATCATGCCGATCACACCACAAGAAGCCCTGCTGCGCTGCATCGAACACCGCGAAATTTTTCACGACGAGATGCTGCACCTGTTCCGCCAGATTATGTCGGGCGAGATGTCGCCCACGATGATCGCCGCCCTTACGCTGGGCTTGCGCGTCAAGAAGGAAACCATCGGCGAAATCGCCGCAGCGGCCCAGGTCATGCGCGAATTTTCCACCAAGGTACCCATGGCCGACACCACCAACCTGCTCGACATCGTAGGCACCGGTGGCGACGGCGCCCACACCTTTAATATTTCAACCGCCTCCATGTTCGTGGCTGCAGCCGCCGGCGCGCGCGTAGCCAAGCATGGCGGACGCAGCGTGTCGTCCTCGTCCGGCAGCGCCGACGTGCTCGAATCTCTGGGCGTGAACATCAATCTCAAGCCGGAACAGATCGCGCAGTCGATCGCGCAGACCGGCATCGGCTTCATGTTCGCGCCCAACCATCACGCGGCCATGAAGCATGCCGCGCCGGTGCGCCGTGAACTCGGCGTGCGTACCATTTTCAACATCCTTGGCCCGCTGACCAATCCCGCCGGCGCTCCCAATATCCTGATGGGTGTGTTCCATCCCGACCTGGTCGGCATCCAGGTGCGCGTGCTGCAGCGCCTTGGCACCCAGCATGCAGTGGTGGTGTATGGGCGTGACAACATGGATGAGGTCTCGCTGGGCGCTTCGACGATGGTCGGAGAACTCGTCAACGGCGAAATTCGCGAATACGAAATTCATCCCGAAGACTTTGGATTGCAGATGACTGCAAGCCGTAACCTCAAGGTCAGCGACTCGGTCGAGTCGAAAGCCAAGATGATGGAGGCGCTCAGCGGTGAACCGGGCGCCGCCTACGACATCGTCGCGCTCAATGCGGGTACGGCGCTGTTTGCGGCAGGTGTCGCCAGCTCGATTGCCGAGGGACTGGACAAGGCGCGCGAGGTAATTCAAAGTGGCGCCGCCAAGGCCAAGCTCGACCAATTCGTCGAAGTGACCCAGCGGCTTGGCGCTGCATAGGCCATGTTCGGCATCCACGACCTGCCGCTGTTTGTACTCTCCGGCCTCCTGCTCAACATCATGCCGGGACCAGATTCGCTGCTGATCGCCACCCGCAGCGCCACCCAGGGCTGGCGCGCGGGCGTAGCGGCCACCATGGGCATCTGCAGCGGCGTGATGGTGCATGTGCTGGCCGCAGCGGTGGGCCTGTCGGCCATTCTGGCTACCTCTGCGACCGCCTTCACGGTGGTCAAATATATCGGCGCCGCCTACATCATCTACATGGCGCTTGCACTGTTACGCAGCAAGCGCAGTGATGCTGCCGATGCGCCCGTGCTCGCTCCCCTCCCCTATCGCAAGATATTCGCCCAGGGCCTGCTGACCAATATTCTCAACCCCAAGGTGGCGCTGTTCTTCCTGGCCTTTGTGCCGCAGTTCATTGATGCCGCCGCCCCCAACAAGGCATTGGCGTTCATCGTGCTCGGTGTGATCTTCAACATCAACGGCATGCTGTGGTGTGTGGGTCTGGCCGTGTTCACCGCCATGGCGAGCGCGCGCATGAAAGTCAACCCGCAAGCGGCGCTGTGGCTCAAGCGCGTCACCGGCGGCCTGTTCATCTGGCTCGGCATCAAGCTAGCCCTCTCCAAACAAACCTGAACTTTCCATGTCCGATATTCTCAACAAGATCCTGGCTGTTAAGGCCGACGAAGTGGCGGCTGCCAAGAAGCGCCGTGACCTGGCCAGCCTGCGCCGCGAGGTCGAGACCGACGCCGCCGCGCGCAGCCAGATTCGTGGTTTTGAAGCGAGCCTGCGCCGCCATATCGCCGCAGGCAACGCCGGCGTAATCGCCGAGGTTAAGAAAGCTTCGCCCTCCAAAGGCGTGCTGCGTGCGGACTTCAAACCCGCCAATATCGCCGAGAGCTACGCACGCCATGGGGCGGCCTGCCTATCAGTGCTGACCGATGTGCATTTTTTCCAGGGCAGCGTCGAGTACCTGCAGCAGGCCCGCGCCGCGTGCGAGATTCCTGTCCTGCGCAAGGACTTCATGATTGATATGTACCAGGTCTACGAGGCACGGGCCATGGGTGCCGATGCCATCCTGCTGATCGTGTCTGCGCTCGATCATGGCCTGATGGCCGAACTGGAAGCGTGCGCGCTTGAGCTGGGAATGGATGTGCTGGTGGAAGTGCACGACGGCGAAGAGCTGACGGCGGCGCTGAAGCTGCGCACACCGCTAGTGGGCATCAACAACCGCAACCTACGCACTTTCGAGGTGTCGCTGCAAACCACGCTCGACCTGCTGCCGCGCATTGGCAGCGAGCGGCTGGTGGTAACGGAGTCGGGCATCATGGGACCGGCCGACGTCAAGCGCATGCGCGACGCCGCCGTGCATGCATTCCTGGTGGGTGAAGCGTTCATGCGCGCGCCCGAGCCAGGCGTTGAGCTGCAGCGCCTGTTTGCCTGAACCTCCTCAGGTCTTGCTGCTGGGCCGCCCGGACTTCTTGTGTTCATCCATCAGCGACAGCGTCACGCCCGGCACGCGGTCACCCAGCAGTGTGACCTGAAACGTCATCAGTTCGTCGCGCCGGAACGCATGCACGCTCACCGCATCGCCCACCTTGTAGCGCGCCAGCATGGCTTCCAGATTCGACGCGGGGGCCGACAGGCGCAAGCCATCAACAGCGACCAGGATATCGCCCGCCGACAGGCCGGCCTTGTGCGCCGCCCCACCCTCGTGCACATGGGTGAGCTTGCAATCGTTGCCATCGCGTCCCACGCCCACGTCCAGCGAAGGCTTGGCGCTGCGGCGCTCGTCCACCAGCTTGACACCGAAGGGCGCATACAGCTTGGCCAGCGGCAGCTCGACAGTGCCGCGTACGTACTTGTCGAACAGCGGCTTCATACGCATGCCGCTGACTTCATCGAACAGGGACTCTACTTCGGCCTCGGTTACGCCACGCCCGACCGTTGGATAGAAATCGCGGCCGTAGCGGTCCCACAGCGCCAGCATGACGTCGTCGAGCGATTTTTTGCCGCCGGTTCGAGCGCGGATAGTCAGGTCGAACACCAGTGCAATGAGCGAGCCTTTGCCGTAATAACTGACGATGGCATTGGGGGCATTTTCGTCCTGCCGGTAGTATTTGCCCCAGGCGTCGAAGCTCGAATCGGCCACGCTCTGCTTGGTGCGGCCGCTGCCGCGCAGGGTCGACGCGATGGTTTTTCCCTGCAGTTTCAGATAAGTCGATTCGCTGATGATGCCGCTGCGCACCAGCATCAGGTCGTCGTAATAACTGGTGAACCCTTCGAACAGCCAGAGCAGCGGAGTATAGGTTTCGGCCTGCAGGTCATATGGCGCAAAGACAGCGGGCTTGATGCGCTTGACATTCCAGGTATGGAAATACTCATGGCTGCACAGGCCAAGGAACTTCAGATAGCCTTCATGCTTTTCCGCCGTGATGGGTGCCGCGGTGCTGGGCAAATCGGCGCGCGCGCAGATCAGCGCAGTGGAGGCTCGATGTTCGAGACCACCGTAACCATCGCCCACTGCCAGGGTCAGAAAAACGTAGCGATCCATGGGTGCACGCTTGGTGAGCGGCTCAAAGAACGCGATCTGGGCCTCGCAGATTGCCTTCAGATCGGCCTGGAGGCGCGCCATGTCGAGATTGGGCACGCGACCGGTAATGACGATATCGTGCGGGATCCCATGCGCCTTGAAAGTGGCCAGCGCAAAATCTCCCATTTCCACCGGATGGTCAATCAGTTCATCGTAACTGGACGCGATGTACGTACCGAAGCCATAGCGTTTGGCGCCCAGTTCGGGCAGCGTGGTGGCAACGCGCCAGCTGCGCGCCGCAGCGTCTTGGGGACGCACGATATCAACCTGGTGCGGCAGATGTTCCTGCCCCGCCACGCTCAGGCACACGCTGGTGCCGTTGAAAAAGCCATGGGTTTGGTCCAGATGCGCGGCGCGTACCGACAGGTCCCATGCGTAGACTTCGTACACCACAGTGAGCGGGCCGGCGGCTGGAGCGCACTGCCATGAATGCTTGTCGAGTTTGCGCAGCGCCAGCGCCACCCCATCCGCCTCCGCGCGAATCTGTACGATGTTGCGCGAAAACTCGCGGATCATGTAACTGCCCGGGATCCAGGCCGGCAGCGACAGCACTTGTCCCTCGGGCGCCGGAACTGGCACCACAATGGTCACTTCAAACAAATGACCCGCCAAATCCTTGGGATTGATGGTGTACTGAACTGCCGCTTGCTTTTTAAGGGTAGGTTTTTTCATGATGGTTTAACTTGTCCGCCTACCGGAAGTGTACCGCCTTCTGCAGGTCGGAGGGGGTATCGATGTCGTGGAAGATCCCCGGGTCGTCGACGGCCACTGGGTGCACCAACCTGGCCTCAAGGATCGCCCTGGCGCCTTGATCGCCTTCCAGCGCCAGCAACTCGGGCAGATAAACGCGGCTGAATCCTACCGGGTTGCCGCGCCGCCCCTGGTGGACCGGCGCCACAATGTCGGCGCCCTGCTCAAGCTGCGCGCACAGGGCCGCAAAGGTCGAGGTGCGGACATGCGGCATGTCGCCTAACGCGATCAGCCATGACTGGGCATCAGGAAGGGAATGGCGCAGCGCATGCACCAGCGAAGCGGCCATACCGCGATCGGCATCGTCGCACACGACCACCTCGCAGCCGACAGCGCGCAGTACTCGCCCCACCGCGTCGTCACCCGGAGCCACCACCGCTATCACGCGCGGCAGCACTGCCAGCAGCGCGCGGGCGCTGGCGGCCACCACCGGTTCATGGGAAGGGAGCAGCGCGAGCAGCTTGTTGCTGGCGCCGGCGGGATCGAAACGCCGGCCCCTGCCAGCGGCGAGCAGGATGCCGACGGGAAGCATTGGACCTCAGGCGGTTTTCAGGTCGAACGGCAGGCTGCGCAGGCGCTTGCCGGTAAGCTTGTGGAGCGCATTGGCGAACGCCGGGGCCAGGGGCGGCAAACCTGGCTCGCCCATGCCGCTCGGCGGCTCGGTCGACGGCACGATATGCACCTCGACATGCGGCATGTCGCCGATCCGCGCGACCGTGTAATCGAAGAAGTTCTGCTGCTCCACCACGCCGTCCTTGAGGGTAATGGCCGCCCCTGGCAGCGTGGTGCCGAGCGCCATGAGCACCGCACCCTGTACCTGCGCTTCGATGGTGAGCGGATTGACGGCCAGATGGCAGTGCACGCCGGCCGTGACCTTGTGCAGCTTTGGCACACCTTTAACGACGGAGGCTTCCACCACATACGCAACGACGGAGCGGAACGACTCGTGCAAGGCCACGCCAAAAGCGCGGCCCTTGGGCAGCTTTTTGGTGCCGTAGCCGGATTTGGCTACTGCCAGTTCGAGCGCCGCCAGATGATGCGGGTGCTTGTCGCCCATGAGCTGCTTACGGTAGGCCACCGGATCCTCGCCCGCCACCTGCGCGGCTTCATCGATCAAAGTTTCCATGACAAAGGCGGTATGGGTCGAGCCGACCGAGCGCCACCACAGCACCGGCACATTGGCTTTGACGGAGTGCGCCGTGAGGTTCAGCGGAACGTTGTAGGGTTCACCCATGCCCTCGACCATGGTGGCATCCACGCCGTTCTTTACCATGAAAGGCTCGAACGGGCTGCCGGTCAGGATCGACTGGCCCACGATGGCATGATCCCAGGCCAGGATCTTGCCTTTCGCATCAAAGCCGATGTCGGCGCGATGCACATGCGATGGCCGGTAGTAGCCGCCGCGGATATCGTCCTCGCGGCTCCAGATAACTTTGACAGGGCCGTTTTTGTAGACCTTGGCCACATTGACCGCTTCAACGATATAGTCCGACGAGGGCACCGCACGCCGGCCAAAGCCGCCGCCGGCCATCATGGTATGCAGCGTGACCTGCGACGGCTTGAGTCCCGCCGTTGCCGCTGCCGCGCCCTGGTCCATGGTTTGAAACTGGCTACCCACCCAGATGGTGCAGCTGTCGCTCTTGAGGTCGACCACGCAGTTCAGCGGTTCCATCGGCGCATGCGCCAGGTAGGGGAATTCATAGACTGCCGAAAGCTTTTTAGGGGCCGATGCCAGTGCCGAGATGTCGGCCTTCTTCGCCACTGCGCCCTGGGTTTTCGCTAAAGCGCGAAACTCGGCCATCTGGCGGCTGGTGCTGACTTTCTCGACTGCGCTGGTATCCCATTCGATCACCAGTGCGTCGCGTCCCTGCTTGGCCGGCCAGTAGCCGTCGGCGATGACGACAACGCCGCGTCCGCCTCGGTCGGTCGGCACCTCAAGCACAGCGACCACGCCCTTGATTGCCAAGGCCTTGGAAGCGTCAAACTTGCTGACCTTGCCACCAAATACCGGCGGCCGGGCCACCAGCGCCACTTTGGCGCCAGGTACTGTAAAGTCGATACCGAATTGCTGTTGTCCGGTCGACTTGGTGCGTGCATCAAGACGCCTGGCAGGCTTGCCGATGAAGCGGAAGTTCTTGGGATCCTTGAGCGCCACGGTGGCAGGTACCGGCAGCTTCATCGCCGCATCTGCGAGCGAGCCGTAGCTGGCCTTCTGCCCACCGGGACCGACGACGTAACCCATCGACGTGGTCAGTTGGTCCGGGGCCAGCTTCCACTGCTCGGCCGCCGCAGCGATCAGCATGGCGCGCGCCTTGGCGCCGATCTCCCGATACTGCATATAGGAGTTGGCGATGGTGTTCGAGCCGCCGGTCATTTGCATGCCAAAACCAGGATCGGCATAGGGGGCCGCCGCAGGCGCGAGGGCACCGCGCATCTGTGCCCAGTCGGCGTCGAGCTCCTCGGCGATCAGCATGGGCAGCGAGGTCTGCACGCCCTGTCCGAATTCGAGCCGGTTCACCATGACGGTGATTGAATTATCCGGCGCGATGCGCAGGAAGGCATTGGGTGCGAATACAGGCTTGGCCTGCTGAGCCTGGGCGAAGCGGTTCGCGGCCGGCATGAAAAACCCGAGAACGAGGCCGCCGCCGGCTGCAGCGCCGGCCTTGATAAAGCTGCGGCGCGACAGGCCGCCTTGCTGCGGACGCACCAGCGCCGCGTGATCGATCCATTCGCTACGCATGCTGTTCTCCTAGGCCAGGGTTTTCGCAGCGTCCTTGATAGCGGCGCGAATGCGTTGATAAGTGCCGCAACGGCAGACATTGCCGCTCATGGCGGCATCGATGGCAGCGTCGCTCGGCGCCTTGTTCGTGCGCAGCAGCGCTGCCGCACTCATAACCTGGCCGCTCTGGCAGTAGCCGCACTGCGGCACATCATGGCGCACCCACGCATCCTGCACAGCCTTGCCGATTTTGTCCGACTCCATGGCTTCGATGGTGGTGAGCTTTTGTCCGACGGCCGCCGATATAGGCGTGACGCAGGAGCGCACCGCGGCGCCGTTCAGGTGCACGGTGCAGGCCCCGCACTGGGCGGCGCCGCAGCCGAACTTGGTGCCTGTGAGGTTGAGATTGTCGCGCAACGCCCACAGAATGGGCGTGGATGGATCAGCGTCGACTTGAAAGTCGCGCCCGTTGATCTTCAATGCCACCATGTCATGCTCCCTTTTTGGACGCTGCGCTTCCCCGATCGAATCGGGGTAATGGTTATTTGATTTTTGCGAACTTGGCTTCGACTGCCTTGGTGTCGATGGCGCCCGGAATGCGGGTGCCGTCAGTGAAGAAAATGGCTGGCGTGGCGTTGATGCGCAGCTTGCGGCCGAGCGCCGACACTTCATCGTTCGGATTTTTGCAGTCAGCCGCCGCGGTGGCCGGGACTTTACCGCCGATCATCCACTCGTCCCAGGCCTTGTCGCGGTCCGGTGAACACCACACGTTCTTCGATTTAACGGCGGAATCTTCGCTCAGGATGTTGTACATGAAGGTGTACACCGTCACGTTGTCCAGTTCCTTGAGGGTAGTCTGGCGAAAGCGCTTGCAGTAGCCGCAGTTCGGATCTTCGAAGATCGCGATCTTGCGTTTGCCATCACCCTTGACCAGCTTGAGCGCGTGCTGCAGCGGCAGGTCCTCGAATTTGATCTTGTTGATTTCGTCCAGGCGCGTCTTGGTCAGGTTTTCCGACGTCTTGGCGTCGTAGATCTGGCCGATGAAAATATACTTACCGGCTTTGTCGGTGTACAGAATTTCGCCATTTGCCTTGATTTCGTACAGATCGCCGTAGGAAGTTTTGGTGACCGTTTCAATCTTGACGCCCTTGCCCAGGTGGGGCTCGACGGTCTTCTTGATCGTCGCCTCGACGGACGGCTGGGCATTGCCACACGATGCAATGAAAGCCAGGGCTGCGAGCATCGTGATTTTACTTTTTAACATGACTTCTCCGGTGTATGCACATCCAACAATTACTTGCCCAAGGCGTGAGACATCAGACGCCGTTTGACCATGGGCAACTTATTCAGCAAGTTTAATCCGAAATTGCGGGCAATGCGCACTGGCTCGAGATTTGTAGCAAACAGGCGCGCCAGTCCATCGGTGGCAAGTTGCATAAGCAGCACGTCTTCCTTGCGGGCGCGGGCGTAGCGCGCCAGCACGCGCGCGTCGCCAATGCTGCGATGGTCCTCCCGCGCTGCAATCGTTTTAAGCAGGTCCGCGACATCGGCAAAGCCCAGGTTCATGCCATGCCCGGCCAGCGGGTGCACCACATGGGCGGCGTCGCCCACCAGCGCCACGCCGGGGGCGACGATGGAATGCGGACGCACCAGTGTTAGCGGCAGATCCTTGACCGATTCGGGCGTCAGCGGGCGCAGTGCGCCGAGCTGCTGTTCCGACAACACGGCCAGACGCACTGCCATTTCGCTCAGCGTTTCGTTCATCAAGGTTTCGGCCAGCGCGTCAGGCGCCGACCATACCAGCGAGACGCGCTGTCCCGGCAGCGGCAGCAGGGCCACGATCCCGTCCTCTCCGGTGAACCACTGGAAGGCCTTGCCGTGGTGCGGCTTCTCGCAGGAGAAATTGGTGACCACGGCCTTCTGGTGATAGGAGCGGTAATCGATGCCGATGTCGCATTGGGAGCGCACCCAGGACTGGCCGCCGTCAGCGCCGATCAGCAGCTCACTGACCAGGCTTGCGCCACCTTCGAGGGCGACGGTGGTGCGTTCGCCATCGTGCGCTATGCGTTCGGCGCGTCCGGTCACCACTTGCACCTTGGGTGCGAATTTAAGGGCGGCGTCGAGCGCCTGATTCAGGTTGCGGTCCTCGACAATCCAGGCCAGCGCGCCGACGTGGGCGCCGAAAGCGTCGAAGGCCAGATCGCCCGGATGCGCGCCGTCGCCATTGACGTCCATCGCATCGACCGGCTGCACCCGCGCCAGATCCAGCGCGCCCCACACCTTGAGCGAGGCTAGCAGGGTGTGGGCAGTATGGTTGAGGGCGTAGACGCGCACGTCCCAAGGCAGTTCGCCCGCAGCGTGCGCGGCGGCGGCGCCTTGCGCGGCGGCCGGCGGCACCAGCAAGGTCACGCTGTGGCCGGCCTGGGCGAAGCCGAGCGCCGCCGTTTTGGCGATGGCGCCGTTGCCAACGATGCAAATTGCGCTCTCGTGGCGGGTCTGGGGGGTGGTTTGGCTAGTCATGCAAACTATTATAGCGGCTGCAAACAACACCTATTTATACTGTATTTCATCAAATTTCAGGCAAAGTTGTCAGGCGGACTTGCAAAGCGTCGGACGGGTGTCTATAATCATGCCTCTTGGCCTGGTAGCTCAGTCGGTAGAGCAGAGGATTGAAAATCCTTGTGTCGGTGGTTCGATTCCGCCCCGGGCCACCAAGAATTATGTTCAGCCCGCTTCAGGCGAACCAAAAAACCGCAGTTCTCATAGGAGACTGCGGTTTTTTTGTGTACGCTTTACATCGCCAGAATTCGTTCACAGCCCGGTCATTTGGGACACATGGTGCTGCCCCCAGTGAGCCTCAATCGCAGCTACAGTTCCTGGCCGAACATAATGCGATGGCCGTCGACCGTGCAGATGCCGAATTCACGCATTCCCCACGGCTTATCAGACAAAGTTTGAGTAAATTCGGCCCCGGCGGCGTCGAACTCCGCAAATAAGGCTGACGCGTCCGAGACAGTCACATATCCAAACCAGGAATGGTCACCGAGGCTTGCAGGAGGAAGTGCATCTTTGCACTCCCCTAGCATGACGCGAAAACTGCCACGTGATAGAAACGTCCAACCGGGCACTACAAAGTCGATGGCCATGCCAAGCACCGACGTGTAATAGCGTGTTGAAGTGGTCAAGTCCTGAACTGCCAGCGTGAATCGAACTTGGGTAAGGTCGGACATGCGTTTCTCCTTCTTGGAAATGAATCGCTGCGTGCGCCGCAAACCTTCGATGCTTCAGCAAACCGCGCATGCGCGCCAGACTGAAGGCAGCCTGGCTCAATCCTTCTTTTCCCTGAATTCACCATCAATTACCGTCGCGTCGCTGTTTCTGGAAGGGTGCTTGCCAGTGAATTTGAAGACCGACGAAAGTATCCGGTCGAAAATCGCTCGCCGAAGCCACGGGTATGTGAGAAGAAACGCGATAGCGAAAGCCATAAACCCCGCAGCGACGAAATCGGCTCGCGAGATAAAATTCAACAAGCACAGTGCTAGCAAACTCAATATGACCGGTCGACGCGCAGGTTTAGGTAACAGACCAACGACACGCAACTTACCTTTTCTTATCCAGGGAATTCTTGCAAAAAGAACGCCCAGAAGCAGTCCTGCTACAACCCGGCCCGTGCCGAGATGTTCGGCCAACACCCCAATGACCAGGAAACCGGTGTAGGTCATCGAGCCGGCCAACGCTGCTAGCAAAATGAATGCAAGGGCGGCCGTCAGCTTTGGCATGCGCATCGCCGCTATGACTAAAAAACGTAGGATTTGTGTACTCCGGCAAGTTTGGATTCGGAAGGCTAGCGCAAATTTTACCAGCACTCCACCGTCGCGGCTTTTCACGCAGTACAGCCGCCCAGACGCCGGATCCTACAGTGACTCGGCAAAGGCCTTCAGTCTGCCCAGCGCCATCTCCCACTGCTGTCCAATGACCTCCAGCGCCAGTTTCGCCTCGACGATTTGCTGCGGATCGAGCTGCCAGTGGCGCTCGCGGCCGACCTTCACGTCTGTTACCACACCAGCGGCGGCCAGCACCTGCAGGTGCTTGGTCACGCCCTGGCGGCTGATGTCGGTGTTCGCCGTGAGCTGGGCAATGGAAAATGCGCCGCCGGCGCACAGCACCGCCACCAGCCGCAGGCGCGTGGTATCGCCCAACGCGGCAAAGATTCTTGCCAGCGTCTCGCTCGACTGCATGATTTTGGGCAGGCCGGACCCTGGCCTGGCCTTACCCGCTGACATGGCGTTCGAGGTTCTTCAGCTGTGCTTCCCAGCCGCCCGTATGGGCCGGGAAAGCCTCGAGCCTGCGTTGCGGCGGTAGCCTGTCGAAGCCCGATTCGACTACAGTAACCAGGGTGGCTTGGTCCGGTTCATCCTGCAGGGTGAAAGTGACCAGGGTTGGTTCCTCGCCTGCGTAGTCAAAGCTTTTGTCTGCTGCATAGGGGTGCCAGCGGAATGAAAAATGATCGTGCGGTTCCATGCGTTCGACGACGACGTCGAAAAAAGCATCCTCGTGCCCACTGATGGTCATCTGCCCGCGCGTACGCTGGCCCGGCGTAAAAGCTTGCCCCTCCAGTTTGACACCGAACCACGCGCCAAATTTTTCCGCGTTGGTCAGGGCCAGCCACACCTTGTCGCGGGCTGCACGAATCACTACGCTCCGCTCGATACTATCGGTATCCTTTATTTCTTTCATTACCGCGCTCATGATTTACTCCTGTAAATGTGTGGATTCAGGGGCCCTGGCGACGCTGTGATACGGCGTGCCGTGGCCAGTTTCGACATACTTTTCAAGGCTCGACAGGAAATGCTGCCAGCCCTCGCTGCACACGCCGTAGCACTCGAACGCAGGCACCAGTCCAACGTGGTCGAAGCGCACCCGCGTGCCGCTGTCCCCATCCTGTGCCAGGTGGAACACGATGCGCGTGCCCACCCATTCGTCCTTGCGCGTGAAACTGTCAACCTCGATATGCGCTCCGGTACACAGCCATTGCACCTCGTTGCATGGCACCATGCGTTCGATGCGCATCTCCTTGTGATGCGCACCAAAGCGAAACGCCAGCTCCCCGCCCACCGCGGTGGCGATATCGCAATCTTCCGTCCACCAAGCGCGCAGGCCTTCGGCGGTCGTGAGTGCCGCATACACCGCTGCTGGCGATGCTTTCAACGTCATCGTGTGCTGATAGTGGTTCATCCCCGCTCCTTAGAATAGCAACCTTTTGGTTGCCTTTGTGCGATTATATGCCGATCGCGCGGAAATGCAACCGTTTGGTTGTTTTATTTTATCTGGCTCAATCGCGGCTGACGCAATGCTTTACTGCGGCAGTCGGGGTTCGCCCCTGGCCTAGGCGGGCAAAAAAGCTGTGCCAAGCGACCGCAAGCTACCGTCGGCCCCAATAGCGGCGACGGCAATTTCGCCTTGCCGCAAGTAGAGCCCCAACAGCGCCTGGATGTTGACGTCGTGCGTCACCATGACAATAAGCCCACCGCTGCTTCGCGACACGAGGAAACTGCGCACTTGCAGCAACTTGCGCTGTCTGCCCTCTTGCTCGTCGCGAAACATCGAATCCAGCATGGGCGCAGCTTGAGCGCGGCCAAACGCTAGGCGTGCTGTATCGAGGCAGCGGCACCAGCGGCTGGACAACACTGACTCCACGCGAACACCGTTGGCACGAAATCGTTCGCCGATGCGCTTGGCATCGCTCTGCCCCGCTGTCGACAGATTGCGCTGCGTGGCGCACTGGGTGAGCTCGAAGCCGGGCGGATCGCCAACTCCGGGAACCGTGGCGGCGTGGCGCATGAGCACGACCAGTCCCTCGCCCTGAAGCATTTGCCAGAGCTTGGCCTGGCTGTCGGCGCCCAGTACCAGCGGCGGCAAACTAGCCAGCGTCAGGAGACCGAAACACACGCGCCGTTTCGCGGAGAATCGCCTCACGATTTTTTCAGGGCAGTCGGCTTGTGCGCTGCTTCGGTGCCGGTCTTGTCGCTCACAACCAGATATTCGGGATTGTCGGGCGAGGCCGCGACGTGATGGCCCTTGATATCGATTGGGGCAGTGAGCTTTTTCTTGACGGTGCCGCGCACTGTTCCCTGCGCCGATTCCCACTCCACTTTGTCACCCGCCTTGAACGTGTTCGTCATCGTAGCTCCCGCAATAATGTCGATCCAGCTATTTAAGCATAAGAAGCTACCCCGCCCCGCCCTGTTTATTTCCGGAACAACGTGCACATCGGCAACCTATGTTCGGAACCGAACAGATGGGCAGGCGCCGCTAGCGCATCCTCTAGTCATTCCTTCCAAGCCCGCCTCCGCCGAACTGGCGCCGACGGCCACCTGCCTGGTCTTGATTTACTTGCTGCGCGAAACTTGAGCCTGACGTCGTCATGCAGTTCCGCCGGTAGCGCACTTACTCTAAGGATTCATCATGAAACATACCCTCATCGCACTGGCAGTATTGTCGAGCCTTTCCCTGACCGCTTGCGTTCGCGAGACCGTCGTTCCTGAACCAGCACCAGTGGTGCAAGTGGTAGCTGGTCCAGCTGGCGCGCCTGGCGCCACCGGTGCAACCGGTGCCACTGGCGCTGGCGGTGCTGCCGGCTACGACGGCGCTAAAGGCAACGCTGGCGCGACCGGCGCTACTGGCTACGACGGTGCCAAGGGCGCCACCGGCGCCACCGGCTATGACGGCGCCAAAGGCGACACCGGCGTTCAAGGCGATACTGGCGCCCAAGGCGACACCGGCGCTAAAGGCCGCACCGGCGACACCGTCATCGTGCTGCCAGAGAAGCGTTAATTACAAGGCGCCGGTGCCGCTCGCGCGGCATCCCCCACCGGCTCCTGCTTGACGACAAACGCCACCTTCGGGTGGCGTTTGTCGTTTCGACCCGCGTTTGTCCCGCTGTTGTACCTCCCATCAAATCAATTTCCAGCCCTCCCCGACTACACTCTTCATCTGATTTGAATTGTTGAAAAACCGAGGATTATCTTGACGAAAACTGCTTTGATTACTGGCGCATCGGGTGGCGTTGGCCGCTCCCTGGCGGCCATGCTGGAGGCCGACGGCTGGAGTCTTGTACTGGCAGGGCGCGACGCAGACAAGCTGCGCCACGTCTACGGCGCGTCCCACCTGCAGATCGAAGCTGACTGCTCCACCGTGGACGGCGCGCGCCACATCATGGCCAGCGCCGCGGCGCAAGGAGCGCTACCCACAGCTCTGGCTCACTGCGTCGGCAATATCCGCCTTGGCGCCATGCACCGGATGAGCGAAGCAGACCTCATGGACTGCATGAGCGCCAACCTGTTCAGCGCCTTCCACACGCTGGCCGCCTTTGTTGGCACGCTGCGCGACGCCAAACAGGGCGGCGCGGCCGTGCTGGTGTCGTCGGCTGCCGCGCGCATCGGCACGCCCAACCACGAAGCGGTCGCCGCTGCCAAGGCTGGCCTGGAAGGTCTGGTGCGCGGGGCCGCCTCGACCTATGCGCCGCACGCCATTCGCATCAACGCCGTAGCACCCGGCATCCTCGACACACCGGCATCGGCAGCGGTACTCGTAAACGCCAGCGTGCGCGACGCGGCCGCGCGCCAATATCCCCTGCCCGGCATCGGCACCAGCGACGAGGTGGCAGCGCTCATGGCCTGGCTTTTGTCGGAGCGCGCAAGCCGCGTCACGGGCCAGGTCTGGTCGATGGACGCGGGCTTTTCCACCGTCCGCCCACTGGTCAAATGATGCTATCAATGCCGCCGCTGGCGCGTGCGCTCGGCTACGCAGGCCTGATTCCCTTCGTCGGACTGGCCATCGCCGCGCTGGCCGATCCGCGCGCTAGCGGCGCCTGGCAGCAGCTACTGCTGTACTACGGCGCCGTGATCCTGGCCTTCGTGGGAGCGCTGCACTGGGGTGTGGCCATGACCGATCGCGCCCTCGGCGAGCGGCAGCGCAATGTGGCGTATGGCTGGAGCGTGGTACCGGCGCTACTGGCGTGGCTCTCGCTGCTGCTCGATCCAGCTGTGGCCAGTGCCTTGCTGGCCGCAGGTTTTGGCGCGCACCTGCTGCGCGACTGGCGTCTTGCACGCGAGGCAGAACTGCCAGCAGGGTATCTGCCGATGCGCTTCCAGCTATCGGCAGTGGCCGCCCTCTGCCTTGCGCTGTCGAGCTTCAGCAGTCGAATTTGACGATGCTACAAGGTGGCCCCGGACGCTGGCCGCCAGAGCGCGCCCGCTTAGCCAGGCCGCTTCGACGGTACCGCCGGCCAGCCAGTCGCCACACATGCCTAGTCCATGTTCGGGGACCCACAGGTACGGGGCTGTGCTCCCCGGCCAGGTGCTCGCGTAGCGCCAGCGGTGCGCCGTCCATGCCTGCGGTGCGGGTCCGTCGAGGGCGCGGAATGCTTCGAGCAAGGTGACGCCGACAACGCCAGGGTCGTCCTCGAGATGCGCCTGGCTCCATTCGGGGCTGGCGTGGAGCAGCCAGGTTTCCGGTCCGCTGCGACCGGGCTTGCTGCTGTCGCGCGCGATCCAGCGCAGTGGGCCCTGCTGCACAAAGGCGGCGTCGAAGCCAAGCGCAAGGGGCGCGTCGTAGCGCAACATCATGGCCCAGCATCCGAACATCTCGGCGCGCTCTGCAAGCGCAGCCTGCGCCGGCGCCGCCTCGCGCAACAGCGCCGCCGTCTGCGGCGCCGGCAGGGCTAACAGGACCATATCGAAGCCTGTATCGGCATAGCCGGGAAGCGCAGTTCGCAAGCGCCAGCCATCGCCGGCGCGCGCCAGACCGGTGATGGCCGCGCCGCCGCACACATTCAGGTCGAGCGCCAAGTGGAGCGCCGGCGCGCTCATTGCCGGCACGCCAACGAAACGCTCGTTACGCACATCCATCTCGCGATTACCGTCGCCATCGATCAGGTGCACCACCGGAGCCCAGCGCGCCGCCACGCCCGCACGCTCCCAGCGCGCCACCTCTTGCCGAAAGTCAGGATGGGAAGCAGTGAAATACTGGGCGCCGTGATCGCACTGCCAGCCATCGCCGCGTCGCGTGCTCATTCTGCCGCCCGCACCACGGCTCTTGTCGAACACCGTGACCTGAAGGCCAGCCTGTTGGAGCGCGGATGCACAGGATAATCCGGCCAGTCCGGCGCCAATCACGGCGACGCTGCGGTTCGATGTCACGGCAGCGCTCCGCTCTTGACAGTCAGGCCGTCAGGCATGGGCAAACCTTCGGCGCGCGCCAGGCGTTCCAGGGCGCCTTCGAGCAAGTCACGGGCTTGCGCTGCGGCGTGGCTCAAATCCTGGTGAACCGCCGCGTCATCGGGATTGCGCGATTCGCACTGGGCGCTGTAGCGTTCGAAACTGTTCAGCATCAGCAGAATCTCGGCCATGTGGCGCGGGCACTCGCAACCCACGCTGCTGGCGGAGGCGGTCAGCAGGGTCAAGGTCTGGTCATCGAAGCGGCGCAAGGGCACGGAAGGCGCGACCCGTGGCCGCGCTGCTGCCATCGCCGCATTGCGCGCAGCGTGGCACAGCAGGACAATCTCGCCCGGGTCGGCAGGCACCCGCGCCACCAGGCAGCCATGCGCGCGCAACTGCCTGATGGTCGCGCTGGCGCAGAAGCGGTACAGCACCACGCAGGCCGCGCCGGTGGAAGCTTGCAGGGCAATGATGTCGGGCACCGCGCTGTCGGGCAGTTCGGAGATTTCAATGAGCAGCACTTCGGGCGCGCCGAGCACAGCCGGCGAGACCGTCAAATCGGTCGCGCTGCCGACAATATCGAGCGAGAGCAGATGGCGGCCACCTGCGGCGATGCGCAAACCCAGCGCATGGCCCAGCAAGGCCACCCGCAGCGTTTGCCCGCTGCGCTCTGCCGGCTGCGCCACCATCTGGCGCAACTGCTCGACCGACAGGCGCGCCACCGAGCCGATCGGATGGCCCTGGTCAACCAAGTGCTTGATCAGGCCAAGCCGGCGTACCTGCAGTTCCGAGTACAGGCGCTGTCCATGCGGCGAGCGGTCGGTGTCGGTGACGCCGTAGCGGCGCTCCCACACCCGCAGTGTTTCCACTGGCAGCCCGGCCAGGCGCGCGGCCACGCCGCTACGGTATGCGCCCGGCCCCGAAGGATATGCCGCCGCCGATGCCTGCCTGCCCTGTTCGTCCATTGCCGCCCCCATGTTTGATAGGGGGATGATACGTGAATGCGCTCACTATTGAACCACTTAATCCTTTTAAATCGGGACAATAGCGGTTCACTTGGCATCGCTAACACGCTGAGCGTATTTATCCGACTGTAGCTTGCCGCCCTCGCCAAGCGTTCTCAGCTGTTGGTGATAGTCAGCGCCGCGCTTACCACATCAAGTCATCAGGAATCTGGAAGGCTGCGTAAGGATCGTCCTCGTCCACCGTCGCGGTGGTCTTGTTGACCCGCACCACCATCGACGCATCGCGCTCGGCGATCTTGTCGGCGATGACGCGCGGGACCAGCTCGGCGCCGCCGTTCTGGCACACGATGACCAGCCGCCCGGCCATCAAATGCGCCTGCACCGTGGCCGACACGTAGATCCGTTCGATCTTGCTGCCGTGCGTGAAGTTGTAGGCGATGTCGCCGTTGCCCTTGCCCTGGCGATTTTTCTGCACCATCTGCGCGATCTGCGCCAGGATGGCTTTCTGGTTCGCGGCAGCATCGCGCTGCGCGTTGGCGTCACGCGCGCGCTCGGCATTCTTGCGCTGCATTTCCTGGGCCGCCAGGCGCGCTTCGTCGACCGTTTCGGTACCGGAGCGGCGCTCTTCCTTCTTTTGCTTGCTCTTGTCCTGGTGGACTTTCTTAACCTTGTTCTTGTCGACTAGGCCAGCTTTTAATAATTGTTCGGCTAACGAAACCATCGTGCACTTCTCCGTGTGATTCGGCGGCGCCGCGCCGAAAGACGACAGCATAGCAAATATGCCGGACTCGCAAGCGCTATTGCCGCCTTGTCAGCACCTATTTCTGCGAGGGGCTAATACTGTGGCGCTGGCCTGCCGGATATGAGATATTGCTCAGTATTCGGAGCCACCATGCGCATTATTCTTCCTTCATTTATGCTTGTTGCCGCGCTCGGCCTGTCCGCCGATGCCCTGGCGCAAGCTACACGTTCCGATGAACTTGTCAGCCTGATCAATGCCTACCGCGCAGCACCGGGCAGCTGCGGCGGCGAGCGCATGGCGCCGGTATCGGCGCTGGCGCCCCACCCCGCCCTGGTCAAGATTCGCATCGGCCGTGGCACCCTGCTGGAAAACGCCCTCGAGCGCGCCGGCTTCCTGTCCGACCATGCCGAAGCGATTTATATCTCCGGCGCCAGCGATGCCGTCGACGCCATGGCCACCATCCGCCAGCAGTATTGCAGCAGCTTGCTGAGCAACCAGGTCTCCTCGATCGGGGCGATTCGTATTGGCAACGACTGGCAAGTGGTGCTGGCGCAACAACTGCTGCCGGTGACGCCGCCCGATCTGGGCGCCACCGGGCAGGCGCTGCTGGCCGCCGTCAACGCGGCTCGCGCCCGCCCGCGTGTGTGTGGCAGCGAATCGTTTGCCCCGGCGCCTGCGCTGCGCTGGAATGCCGAACTGGGCGCTGCAGCGCTGGCCCACAGCAGCGACATGGCGCGCCAAAAATACTTCAGCCATGAGGGCAAGGATGGCAGCCAGGTCGGGGACCGCGCGAAGTTGGCCGGCTATGCCTGGCGCCGCATCTCGGAAAACATCGCCGTCGGCATGCCCAGCGCGCAAGAGGCAATGGCAGGCTGGCTCGCCAGTCCCGGCCACTGCGCCAACATCATGAACCGCGAACTGACCGAAATGGGCGCCGCCTTCGCCATCAACAACGACCGTGGCAGCCGTTTCTACTGGACCCAGGTGTTCGGCACTGCGCGCTGACTAAGACGCAGAGGCCGCCGGTGCTGCGCGCGTGCCCTGCAACACGGCGGCCCTCACTTCAGGCGGCAGCACCGAGCGCGCTCCCAGCGCTGCGGTCGACAGGCGCGCATCGAACACAATGCTGCCATTCTCGCCCAGCTCGGCGTGGCCGGTTTTTTTCAAGCTGTCGATAAAGGTGCGGAAAATGACCTTGTCGAAAAATTCGGGGGCGTTAAATTCACCCAGCAGGGCCAGCCGTTGCGCCTGCAGATGGCATTGCGACTCCAGTTCGGCAGCGGTGATGGCGCCCGAACCATGTTCCGTGAGCACCGACAGCGCAATGAAGTACCGCATCAGCATGGGCAGGACCGTCTGGCCGAGCAGCTTGAGCTGCGCGTACTGGTCGCTATTGAGTTCGGGCCCCGCGTAGCGCCCGCCCTGTTCGAGTGTGTGCAGCCAGCCCAGCTCTTCCAGCCCGACGATGTAGGCATCCATAGCGGCCTCGAGTTCCTCGGGACGCCAGCGCAGAAACAGTTCGGCGCGCATGAAGGGATAGACAGTGTGCGCGACGCCCAACAGGCGTGAGCGGCTGATGCTGCCGTTGTGCGACACCAGGTAAGCTATCAGCGCGGGCAAGGCGAACAGGTGCAAGGTGTTGTTGCGCGCATAGGTCGACAGCACCGCATCGTCGGGAAGGAAATACAGCACGTCCCCGAGCGGGTGCGACTGGCGCTGCAGCAGATTGAGCTTGATGCAGTAGCCGATCATCTCGCCTCCGCTAAGCGTCGACACCTGGGTGCGCTCGGCATACTGCACCCGTAGCGCGAGCTGGCGGTAAGCATCGAGCTGACGCTCCAACTGCGCAGCATCGAGCGCGTGGCGCGGGGTCGCCAGCAGCGCCAGGCTGACCAGGTTCACCGGGTTGATCACGGCAGCGGCGTTGATGCGGCGCGCGATGGTGCTGGTCAGTTGATCGATGGCGCCGGTGAGCCAGAGCGGCCGGCTGTCGGGCGTGCGCGGTGCATGCTGCCACTCGGGATGGTGGGCCTCGAGCACCTCGGCCAGGCGTATCGGTTCGCCGAAATTGACGTGCACCTTGCCAAAATTTTTCTTCAGTTCGCGCACGCTCAGCACCAGGTCGAGCAGGGACTCCTTCTTTTTAGGGCGCCCCATCAGCTCGCCCACATAAGTGCCACCCTCGAACAGCTTTTCGTAGCCGATATACACGGGCATGAACACGATTGGACGGGTCGCGTCGCGCAGATAGCTTTGCACTGTCATGCCGAGCATGCCCGCCATCGGCGCCAGCAGGCGCCCTGTTCGGCTGCGCCCGCCCTCGACGAAATATTCGATGGAGTAGCCCTTGGTGATCATCATGTGCAGGTACTCGTTGAAGACTGCCGAATACACCTTGTTGCCCTTGAACGAACGACGCAGGAAGAAAGCCCCGCCCCGACGCAGGATGCCTCCGACCAGCGGCAGGTTCAGATTCGCGCCAGCGGCAATGTGCGGCACCATCAGACCCTGGTTGAACACCAGGTAGGACAGCAGCAGATAATCGATGTGGCTGCGGTGACAGGGCAGATAGATGATTTCGTGATCCGAAGCGATGCTGGTGACCGTGTCGAAATTGGACACTTCAACGCCGTCGTACAGGCGGGTCCACAGCCAGGTCAGGAAGCGCGACATGATGCGCACTACCGGATAGGAATAGTCGGCCGCGATTTCAAGTGCGTAGCGGCGCGCGTTACGCTCGGCCTTGCGCAGCGCGTTGGCGCCAGTCGCATCGGTCTGCGCCTCGGCAGCGATGGCGTCCTGCACGGCCGGCGCCGCCAGCAGCGCTTCGACCTGGGTGCGGCGGTGCGACAAATCGGGCCCGATGGCCATTTCGCGCTGGCGTCGAAAATGCACACGCAGCACCCGCGTGACCTTGCGCAGGGCCAGCTCATCATCACTGCCGGGCTCGACCAGATCGCGCAGGGACAGCGGATCATTGAAGCGCACCAGCGTCTGGCGTCCATGCAGCAGCACCGTAAGGATATGCCGCAGTGCGCCGCGCTTGGCCCAGCCGTCGGAAAAGATCAATTGCCAGAACGAGTCTTCCTTGTCGGGCGCACGTCCCCACAGAATCGATACGGGCACCAGCTGCACATCGAAATCAGGGTCGCTGCGGGCGGCGGCCACCAGCTTGCGTAGCAGCTCGGAATAAGCCGGCTGGCTGCGGCCAAACCACGGTTCGGGGCGCGACAGGAAAAAGAAGGAGCGCGAATCGCGCACGCCGCGCTCGCTCACGCCGGCCAGTGCGGCGGGCAGGCCCAGTGTTTCGGCCTCGCGCGCGAGCACCAGAATGTTCGACAGAAAACGCCGCTGCAGCACATAGACTACCGGTATGCCAGGCGCCAGGGCCAGCGCAGCCGCGTCCGCAGGCAAGACCTGGGTACGCACCCATGCGTACAGTAACTTGCGCCCCAGGTACAGGAATGGCCGTTCGATACCGAGATTGGTAAGCATGGATGGTGGCGGATGTAGGATGTGTTCAAAAGTGTAACAGTGATGTTGCTGAGCGATGTGTTTTTGCATCTGTCGGTGTTTCGCACTGCCCGACAGTCAATACAATTGTTGTACACTAGATATTGTTATTTCTAATCCCTTGAAAACCGCATGCGCTTAGTTCTTTTGCTGTCCAGTATCGCTGCATGTTCGCTGATGCTCATCGCCGCCCCGGCTTCGGCCGAAGTCTTCCGCTGCAAAATGCCGGATGGACGCATGGCTTACCAGGATGTAGCCTGTCCCGAAAATGGCGACCAGAAAGTCGTTGCGCCATCGCGCATCAAGCCGCCGCCGCCGCGGCAGATGACCGAGCAGGATTATCACGATCAGCGCATGGCCCAAAAAAGCCAGCAAGACAGGTATCGCCAGCAAATGCAGGCCGAGCAACTCGCGCGTAACAAACGCTATACCAAACCTTATGTGGCTGGCATTGGCGGCGGCAATGGGCGCCAGTCGCGCTGCATGGACGACATCGAGCGGCGCAAGGCGGAGGTGCGCAACGGCGCCTACAAGCAGGCACTCGACGATGCCGATATCGCGCGCCGGCGCGAAGCGCTTGAACGCTGCAACGACTAGTCGTTTTCTTCGCCGCTTCGCCAGCCACCAGCGCCCGCTTGGGCGCGCGTGCGCATCCCAACATCAGCCCTTCAGCGTGCAAATGGAGCGAAAGCTCTAACTTTTTGGTGCACTTTGGAAAGCGCTCTCTAGTTTTTCTCCGTAGTCTAGTGACAGATCCAGGGCGCTCACGAAGTCTTCAGCGCTTTTCCACTAAACCACTGACCACTCCAGGAGTCACCATGGCACTCAATACCGTTATCGCAAAAATCAACAAGACCGAATTTGTCGGCGTCGTTCGCTCTTCGGCCCTGAACGTTCTCGAAACCGCGCAGGCCAAGCTCGAGCGCGCTCAGCACGACGGCCGTAGCGTCATCGCCGGCCGCATCCTGGTGAGCGCCCAGCACGCCAGCAACTTCAGCGAGTTTCTGACCGGCCTGTCGGCCAAGGTCGCTCCGGTGGCCAAGGCCAAGCGCCGCAAGGCGGTGGTCAAGGCAGCACCGAAGGCCGCTGTCAAGCGTCCGGCAGTGCGCCGCGCCAAAGCAGCCTGATCGCTGCGGCCTGGTCCGCGCATGCAAGGCGCCCGCTCTTGAGTGGGCGCTTTTTTTTCGACTGCACGGACCCAGCAACAGGAACATTGGCGCCCTGACGCGCATCCAACGGGGTCATCCCACTGGAGCAGACGATATGGAAACTACCTGGATCGTCACGGCAAACGCCGGGCGCGCACGTATTTTTTCGCTGGCGCAGGGGGCCGCCCGGCCCGACGAAATCGAGGACATGGTCAACAGCCCTGCCCGCATGCGCGACAGCGAGCTCGAGACCGATCGCTTCGGGCCGACTTCCGCCGGCAAAAGCATCCACAACACCGGCGGCGCCACCCCCAACAAGACCTACGAGCCGCCACAAACGCCGGTCGAACACGCCACCGAACTGTTCGCGCGCGGCATCGCCGACTACTTGTTGCAAGCTCAGCGCGACAGCCGTTTCGACAAACTCATCCTTTCCGCCTCCCCCCAGTTTCTGGGCATGTTGCGCGCCCTGCTCAACCCCCAACTCCACCCCCTCATCGTCAGCGAGCTCAATAAGGACTACACCCAGCTCGACCCGACCCGCCTGATGGAACAGATCGCCTCGCGCACGTCCGACCAGTAAGCGCGCCCGCCTGCCAAGCCGTGCTGCATATGCAGCACGGCGCCCTCCCCACGCCTAAACACACGCGTTTGTTCTTTTTTACAACACCCTCTGCAACAGCTTCTCCCCCTGCCACGCAGTAAAAATCGAAAAGATTTTCGTGTGCAAATAATCTTTGATTGACATTTTTTTTCCCCGAACCTACTATTCAACCAACGCGTGTGGAAACGCTTCCATTACGACCCCAGCCCGATGTCTGAACATCACCTCGCCGTCGAGCGCGTACGTAATGCCGAATCGAAAACAGATTCGTTTTAAGAAAAGTTGGTTGCAAGGCGGTCGGACCGAAAAGCAGTGGCTGGCAAAAATATTCATAAAAAATCAAGGAGATGAAATGCATTACCCTAAGGCTAAACAGAAACTGATTTGCCTGGCCGTTGCCAGTGCGTGCGCGGCCATCACCGTGCCGGGCTACGCCCAGGAAGCAACCACCGCCAAACCTGTAGAAACCAACAAGGCCGACACTTCCGTGGCCGGCACCGAAGTGCAGACCGTGGTCGTGACCGGCCTGCGCGCCAGCCTGGTGTCGTCGATGAACCTGAAGAAGAATTCGGACGGTATCGTGGACGGCATCGTAGCCTCCGACATCGGTAAATTCGCCGATACCAACCTGGCCGAAGCATTGCAGCGCATCAGTGGCGTGTCGATCGACCGCAACAACCTCGGCGAAGGCCAGAAGGTCACTGTGCGCGGCGTGGGCCCCGACTTCAACATGGTGCTGTTGAACGGGCGCCAGATGGCGACCTCGAATCTGGGCGACCTCAACGGGCGCGCCTTCGACTTTGCCAACCTCGCGTCAGAAGGCATTTCGCAAATCCAGGTCTACAAATCGGGCCGCGCAGAAACCCCGACCGGCGGTATCGGCGCCACCATCAACGTCATGACCGCGCGGCCGCTGCAGCGCCCCGGCCTGCAGGCCACCGTTGGTGTCAAGGGCCTGTACGACACGTCGAACAACAATCTGCCCAACGACGTCCAACTGGGCGCCAAATCGCTCACGCCGGAAATTTCCGGCCTGTACAGCAATACCTCGACCGACGGCCGTTTCGGTATCGCCCTGTCGGGCAGTTTTCAGGAACGTAACCTGGGCTACAACCAAGCAGCGGTGTCCAACGGCTGGCGCGGCCCATTCCGCGGCGACGAGAACAACTGGGGCAGCATTCCCCAGCCTGGCACGCCCGGTTCGCAAAATATCACCAACCGTCCAGACCCGACCGACGTCTACAACGTCCCGCAAAACCTGAACTACAGCATGAGCGGTGTGAGCCGCAAGCGCACCAATGGTCAGCTGACGCTGCAATTTGCACCAAGCAAGGCATTGACCACCACGCTGGACTACACTTTCTCGGAAAATAAGATCCACACACGCCGTAGCGACCTGTCGGCCTGGTTCAATTTCGGCCCGTCGAGCTCGACCTGGTCGGACGGTCCGGTGTCCGGCCCCTTGATTTACAACGAATTTATCCCGGCCGGTAATAGCGACATTGCCATGGGCGGCGCCAATTTTGCCACCAAGACCACCAATCAAGCTTTGGGCTTCAACGCTGCCTGGAAAGTGACCGACCGACTGAGCCTGGACTTTGACGTTCACAAGTCGAGCGCGACCTCCAAGGCCGACAGCCCTTACGGTTCGAGCAATGTGCTCGGCACCGCCAGCTTCAGCCGCGGCGACACCCAGGCAGACTTCCGCGAAGATTTCCCGGTGCTGTCGATCAAGGGCGCCAATTACCTCGCAGCACCGCAGCAAGTCACCGGTTCCGTGTTCCAGAACGGCTATATGAAGGGCGAAGTACAGCAGGCGCAAGTGAAGGGCAAGCTGGATCTGTTCGAAGCGTCCGAACTGCGCTTCGGCATCGCCACGACCGATGTCAGCAACCGCTCGGCCTTCTCGACCCAGCAGCGCGACACCTGGGGCGGCGCCACCAAGGCATCGGACTATCCCGCCTCGATCTTCCATGCCAACACCCTGCGTCAGTACTTCGACAACATCCAGGGCAGCAGCAATCCCAACCTGTTCAATAACTTCAACACCTTCAACTTCGAAGCCCTGCGCGCCCTGGCGGCTCAGGTCACCGGCCTGCCGGCGCTGTACCTGCCGAAGAACACCTTCGACACCGACCAGCGCACTGAAGAGAAGTCGAAGTCTCTGTTCCTGCAGTTCAATACCGACTGGAATACTGCACTGCCGATCCACACCTCGATCGGTGTGCGCTACGAACAGACCGACGTTACCTCGACCGCGCTGGTGCCGATCGCGAACAGCATTTCCTGGACGGCCAACAACGAGCTCCCGATCAACTTTGGCGCGCCGAGCTTCACCACCCTGACCGGTGAATACAAGCACGTACTGCCAAGCATCGATACCGATATCGAGCTGCGCAAGGACATGAAAGTGCGTCTGAGCTACGGCGAGACCATCGGCCGTCCACGCTACGACCAGATCCAGGGTGGCCAGGTCTTGAACACGCTGGCACGCGTCAACGGCGGCACCGGATCGCAAGGCAATCCTGCCCTGAAGCCGGTCAAGTCCAAGAACATCGACCTGTCGTGGGAATGGTATTACGGCGCCCAGGACTTCCTCTCGATCGGCTACTTTAACAAGAAGCTTGACAACTACGCCGGCCAGTCCAAGATCAACGCCACCCCGTTCAATCTGCGCACCCCGGTGGGCGGCGCGTACTGGAACGAAGCGATCGCCAAGGGCTGCGTATCGGCTGATGTTACGTGTATCCGCAACTACATCTTCCGCAATAAGGCAGGCCAGCCGGGCGTGACGCGCGGCGCCGATGATGCCTCGGGCAACGCCACCGGTACCATCGTGGGCCAGCCAAACGATCCGATCGCCAACTTCGAGATCACTTCGTACTCGAACCAGAAGCAAGCTTCGCTCAACGGCCTCGAGCTGAATCTGCAACACATGTTCGGCAACAGCGGCTTCGGCATCTCAGCAAACTACACCTATGTCGACACTGGCACCAAGTACGACAACAAGAGTGTCGGCGAGCAGTTTGCGATCACCGGCTTGTCCAACTCGGCCAACCTGGTGGGTATTTTCGAAAACGCCAAGTGGGACGTACGCGTGGCCTACAACTGGCGCGACGAATTCCTGTCGGGCACCTTCGACGGCGCGGGTCCCAACCCGAACTACGTGGAAGCGTACGGCCAGCTCGACGTGGCAGTCGGCTACAAGTACACCGACAAGCTGAGCTTCTCGCTGGAAGCTATCAACCTGACCGACGAGTACCAGCGCGTGCACGGCCGCACCAAGTCGCAAGCCTTGTACGTGACCCAGAATGGCCCGCGCTACATGGTCTCGGCCCGCTACAAGTTCTAAACCTGTTGCAACGCACCCCACCCGGGGTCAGGTCCAGGAATGCTACACAAGCTGAGCCGTAGGGCGCCAGCCGCCTTCTACTGAAGAGCCTGTGTAGCATTTCCAGACCTGACCCCGGGGGTTGTTGCGGGATGAGATGTTTTAAAGAAAGGTCGCGGCCAGTCCGCGGCCTTTTTCGGTTAGACTTAAAGCAAGCTGTGTCACAGAATTGATGGAAACACCGCATGATGAGTAGCACGATCAGGCACATCGTTATCGTCGGCGGCGGTTCGGCCGGCTGGCTGACCGCCGCTGTCATCGCCGCCGAACACCAGTGCGCGCTGCCGCATGGCCTCAAGGTCACGCTGATCGAGTCGCCCGATGTGGCCACCATCGGTGTGGGCGAAGGCACCTGGCCTACTATGCGCGATACGCTGCGCAAAATCGGCGTGTCCGAATCCGATTTTTTCCGCGAAGCCGATGCCGCCTTCAAGCAGGGCTCGCGCTTCAACCGCTGGGTCACCGGCGCCGATTCCGACTATTATTTCCACCCCTTCGTGCTGCCCCAGGGCTATGGCGAGACCAATCTGGTCGCCCCCTGGCAGGAGCGCCACGCCGGCATTCCTTTCGCCGATCTGGTCAGCTTTCAGCCCCACCTGTGCGTTCAGGGCCGCGCACCCAAACAGGCTGCCACGCCCGAATACGCGGCGGTGGCCAATTACGGATACCACCTCGATGCCGGCAAGTTCGGCGTCTTTCTGCGCAAGCATTGCCTCGAGCGCCTGGGCGTGCGCCATGTGTCGGACCATGTGACCGCCATAAATTCGCACGACAACGGCGACATCGCCTCGCTCCAGACCCGCCTCAACGGTGCGCTCGAAGGCGATATGTTTGTCGATTGCAGCGGCATGCAGTCGCTCCTGATCGGCAAGCATTTCGACATCGAATTCATCCCGCAAAAGCAGGTGCTGTTCAACGACAGCGCACTCGCGGTGCAATTGCCCTACCCCGACGCCGACGCGCCGATCGCTTCCCAGACCACCTCCACCGCGCAAAGCAGCGGCTGGATCTGGGACATCGGCCTGCCCACCCGGCGCGGCATCGGTCACGTCTATTCCAGCGCCCACACAAGCGACGACAAGGCCGAGGCCGAGCTGCGCCAGTACATCGGGGCCGGGGTCGAGATCCCCACCCCGCGCAAACTGAGCTTCACGCCTGGCTACCGCAAGACCTTCTGGCACCGCAACTGCGTCGCCATCGGCCTGTCGGCGGGCTTCATCGAACCGCTCGAAGCCTCGGCGCTGGCCCTGGTGGAACTGTCGGCCGCCATGCTCAGCGACGAGATGCCCGCCACCCGCGCCGCGATGGACATCGTGGCGCGCCGCTTCAACGAGGTGTTCACATATCGCTGGGAGCGCGTGATCGATTTTCTGAAACTGCACTATGTGCTCAGCCAGCGCCGCGACTCGCCCTACTGGATCGATAACACCGAGCCCGCGGCAGTCCCTGAACACCTGCGCGAGCTGCTCACGCTGTGGCGCCACCGCCCACCCTCGCGCAACGATTTCTCGCGCATCGAAGAAGTATTCCCGTCGGCCAGCTACCAGTACATCCTGTACGGCATGGGTTTTCGCACCGAGCACGGTGCGGCAACCCGGCGTCTGGATGATCCAGGCCAGGCCGAGAGCTATTTTAAGGAAGCTGCCAGCCTGACCCGCAAAATGCTGCACGCGCTGCCTGGCAACCGCGAGCTGATCGATCACATTCGCCGGCACGGACTGCAAAAAGTCTGACGTCCTCCAACAACTTCCCCTCACCTATAACAACGAGACACTCATGGCAAACCCGGTACTGCTCAATAACGTCGAGCACAAGGACCTCAAAATCGTCACCACCCGCAGCGCGGCCTATGGCGACAATGTAATGTTCGCTGTCACGTTTCCCGCCGAGTTCCGCAATCTGCAGGCCCACTATCCGATCGTGTTTCGCAAAACCGGCGACGGCGTGGGCTTCGATGCGATGGCGCTGCTCGGCTTTCAGGATGGCGAGAATCTGTTCCTGAACGAGCAGGGCTGGGACGCGCCGGTGATCCCGCTGACCGTGGCGCGCCATCCTTTCCTGATCGGTGTCGCCGGCGAAGAGATGATGGTCAATATCGACCTGGACAATCCTCGCGTCAGCAGCACCGAGGGCGTGCCGCTGTTTCTGCCGCATGGCGGCAACACCGAGTACATGGAACAGGCCACCTCGATTCTGCTGGAAATCCACCAGGGCCTGCAGACCATGAAGCCCTTCGTCGCGGCCCTGCTCGAACACGGTCTGCTCGAATCGTTTTCGGTCGATATCGAACTGCCCGATGGCTCGCAAAATCGGCTGGCCGGTTTCTACACCATCCATGAAGAAAATCTGATGGCATTGCCGGGCGACGTGCTGGAACGCTTCATGAAGTCGGGCTACCTGAACGCTATCTATATGGTGGTTGCGTCGATGTCCAACTTTAACGCCCTGGTCGACCGTAAAACGCGCGCCAATGCTGCCCAACGCTAAACCAGTCAGAGAAGTCGCCGGGCTCACGCCGGCCGATCTCACCCGGGCCATCCTGGAGTCGAGCGAACCGCTGGTGCTGCGCGGCCTGGTCGCGCACTGGCCTGCGGTGCAGGCCGGCCTCCAGTCGGCCGCACAAGGCGCGGCCTACCTGGCCAGCTTTTACCGCGACGCCACCGTGGTCGCGATGCTGGGTCCCCCCGACATCGACGGGCGCTTCTTTTATAACCAGGACCTGAGCGGCTTTAATTTCCAGTCGCTGCGGGTGCGCCTGGATCACATTCTCAAGGAGCTGGTCGACCGCATGGCCGATCCCGGCCCGCCCGCGATCTATGTGGGCTCCACCACCATCGACACCAGTCTGCCGGGCTTCAACGAAGCCAATCCCATGCAATTGGGCGGCCGTGATGCGCTGGCCAGTATCTGGATCGGCAACGCAACCCGCATCGCCGCGCACTACGACCTGCCCGACAATCTGGCCTGCGTCGCCGCGGGCCACCGCCGCTTCACCGTGTTCCCGCCGGCGCAGTTAAGCAATCTGTACGTCGGGCCGCTCGACTTCACGCCGGCCGGCCAGGCCATCAGCCTGGTCGATTTTCGCCAGCCCGACTATCAGCGCTTTCCGCGCTTTGCCGAGGCGCTCGAACACGCCCAGGTGGCCGAGCTGGGCCCGGGCGACGCCATCTTCATCCCCAGCATGTGGTGGCACCACGTCGAGGCGCTGGACCGTTTCAATGTGCTGGTCAATTACTGGTGGCGCCAGTCGCCCGAGTACATGGACACGCCGACCAATGTGCTCATGCACGCCATTCTGAGCATGCGCGAACTGCCGCCCGAACAGCGCCGCGCATGGCAGGAACTGTTCCGCCATTACGTGTTCGAGGCCGACGACAACACGGCTGCCCACATCGGCAAAGATGCCCGCCGTGTGCTGGCCCCGCTCGACCCTGACAGCGCGCGCGCCCTGCGTGCGCAGCTACTGAAAAAAATGAATCGTTGAAGGAGACACAGCGTGCAAGAACAAAAACGGCATGATGCTGACAAGCGCCCGATCCGGCGCGTGGTCATCGCAGGCGGCGGCACCGCCGGCTGGATGGTGGCGGCGGCACTGGGCAAGGTGCTGGGCAAGCGCCTTGACATTCGTTTGATCGAGTCCGATGAAATCGGCACCGTGGGGGTGGGTGAAGCCACCATTCCGACCCTGATGAACTACCATAATCTGCTCGAGATCAACGAGCAGGAATTCATGGCCGAGACCCAGGCGACCTTCAAGCTCGGCATCAGTTTTGAAAACTGGCGCAACGTCAAAGAGGACTATATCCACTCCTTCGGCCTGACCGGGACCGACCACTGGACTGCCGGCTTCCAGCACTTCTGGATGAAGGGGCGCGAGCGCAATCTGGCCGGCGACTATGGCGACTACTGCCTGGAACTGAAGGCGGCCCAGCACAATAAATTCGCGCACTTGCCGCGCCAGGGCTTGAACTATGCCTACCATCTCGATGCATCGCGCTACGCCAAGTATCTGCGCAAGTTTTCCGAGCGTTTCGGCGTGCAGCGCATCGAGGGCAAGATCGCCAAAGTCGGCACCCACGCCAATGGCGACATCAGCGCGCTGACACTCGACTCGGGCGACATCATCGAGGGCGACCTGTTCATCGACTGCACCGGCTTCAGGGGCATGCTGATCGGCCAGACCATGGGCGTGGAATACGAAGACTGGTCGCACCTGCTGTTTTGCGACAGCGCGGTCGCCGTGCAGACTGCCTCGACCGGTCCGGCCGTGCCCTACACCCGTTCCATCGCGCACGAGTCTGGCTGGCAGTGGCGCATTCCGCTACAGCACAGAGTCGGCAACGGCATCGTATTTTCGAGCCGCTACATCGACGATGACAGCGCTACCCGCACGCTGCTCAACAATATCGACGGCGAAACCTTGATGCAGCCGCGCGTGATCAAATTCAAGCCGGGCCAGCGCCGCCAGGTGTGGAAGGGCAACTGCGTCGCGATCGGCCTTGCCAGCGGCTTCCTCGAGCCTATCGAGTCGACCAGCATCCACCTGATCCAGCGCGGCATCATTCGCCTGATGCAGATGTTCCCGACCAACGGCATCTATCAATCCGAAATCGACGAGTACAACAATCAGGCCAACAGCGAAATCGAGCACATTCGCGATTTCATCATCCTGCATTACCACGTGACGAACCGGCGCGACAGCCAGTTCTGGCGCGACTGCGCCAGCATGGAAGTGCCGGCCTCACTGCGGCACCGCATCGAACTGTTCAAGGAGACCGGGCGCGTATTCCGGATTCCAAACGAGCTCTTTGCCGAGAATTCGTGGATTCAGGTCATGCTCGGCCAGGGCATCATGCCGGTCCAGCACCATCAGACCGCCGATCTGATGGGTGATGCAGAGCTGTCCGGCTTCCTCAACGGCATCAAGTCACAGATCGACAAGACCGTGATGCAGTTGCCCGAGCACCAGGGCTACGTAGAGCGCTATTGCGGAGTCAAACCGCCAATGTAGTGGGGCCGGGCTCAGGGCTCGGTGGCGCCACCCTTGTCCGAGCTTGCACCCTGATGCCCGCCGCGCACACCGCCGCTGTGGCGCATGTCGGTGGCCCCGATGGCATCTGCACCGGCTGTGGGACTACCACCTGCAGAAGCATCATCGATCGGACCGCCCGGCGCACCCGGCGCGCCGCCGGCATCCGTCATTTCCCTGAGATTGGGGCCGCCCGGTCCACCGTGGCTGCCCGACTGCCTGGCCGCTGCCGCAGCATCGGTGCCGCCCAGCCCGCCAACGAGCGCGGCGCCGCTGCCGCTGGGCGGGGACGGCGCGGGCTGGGCGCCTTGTGTGGCAAGGGTATCGGTACGGGCTGGATCAGGCGCTTGCGGCTGCGCCTGCTGTTCATTGCTTGTCATGGAAGTGCTCCTTGATCGCGATAGGCTATCGCTTAGAGCACAGAATCCATGACAAGTTTCTTACTTGCGCATTGCGGCAGTCTTGTCGCGCGCGGCGCGGAACTCGGAATCCTGCGACCAGTTCGGCCAGGCGCTCGAATTGGCCAGGTCGTTGCCGAGCGAATGCAGCATCTCCAGATCGCGCGCAAGACCCGTAAACGGCCACTTCGGATTGAACTCGTCGGAAGGCTGGTGATAATTGTCCGCCGTGTAGGCAGCTTCAATTGCCTTGCCGGCCGCCAGGCCGCCCTCGACCATGTCATTACCCGAACCGTAAGAAATGGCAGGCACGCCACGCTTGGCCAGGGGGAAATGGTCGGAGCGGAAGAAGTAGCCTTTCTCAGGATTCGAATCAGGCGTGTACATCATATTCCACTGCTTGGCCTTGGCAATCAGCTGGTCCAGCAAGTCGAGCTTGGCGCTGCCCGAGATCGTGAAGTTTTTCGCGGGGGCGTCCGGTTGCAGTGCATCCACGTTGATCAGGCCGACCGTGGTGGCGAGCGGGTACAGCGGGTTCGAGGCATAGTATTCCGAACCCATCAGCCCGCGTTCTTCGGCGGTAAAGGCCAGGAACAGTACGCTGCGCTGGGGAGCCGGACCTTTGGCAAACGCGCGTCCCAGTTCCAGCATCGACGCCAGGCCGGTGCCATTGTCGATGGCGCCGTTATAGATCTTGTCGCCTTTGGCGTCGGGCAGGCCCACGCCCAGGTGATCCCAGTGGCCGCTATAGACCACCATTTCTTTAGGACGCGCGCTGCCCGGCACCATGGCCGCCACGTTCTTGGACACGATGATCTGGGTATCGACAGCATAGTCGGCCGACAGTCCCAGGCCCTTGAGCTCCATCGGCTTGAATGCGCGTGTTTGCGCCGCTTTCTTGGCTGCTTCGAAATCAAGGCCGGCGCGCTTGAACAGGTCCACGGCCAGGTCGCGCTGGATCCATGCTTCCACCGCAGCGTGCGATTCGGCCGGCTTGTCGCGCACCACGTCATACATGGTGTTGGTATTGGAGTTCTTCACAGTGTCCCAGCCATACGAGGCAGGCGCCGTCTCGTGCACGATGATGGTGCCGATCGCGCCGCGGCGCGCCATTTCTTCGTACTTGTAGGTCCAGCGACCGTAGTAGGTCATGGCCTTGCCGCCGAAGTCGCCCGAGCCGGTTTCGAAATCGGGATCGTTGATCAGTACGATAGCCAGCTTGCCCTTCAGGTCAGTGCCCTTGAAGTCGTCCCACTTGCGTTCGGGCGCGTTCACGCCGTAGCCCACGAAGACCATCGGCGCATTCTTGAAACTGACCTTGCGCGCGCCATTCATGGCTGCGCGTACTGCCAGGTCGTCGCCCTGTTTGAGCTCGCGGCTGGTTGCGCCTTCGTTCAGGGTCAGCTTGATCGGACCGGTGATCTCGAAACGGCCCAGTGGCACGTCCTGGACCCAGCTGCGCTTGCCGTTCTTAAGTTCGCCCGCTGGCTGCAGGCCGGCGGCTTTGAACTGCTCGACCAGATAATTAACGGTCTTGGTTTCTCCTGCCGAGTTGGGCGCACGGCCCTCGAAAGCGTCGGAGGACAGGATCTTGACATGCTGCGACAGGCGCGCAGGGTCGAACTTGGGCGCGGCCGCGGGCGTTGCAGCCTGGGCCGAAGCGGCAGCCAGCGCCAGAACGAGGAAGGAACGATTTTTCACTACAAACCTCCGGGTAGATGGATCGAAATCCAGACCCGTGTATTCTAATCGTTCGCGGTTTCCCCGCGCAGCAAAAAAAGCACGAAGCGGAGCCGCTAGGCCCGCTGAAACTTTCGCGCTCCCAGCGTGATCGCTACCGCCATGCCAATGACCACCATGCAAAACAGCGCCACCACCAGCCCGGCGTATGACGGCGCCAGGAAGGCAGCCAGCGCCAGTACCGCGCTTTCCAGCGCGGCGATGTTCAAGCACCTCGCGGCCCAATGATGCAATCGATCCGGGTCGGCGATCTTGGCATAGTCGATCGTCAAAATATGATTCTGGCCGGAGGACCGGACCAGCTTTGCCACGCCTGCAAGAATCAGAGCGCCGAGCAAAATTGCTAAATAAGTGTGGTCCATACACCTCCAGGTCGATAGCGAATCGCTGCGTCAATACGTCCCAGTGAGCTTATAGAAATGAGACATCTTCGTCCAGCGTACTCAAGGAACTATTACAAATTATCAGATAAACATGCATACTTCTGGGTAACTTTTATTGGGAGATTGTATGTTCGATCTACACGCCGCGACCGTGCGCCTGCTGCTGTCGCTGGCCAGCGCCTTTGCACTGTCGGCCCAGGCGGCGCCGCAGTCGCCGCCCTATTCCTCCACCTACGTTGCGCCGGCCACCGGCCCTGTTTTGCTGCGCAATGCCACCATCCTCACCGGCACCGGCACGCGCCTCGATAATGCCGACCTGCTGCTGGTCGAGGGCAAAGTAGCCGCGCTTGGCCAGCGCCTGCAGGCGCCGCCGCAGGCCACCGTGATCGACGCCACCGGGCGCTGGATCACACCCGGCATCATCGACCCGCATTCGCATCTGGGCGGCTCCGCCTCGCCACACGTCTCGGTGACAAACAATATCAATGAATTGACCATGCCAAGCACGCCCCAGGTCTGGGTCGAGCACGCGGTGTGGCCGCAGGACCCGGCTTTCATGGCCGCGCGCGCCGGTGGTGTGACTTCGCTGCTGATCCTGCCGGGATCGGGCAACCTGATTGGTGGACGCGGCGTGCTGCTCAAGAACGTGCCCGCCACGACCTATCAGGAGATGAAATTTCCCGGTGCGCCTCAGGTGCTGAAGATGGCCTGTGGCGAAAACCCGATGCGCGTCTACGGCAGCCAGCGCAAGTCCCCGGCGACCCAGATGGGCAACGTCGCCGGCTACCGCGAAGCGTTCCAGAAAGCTGTCAACTACCGCGAAAAATTCCGCAATTGGGAGCGCAAGAAGGACAGCCCCCTGCCCGACCGCGATATCGGCAACGATACCCTGATCGACGTCATGGACGGTAAGATCCTCGTCGAATTCCACTGCTACCGCGCCGACCAGATGGCCACTGCGCTCGATCTGGCACGCGAGTTCAATTTCAAGATCGCTGCCTTCCACCACGCGGTGGAAGCCTACAAGATCGCGCCGCTGCTCAAGGCCAGCGGCACCTGCGCGGCCATGTGGGCCGACTGGTATGGCTTCAAACTCGAATCATTCGACGGCATTCGCGAAAATATCGCCATCGTCGATGCAGTGGGCGCCTGCGCGACCATGCACTCGGATGACGAAACCGGGATCCAGCATCTGAACCAGGAAGTGGCCAAGGCCATGGCCGCCGGCCTGCGCGCCGGTCTGCAAATCACGCCCGAGCGCGCGGTGACCTGGATGACGGCCAACCCGGCGCGCGCTGTCGGCGTGTTCGACAAGGTGGGCAGTCTGGAGCCAGGCAAGCAGGCCGACGTGGTGGTGTGGAATCGCTATCCCTTCTCGACTTACGCCAAGGCCGACCTGGTCTTTATTGACGGCGCCTTGCGCCACGACCGCAACCGACCGGTGCAGGACAGCGATTTTGTCATCGGCACCAATCAGCGCCAGGAGCAAAAATGATCCGCATCACCCAACTCATCCTGGTCACGGCCCTGAGCGCTGCGCTGCCTGCACTGGCGGCCACGACCGCAATCGTCAACGCCACTATCCTGGTCGGCGACAATTCGGCGCCTTTGACGGGCGCCACCCTGGTCATGCGCGACCGCCTGATTGTGGCGGTGGGGCGCGGCGTTGCAGTGCCGCCCGGCGCCACCGTGATCGATGGCGCCGGCAAGACCGTCACCCCCGGCATGTTCGCCGCCTCCAGTGCCATCGGCGCGAGCGAAATCACCGCCGTCAGCGGCACCAACGACCGCGGCAGCAGCCACAAGCGCTACAGCGCGGCGCTCGACATGGCCGACGCTTTCAACCCCTTATCGGTCAGCATTCCCGTGGCGCGGGTCGACGGAATTACGCGCGCGCTGGTCTCGCCTCTGTCGCGTACGGGCGGGCGCGTCCTGGTGGGCATGGGACCGGTGGTCTCGCTCGGCAGCGCCACCGACTGGCTCACCAAGCCGCGCGCGGCCATGTTCGCCGAGTTCGGCGAAACCGGAGCGGGCAACTCAGGCACCCGCGCAACCATGATGCTCGAAATGCGTGAGGCCTTCGAGGAAGCGCGCAGCGCCGCGCCGGCCAAGAACGTGCCCAACCTCGACAGCCTGCTGTCGCAGCTGGACCTGGCAGCCCTGCGTCCTGTTTTGCAGGGCCAGGTGCCGCTGGTGGCGAGCGCCGACCGTGTGTCCGACATCCAGGCGGTGCTGCGACTGGCGCGCCAGTATAAGCTGCGCCTGGTGATCAACGGTGGGGCTGAAGCGTGGATGGTGGCGCGCGAACTGGCCGCTGCCAAGGTGCCGGTGATCCTCGATCCAGATGTGGTGTTGCCGGTCAATTTCGAAAGCCTGGCGTCGCGTCCCGACAATGCCAAACTGCTGCATGAGGCAGGAGTGATGGTGGTGCTGAACGCATCCAGCGGTGAAGTACAGACGCTACGCAACCTGCGCCAGCTGGCCGGCCATGCAGTCAACAACGGGCTTGATCCGGCCGCCGCGCTGGCCGCCATCACGCTCAATCCGGCCAAGGTCTACGGTATCGACAAGCAGCTCGGCAGCCTCGCCGCGGGCAAGCTGGCCGACGTGGTGGTGTGGGATGGCGACCCGTTCGAGATGAGCAGCCACCCGAGCGCCGTGTTCATCAGCGGTGAACGCATGTCCACCACCACGCGCCAAAGCGGGCTGCGCGACAAATACATGCGCATGCATGGACTGAAGTAAGGGTCGGCATGGCGCGACAGCGGGCGCGCGCCGCGCCCCTGTCAAAGCCGGCATGAACGTGGGACAATCGCGGTCTTTACATCTGCCGGCGCGACAGTCCCATGGATTCAGACATCATTGAACAGCAAATCGTTATCGCCGGCGGCGGCGTGGCCGGGCTGTATTGCGCGGTGCGCCTGGCCGAAGCGGGCCACCAGGTCCTGATCCTGGAAGCATCGTCCGACCGCTGGGGCGGTCGCATCGAGACCGAAGACATGGACGGCTTCATCGCCGAATACGGCCCGATGCGCTTTGAGCCGACCCTGCAGCCGCGCTTTGCGCGCCTGTGCGCCGAACTGGGCGTGGGCCTGGTCGATTTTTCCGGTCCCTCGGCCGATCAGGTCAACGCCCCCGACATCGAATTGCCTGAAGAAGAGCGCGGGCTGAACTCCTTGCAGCTGCTCAAGCGCGGCATCATGCTGGTGATGGGGCGCGACCCCGGCGACCAGGCCTGGATCGACGGGCTGACCGAGGCTGACTACTATCGACTGCGCAAGCACGCGCAATTGCATGGACAGCCGCTGTGGGCCACCGGCTTCTGGAATGCCATGTCGAGCCAGGGGGTGCTGAGCCACCGCGCGCTGGTCAAGCTGCGCGACACCGGCACCTTCTATCACATGATTCCCGAGAACCTGAATGCCATCGAATGGATCATCTGGTGGCTGCGCGCCCTGAAAACGGTGGGCCAGAAACTGGCCAGCATCGACGGCGGTTCGGCGCGTCTGACCGAAGGGCTCATGGCCAAGATCCACAGCCTGCCCAACATCACTCTGGCAGGCGGGCACACCCTGCTCGGTTTTCGTCCGACCGGGCTTGGCCAATCAGCGCTCGAACTCGATGTGCGCACCAAGAATGGCACCATCCGCCTGCACGCCGCGCGCCTGATCCTGGCCATGCCGCGCCTGCCGCTGGTGAAGCTGGCGCCGCACCTGCCCGAACACATCGCCGCCCATCTGGACGCTGTCAACGGCTTCCCGATGCTGAAGATTTTCTTCGTCAGCAATGCGCCGTGGTGGGATTACGATCAGCCGCCGCAGCAGTATGCCAACTGCCTGCCGACGCGCGAGGTACATTACTTTCGCCGTCCGCAAGGCCAGGACCGCGACGGTCACGGCATGGTGCTGCTGTATATGGACCGTCCTTCCACAGAATTCTGGCGCCACTACCTCAACGAGCCGGACAAGCACGACCGCGCGGAAGTGGACCAGGACGCGCGCATTGTCGATGCCTTTGCTGTGTTCGTGGCGCGCGACGTCAAGCGCCTGCTCGAAACCAACGAAACCCACCTCAAGCTCAACGCGCATTCGAAACTGGTGTTTCGCGACCAGACGCTGGAACAGGCTACTGCGTACATCCGCAATTCGATTCTCACCTACGGCATCCGCGACTGGGCCCGCGCGCCCTACGGCGCCGCCAATCACGGCTGGCAGCCGGGCGTGCGCTCATGGAAGGTGATGGACTCGTTCAAGGCCTTCGATTTCGGCAGTGGCGAAAAAAATGTCCATATCGTCGGCGAGGCGTATTCCGATTACCAGGGCTTCGTGGAAGGCGCGCTCAATAGTTCGGAGCTGGCGCTCGAGACCATTCTGCCGCCCAGCGTGCTCTGGGCAAGCTGATCGGCAAGCACCACGCCGCCGCGGCGTATTGACGCCGCCATAGCGATGTTGTGATTAAACCTCAATCGTGCATTGGGACATACAAATTTGCATTTTTGAAAATATGCACATGCTATAGTTTCTTGCAGGATAGATCTTTGTCTTTCCAAATTGTTATTCAGAAGTATCAAGATCGCATTCTCTGCCTATTACAACTATCTGAAACGGGAATTTCATGAAACTGAAGATGCTTGCTGCCGCCGTCGCCTTGTTCGGCAATGCCATGTTTGCGAACGTTGCCGTTGCTGGCGACGCCGATTTCACTCTGGTCAACAAGACCGGCTACCCAATTCGCTCGGTCTATATAGCACCGGCCAAGAGCAAAACCTGGGGCAACGACCGCCTGGGCGAAGGCATTTTGAAAAATGGCCAGAAGCGCCTGATCAAATTTTCCAACAAGGCAAATTGCAAGCAAAGCCTGAACGTCACCTTCGACGACGACGGTTCGGAAGTCGAATGGGAAGACTTCAACCTGTGTGAACTGACGGTCATCACCCTGAAATACAACCGCAAGACGCGCGAAGTTTCCGCCGACGAAGAGTAATCCCGCCGCACGCAATGGGGGCCGCCGCCCCTGTTGCACCTCGATTTCCCCCCCATTCTCAACAGATCCCATGCTGGCGTTCGCTTGGAACGCTCGAACCGAGCACGCGTGCGCGGTCTGCTTTACACTAAAAAAATAGCACGTAAATATACATTCGGGGGAGCACATGAGTCCGGAGGACGCGCACGCCATCGACGAAAAGCGTCTCGAACTTGCCATGGAAGCGGCGGGCCTGGACCTGTGGGAACACGACCTCAGGACTGGCGGCGTGATTCGCAAGGCCAGCAAAGTCTTCGTCGACCTTGGCTACAGCGCCGCCGAAACCGCCTTGCTGATCAACGATATTTTCGTGATCGTGCACCCGGACGACGTCGCGCCCGTCAGGGCGGCGCTCGCCGAGCACATGTCCGGCAAGGTATCGACGTACCACAGTCAATTGCGCCTGCGCTCCAGAACCGGGAGCTGGGTGTGGTACGCCAATCACGGAAAAATCGTCGGCGACGCTGGCAACGAGCGCCTGATCGGCGTGACCTACAATATCGATGAGCGCATGCAGCGCGAAGCGCAGCTGCTCGAACAGCAGCGCCAGCTTGCCGCCAGCGAGGCGCGCCATCGCCAGCTGCTGCGCCAGCTGCACACGGCGATCGTGGTGCATGCGCCCGATACCCGTATCTTGTACAGCAATCCGCGCGCCTCGGCCCTGCTGGGAATCGAAGAAGACCGCATGAGCGGCATGCTGGCCATCGATCCGGCCTGGCGTTTCGTCGACGAGCAGGGTGTGTCGCTCACGGTCGACCAGTATCCGGTAAGCCGAGTGCTGGCCGACGGCAAACCGCTCGAAACACTGGTGCTGGGGGTGCGCGATGGCGACACCGGATCGGCGCGCTGGCTGCTGGTATATGCCTTTGCCGAATTCGAGCCGGGCGGCGCCATCAAGCAGGTGGTGGTCAATTTCGACGATATCTCGCCGCGCAAGCAGGCCGAGGAAAAAATCCACCATCTGGCGTTTTTCGACCCGCTCACCGGCCTGCCCAACCGGCGCCTGCTGCTCGACCGCCTGCAGGCCGCCATGGCCGCCTCGAGCCGCAACGGCTGCTACGGCGCGGTGCTGTTCATCGACCTGGATCGCTTCAAGACCATCAACGATGTACTCGGTCACGGCATGGGCGACCAGATGCTGATCGAGGTGGCCGCTCGTATCGGCGGCTGTGTGCGCGACAGCGACACGGTGGCGCGTTTCGGCGGCGATGAATTCGTGGTGGTGCTGTCCGATATCGATGCCGACATCGAAGCTGCATCGCAAAAGACCGCCCAGGTGGCCGACAAGATTCGCCAGGCCCTCGGCATCGGCTACCAGTTAAAAGGCAGTGTTCACCACAGCACGCCGAGCATTGGGGTGGCGCTCTATCGCGGCAATGAAGAAACGGCCGAGATCCTGCTGCGCCAGGCCGACATGGCGATGTACAAGGCCAAGGACGCCGGCCGCAACACCATGCGCTTCTTCAGCGCCGCCATGCAGCAGGCGGTTGAAACCCACGCCGCACTCGAAGCCGACTTGCGTCATGCAGTAGCGCGCAATCAGCTGCGCCTGCTCTACCAGGTACAGGTCGACGCACAGCTGGGCACCATCGGCGCCGAGGCGCTGGTGCGCTGGATTCACCCGGAGCGCGGCACGGTATCGCCGATGCAGTTCATCCACATTGCCGAGGAGAGCACGCTGATCATCGACATCGGGCGCTGGGTCCTCGATACCGCCTGCGCCGAGCTGGCGCGCTGGCGTAGCGACCCGCAGCTGGGCCATCTGACGCTGGCGGTCAATGTGAGCGCGCAGCAGTTCCGCCAGCCCGACTTCGTCGCCATGCTCGACGAGGCGATGAAACGTCACGGGATTGCGCCGGCGCGCCTGAAGCTCGAACTGACCGAGAGCGTAGTGCTCAGCGATGTCGACGACGTGGTCCGCAAAATGCTGGAGCTGAGGGCGCTCGGACTCACGCTGTCGATGGACGATTTTGGCACTGGCTACTCGTCGCTGGCCTATCTGAAGCGGCTGCCGCTCGACCAGGTCAAGATCGACCAGAGCTTCGTGAGCGGCATCACCACCGACCCCAATGATGCGGTAATGGTCAAGACCATCATCGACCTGGCGCGTAACTTCAACCTGCAGGTGATCGCGGAAGGGGTGGAGACCGAAGCGCAGCTGGCCTTTCTCAAGCTGCACGGCTGCAGCGCCTTTCAGGGCTACCTGTTCAGCAAGCCGATTCCGACCGGCGACTTCGCAGTGCTTGCGCGGCGCATGTACGGCGCCCGCCGCAGCCTGTCATGACAGGCGCAGCGCCGCAGGTGGAATACTGTGGACGCTGGCGGCAAACTTGCATATGATCCGGCAAACCCTTCAGGAGCTGCCGATGCGAACCACCCAACGTCTCATCCCCCTCGCCCTTGGACTTGCGTGTGCCGCAGCGGCGCACGGCGCCGAACAGGTGATCCGCATCGGCAGCGCCTCGCCATCGACAGGACCGAGCGCGCATCTGGGCAAGGATACCGAGAACGGCGCGCGCCTGGCGGTGGCCGACCTGAACGCCAAGGGCTTTCTCATCAACGGCCAGAAAGTGCGCTTCGAACTGCTGGCCGAAGACGACGGGGGCGACCCCAAACAGGGTACCGCAGTGGCGCAGAAACTGGTCGACGCCAAGGTGGTGGGCGTGATCGGACACCTTAATTCGGGCACCACGGTGCCCGCATCGAAAATTTATCATACAGCTGGAATCGCCCAGATCACGCCGTCGGCGACCACGCCGATCTATACCGAGCAGGGTTTCAAATCGGCGTTTCGGCTGGTGGCCAATGACAAGAAAGTGGGCAGTACCCTGGGCAGCTATGCCATCAACCGCCTGCAGGCCAGGCGCGTGGCGGTGATCGACGACCGCACTGCGTTCGGCCAGGGCCTGGCCGATGAATTCATCAAGGGCGTGCGCGCCACGCGCAAGGGCGAGATCGTGGGGCGCGAATTCACCCATGACAAGGCGACCGATTTCAGCGCAATCCTCACCAAACTCAAGAGCAAGAAGCCGGACGTGATTTTTTACGGCGGCATGGATGCGGTGGCCGGGCCGATGCTCAAGCAGATGAAGGCGCTCGGCATCGACGTGCGCTTCATGGGCGGCGACGGCGTGTGCTCGGAAAAGCTGCCAGCGCTGGCCGGCGACGGCCTGGGCGAGGACAGAATCACCTGCGCGGTCGCCGGCGGCGTGAGCGGGGCCCAGGAAGCTGTGTATGCAGCGTTCGTCGAGCGCTATCGCGCCACCTTCAAGCTGGAACTGCAAACCTATGCGCCCTACGGCTACGACGGTGTGATGGTGCTGGCGGCGGCGATGCAGAAGGCGAAATCTGCCGATCCGGCGCGCTTCATCCCGGAGATTTCAAAGATCAATTACCAAGGGGTGACCGGCAATATCAGCTTCAACGCCTTTGGTGACCTGAAGGAGCCCGCCATGACGCTCTACACCTACCGCAATGGCAAGAAAATCAAAACAGAAGTGATTCGCTGATCCCGGCGTTGTGTTCATACAAAAGTATCGTCAACGCATGTAAATTTTGTACGGAAACGTTTTTCCTGCCGTATAGTCATGCCGATGCACACCGCATGAAACAACATCGTCTTTTTGATCATTGGGGATCCTTCATGAAAAAACTGTTCACTGCTGTTGCCATCCTGACTCTGTCGGGCGCCGCCTTTGCCGCCACCGAAACCGCGCCTGCCGCCAAGACTGCGCAGCAAAACAAAATGGTGACTTGCAATGCCGACGCCACCGGTAAGAAGGGCGACGAACGCAAGGCCTTCATGAAGACCTGCCTGAGCGCTGCACCGGCCAAGGTCATGACCCCGCAGCAGACGAAAATGAAGACCTGCAATGTCGATGCCAGCGGCAAAAAAGGCGAGGAACGCAAGGCTTTCATGAAGACCTGCCTGAGCGCCAAGTAAGCTATGCAACGGCGCACCCTGCTGGCACTGTCGGGCCTTGCACTGGCCTGGCCCGCCGTTGCCACTGCGCGCCAAACGGCGCGTTCCTCGTCGCTCACTTCCTCGCTGCGCTACCTCACTTTCCTGCCCAGGAATTACCGCAGCGTCAAAACAGGCGTGCCGCTGATCCTGTTCCTGCACGGCTCGGGCGAGCGCGGCTCGGACATTGACAAGGTCAAGGCCTGGGGTCCGCCGGCCATCGCCGACCAGGATCCTGATTTTCCGTTCATGGTGATCTCGCCCCAGCTGCCCGAGGGCGAAGCCTGGCACGCCTTGCAGCTCAAGGGGCTGCTCGACGACGTGCTGAGAAAATACCGCGTCGACCGCAGCCGCATCTACCTCACGGGCCTGAGCCTGGGCGGCTATGGCGCCTGGGACCTGGCCAGCCGCTACCCGCACTACTTCGCCGCCGTGGCCCCCATTTGCGGCGGCGGCATCGCGCGCCTTGCTGCTAATATGCGCGAGGTGCCGACCTGGGTGTTCCATGGCCTCAAGGACGAGGCGGTCCCGGAACCGGAATCGGCCACCATGGTCGCCGCGCTAGAAGCAGCAGGCGGCAACGTGCGCTACACCGTGCTGCCGGAAGCGGGCCACATCGATACCTGGGTCCATGCCTACGGCGAGGCCGGCCTGTTCGACTGGTTTCTGCAGCAGCGCAAAGCCTCACTGTAGGCCGATGTGGCGCGCCAGGAAGGCGTCGATTTGCCTTACATGTCGGGCTGTCCCGGCATCATGGGATCGGCCTCGGCATAAGCGAGCAGCACCGGATTACTGATTCGGGCGACCTGCCTGAGCGGCGAGGTGGCGTCGAGCTGCGCCCTGTCGCGCACTGGGTCGCCCACCATCTCGTTTGCACACTCCGGTCAATGTGTTTGAGCAGGCAGCCGCTCGACCACCTGCGACGCTTTCCAGGCCTGTTGCTTGACGCCGGTGTGGCGAGCCAAAAACAGCGCGATCTTGTCCCACATGTCGCTTAGCTCATCGATCGGTGCGCGTTTGTCGCCTTGAGTGCCGTACAGATGGAATTCGGACGCCGGGCTGCTCAACTTGAGCTGGTCAAACAGCAGGCGGCCATGGCGGTCGGGCACGATGGTGTCCTGGGTGCCATAGGCCAGCAATACTGGCTGCCTGATGCGGCTGGCCTGCACCAGCGGCGAGACCGCCGCCAGGTAAGCCTTGTCGGCCACCGGGTCGCCCACCAGGGTCTTGAAATCGGGCGCCGTGGCCGGGGGATGGAAGCCGGCCCAGGCGGTATCAAACATGAGTCCCAGGTCGACGATGCCGGCCATGCTGACGGCGCAGCGAAACAGTTCGGGGTCGCGCAGCACGCCCATCAGGGCCGCGTAGCCGCCGTAGACCGCGCCAGCGATGCACACCCGCGCCGGATCGGCATAGCCCTGGGCAGCGGCCCAGCGCGCGCTGTCGGCGATGTCGTCCTGCATGCCGCGCCCAAGCTGGCGCACCCCGGCCTTGACGTTGGCGCGGCCGTAGCCATCGGTGCCGCGCGCTTCGGGCTCGATCACCAGGTAGCCGCGCGAGGCCAGGAACTGGGCCCGGGCATCGAAGCCGTAGCGGGTGTTACGGGTCCAGGGAGATGGATTGAGGAGCACTACTGCCGGCAGATTTTTTTTGACTGCCCCTTTCGGAAATGTCAGCATGAGCGGGCGTTTGACGCCATCCCGCGTGATGTAGTACTCGACGCTGGTATTGGCCAGCTGGCTGCGCTCCAGTCCCTGGGCGGCGCTGCCAACCAGGACGATTTTTTTGGTGGCGCTGTCGTAGATGTAAATCGCGCCCGGCTCGGCCGGCGAGGTGGCCTCCACCAACAGCTGGGTGTTGACAGGGCGCTGCGGAGGGCTCAGTCGATTGACGGTGGCAGGCAGCAAGGCATCAACCTCTTTCTGGGCCGCCGCCATGGCCGGGTCGAACCACACGGTTTCTTCCGCCTCGAGCGTCACGCGGTAGCCGATCATCTTGCCGCCCTGCGTCAGCGCGCGGCCATCGATGTCGTGCGTGGGCGAGGTGATGAAGGGAGTGGCCTCGATCGCGCCTTTGGCCAGATCGTAGCGGTAAATAGCAGCGCGGTCGCCGCTGCCGTAAGCGCGCACCGTCATCTTGCCGTCCGCGTACCTGACCGGCGTGAAGGCCTGGTCGGACAAGGGGTCGAAGCTCCCCAGCTTGGCCCACACCCGATCGGAGCGGAAATGCACTTCGTGGTTGGCGCCCTTGCGCGTGACGGCGGCGCGCACTTCGTCGTCGTCCGCGACCAGCCAGACCAGTGCATTGGATGGCGCAGCGATGCCGTCAAAGGCAAGCGTGCGGCTGTTGACGCGCCCAAGCTCATGCTCACCGGGGCGGTACCTGACCACCACATGCACGAAATCCTTTGTCAGCGAGCCGGTGCCCTCGATGTTGAGGCCGCTATCGCCCACCGCGTCGATCCCGAGGAAACTGCCGCGGTCCGCAATCGCCGGACTCAGGCCACGTTCATTGCTGCGATCAAGGTCCATCGCGAACAGGCCGGAGGTGGTATCGACTTCCTCTTTCGGGACATTGATGGTGGTGTAGGCAAGACGCTTGTCGTTGAGCCACCACACCTTGCTCACGTCGCCATTCTTGAAGCGCACGAAGGGGCGCGCGACCATGCTGCTCAGGTCAACGATGACGGCGCCGGCACGCGCGCCCCGAGCGCGGCTGACCAGGGCCAGGTGGCGCCCGTCGGGAGACAGATTGGGGCCCGACAGGCCGAACGGGGCGAACAGATCGCGCGCCGCAAGCGGGATCACTGCGCCCGGTTCGGCGGCGCTCAAGGCACCAGCTGGCATGGCCAGACTGAGGAAAAGGACTGTGGCGCGCATCGTTGATTTTTGCTGGCAAAACGGCTTTATATCATCTTGAACAAAAATCAAGCGCGCAGCTATTTCGGTCCGATATGCCGCCCCAGGAACTTGTCGACTTTTTCCCACAGGTCGGCCAGGTTCTGATCCGGGCGCGCTGCCGCCTCGCCTTCGCCGTAGAGGTGGAATTCGGAGCCCGGACTGCTCGCCTTGAGCGCGGCGTGCAGCAAGCGCCCGTGCGCAAGCGGGACGATGGTGTCCTGCGCACCATAGGCGAGCAAGACTGGCGCCTTGATCCGGCCCGCCTGCGCCAACGGCGATGTGGCCTGTAGCTGGGCCTTGTGCAGCGCCGGATCGCCCACCAGCGCCTTCAGATCGTATCCCGTGGCCGGTGGGTTGACGCCCTGCCAGTCGTTTTCGAACATCATGCCAATGTCGACGATGCCAGCCATGCTGACGGCGCAGCGGAAGGTGTCCGGGTCGCGCAGCACGCCCATCAGCGCAGCATAGCCGCCGTAAAACGCGCCTGCTATGCAGATGCGCCTGGCGTCGGCGTAGCCGCTGGACACCGCCCATTTGGCGCTGTCGGCGATATCGTCCTGGATCGCCAGTCCCCACTGGCGCATACCGGCCTTGAAGTGCGCGCGGCCATAGCCTTCGCTGCCGCGTGCGTCCGGCTGAATGACGAGGTAGCCCCGCGCGGCGAGAAATTGGGCTTCCGGATTCCAGCCATAGACGGCATTGCGGCGCCATGGCGAGGTAGCCAGCAGCACCACCGCCGGCAAATCCTTTTTGACAGCGCCGCGCGGAAAGGTAAGCAGCACCGGCACACGGCGGCCATCCCTGGTGGTGTAGTGCTCGACGGCTGCATCGGCCATGCGCGCCGCATCGATTCCCGCGTGGGCGCGGCCGAACAGGCTCAATTTTTTGCTGGAGCGGTCGTAGATGTAGTAGCGCCCGGGCTCCATGGCCGAAAAAGCCTGCACCAGAACGAAAGGGGTCACGCCACGGCGTGGCACGCTCATGCGATTGATAGTGCTTGGCAAAGCTGTGTCGATTTCCTTCTGCAGCGCTTTGAGCGCGGGATCGAACCAGATGGTTTCTTCCGCGTCTAGCGTGAGCCGATAGCCGATCATTTTGCTGTCATCGGTGATGGCTTCGCCGTCAATGTCGTAAGCGGGCGAGTTGATGAGCGGAGCCGCATCCATGGCAGCCTTGTCCAGGTCATAGCGATAGATGGCCGCGCGGTCGCCGCCCTGGTAGCCACGCACATACATGCCGCTGGCCGAATACAGCGCCGGGGTAAAGGACTGGTCGGCCAGAGGCTCGAAGGCGGCCAGCTTGTCCCATTTGCGGTCGCGCCGTACATGCACCGCCAGGCCCGCGCGCTCGCGCGCCAGCGCAGTACGCAATCCATCCTTGTCGTCCATGAGCCAGGCGAAACTACCGCGAGGAACGTCGGCGTCTTCGCGGCGCAGCGTGCGGGTGTTGATCCGGGTCGGCACCGTCTCAAACTCGTCATAGAAAGTCATCACGTACAAGTGGTCCGAATTCTGAGCTCCCAGGCCGTCCACGCCATGGTCCCTGGCGCCGATTCTGGTGACGCCCAGGAACGAGCGCTGATCTGCCATGGCCGGACTGATGCCGCGCTCGTTGCTGCGGTCGGTATCCATGGCATACAGGCCCGAGGTGCTCGATACCACGCGTTTGGGGACGTTGACCGAGGTATAGGCAAGGCGCTTGTCGCTGACCCAGAACACCTGCCCGACGTCGCCTTCGTCAAAGCGCACGAAAGGCCGCGCCGTCATACTGTCCAGGTCGAGGATGAGCACCCCCGCGCGTTGTCCCTTTGACCGGCTGATCAGCGCCAGCGAGCGCCCGTCGGGCGACAAGGTGGGGTTGCTTATTTCAGGGGCCTGGAACAGTAGCGATGCCGCCGGCGGCGCAGATGGCGTTGGCGCGTCGGCGCGCACCAATGCGGCAGGCAGCGCCAGGAGTGACAACAGGAGAACACGGCGCATGGCTCATCTTTCTACTTGGAGAAGATGAACAAAATATCATTGATCGGGGCAAAAAGTAAGTGCCCTTACGGCCCGCGCTGTAGCTCAGGGACGTCCGACAATCGTGGCGGTGGCCATCAGTTCGTCAATCAGCGCCAGCGAGTGGTGGCCCGACATGGCATGCGGGTCGACCTCGGGCAGTTCGGCAAAGCGCAGCATGGTCGAGGCGTTGATCTTGGCCAGGTTGGCCTGGGCCATGGTCCAGCAGGCGTAGCGGCGCTCGGCGATCTCTTCGTAATGCAGCAGCACCACGTCGCTGTGGCGCGGATCGTGCATGATTTTGGCGTACAGTTTGTTGATCTGGGCGCGCCCGCCTTCGAGCACCTGCATGTAGACCTTGTCGCTGTGGCACAAGATTCCGGTGATCCCGTTGGACGGATTATGGGCGTGCGACTGCTGCATGATTTCATGGATGGTGTCGGGCGCAATCGGACCGGCGGCGCGGCTGGCGTACAAAAGTCGAACTAGCATGGTGGCCTCTGGAAAGCGGTTAGCGTTTAATCAGCGAAAGGAACTCGCGCCGCAGCGACGGGTCTTTCAGGAACGAGCCGTGCATCACACTGTTGATCATCTTGGCGTCCATGTCCTTGACGCCGCGCCACTGCATGCAAAAGTGATCGGCCTCCATCACCACGGCCAGCCCGTCCGGCTGCATTTTTTCCTGCAGCAGGTCGGCCAGTTGCACCACCGCTTCCTCCTGGATCTGCGGGCGGCTCATGATCCACTGGGCGATGCGGGCATACTTGGACAGCCCAATCAGCGCCGAGTGCTCATTGGGCATGACGCCAATCCAGACCTTGCCGATCACCGGACACAGATGATGCGAGCACGCGCTGCGCACGGTGATCGGGCCCACAATCATCAGCTCGTTCAGGTGCGAGGCATTGGGGAATTCGGTCACCGGCGGCATCTCGACATAGCGGCCGCCGAACACTTCATTGATAAACATCTTGGCCACGCGGCGCCCCGTGTCGAGCGTGTTGTGGTCATTGGCGGTGTCGATTACGAGGCTCTCGAGCACGCCTTGCATTTTGGCGGTGACTTCGTCTAAGAGCGCGCTCAGTTCGCCTGGCTCGATATACGGCGCGATATTGTCGTTGGCATGAAACCGGGTCTTGCTGGCGACCAGGCGCTGGCGGATGCGTTCCGATACCGGAATCTCGACCGGTTTGAACGTGGTGGGTAAATCAGTTGGCATACGCAGAGCCCATCAAAGTTTGAATGTAATCAAGCAGCAAATTATAACGCGCCGACAGTGACAGTATCACAAGGCTGCAGGGGTGATCGAGCGCAACAGCGGGACAAAAATACGCTGTTTTATTTAAACAGCAAGAACGTGCTCGCGTGTTCAAGCGTGCGCCCCTTGCCCGCCTGCCAAGTGTCGGCCATCATGAGGGCATGAAACCATTTCCTTTACCTGTGCTTGGGCGCGCAATCTGCGCGATCACTGTGTTGTCCAGCCTGCTGGCTTGCAGCGGCGTGGCGGCCACCTCCGGCGAGGCGGCAGTGCCGGCCCCGGCGACAGCGGCTGCGCCAGTTGCGCAAGCGCCCAAGGCAGGCGCCGGCGCCGGCCTGATGCAAGAGCTGCAGGCGGCAGTCGGCGCGGCTGCCTGCGACAGTGCTGCCCAGTGCAAGACTGTTGCGATTGGACACAAGGCGTGCGGCGGGCCGGAAAGCTATATTGCCTATTCCACCAAGACCGACGGCACCAAGGTCACGAGCCTGGCGGCCCGCTATGCCGATGCACGCAAGGGCGAAAACCAGCGCAGCGGCATGATTTCGAATTGCATGCTGCTGCGCGACCCGGGCGCCACCTGCAGCGCCGGCCGCTGCGTTACGCTGGAGGCTGGCCAGGGCGGCGCCGTGCGCTGAAGAGGCGCGGGGAAACTTTCCACACTATTTGAGATCAATTTAAAACTTATTGACAAAATAGACATTGCTGTACCGAATTAAATGCAGGTTTCTACCAACCCTGTATGATGGAACCTTGTAGCCAGTCGAAAGGAACCATCATGAAGAACCGCCGCTCTTTCCTCAAGACATCCGCCGTCGTGGCCACCGCCATGAGCATGCCTGCCCTCGCACGCGCCGCAGTTGCTGCGCCGCATGAGCGCGTGTTGCGCCTCTACAATACTCACACCGGCGAAAGCCTGAAGAGCGTGTTCTGGGCCGAAGGTAAATTCATCCCCGACGCGCTGGTCGACATCAACAAGCTGTTGCGCGATCACCGCAGCAATACCGTCGCCGAAATGGACCCGCAGCTGCTGGTGCTGCTCGAGCAGGTCAGCGCCAAGTTCGACAGCAAGAACGTGTTGCACGTCATCTCGGGCTATCGCTCGCCCGAGACCAACAAAAAGCTGGCTGCCGCCAGCAACGGTGTTGCCAAGCACAGCATGCACCTCGAAGGCAAGGCCATCGACATCCGCATGCCCGGTCAGCAATTGGCGCACCTGCACAAGGCCGCCATGGCAGCCAAGAGCGGCGGCGTCGGCTATTATCCCGACTCGCAATTCGTGCACATGGATACCGGCCGCACGCGGCACTGGTAAGCAAAGGAGCGCGCTACAATGTTACCCACACTGTTTGCGCGCTGCCTGATCCATGTTGCTGCCACCGCTGCACTGATTGCCTGCCCTGCTCTTGCACTTGCGCAGGCCACACCAGCACCCTCGGCAGCAGTCCAGACCGTGCACGTACCCTATGTGCGCGATCCCGTCGACAAGTCCTACCGCAAAATGATTTCCGGTATGCAGCGTTTCGAGCGTGAACGCGCGCTGGCGCCCGACGCCTCGCTGCGCTTTCGCTTGCTGCCGCGCCTCCCCAAGGCACGCATGGACGGCATCACCCTGCGTGTGGCCGGCGACAGCCTCTCGCTCCCCATCACCCTCGATAATGCCTTGAGTTTCGTGCTGCCCCCAAGCGAGCAAGCCATTGCACAGGACGCGGCGGTGGTGGCCAATCGCCGCAGCGACAGCATGACCTGGCGCGCCTGGGTGCAGAGCCCGGGCCTGGCGCCAGGCACCCGGCGCCTGGGCGACTTGCGCCTGGAATGCCGGGTTGGCATGGACGCAGGTCTGATTTCCAATACCTCCAAAATCTTCGGCTGGCTGACCAATATGCTCACCGACACCGACCGTGTTTGCAACACGGCCGATGGCAACTACCTGTTCTTTGCCGAGCGGCCTATCTTTAGCGTCACGCTGCAGTCGGGCCAGCGGCGCGAACTGCTGCCGTTCAGCCTGCTTTACGCTGGCGGTCAGCTGGACAAGGAAAGCCTGCCATTCTGCGACTGCCAGGTCTTGCTCGATCGCAGCTACTACGCGCCATTGTGGGATACCAGCTGGCCCGACGATACCATCGTCAGTTTCGTGTACATGGACGATCAGGGGACTGCGCCATGATGCGCGCCCTGTCCGCCTGCGCGCTGGCGGCGCTGCTGGCAGCTTGCGCCAGCAGACCCGCGCCGCCCGGCACCCAGGCCGACGCGGCGCGCCTGTCCCAGGCCGTAGTGCCGGGGCAATCCACGCGCCAGTCCGTGCTGGCCGCGCTAGGTCCGACCCGCAGCGTCAGCTTCGACAGCGGCTACCAATCCTGGCTGTATCAGATTCCGCTCGGGGGCGCCAGTTACGCCGAATTCGTGATCCTGTTCGGCCCCGACGGTATCGTGCGCAAGACCAGCCGGCGCGACCCTTCTCCTTTCGACAAACCATTGAACTCGCGCACGCCATAGCTGTCTAAGCTCCTCGTGGTGTGCGGGGAACAAGATGAGCGTGCATTCAGTTCAGTTCTATGATGACGATTCCTTCCTGATCAAAGGCCTGTCCGATTTCATCGGTGGTGCAGTCGCTGCCGGCCACACCGGCATTGCCATTGCCACCGGCGAACATTTGCGCGGGCTCGAAGCCACGCTCAAGATCCGCGGCGTGCTGGACAACAACGCCCAAGCCCCGGGCGGACGCTATATCGCTCTGCAGGCCGACCATATGCTGCCGCAATTCATGGAAGACGGCACGCCCGACGAGCACCTGTTTCGCGAAGCCATCGGCGGGGTGATCCGCAACGCCAGCGAGACCGACCAGCAGCAGATTTTCGTCTTTGGCGAAATGGTCGCAATCCTGTGCGCCGACTCCCACTGCGCCCTGCACGCGCGCGGCAAGTACGACGCCGCCATTCGCGTCGAGCGCTACTTCAACAATCTGCAGCGTTTCTACGCCTTCACGCTGCTGTGCGCGTATCCGCTCGATGCCTTTCCCGCCGCCGACGACGGCGCCTGCTTCGCCGAGGTGTGCACCTTGCACACCGATGTACTGCCGGCCGAAAGCTACGATCCGCATGCGGGCCTGCACCAGCTGCGGCGCACGGTGGCGACCTTGCAGCAGCAGGCTTACGCCCTGTCGGCCGAGGTGCGCAACCGGCGCCAGGTGGAGCAGGCGTTGCGCGAAGTGAATGTCGACCGCCTGACCGGCCTGCCCAATCGCAATGTGTTCCACGACCGGCTGGAGATGGATATCAAGAAAGCCCACCGCAGCGGCTTGCCGCTGGCGCTGCTGTTCATCGACCTCGACCATTTCAAGGAAATCAACGATACGCTGGGTCACCAGTACGGCGACATGCTGCTCAAGCAAGTGGGCAAGCGCCTGCAAACTTATGTGCGCGCCACCGATACGGTGGCGCGTCTAGGCGGTGACGAGTTCACCATCACTCTGGCTGAACTGCACGATGTCTCCACCGTGACCGACGTGGCGCAAAAAATCCGCAACGACCTGTCGCGCCCGTTCCGCCTGGGCGGCGAAATGGCTTACATCTCGGCCAGCATCGGCATCACCCTGTATCCGCGCGACGGTAGCAACGTGGGCGACCTGCTGCGCAACGCCGACCAGGCCATGTACCAGTCCAAGGACCACGGACGCAACCGCTTTACCTATTTCACGTCCAGCATGCAGGAGGCGGCGCAGACGCGCATGACCATCAGCAACGAGCTGCGCCGAGCGCTCCAGGAGGAGCAGCTCGAAGTGTTCTACCAGCCCATCATCGACATGCCGACCGGGCGCATCCGCAAAGCCGAGGCGCTGCTGCGCTGGCACCATCCGGGCATCGGTACTATCAGCCCTGAAGATTTCATTCCCATTGCCGAACACACGGGGCTGATCATTTCGATCGGTAACTGGGTATTCACCCAGGCCCTCATGCACGCGCGCCGCTGCCGGGCATGGGAGCAGGAACTGACCATCAACGTCAATGTCTCGCCAGCTCAGTTCTACCAGACCAATGGCGAGAGCTGCCGCCACTGGATCGAGCAGCACATCCTGGAGGCTGGCGCGGGGGTACCCGAGGTGGGACTCGAAATTACCGAAGGCTTGCTGCTAGGATCGAACAGCGCCGTGCTCAAGCAACTGCTCGCGTTTCAGCAAGCCGGCATCAAGATAGCACTCGACGACTTTGGCACCGGCTATTCATCCCTGTCCTACCTGCGCAAGTTCAATCTGGACTATCTCAAGATCGATCAGTCTTTCGTCTACAACCTCGAAAACGATGCCGCCAACGTGGCGCTGTGCGAAGCCATCATCGTGATGGCCCACAAGCTCGGACTCAAAGTGGTGGCAGAAGGGGTGGAAACGGACCAGCAATACCATCTGCTGCGCGACGCCGGCTGCGACTATGGCCAGGGCTTCCTGTTCAGCGAGGCAGTGCCGGCGCCGGACTTCGAATCCATGCTCAAGCGACGGGCCGTGACAGTAGATTGACCTTGGCACACCGCAGCATACATATGCCCAGATTTGCACATTCACCACAGGCGCTCCTTCGGGAGCGCTTTTTTTTAATGGTACTGGATAAACCTGCAAAAATAGTTGGAACTATTTGCCGTCGAGACGGCAATACAAGTAGAGACAAGGCACATGACAACAACAACCGCACTTTCCGATACCGAGCTATTGCGCCTGATGCGCAGTGGCGACGCCAGCGCCTTTCAGTCGCTGTACCGGCGCCACCAGGGGCCGCTGTACCGCTTCGCCACGCTGCGCAGCGGATCAAGCGATAGCGCCGCCGATATCGTGCAAGAGGTGTTCATGGGCCTGCTGACCGACAGTTTTAAATTTGACCCGCTGCGCGGCGCCCTGCCCAACTTTCTGTTTGGGGTCGCGCGCAAGCTGATCCTCAAGCACGAGGCGCCACGCCAGCGCGAGCAGGCTCTGGCCGCCGGCGGCGATGAGGACGAGGGCGAGAGCGACGAGATTGAAGTGGGCAGCGAGGCAGCCGAGCCGCTGCGCCGACTGTTGGGCGAGGAAGTGGCGGAACAGGTCAGGCGCGCCATCGGCATGCTGGCCCCGCACTATCGCGATGTTGTCATTTTGTTTGAAATGCATGAGCTGTCCTACCTGGAGATCGCCGAAATCTGCCAGGTCGATATCGGGACCGTCCGATCGCGCCTGTCGCGCGGACGTGCAGCACTGGCCAAACGGCTGGCGGCGCACCGCCAGGTTCCTATCGGCGCCATGCAATAGACACAAGGGTTGAGAAAATGAGCATGCACGACTACCGCGATTACGCTACTGCCGATTCCTTCGACGCCCTGCGCCGGGCGATGGCAACCCAGGACGCCCCCAAAGGGGTGGAGAAAGAATTAATGGCAGCTTTCGCCAAAGCCTACCCAAAGCGGCGCTGGTACCAGCTGCTGTCGCCGGCCCAATGGGGTCTGGCGGGCGGGGTGGGCAGCACCGCACTGGTGGCGGTGATGGCGCTGGTGCTGACCATGCACGCGCCGCTGCGCAGCGACGCCAGCGCTGCGCTCGACGGCGGTGACTTCATTGCACTGACCTCGATGGAGCGTATCGAACAGGAGCCCTCGCCGCGCATGGTGCAGACCGAAGTGCCGCGTGCCGAACTCGACGCGCTCGGAGTGGCGGTCAGCCCCGAGAACGCGGGCGAGTCGGTCCGCGCCGAAATGCTGGTGGGCGCCGACGGTTCGCCGCTGGCCCTGCGCCTTGTTTCACTACCCTAGTTTTTCGCCACAACACTAACAAGAGGATGACATGAATACCAAACAGATTTTGCTCGCTACCCTGCTGGCAGGCGCATTTGCCCCCGCACTGGCGCTGGCGACCGAACCGAACGTGGCCTTCGAGGCCGGCTCGTTCGACAACGGCGACGACAAGCAGGTGCGTGAACACGTAGTGGTACGCAACGGCGACGCCACCCATGTCATGAGCGGCTTCGACCACATGAATTTCAGCGGCTCGCTGCTGCGGGGCAGGGTCGTCAAAAACGCCCCATACAGCGGCGAAGCGATTACCGAACGCCAGCACACCCTGGGCGACGGCAACCAGATCACCAAATCGTCGAGCACCCTTAACTATCGTGACAGCGCCGGGCGCACGCGCCAGGAAGTACGCGACGACAACGGCAAGGTCAGAACCGTGACGATCCGCGATAGCGTCGAAGGCAGCACCTATATCCTCAATCCCGAGACCAGGACCGCCACCAAGATCGGCCCGATCGGCGATCTGCGCGCCATGGGCGACAAGGCGCGCGCGGACGCTGCGGTGATCCGCGACAAGGCCCATGCCGAGCGCGATGCGCTGCGTGAAAAAATGCGTGCCGACCTGGACAAGGGCAAGTACAGCGAAGAAGTGCGCAAGGGTCCCAACGGCGAACACATCATCGTCAAGCGTATCGAACGCAAGGATGGCGAACCGGGCAAGCAGATTCGTGAAGATGTGCGTATCCGCCTGGCCAACGGCCTGGACGGTAAGACCATGGCGGGCCTGGATGTTCTGGAACGCATGGGACCGATGATGGCCGGCCATTTTGGCGACAGCAAGTGGTCCAGGAATGTGAGCAACAAGGACCTGGGCAGCAAGGACATCGACGGTGTCAAGGCGCAGGGCAAAATGCGCAGCTACGAAATCCCGGCGGGCGAGATCGGCAACAAGAACCCGATCATCGTCTCCACCGAGACCTGGTATTCACCGGACCTGCAAGTCACGGTTTATTCCAAGCATAGCGATCCGCGTACCGGCGATCGTACCTATCGCCTGGCCTCGCTCAAGCGCGAGGAGCCGGCGCCAGCCCTGTTCACGGTGCCGTCCGACTACAAGATCAATGAGCCGATCAAGCATATGCACAAGTTCGAGATCAAGAAGTAAGCTGAAAAATTTGGCGCAGACCTTGCAAGGACATGCAGGTGGCAGTGCCTGCTTCGGGGCCCGGTGAGAACCGGGCTTTTTTTCGGGCGCAAAAAAGGGCGGCTGCGCTGTTACGCGTCCGCCCTTGGTGCAGCGCAAGCGCCGATCAACGCGCCACGATGCGCTCGCGGAACCAGTCGTCGAGCATGAGCTTTTCGTACCGCAGCGTTTCGTCGCCGCGGTAACGATTGTGCCGATTGAGGTAATTCATGTCCGACAAGCGCTCTTCACCCTGGCGCACTACCTTGCCGCCTTCGCTGATGGTGTAACGCATCTTGATTTGGGGCCAATCGGCGGCGCCCTTCAGGATGCGCAAATCGCGGGCCGAGTAACGCGCCGGATACACGCGACCTGCGAGGTCGAGATCGAGTACTTCGACGGTGAGTTCCTGCCCGGCCGGCAGCTTGGCCGCGAGGCGCCCGAAATGGTCGCCCAGTTCCTTGAACACTTCCTCGCGCTCAGTGGTGGTGTCGGGGACATCCGAAAAACTGGTCGGGTTGGCAAAGGTGACCGTCGCCAGAGGCGCAGCCATCGCGCCGGCGCCAGCCAACAGCAGAGCAGCACCCAGGGCATGTTGAAACAGGGGTTTCATAACTCTTCCTTTCAATGGAAAAATAGTTTCACTAACCAATATACGCCCATTTTCTTTCTCCACCAGTGCCATTTCTTCATCAGTTTGTATCCGTTTGTTAGGCCACGCACACCCCATTTCGGATTTTCACTCCAGAATCATGGCAAAAGGAGGTCAGCCGTGCCGGAAGGTCCATCATTGGTTATATTGCGAGAAGATAGCGTGCGTTTCAAGGGGCGCAGGATTGCCCGTGCCGAAGGCAACACCAAGGCGGTCGACCTGGAGGCGCTGACTGGACAAAAAATCGTCTCGCTGCGCACCTTCGGCAAGCAGTTCCTGATCGAACTGCCCAGGACCGCCCTGCGCATCCATTTCCTTCTGTTCGGCAGCTATCGCATCGACGAGCGCAAGGACAGTCCGCCGCGCCTGTCGCTGCAGATGAGCGACGGCAGCGAGCTCAATTTCTACGCCTGTTCAGTACGTCAGATCGATGCCGACCTCGATGCCGCCTATGACTGGCGGGCCGATGTCATGTCGCCCACCTGGGATCCCAGACTTGCACGCAAAAAACTGCGCGCCAACCCGGACATGCTGGCCTGCGACGCCCTGCTCGACCAGGATATTTTCGCTGGCGTGGGCAACATCATCAAGAATGAAGTGCTGTTTCGGATTCGCGTTCATCCACTCTCGACGGTGGGCCAACTGCCGGCGCCCAAGTTGCGCGCCCTGGTCGAGCAGGCGCGCGAGTACAGCTTCGATTTTTTGGCGTGGAAGAAGCAATTTGTTCTCAAGCAGCACTGGCTGGCGCATGCAAAAACCACTTGCCCCCGTTGCAATATTCCCTATACAAAGCGCCACCTCGGGCGCAGCAACCGGCGCAGCTTCTTTTGCGAGCGCTGTCAACGACTCTACGCATAGTTACACATAGAACATTTTGTGAATCGCTTCTGTTGCGTCCATGCGAGCGCATTCGGTATTGCCTGTTGTTAATACCCGTGGCGCATACTACAATCGACGAGACGCGTCTGGTCTGCAAGGGGCGCCTGTCAGTCGAATGGGTCGGCTGGCAACAACGGTATCGGAATACGTACTCATGTCTTTTCTGTCATCGGCTGCGCCTAAGCTGGCCCCCTGGAAGGTATTGCTGGTCGATGACGAGCCCGACATCCATGACATCACTAAGCTCACGCTGAGCCGCTTCCGGCTCGACGACCGCGCCCTGTCCTTCCTGCACGCGTACAACGGCGCCGAAGCCAAGGAAATTTTGGCGCGCGAGCCCGACATCGCGCTGGTGTTCCTGGACGTGGTGATGGAGAAGGAAGACAGCGGCCTGGAAGTGGCGCGCTGGATGCGCGAAGACCTGGGCAACCAGTTCACCCGCATTGTGCTGCGCACCGGCCAGCCCGGCCAGGCGCCGGAAGAGCGGGTGATCGTCAATTACGACATCAACGATTACAAAGAAAAAACCGAACTCGATCGCACCAAGCTGTTTACCACCACCTTTGCCGCCCTGCGCGCCTACCGCGACATCATGAAGGTGGAAGAAGCGCGCCGGACCCAGGTAAGCTATCGCGAAGGCCTGGAACGGGTGATCGCAGCCTCGGCCCATATTTTTCAGCAGCGTAATCTCAAGGATTTTGCCAGCGGCCTGCTGCAACAGGTGGTGGCCTTGCTGCGCCTGGAGCGCAGCGTTCTGCTGCGCGTGGCTGGCGTCAGCCTGATCACGGGCGAATCCCATTACGAAGTGCTGGCCCAGATCGGCGACCTGGGCGCCAGCGTGCTCGGTCCCGAATTGATCTCCCAGCTCGACGACGCGCGCAGCAACCGCATCTCGCGCCTGCACGGCGACACCTACGTCGGCTACTTCCCCAACAGCAGCGGCAAGGCGTCACTGCTGGTGTTAAAAGGAGTCGAGGATATCTCGGAAATCGATGCGCAGCTGCTGCAGGTGTTCTGCTCCGGCGTGGCCATCGCCTTCGACAATATCCTCCTGAACCAGGAGATCACCGATACCCAGGCCGAGCTGATTTTACGTCTTGGCGACGTGGTCGAATCGCGTTCGGCCGAAGCGGGCAACCATGTGCGGCGCATGGCGCAGGTGTGCCGCATGCTGGCCAGGGCCTGCGGTTTGCCCGAAGAAGAAACAGCGGTACTGCTGCATGCAGCGCCAATGCACGACATCGGCAAGATCGCCACGCCTGACGCGGTGCTGCTCAAGCCCGGAAGGCTCAATGAGGCCGAGTGGGAAATCATGAAGCAGCATCCGACGGTGGGCCAGGCGATCCTGAATGGCTCGCAGCGGCCGATCCTGAAGGCGGCCGCCGTGATCGCGCACCAGCACCACGAAAAGTATGACGGCAGCGGCTATCCACAAGGGCTCAAGGGCGACGAGATCCACATGTACGCGCGCATCGTGGCGGTGGCCGACGTGTTCGATGCGCTCAGCCACAAACGCTGCTACAAGGATGCCTGGCCGATGGAACAGGTGCTGGCGCATATGCGCGAAGTGGCCGGCACCCACCTTGACCCGCATTATGTCGAACTACTGATCGCCAATATCGACAAGGCCGAGGAGATCAACCAGCGCTGGCCGGACTAAGTCGCGCCTTGCGCCGGTTCTGCGGAAAGCGCATCCGGTAGTGCAAGCCCGCGCCCGGCGCGCTGTCCACCTTGACAGTGCCGCCCAGTGGACCGGTGACCAGGTTGTACAGGATATGCGCACCCAGGCCGCTGCCGCCCTGCCCGCGCTTGGTGGTGAAGAAGGGGTCGAACAGCTGCGCCAGCGTGGCCGCGTCCATGCCGGCGCCGGTGTCGCTGTAATCGAAGTGCACCATCGCATTGTCCAGCGCGGCCCGAATCGTAATGGTGCCGCCTTGCTCGTCTTCGAAGCCATGCACCAGCGAATTCATCACCAGGTTGGTGACGATCTGCGACACCGCGCCGGGAAAACTCTCCATCTGCACGTCGTCGGCGCACTCGACCAGTACTTTTACCACCCGTCCCTTGAGCTTGGGCTGCAGCGATAGCAGCACTTCGTTCAGGTAGCTCTTCAAATTGAAACTGCGGATGTCGTCCGATGACTGGTCCACCGCCACCTGCTTGAAGCTGCGCACCAACGCTGCTGCACGCTGGGTATTGGTGGTCATGATGCGCAGCGACTGATCGATGATCTCGAAAAACTGCTGCAGCGTTTCCTCGGTCATCTCGCCCGCCGCCAGTTCTTCGCGCGTGAGCTTGAGCTCCTGCACCAGATGGCTGGTGGCGGTGACGCAAATGCCCAGCGGGGTATTGATCTCATGCGCCACGCCTGCCACCAGGCGTCCCAGCGAGGCCAGCTTCTCCTGGCGCACCAGCTCCGACTGGGCCTCCTGCAGCGCCCCCATGGCCGCTTCCAGCGCCGCATTCTGCTGCTCCAGGTTGTCCTTGGCGGTGCGGATGGCGCGGTCGGCCTGCATGCGCGCAATCGCGACCGCCACATGGCTGGCCATGAAGGCGAGCAGGTCGAGATCGGCCTGGGTGTAGACGATGGCCGGGTTATAGCTTTGCACGATGATCACGCCGTAGGCTTGCTCGTTGATCAGCATGGGCGCGCCGATCCAGCTAGCGATGTTGACGTTACCGAGCGGTTCGCGGATCAGCCCCTGCTCGATCAGGCTGGCAAAACTGGCGGCATCGTGCAGGCTGGCTTTTTTGGTCGCCAGCACGTAAGAACTCATGCCGATGCCGTAATCGAAACGCGGGGTCGGCGCCACCGCATCCATCTGGTCCACAAAATACGGGATGCTGATGTCGTGGGTGTCGGGATGGTAGAGCGCGATCAGAAAATTCTCGGCCACCACCAGGTCGCTGATGATTTCATGCAGGCGTTTCGACAGGGCCTTGGCATCGTTGGCCGAGGCCGAGAGGTTGGCGATTTCAAACAGCGCGTGCTGGATGTGCTCGGCGCGGCTGCGTTCGGTCACCTCGCGCGCCAGCTCGACCGTGCGCTCCTGGACCGCGCGTTCAAGACGGTCCTTGCTTTGCAGCGACTGCAGCGCGTTCGACACATGGCTGGCAATCAGGTTGAACAGGGCCTGGTCTTCATCGCTGTAGGTGTGTTCGGGCGAATAGCTCTGGATTACGATGGCGCCAAGCGCTTCGTGCTGGTGATCCAGCAGCGGGCATCCCATCCAGTGTTCGGCGGTGCTGCCGCTGCCCCAGGCATTGCCCTGGTCGTTGGTGCGCTCATTGTTTTCGGCCGCGGTCATCACCAGGTTGCGGCGGTTGAGAATGACCCAGGCGGTGGGCGACTGGTCGGGCGAGGCCAGGGTGATTTTTTCGGCAGGATCGATGGGCGGATCGACCTCGTCGACAAAGTAGACGAACTGGACCGTGCCATCTTCACGGTTACTCAGCGCCACATAGAAATTGGCCGCGTACATGATGCGGCCCAGGGCACGGTGCACCGCCCCCACGAATTCGGTGATGTCGCTGCAGCTCGTCGAAATATGCCCGATGCCGAGCAACATCGCCTGCACTGCCTCAAGTCGCTGTAGCCGGCTTTCCATCAAATTTCCCAATGTGTATCCAATAAGTAATGCACTCGGGAAATACTATCAGGTCAGCACGGGTTGCGGAAGTCGTTTTCTATCCACTGCGTCGCGCTGGCGGGCGAAAGCTTGAAGTTGGCGGGCAAGCGTACCTGGGCCAGTTGTTCGCCGTCCCGGTCGAGCGCCGTCATAGTGGCGTAGGGATGATCCTCATCGGGCACGATGTCGAGCGTCACCTTGATTTCCGTGCCATTGATTGCCACGACAGTGCTCTTGTGCAACATCGCGTGCAGTTGCTGCTCGTGGCGGCGCAGGACTTCGTTGGCGGTCTTGACCAGCGTATGGAAGGCCGGCGTATCGAGCGGCTTGGGGTTTTTCTTGTCGCGCCCCATGGTCCAGGGACCGACCAGCGCCGGCTCGGGCTCGCCATCCTTGATCATGGCGACGGCCCAGCCCTCGTCGTCTTCGTTCTTGATGACCTTGGCGGTCCAGCCCATGCCCTGCCACAGGCGCGGCTCCTGCACCAGGGCGTTGTCATCCGCTGGGTCCAGCGTGTCTTCGGGGGAATCAATGGTGTGGTCTTGCGTCATTTTTGGAGGGTTTCGGAGTGGCTGATGAATAGACGAATTGTAATGGAATTGACGGGCAGAGAACGCACGGACTAGACGCTTTCCAACGCTTGCGCCTTGCGTCAGAAACTAAAAACCCGCCAGCGGGCGGGTTCAGGGGTACGGGCCTACATGCGCCAGCTGGGGCACGGCGGCGGCTCGAGCGGCGGACCGACCGGCGTGATGCGCGGATCGATGGCTGGCGCCGGCGTCTGGTAGCTGTAGGGGTTGATGATGATCGGCGGAATTGCCGGTGGCGCCGAAGGCGGCCCCTTGGGACCGCCGCCGCTGAGCAGCTTGCGCAGCTGCTGGGCAATGTCCCCGAATCCCGAATAGGCAAGATGATCCCCAGGGTAATAAACGAATTGCATAAGAATCCCCATCCGATTGTCGAGGGATTCAGTATAGGCAATGTGATCGAAACTTCAAGGCGGAAGGTGGGCGCCGTCAGCGTGGTGCAACAAGGGCCCTGGCATGGCATTGTGACCATTCGACCCGTCAAAATTGCAGTCTGTCGCAATCGGATGGCCAGTGCATACAGCCGGCGCTACAGTGCAGTCATACCAACTGCCAACACAAAGAGGCCAAGTCATGAAAAAGATCGCTCCCTACGTCATCCTGTTTATCCTTGCCATGGTTGTATGGGACGCCATGGCGATCGACACCCATGACATGCACTTTGTGTTTGGCGACGACGAACTCGAAGGCCCGCTGGGCGCCCTGTTCGGCCTGGCCGTGGCCGGTGGCGGCCTGCTGATCGGCTTCGTAGCGCTGGTTCTGGTCGGGATCGTGCTCACAGTGGTGTTTGCCAGTGTTGGCGTGCTGCTGATGGTGGGCCTGGCGATTGGCGCCGTGGTACTTGCCCTGGCCATCTCCCCGCTGCTGCTGCCGATCCTGATCCCGCTGGCGATCTTCTGGTACTTCGCCAGCCGCAGCAAGAACAAGCGCCTGAAGGCCCAGCAGGAAGTGGTTGCCTGAGGTCGGCACATTCAGCATAAAAAAGCCGGCATATATGCCGGCTTTTTCATATCCCCTCGATGAGCCGCATGGCGAACACGATCGGCAGTCCCGCTGCTATCACCCGGCGCGCGGCCGAGCCGTGGTCGTACGGAATCCTGAAATAGGTCAGCGCGCAAGCTTGGTCATCATAGATGGCGTAGCAGGCACTGCAATTGCCGTCGCGCGGCTGCCCCACCGAGCCAGCAATCACCAGGTACTGGTGCTCGCGCTGCAGCGCCACCGGCTCCCCCGATACTGGCAAGGTGGAACTCATGCGACCGTCGTCTGCGCGCCGGAACAGCGAAGGCTGATGCACGTGGCCGGAAAACACCATCTGGCAATCCGTGGCCGCCAGGCTGCGTTCGGCTTCCTCGGTGCCTGTCACGTACTCCCAGCGTTGCGGTTCATACGCGCTGGCATGCACGAACAGCATCTTGTCCTTTTCGCGCGTGAGCGGCAAGTCCGCCAGGAACTGCAATTGTTCGTCAGATAGCTGGGCGCGGGTCCACTCGATGACCTCGCGCGCCTCTTGATGCATGCTCGGCAGCGCACCGCGCGTGGCGGAATAGTCGTGATTGCCCTGCACCACGATGGCCCCGCGCATGACGTAGCGCTGCACCGTCGCGATCACCCAGGCCGGATCGGCACCATAGCCTACAAAATCCCCCGTGAAGGCGTACTGGTCCGCGCCCTGTTTGGCCGCGTGCGCCAGGCAGGCAGTGAAGGCTTCGCGGTTGGAATGAATATCCGTAAGCAGGGCAAGGCGCATATCAGGCCAGCGCAACGCCGGCGTTGGCATACTGAAGGTAGCCGTTGGCGCGCAGTTCGCACGCCGGGCAGCTGCCGCAGCCATAGCCCCAGGAATGCAGGGTGCCGCGTTCGCCAAGGTAACAGGTGTGGGTCTGTTCGCGGATCAGGCTGACCAGCGCCTCGCCACCGCAGTCGTGCGCCAGTTGCCAGGTCTGCTTCTTGTCGATCCACATGAGCGGGGTTTCCAGCTTCAGGCGCGTGGCCATGCCCAGGTTCAGGGCCACCTGCAGCGCCTTCATGGTATCGTCACGGCAGTCGGGATAGCCCGAGAAATCGGTCTCGCACATGCCGCCCACCAGCACGTTCAGGCCGCGCCGGTAGGCCAGCGTCGCGGCGACCGTCATGAACAGCAGGTTTCGGCCAGGAACGAAGGTGTTGGGCAGGCCATTTTCCAGCATGGCGATGGCAACTTCGCTGGTCAGGGCGGTATCGGAAATTTTGCCAAGCACGGACAGATCGACCATGTGATCTTCGCCAAGGCGCGCGTCCCACTGCGCGTTCATGCTGCGCATTGCCGTCAGCACGCCGGGGCGCACGCTCAATTCGATGGCATGGCGCTGGCCGTAGTCGAATCCAATGGTTTCGACCCGGGCGTAGCGCTCCAGGGCCCAGGCCAGGCAGGTGGTCGAATCCTGGCCGCCGCTAAACAGGACCAGGGCAGTGTCGGCGAGGTGCATATTATTATTTTCCAATGAATTAGACGTTCGCCATCAAATTTGCCATTCCGGTAAGATGCGTCGAGCATTTCCACTACGGAGCACCATGTTTCTCGCAAGTCCAGCAGCTACTGCATCGCAAGCGCACAGGCGCGCACGAATTTTGGCACAGATTGCGGCCACGGTGTTGACCATGCTGGCCGCCACTCCCGCGTCTGCGCAGGGCTTCAATTACAGCGTCGACATCCAGGCTCCAGGGCGGCTCGACGAGCTTTTACAAAACAATCTGGACCTGGTGCGCTGGCGCGGCAACCCGCGCCTGGACCAGGCTCAACTTCAACGCCTGGTGCGCGACGCGCCCGAGCAGGCGCGCGTGCTGGTCGCCACCGAAGGCTACTATTCTCCGAAAATCAGCTCCGGCCTCGATACCCGCACCGCGGTGCCGGTGGCGCGGGTGCTGGTCGACCCGGGCCAGGCCACCCTGGTGGGCGACATCGACCTGGTTCTGCAGGGCTTCGAGCCGGTCGGCCCCGATGCGCGCCCCTACGACGCGACCGAACTGCGCAATCGCTGGGCCCTGCCCGTGGGCCGGGTGTTTCGCCAGGCCGACTGGGAAGGCGCCAAGCGCGGCCTGCTGCGCCAGGTCATCCAGACCCGCTTTCCACGCGCCCAGCTCACCGAATCGAGCGCCGTCGTCGATCCCGACTCGCGCGTTGCGCTGCTGCGCGTGGTGCTCGACAGCGGACCCGAGGCGCGCCTGGGCGAACTGAAGATCGAAGGACTGCGGCGCTACTCGCCCACCATCATCACCAACCTCAATCAAATCAAGCCCGGCGCCGAGTACAGCGAAGCGGCGCTCCAGGCCCTGCAGGCCAAGGTGCAGGACACCGGCTACTTCAAGAGCGTGGAAGTGTCGGCCGACATGTCCGCGTCGCTCGACGAGGACATCGAGAATCTGACCGAAGAACAGCGCGCCGCGCCGAAACCACCGCCGCAAAATCCGGTGACGCTGCCGGTGCTGGTGCGGGTCACCGAAATGGAGCAGAAAAACGTCGCCGCTGGCCTGGGTTATTCGACCAACACCGGCGCCCGCGCCCAGCTGGCCTACGACGACTTGAACGTGTTCGGGCTGCGCATGAAGAGCAATCTGCTGTTCGAGCAGAAGCGCCAGAGCGCGCGCGCCGACTTCTACTTCCCCACGACGCCGAAAGGCTACAACGACAGCTTTGGCGCCGGGGTCGAACGCAACGACCTGCAGGGCGAAGTGACCACGGTGGCCACGGTCGCCGCGCGCCGCACCTGGGGCACGCCCCTGCTCGAGCGCAGCCTCACGCTCGAATACCTGAGCGAGCAGCGCTCCATTAACGGCCTGGTCGACCGCCGTTCGCAAAGCGTGCCGCTTACCTACAGCCTGACCAAGCGGCGCCTCGACAGCTTGCTGCTGCCCACCTCCGGCTATGTGCTCAACGCTCAGGTGGGCGGCGCCATATTGCCTGTGCTGACCGACGAGCGCTTCCTGCGCGCCACCGCGCGCGGCATCTACTACAAGCCGCTGTCGGCGATATCGACACTGGTGCTGCGCGCCGAAGTGGGCGCGCTGGCCTCCAAACAAAAAGCCGGCGTGCCCTCGACCTTTCTGTTCCGCGCCGGCGGCGACCAGTCGGTGCGCGGCTACGGCTTCCAGGAGCTCGGCGTACCCGAAGCGGGCGCGATTACCGGCGGGCGTTATCTGCTCACCGGCAGCGCCGAATACCAATACTGGTTCAAGCCGCCCTGGGGCGTGGCCGTGTTCTACGACGCCGGCAACGCCGCCGATTCGATCAAGGACCTCAAGCCCAAGTCGGGCTTTGGCGTGGGTGCGCGCTGGCGCAGCCCCGTCGGCCCCATCAATGTGGACGTGGCCTACGGTCAGGCCACCAAAAAAGCGCGTCTGCACTTCTCGCTGGGATTTACTTTCTGATGAACCAAGCAAGCACTCCCCCAACCGATCCGCAGGCAGCGCCAGCGCGGCGCCGCCGCTGGCCAAAGCGGGTCGCCATCGGCGTGGCAGTAACCGGGGCCATTCTCGCCACCGGCTACTGGTACCTGGGCCGCGAATCGACCCTGCAGTCGCTGGCCGACCAGGTGGCGCGCGCCAGCGGCGGCAACGTCGCCATCACCGGCGTCAAGGGTTCCCTGTACGGCCGCATGCAGATGGCCAAGGTGACCTTCCGCAGCCCCGAGCAGCTCATGACGGCCGAAGACGTGACGATCGACTGGTCGCCCTTCCAGTACCTGAGCCGCGGCATTGCGATCAACCACCTGCACGTGGCCAGCCTGCGCATGGATGCGCTCAAGGAGGGCGAGCCGGCCAAAATGCCGGTATCGCTGGCGCCGCCGTTTACGCTCGAAATCAATGACGCGCGCATCAACAAGGTCGTCATGGCGAACAAGGGTGTGAGCACCACCATCGCCGACGTGCGCTTCGATTTAGCAGGCAACAAGCTCAAATGGGAACTGCGCGGCGCCAGCGCCATCACGCCGTGGGGCTATGCCAAGGCCGACGGCAGCATCGGTGCCACCAAGCCGTTCAAGCTCGACGCCAGCGCCAGCCTGACCCAGCTAGTACCCAAGGGCCAGCCGGCCGCCAGCCTGGCCATGCGCGCCACGGGCGACCTGACCACCACCCAGATCAGCGCCAGCGGCCAGTCGGGCAAAGCGGTCGGCGACGCCATGTTCACGCTGTCGCCATTTGATCCGGTGCCCCTGCGCGCCATGGCCATCAACGGCAAGAATCTCAACCCCGGCTTCTTTCACCCCGCCCTCCCCACCGCCGATCTGACCGTCACGATCGCCGGGCGCATCGGCGCCGACCGCACGATCAAAGGCAGCGCCAACGTCGAAAATCAGGGACCTATCGGCACCATCGACAAGCAGCTGCTGCCCCTGCGCGCGCTGCGCGGCGATTTGGGCGGCAACCTGTCGGCGCTGGTGTTCGACGGCGTCGTGATGGACTTTGGCGGGGCCGGAAAATTCACCGGCAAGGGCACCCTCAAGCGCGCCCCGACCGATGCCGGCCTGGGGGTGGCGGACTTCGTGCTGCACACAGATCGCCTCGACCTGAAGCAGATCCACAGCCGCATCAAGACAACCGCAATTGCCGGCGACATTCGCCTGGCCAATCAGGGCGCTACTCAAACGGTGGTGGCGCAACTGGCCGAAGCGGGCATGCGCCTCGATGCCGAGGCCACCCTCACCGGCCAGCTGGTCACGCTGCAGCAGGCGCGCCTGGTGGCAGGCGCCGGCAGCGTGCGCGTGACCGGTGCAGCCGGCCTTGACGGCAACCGCGATTTCAAACTGAGCGCCAGCGCCAGTAAATTCAACCCGGCCGCTTTCGGCGATTACCCCAAGGCCGACCTCAATGCCGACATCAATCTGGCCGGCAGCATGGTTCCGGCCTGGAAGCTGGGCGCCGATTTCAAACTGCGCCCGAGCCGCCTGTTCGACCAGCCGTTGTCGGGCAAGGGACGTTTTAACGCCGACGCCAAACATGTCACGGGCGTGGCCGCCACACTGGCGCTGGGCGCCAATGCGCTCGATCTTCGCGGCAGCTTTGGCCTGCCGGGCGAGCAGCTGACGTGGAAGGCCGAGGGCCGCCAGCTGGGCGCACTGCGCGCCGATCTGTATGGCGCAGTCACGGCCAATGGCGTCATCAGCGGCAGCATGCAGGCGCCGCGTACCAGCTTTGTGATCAATGCCAATGGCCTGGGATGGGTCGCCGAAGCGCGCAAGGCCAACGACAGCGCGCTGCGCGCCAGCGGCGAAGCATGGCTGGCCGCGCCGAGCGTCAAGGATGGGCCGCGCCGTGTCGAAATCAAGACCAGCGGCACCGCCCAGCGTGTCAACCCAGCCGCTTTCGGTGCCTTCCTGCCCGGCAGCATCAACGCCAGTTTTGACGCCGCCGGACGCCTGGGCGATGGCATGCAGGGCACGCTGGACCTGGTGCTCAAGGACTCGACCCTGGCCAAGTCGCCCTTGTGGGGACATGCCCGACTGGCGGCCGACGCCAAGCATATTTCGAAGGCCGACATCGACCTTCACCTTGGCTCCAACGTAGTCGCCGCCAAGGGCAGCTTCGGCGCCGTGAGCGACGTTCTGGAATGGCGCATCGACGCGCCCCAGCTGGCCGCGCTGGGACCGAATTTTGCGGGCGTGCTCAAGGGCGCGGGCACGCTGTCCGGCACCCGCGAGCTGCCCTCGCTGACGAGCGCACTGGAAGGCCAGAACCTCAAGCTGTTCGGCCAGCACCAGATCAAGTCGCTGCGCGCCAGCGCCACCCTGGGCGCCGGTCGCGGTGCTGCCGATCCGCTGGTGAGCGAACTTGAACTCACCGACTACGTCAATCTCGACAAGCGCGTCGCGAGCGCGCGCCTGCAAACCAGCGGCACCCGCGGCGCCCACACCATGCGCATGGCAGCGCGCGGGGAAGCCTTTGACGCCAGTGGCGAAATCAGTGGCGGCTGGAACGGCAATATCTGGAGCGGCACGGTCGCCAGCCTGCAGAACAAGGGGCGCTACGCCTTCGCGCTGCAGGCCCCGGTCCCGGTCAGCATCACCGCACCGCCCGGCACTGGCGCCGTGGGGCTGCTCAAGCCGCAGGCCGTTGCCGTGCGCAATGCAGTGCTGCGCCTGCCCGACGGCAGCATCAACCTGCAGTCGCTCGACAAGAGCGGGACGCGCTGGAGCAGCAAGGGAAGCGCTGCCGGGGTGCCGCTGATCTACCTGGCGCAGTTCTCGGCGCCGATTCGCAACAACCTGTCTGGCGATCTTTCGCTCGGCGGCGACTGGCAGGTCGACATGCAGGCGCCTGCCAGCGGCGGCGTGCCATCGCTGACCGGCATGGTGCATGTGTTCCGCGAAAAAGGTGATCTGATCGTCGGCGCCGAGGTGCCGGTGGTGCTGGGCCTGCGTATGCTCGACCTGCGCGCAGACATCAGCGGCGGCGCCCTGCGCACCCAGGTCCAGCTGGACGGCACGCGCGCCGGCCAGGCCCGCATCGACGCTACCGCGCAGCTGGTGCAGGGCCGCATTACCAACGCCAGCCCACTCAAACTAAGCGCCAATGCCGACATGGGCTCGGTGGCATGGTTGGCGCCCCTGAGCGGCCAGCCTGGCCTGGAGCTCGACGGGGTCTTGAAGCTGGCCCTGACCGGTGGCGGCACTATTGGCACGCCTACCCTCAACGGCAATATCAGCGGCGACAAGCTGGCAGTGCGCTGGACCGAACAAGGCGTCAGGCTGCGCAATGGCGAACTGCGCGCGCTGCTCACGGGCGACCAGATGCAGCTGCAAAAGCTCGCGTTCGAAGGCCCCCAGGGCCGCGCCAACGCCGACGGCTTCATTCGCTTCGCCGAAGGCGAGGCAAGCATGCAATTGAAGCTGGTGGCCGAAAAACTCGAGATACTGTCGCGGCCCGACCGCACCCTGGTCATCAGCGGCAGCAGTACGCTGGTGCGCGACGCCAAGCGCTTCGAGCTTGATGGCAAATTCCGCGCCGACCGCGCGCTGATCGAACTGGCGCCCCAGGACCGCCCTACCTTGTCCGACGACGTGATCGTCCTGGGCCGCTCCCAGCCGGGCAGCAACGGCAAGGCGGCGCCGGCCGCGGGGATGGCGCTCAACGCCGATATCGAGGCCGACCTGGGCGACGCCTTCCGCCTGCGTGGCATGGGCATCGACGCCGAACTCGGTGGCACGGTGCGGCTGCGCACAGCGGGCGGGCGTGCGCCGCGCGTCAACGGCACCATCCGCGCGCTCAATGGCACCTACAAGGCTTACGGCCAGAACCTGGCGATCGAACGCGGCATCCTGACCTTCAGCGGCCCGTACGACAATCCGGCCCTGAACATTCGCGCCGTGCGCCGCCGTCCGGAAGGCGAGCAGCTGACAGAGACCAATGTCGAGGCGGGCGTGGAAGTGCGCGGGACTGCGCAGTCGCCCGTGGCCAAGCTGGTTTCGACGCCGAATGTGCCGGACAGTGAAAAGCTGGCCTGGCTGGTGCTGGGACATGGCATGGAGGGCGTGGCAGGCAACGAAGCCGGGCTGCTGACCGCGGCGGCCGGCGCGCTCTTGGGCGGCAAGGGCGGCGGCTTCCAGTCGCGCCTGGCCAATTCGCTGGGTGTAGACGAGCTGGGGCTGTCGCAGGCCAAGGGCCTCGAGAGCACGGTCGTCACGGTGGGCAAGCGCCTGTCGGCACGCGCCTACCTGAGCTTCGAGCAGGGCGCCACCAGCGCATCGAGCCTGGTCAAGCTGCGCTACAAGCTCAATCCGAAGATCACGCTGCAATTCCAGACCGGCGCCAATACCGCGCTCGACGTGCTCTATTCGTGGGCGTTCGATTAGCGCTGGCGCTGTCAGTGAATGCTTGGCTTCGGATCGGGCACGGGATCGTCGTGGTTCGGATGGTGCACCGGCGGATGGTGCGGATGCGGGTTGTCGAAGGGCTCGGGCATGGGCTCTTCGATCGGCGCAGGATCGGGCGCGCGATGAAACTGGTATGGGACGGGATGCATGTGTCACTCCTCCTGTTGAAGCAATGACATTACCATGAGACCGGTCTCGCAGCCTGTCCGGTACGGGGCAAAACCGCGCAGGGGTAGGCTACAATGACAGCTCGACAAGCACCGACCCCAAGCCCCATGGATATTTCCACCATTGCCCTGCTTCTACTTGCACCCGTGCTGGTGTGGCGCGTGTATTCCCGCGTACGCGCCATGATGAAGCGCCAGCGCTCGATCATGCAGCGTCATTACACCGGCCTGCTCGCGTTTACCGCGATGGCGCTGGTCCCGGCCTCGCAGTTGCTGGGTGACTGGGCGCTGCTGGGGTGGCTGCTGGTGGGGGTGGCGTTCGGCATCGGCTACGGTATCTGGGGACTGCGCCTGACCAGATTTGAAACGGTCAAGGAAGGCTATTTCTTCACGCCCAACCCGCGCCTCGGCCTGGTCATTGCCATGCAGTTCGTGGCGGCGCTGATGTACGTGGGCTTCGAGATCTACGCCAATCAGGGCACGGGTTTTCCCACGCCGCGCGTGACCGACTTCATCTTCTTCTTGCCGAGCATGGGACTGGTCGCCGGTTATTTCGCCACCTATTCCGCAGGCCTGCTGCGCTGGCGCCGCGCCCTCAATCGCGCCATCAATACTGCAGTGTGACAGGCCCCGGTGACAGACCCGGTGACAGACCGGGGTCAGGTCCTCCATTCGCACACGAGCCCGACCGTAGCGGACGCTACGGTCGG
>JAZKGU010000051.1:0-13609 GCA_040385745.1 Pseudomonadota bacterium
GCGCCGACCATGTTTTTGCCGAGCGGGTGGTTGATGCCGGTCTTGCCGCCCACCGAGGAATCGACTTGCGAGAGCAAAGTGGTAGGAATCTGCACGAAGGGCACGCCGCGCATGTAGCTGGCGGCGGCAAATCCTGTCAGATCGCCGATCACGCCGCCGCCCAGCGCCACCAGGGTGGTCTTGCGATCGCATTTGTTGGCCAGCAGCGCGTCGAACACCTGCATCAGGCTGGACCAGTTTTTGTGCTCCTCGCCGTCGGGCAGCACGATTTCAAGCACTTGCTTGCCCCCGGTGCGCAGGGCTGCGCTCACCCGCTCGAGGTACAGCGGAGCCACGGTGGTGTTTGTGACGATGGCGACGCGCGCGCCGCCGATGTGCGGCAGCAGCAGGGACGGATCGCCCAGCAGGCCGGCGCCGATGGCGATCGGGTAGCTGCGCTCGCCCAGGTCGACGTTGAGGGTGGTGGTGCTGCTGGTTGGTTCGGTCATCGCTGCTGGAGGGTCTGCGCGCGCAGGCCCGGCGCCGGAATTTTCCAACGCCTCGAGCTGCGCCAGAATGGTCTGCACCATCGATTGTACGTTAGGTCGGCCGGTGTCGATGACGAGGTCCGCAATCTCGCGGTACAGCGGCTCGCGCTGGGCCGTGAGTTCCTCCAGCTTTTTGCGCGGATCGGCAGTTTGCAGCAAGGGGCGGTTCTTGTCGTGGGAGGTGCGAATCAGGATGCTGGCGACATTGGCGCGCAGGTAGATCACGCGGCCGCGCTGCTTGAGGTGGGCGCGGTTGGCGGCGCTGAGGACGGCGCCGCCGCCGGTGGCCAGGACGATGCCGTCCAGGGCGCTCAAATCGGCAATGACCTCGGCCTCGCGGCGCCGAAAACTGGCCTCGCCTTCAATCTCGAAGATCCACGGGATCGACGCGCCGGTACGGGCCTCGATCTCGTGGTCTGAATCGATGAAGCGTTTTCCTAACTTCCTGGCAAGGATGCGGCCAATGGTTGTCTTGCCCGCCCCCATCAACCCTACCAGGAAAATATTTCCAATACTCAAGGTGGTGGTGCAGCCACGGCGACCAGGCTGAACGGTGCCGAGGTCTTGCCGCCGGGCGAAGTCACCACGATACGCAGCGAACCGGGGGCGCAGTCATCGGCGGCGCGTACATCAATGCTGTGCAGCGTTCCGCCCACCGTGACACTTGAGCCCACCGTGCCCGGCAGAACAGTTCCGCTGAGTTTGTTCGCGTCGGCTGAGGCAACGCTCGAACCTACAGGCATCGGGTTATTGAGACTATCAAACACTCGGACCGTGACGTTTTGAATCTTGCCCGGGGTGCAGCCGGTGCTGGTCATGCCTGGCAACTGGTTCGCAAAGCCATCGCCAAGCGGACCCTCAACCCAGTCACGGCAACCGCTCGGACTGCAGACCTGGCGCACGATTTTTGCATCGCTGCCGCTGAAGGTGAATTCAGCAGAGGCGCGGATGAAATTGATGCCCCATTTGCCATTGCCTGTGGCGGCGTAGACATTGTTATTAAATGGAATCGGCAAGTCGCCTTTGGCCGGATCGTAGCTGCCATCCAGGGTCGTGCCGGTACCGATACTCGACGTCGTCGTCAGCACACCGGCGTCCAGGAAGGGATCGGCCATATCGGTGAAGGGCTCGCCGCCACTACGGCAGGTATCGACCAGCGGACGATACACAGCAGGACGGTTGCCCTGGGCATCGATCGGATCGGCGCAGCTGTACTGGCCGTCGCCGTTCAAGTCGACGAAATCTTCAATGCCCTGCACATAGGCCAGCACAGTGACGCGTCCATTGAGGGGGCGGAAATTCTGGCTGCGCAGCGGCACCGAACAGCCGCCGTTGACAGTGACGCAGGCGCCGCGATCGGACGAACCGACGACACCGCCTTCGGTGATGAAGCTCACTGCAGTGTTGTCGGCAATCGGATTGCCGTACTGGTCGCCAAGGCGAATTGTCAGATTCGCGGTGGTGCCATCGATCATCATGCCTTCGATATTGTAGGAATCGGCACTCAGCGACATGCCACGCTGGACCGGCAAGCCTGTCGAAATAGTCAGTTGATCGGAAAGACCACTGATAAGGCGCCCGTTACGCGAGGCCTCGGCCACGACCCGCACCGGCGTCGGGATGTTGCCCGACGATACAGTGGTGGTAACGAAGCCCTGGGCATCGGAGGTACCGGCAGCAGGCAGCACGGTCAGACCTCCCGTGGTGGTGGTGGCCTTGAACGTCACATCCACGCCCGACAGGCCCGAGTTGTTCTGGTCGAGCACGCGGAAGGTCAGCAGGGCCGACTCCTTGCGGCCCAGGCCGCCCGAACCGCGCAGCACGATGGACGCACCGGCCAGATCGGAACTGACGAACTGGATGGTGCCGATATTGGCCGGATCCACGCCCAGGCTGATGGTCTGGGTCGAGGTGCCGAGCACGGCAGTGACAGTGTCGGTACCGCGCAGGCAGCCGGTGTTGGTGTAGGTTGCGCTTTGCACGCCGTTGGCCAGGGCGCCCAGCACGATCTTGGCGGTGCCGTCGATAGTGCATTGCGAGGAGAGCGTCAGTCCGGTCGACGTATTGGCCGGCTGGCCGCCGCTAGTGACTGGGATATTGATGGCGATCGTGCTAAAGGCCTGCAGTTTGGCCGGCGCCGGGGTGGCGAACGTCAGCGTGCCCAGGAGCAGCGGAGCTGGCGCGACCGAGATTACTTTCGAGCTGGTGGCCGACTTGGCAGTCAGCGCGCTGGTGCCGCTGACCGAAATCGACAGGGCGCCTGCCGAGGTCACGCTGGCCGGTTGAATCGTGATCACGGCGGTGCCGGTGGCATCGGTCTTGGCCGAACCGGAATCGGGCGTGAACTTGATCAGGCTGGCGTCGCTCGCCGTAAACTTGACCAGGGAATCGACTGCACCTACGCCACTGGCGTCGACCAGTTTGGCGCGCACGATAGCGGTCTGGTTGCCGGACAGCGAACTGATGGCAGCGCCGGCCCCATCGGTGATCGTCAGCGTCATGCTAGGTTCGGTCACGACCGGGACGGTCGGGGTGACCGGAACCGTTGGCGTCACCGGCGTTTGCCCCGGCACCGCGCCCGGACTGCCGCCGCCGCCGCCGCACGCAGACAGAGCGAGCGCCATGGTAACGCCCAGCAGCAGGCGCGTCGGTTTGGCCAGACTGAAGATAGATTTCGGCAACATGATTGATCCTGATTTCAAGTATTAGGTATTAACGCGTGGTGATACGGTCGGCCACGATTTTCGGGGTGATGAACACCAACAACTCACTCTTCCTGTTGCTGCGGCTGGTCGTCTTAAACAAATTGCCCAGAACAGGAATGTCGCCCAGGAAAGGCACCCGCGCTTCATTGGTCGACTCGTCCAGCTGGTAAATGCCACCCAGCACCACGGTTCCGCCATTTTCAACCATGACCTTGGTGTTGAGGCGCTGGGTATTGATGGCAGGTCCGGCAGCGGTGGTCTCACCGCGCGAGTCATTATTTACCGACACTTCCAGCATCACATTGCCGTCAGGCGTGATCTGCGGCGTCACTTCCAGACGCAGCAAGGCTTTCTTGAACTGCACCTGGGCCGCCTGGCCCACGCCGGTCGACTGGGCCTGGTAAGGAATTTCAACACCCTGCTCGATGACGGCAATGTTCTTGTCTTCGGTCAGCAGGCGCGGGCTGGAAATAATCTTGCCCTTGCTGTCAGCTTCCAGCGCCGACAATTCCAGATTCAGGAAGCGGTTGGCAGCGGCCGAGAACAGGCTGGCAGCGATGGTCGCGGCAGCTTGTCCGCCTACGCCCGAGGTCGGCAGATTGACCATATTCGACGTGTCGAACGGGTTGCCGGAGGTCTGGCCGGTGGTCTGGCCGACGCCCAACTGGTTACCGCCGATGGCGATGCGTTCATTACCGCTGATCTGGTAGCCAGCGTCACCGCCGCGCACGCCGCGCAGGTCGGCAAAGCCGATCTTGGCACCCAGGCTGCGGCCGAAGCCGTCGCTGGCCTGCACGATGCGCGCTTCGATCAGCACCTGTTTGGACGGCACGTCGACCTTGGCGATGAGCTTGCGGATATCTTCAATCTTGGACGCTACATCGGTAATGAACAGCTGGTTGGTGCGGCTGTCGGTGATGGCGCTGCCGCGCTTGGACAGCACGCGGTTGCGGTCATCGCCGGCGCCCTGGCTGCCGTCAGCGCCGAGTCCGAACACGGTGCGGAAGGCTTCCACCTTCTGGTAATTGAGCTGGAAAATTTCCGAGCGCAAGGGTTCGAGATCGGAGATCTGGGCTTTCTGCTCGAGCTCCAGCTTTTCCTTGGTCAGCAACTCTTCCTTGGGCGCGATCCACAGCACTGTGCCGTTCTTGCGCATGTCCAGGCCTTTGGCCTGCAGAACCACGTCGAGCGCCTGGTCCCACGGCACTTCTTTCAGGTTCATGGTCAGGTTGCCGCTGACCGACTCGCTGGTGATGATGTTCAGACCGGACACATCGGCGATGGCCTGCAGCGCCGAGCGCACATCGACGTTTTGCAGGTTGAAGCTGATTTTCTCGCCGCGGTAACCCTGGCTGCCCTGCACCAGCTTGTTGGGATCTTCCTTGATCGGCTTGACGTCAATGACCAGCTGGGTGTCGCTCTGGTAGACCGTCTGCTCCCACAGGCCGCGCGCTTCCACCGTCATGCGCACATTGTCGCCCTGGGGCACGGTGGTGATCAGTGCTACCGGGGTGCCGAAGTCGGTGACATCGAGGCGGCGGCGCAGCGTCTCCGGCAGGCCCGTCTTCATGAAGTCGACCACCACGGTGTTGCCGACCTGGCGCACGTCGACCGCGACCTGGCTGTTGGGCAGGTCGACCACGACCCGCCCTTCGCCGTTGGCGCCGCGGCGGAAGTCCATATCCTTGAGCACCTGGCGCGCGGCCGGTGCGACCTGGGTGGCGACCGGCAGGCCGGCGCTGTTGACCGCCTGGGCAGGGCCGCCCGAGCCGTCGATGGTGACGATGACGGACTTGCCATCGAGCGCCATGGCGTAGTTCAAAGTGCGTTTCATGTTGAAGACCAGGCGGGTACGTTCCCCGGCCTGCACCACGTTGACCGCGCGCAGGTCGCCCACGTTGAGGTCTTGCGCGGTCTTGCCCGTGGCGTTGACCGTGGCGCCAAAGTCGAGCGCGATGCGGGTCGGATTGGTGATCGAAAAGCCGATCGGCAACTTGGTGGGGGCATTGCGCATGGCAATGTTCACCACCATATTGGCGCCCTGCTGGTTAGCCGTGATCGACTCGATCGCGTTGTCTTGTGCCATGGCCGCATTGCCGCCAAGTGCCAGAGCCAGTAGTGCGCCCATGCGAATCACCAAGCCCATCAGGGAGGTGCCATTCATCTTCAGTGCGCTCATTTCTTGATCTCCTTACTTTCCTGCAATTCCAGCTTCGACGTGCGCTCGACCCACTCACCGCCGGCGTCCTGAACAGTTTCTTTGAGATTGATCTGGACATCGGTGACCCCGGTCACCATGCCGTAATTGGGACCGATGCGCTGACCCGGTTTAATCTGGTGCAACTGGCGGTCGATCTGGATCAGCCCGTAGTTGACGCCGCCCTTCTGGATAGTACCGACCATGCGCATGACATCGAGCGGGAAGGACTCGAGAAATTCCTTGCGCCGGTCCATGTCGGGCCGCAAGGGATTGTTGGAGGTCGCAGCCTGACGCGCCAGCTCGGCCAGCAGCTTGTTCGGATCGTAAGGGTCGATCTGATCGCGCAACTCGTAGGCGAAGGGGATGAAGGTTTTCGGTTCGGCCAAGGGCGCGACCGTGGTCTTGGTCGATGCCTTGACCTCGTCCATCCACTGGTTGATTTCCTTGACGTCGCTGTCGCCACACCCGGCCAGCACGATGGCGGCCAGCACAGGGGCCAGTCGGTAGCTGTTTAGCCTCATTTCGGCTGCCCCTTTTCTTTGGCTTTCTTGTCATCGCGCAGCTTGCGCTGGGTCGCGGCTTCATCCTGGTCAAGGTAGCGGAAGGTCTTGGCCGTCGCCTCCAGCATCAGCGCGCCATCCTTACTCACCAGCTCCATATTATTGAGCGTCACAATGCGCGGCAGGTTGGCCATGTCACCGGCGAACGCGCCGATGTCGTGGTAGCTGCCGCTCACGCGGATCTTGATCGGCAGTTCGGCGTAATAATCCCGCACTTCCACGTTGCCAGGCTTGAATAACTCGAAGGTAAGACCGCGGCCGACACCGGCCTGGTTGATATCGGACAGCAATGCTGCCATTTCAGCCTTGGACGGCAATTGCCTCTGCAGACGCTCGACATACAGGTCGACCTGCACCTTTTGCTTTTGCAGCGCGTCGAGGTTGATGGCTTGCGCCATCTTGTTGCGATACTCTTCCTTGAGCCGCACTTCGTCGGCTGCGAGCGCTTCCTGTTCTTCGAATTGCGAGCTCCAGTAGCCAAAGTAGCCGGCCGTGATCACGGCGGCGGCGACGCCGACGGCGCACAGCACCCGTGGCGCGATCGGCCACATGCCGGGCTGGCGGCCCGACAGGTTCTGGAACTGCGAAGCCAGCGACTGGCCGAGGGATTTGAAGTCTATATTCATCCTGTTATCCGTTCTCGGCTATTGGGCCGCAGGGGCGGCAGGCGGCGGGGCCGGGCTCGCTCCAGGCGTGCCTGCAGCCGCGCTTTCAGCCAGCTTGGCCGCTGCCAGATCGGCTTCCTTGTCGCGCAGGCGCTTGATGCCGACCGACAGGGTAAATTCCACCACTTGCTTGCCGCTCTTGCTGTTACCGAGCGCCACAGCCTTGACTTCGCTCAGGTCAGGACGGTCGAGCCAGGGCGAATTGCCCGCCAGGTTGCGCAGCAGTTCAGCCACCCGTTCCTGGGATTGGGCCTGGCCGACCATGGCGACACGCTGGCCATCTTGCTTGAAACTCTTGAGGAAGACGCCTTGCGGCACCTGCTTGACCAGTTCGTCGAGCAGATACACTGGCTGGTTGCGGTCTCCCTGCAAATCCTCGACCGCCTGCTGGCGCGCCTTGAGCGCTTCGATTTCCTGTTTGAGGGTGGCGATCGCGGCGATTTTTTTGTCGAGCTCGCCGTTGGCGGTCTTGAGCAGTTCGTTGCGTTCGTTCTGAGTCGATATCTGGGTCTGGTTGTAGCCGCCCACCATCACCACGATGACCACACCGACGAAGGCGCCCACGCCCAGCAGCGCCATGAACGCTGTCTTCTTGAGCTTGCGCTTGGCCTCCCGGTGAGGGAGTAGATTGATTTTTATCATTAGCCAAACCTCCGCAGGGCCAGACCGCATGCGACAAGATAGGCGGGAGCGTCGGCACGCAGTTGTTGTTCACGCACGGCCGAGCCGAGCGACATGCCCTTGAACGGCGACACCACGGAACTGGAAATCTTGGTGCGGCTGGCAACCATTTCCAGCATGCCCGGGATCAGCGCACAACCGCCGGCCAGGAACAGCTGGTCGATGCGGGTGTAAGGGGTCGAGGTGTAGAAGAACTGGATGGCGCGGGTAATTTCGAGCGCTGCGCTTTCAAGAAAGGGCTGCAGCAGATCGGACTGGTAACCCTGGGGCAGATCGCCGGTTTTTTTCTTGGCGTCGGCGTCGTCGAAGGAGAGGCCGTAGGCGCGCACGATGTCCTGGGTCAGCTGGTTGCCGCCGAAGGGTTGCTCGCGCTCGTAAATGGTTTCGCCATCGAGCATCACGGAAATATGGGTTACCTGGGCGCCGACCTGGAACAGCGCCACGATCTGGCCTTCGCCGGCCTGCGGCAGCTGCGCGGTGACGCGGTCCAGCGCTGCGCGCGCGGCGTAGGATTCAATGTCCATTACCACCGCCGACAATCCGGCAGCTTCGGCAATGGCGACCCGGTCTTCGACCTTCTCGCGGCGCGCTGCGGCCAGCATCACTTCAATATCGTCGGGGGAGGTGCCGGCCGGACCGAGCACATCGAAATCCAGGCTCACTTCGTCGAGCGCGAACGGGATGTACTGGCTAGCTTCCGATTCGACCTGGACTTCGAGCTGGTCTTCCGACATGCCCGCCGGCAGAATGATTTTTTTGGTGATCACTGAGGCGGGCGGCATGCCCATCGCGACCAGCTTGACGCGGGTGCCGGATTTCTTCCACACCCGGCGCACCGCTTCGGAGACCAGTTCGATGTTTTCGATGTTGCCGTCGACCACGGCGCCGCGCGCCAGGGGTTCGGACGCGTAGCGCTCAAGGCGCAGCTCATTTTTGCCGATCACCACCAACTCGACCAGGCGAACCCCGGACGTGCTGATATCCAATCCCAGCAATGGCGGATTGGCCTGACCGAACAACGAACTCAGATTAATCACGAGTGGACTCCCTCACCTACCTACCGCATTTACGCTGCAAAGATTGCATTGCAGTACGAATAATGAACGCACCCAGCGGGGGTAATTTGTTATAAAACCGCCATTTAGCCTGCACTCATAAGACACTACATTAAATCGTAGCAACTATCCTCATGGCATGTAAAGGTATTTCTGCATTGGAATATTCAGGGGGTGGGCGGGAAAGCCACACTAAATTTACCCCTCGACATCATAGTTGTCCATAGGGAATTGGGCTAGATCTTTACTTTCAGGCATTATTGTTGATTAACTGCAATTAAGTCATGGCAGGCGAGGTGCGCGATGCGCCGCGGCCGGAGGGCGTGCTTTATAATGATTTGCAACCATTCCATGGAAAGATTCCCCCCGCATGACTCCTTCTAAGCCGGACCCAGTTTCCCCTTCCTCGCCGGGCGCCAGCCGCTTTCGTTCGCCGCGCCGGATTCTCCTGTTAATTCTGGGCGCCATCTGCGGCACGGCCCTGGTCGGGCTGCTCATTGTGGTGTTCGCGCTGGCCATGGCCTACCCCAACCTGCCGCCGCTGGACACACTGACCGATTACCGGCCAAAGATGCCGCTTCGTATTTTCTCGGCAGATAATGTTCTGATCGGGGAATTTGGCGAAGAGCGCCGCAACTTGGTCCACATCAAGGAAATCCCGGATGTGATGAAAAAAGCCGTGCTGGCCATCGAAGATGATCGTTTCTACCAGCACAGCGGGGTCGACTACACGGGCATTTTGCGCGCGGCGCTGCACAATGCCACCGGCGGGCCCAAGCAGGGCGCGTCCACCATTACCCAGCAAGTAGCGCGTAATTTCTTCCTGTCGAGCGAGCAAACCTTCAAGCGCAAGGCGTACGAAGTGCTGCTGGCCTGGAAGATCGAGCAAAACCTCACCAAGGACCAGATCCTTGAGGTGTATATGAACCAGATTTACCTGGGCCAGCGCGCCTATGGTTTTTCCTCGGCGGCGCAGATCTATTTCGGCAAGGACCTCAAGGAAATCACCGTGGCCGAAGCCGCCATGCTGGCCGGCCTGCCGAAAGCGCCCTCCTCGTACAACCCGGTGGTCAATCCGAAGCGCGCGCGCACCCGCCAGCAATACATCCTGCAGCGCATGCACACGCTGGGCTACATCACCCCGGCCCAGTACGAGATCGCCAAGGCCGAGCAGCTCAAGATCAAGACCGACAGCAGCGAATTCGGCGTGCATGCCGAATACGTGGCCGAAATGGCGCGCCAGCTGGTCTATGAACAGTTCAAGGAAGACACCTATACGCGCGGCCTGAACGTGTTCACCACCATTACCAAGGCCGATCAGGACGCTGCCTACCTGGCACTGCGGCGCGGGGTCATGGACTACGAGCGGCGCCATGCCTATCGCGGTCCGGAAGCCTATATAGAAATCCCCGGCAACAAGGAAGAGGCCGACGAAGCCATCGAAAACGAACTGGCCGAGCATCCCGACAGCGACGACATCGTCGCCGCCATGGTGCTGGCGGCGGCACCGACTGAAATCCGCGCCGTGCTGGCCTCGGGCGAAGAAATCAAGATCACCGGCGCCGGCCTCAAGTTCGGCGAAGGCTGGCTCTCGGCCAAGGCCGCGGCCAACCGCCGCATCAAGCGTGGCGCCGTGATCCGGGTCAGCCAGGACGGCGGCACGGCCTGGGCGGTCACCCAGATGCCGGAAATCGAATCGGCTTTCGTGGCGGCGGACACGCGCGACGGCGCCATCCGCGCGCTGGTGGGCGGCTTCGACTACAACCGCAACAAATTCAACCACGTGACGCAAGCCTGGCGCCAGCCGGGCTCCTCGTTCAAGCCCTTCATTTACTCTGCCTCGCTCGAGCGCGGCCTGTCGCCGGCCACGATCATCAACGACGCCCCGATTTCCTTCGATGCGGGCCAGACCGGCGGCCAGGCGTGGGAACCAAAAAACTACGACAACAAGTATGAAGGCCCGATGAGCATGCGGCGCGGCCTGACCAAGTCCAAGAACATGATCTCGATCCGCATCCTCAACAAGATCGGCGCCAAGTACGGACAGGAATACACCACCCGCTTCGGCTTCGAACCCGAGAAAAATCCGCCCTACCTGACGCTGGCGCTGGGCGCAGGCGCGACCACGCCGCTGCAGCTGGCCGGCGCCTACGCGGTGTTTGCCAACGGCGGTTTCAGGGTCAGCCCATATCTGATTTCGCGTGTCACCGACAGCAACGGCAAGATCCTGTCGCAGGCGACGCCGGACAAGAGCGGCAACGAGGCGAACCGGGTGATCGATGCGCGCAACGCCTATCTGGTCGACAGCATGCTCAAGGACGTAGTGCGCTTCGGCACCGCCACCAAGGCGCTCTCGCTCAAGCGCGCCGACATCTCCGGCAAGACCGGCACCACCAACGATTCAATCGACGCCTGGTTCGCCGGCTACCATCCGAATCTGGTGGGCATCGCCTGGATCGGCTACGACCAGCCCAAGAACCTGGGCAACAAGGAAACCGGCGGCGGGCTGGCCCTGCCGATCTGGATCAGCTACATGCAAAAAGCGCTCAAGGACGAACCGGTCGAAGAACGTGCGGTGCCGGGCGGGCTGGTCAGGGTGGGCGAGGAATATTATTACGCCGAGGCGCCGCCAGGGGTCGGCGTGCAGAGCCTTGATGTGGGAACGCGCGGCACGCCGGCGGAAGAAAAAGTCAAGGACGAAGTCAAGAACGAGCTGTTCTAGTCCACGAGCCCGTCTCCCCCGCGAAGGCGGGGGCCTATAGCGCGCCAACGCTGTGTTTGCGTGCTATAGGCCTCCGCCTTCGCGGGGGAGACGGTTTCTCTTACAGCGCATTCGATTGCGACACCCTGGTTTGCTCAAAGGCTTTACAGCGTCACCGTCGCTCCGCCCTGCTGGCTCGACAATGTCGACAAGGCGGCGAACAGTTCGGTGCCGTCGCGCGTATTGAGCCACTGCGTGCCGTCATGCTTGTAGTGGTAGCCGCCCGCCTTGGCCGCCACCCACATTTCGCGCATCGGCGCCTGGCTGTTGACAATGATCTTGCTGCCGTTGTCGATGAACTCGATCTCGAGGACATTGCCGCTGCGCTTGCACTCGACATCGATCACATCTTCGTCGTTCAGGCGGTCCATCGAGGCCTCGATCGCGTTCAGCGTCGATTCTGCCAGGTCCAAAAATTCTTTTTCGCTCATGCTACACTCCAGGGTCTTCTCATCAAACCCTGATTCTAATCGTGAAGTCACCTTCTGCGCTCAATACCGGCATCGCCGCCGTGGTCTTACTCGGACTGCTGCAGGCTGGCTGCGGCCAAACCGGTCCGCTCTACATGCCCAAGCCCCAGGCCAAACCCGTGCCCAAGGCCGAGCCGACTCCGCTGCCGCCCATTCCATCACCCGGTACCCGATAGGCCTATTCCATGTCGCACTTTTTTCACCTCGACGGCATCCTGCATGCCGAAAGCGTTGCGCTGTCGCGCGTGGCCGAACAGTTCGGCACCCCGACCTACGTCTATTCCAAAGCGGCGCTGACCAATAACTTCGATGCATTCGCCGACGCCTGCAGCGGGCGCGATGCGCTCGTGTGCTACGCCATGAAAGCCAATTCGAACCTGGCCATCCTGAACCTGCTGGCCGCGCGCGGCGCCGGTTTCGACATCGTCTCCGGCGGCGAGCTGCTGCGCGTGATCGCCGCTGGCGGCGACCCGCGCAAGGTGATTTTTTCGGGGGTGGGCAAGAGCGCCGACGAGATGCGTCTGGCCCTGAGCCACGACATCTTGTGCTTCAACGTCGAATCGATTCCCGAACTGCACCGCCTCAATGCGGTTGCCGGCGAGATGGGCAAGCAGGCGCGCGTGTCGCTGCGCGTCAATCCGAACGTGGACGCCAAGACCCATCCCTACATTGCCACCGGCCTGAAGGCCAATAAATTCGGCGTGGCCTTTGACGATGCACTGGACACCTACCGCACCGCGGCCAGCCTGCCGCACTTGCAGCCGGTCGGCATCGATTGCCACATCGGCTCCCAGCTGCTCGACGACGCCCCGCTGCTCGAAGCGCTCGACAAGCTGATCGACCTGGTCGACGCGCTCGGGGCCGAAGACATCGTGCTGCACCACCTCGACATGGGCGGCGGCATCGGCATCAACTACGGCGAAGCGGGCGAAGACGAGCCGGTGCCGGTGGGCGACTACCTGGGCCGCGTGTTTGCGCGCATCGATGCGTGGCGCGCCGAGAAGTACGGCGGCGCGCCGATCAAGGTCATCTTCGAGCCGGGCCGCGCCATCGTGGGCGACACCGGCGTGCTGCTGACGAAAGTCGAGTATCTCAAGCCCGGCGCCGAAAAGAACTTCTGCATCGTCGACGCGGCCATGAACGACCTGATGCGCCCGGCCCTGTACCAGGCCTGGATGGACGTGCGTCCGGTCGCGCTGCGCGACGACGCTCCGGTGATCTACGATGTGGTGGGACCCGTATGCGAATCAGGCGACTGGCTGGCGCGCGAACGCGCCCTGGCGGTGCAGCCAGACGACCTGCTGGCCATCATGCAGGCCGGCGCCTACGGCCACACCATGGCGTCGAACTACAACACGCGCGGACGCGCAGCCGAAGTCATCATCGATGGCGAGCAAATGCATCTGGTGCGCCAGCGCGAAAACCCTGCCGATCTGTTTGCGCTGGAATCGCTGCTCAAGTAAAGCCGCACCATCACGACGGGCCGCAGCTTACGCTTTGCTGCGCGCCCAGAACACCCGCAACCCCAGCAGCAGCGCCACGATTGCTCCGAACAGGATCGGCTCGGCAAAGTCATTCTTCCCCGCCTTCATCCACCAGAAATGCAGAATGCCCAGCGGCGCGATCAGGTAGATCAGCCGGTGCAGCCACTGCCAGCGCTTGCCGCCCAGGCGTTTGATCATGGCGTTGGTGCTGGTCGCGGCCAGCGGAATGAGCAGCACAAAGGCGATGAAGCCGACGGTGATGAAGGGCCGCTTGACGACGTCCCTGAACATCTCGGCCAGGTCGAAGAAATGGTCGAACCACAGGAAGGCCATGAAGTGCAGGCAGGCGTAGAAAAAGGCGAACAGTCCGGCCATGCGGCGCAGCCTGACCAGCCAGTTCCAGCCGCTGAACTTGCGCAGCGGCGTGATCGCCAGGGTGATGCACAGCAGGTACAGCACCCAGTCGCCGGTGCCGCGCGTGATGGCTTCGAGCGGCTCGAC
>JAZKGU010000052.1:0-15710 GCA_040385745.1 Pseudomonadota bacterium
AATACATGCGCAGCAAAAACCAGGTGCCGGTGATGACCAATTCGGAGTCGCTGCTCCAGTTTGGCAACAACGCCTACGCCAAGCCCGCCGCCGCGCTGACCATCCTGCGTGAAACGGTGCTGGGGCGCGAACTGTTCGACTTCGCCTTCAAGGAGTATGCCCAGCGCTGGAAGTTCAAGCGCCCTACCCCGTCCGACTTTTTCCGCACCATGGAAGATGCTTCCGGCACCGACCTTGACTGGTTCTGGCGCGGCTGGTTCTACACCACCGACATGGTCGATGTGAGCGTGGACGGCATTACCGAATACAGCGTGAGCACCAAGAATCCGGAAATCGAAAAGGCCTGGAAAAAAGCGCAGAAGGATGGCGAACCGATTTCCATATCGGCCCAGCGCAACAAGGGCATGCCGCGCCGCGTCGACGCCCACCCCGAACTGAAGGACTTCTACAACGAGAACGACGACTTCGTGGTCACCAACAAGGATCGCAACAAGTACACCGAGACGATGGAAACGCTGGAAGACTGGGAAAAGGCGCTGCTGGGCAGCGGCAAGCACCTGTACCTGGTCGACTTCACCAATGTCGGCGGGCTGGTTACGCCGCTGGTGCTGGAAATCGAACTGAAGTCGGGCAAAAAAGTCACCCAGCGCATTCCGGCCGAAGTGTGGCGCTATTCTCCGGAAAAGATCACCAAGCTGATCATGCTTGATGAGCCGATGGTGAGCCTGGTGCAGGATCCACATTGGGAGACCGCCGACACCGATGTGTCGAACAATTCCTGGCCGCGCAAGATCACGCCGTCGCGCCTGGAGCTGTTCAAGACCGACAAGCTCAAGGACGACATCATGCGTGACATGAAGACCCCGCTCAAAGCCCCTGCCGCCGCCGACAAGGCCAGCAAATGATGACGCGCCGGCGCGCCGTCCTGGCCGCGCTGCTGGTGTGCGCCAGCGGCGCGGCGCTGGCGCACCGCTTCAACCTGGGCCTGACTGAGCTTAGCTTTAACGCCGCCAGCGGCAATGTGGAAGTGGTGCATACCTACATGAGCCACGATCTCGACGCCATGCTGGCCGCGCTCCACAAGCGCCAGGTCGACCTGGCCCAGCCAGCCGACGAGGCGCTGCTGCGCGACTATATCCAGGCCCGCTTTCAGCTGCTGGGGGCGGACCGCAAGGTCCTGCCGCTCAAGTGGATTGGGGTGAGCCTGAGCACCGAGAGCGTGGTGATTTACCAGGAACTCGAAGCTAGCACGCTGGCCGCTGTGGCGCAGGTGCGCAACCAGGTGCTGGTGGAGTTCCTGCCGCGCCAGATCAATACCGTCAATATCCGCCAGGACGGTCAGATCCGTACCCTCAGTTTCGATCGCAAAAATGCCGAGCGCCGTCTGCGTTAGAACGCAGTCCCGCCACCAGGCGTGGGAAAAATGCTACGCTATCGGGATGACAACTTACGCACCACCTTTTACCCAACTGGCGCAGCTCGGCGCAGCCCTGCACGACAGTGGCTACGCGCTGCTGCGCCCCCATGACGTCTGCACCCTGGCCGGCCTGGGCCCGGAGCAGCTCGACACCCTTTCGGCCAGCTGGAACGAGCTCGCGCTCGACAACTACCTCAAGGACGGGGGCCGCTATCGGCGCCGGCGCCATTCCTGTTTCATCCAGCACGGCGACGCCCTGACCCAGACGGCGCACCGGGCCCACTGGCAACCGGTCGAATACAACGCTCTGCATGGCGGCATGCACCGCCTGTTCGAACCGGTCGATCCGGCTACCGTCGCCAACCCTGCCTGGAACAAGCTGCTGCGTTCCCTGGGCCAGGCCTGCTCGCAAGTGCGCCCCGGCCAGTCCTGGTTCGTCGAGGCGCACCAGTTTCGCATCGATACGCTGGAAGGCATCGGCCGTCCCACGCCCGAGGGCGCGCACCGCGACGGGGTCGATTTCGTGGCCGTGCTGCTGGTTGGCCGCCACAACATCAAAGGCGGCGAGACGCGCGTGTTCGAGGCGGCCGGCCCGGATGGCAAGCGCTTCACCATGGCCGAGCCATGGACCCTGCTGCTGCTCGACGACGCCCGCGTGATCCACGAATCGACCCCGATCCAGCCGCTCGGCCAGAACGGTCACCGCGATACCCTGGTGCTGACCTGGCGCGCAGGGTCGTTCCAGGGTGAGGACGCGACAAATCCGTAAATGAAGCCCGGGCTGTAAAATTCACTCTTGGGCAAGCAAATCCGATATAGTCTTTCAATAAGCAAGCGCGCAAGGAGCGTACGTGGATTCCACGCCAGAGATCAACCCCGAAGAATTTGAAATACTGATCGTCGAAGACAGCCCGACCCAGGCCGAGCGCCTGCGTCGCCTGATTCAGTCGAAGTCGTATCGCGTGCGCGTGGCGGCCAACGGCAAACTGGCGCTGGCGCTGGTGCGCGAACACCGGCCCAGCCTGATCCTGTCGGACATCGTCATGCCCGAAATGAACGGCTATGAGCTGTGCAGCGCGATCAAATCCGATCCCGAGCTACGCGCCATCCCGGTCATCCTGGTCACCTCGCTCACCGACGCCAAGGACATCATCCGCGGCATCGAATGCGGGTCCGATAACTTCGTGCGCAAGCCCTATTCGGAAGACTATCTTCTGAGCCGCATCACCCACATGCTCAAGAACGAGAAACTGCGCGAGGCCGGGCAGGCCGAGGGCATCTCGGTCTACCTGGGCGAGCAGCAGCATTTCATTCATGCCGGCCGCCAGCAGATCCTGGACCTGCTGATATCGACCTACGAGCAGGCGGTGCAGGTCAACAGCGAGTTGCAGGTGCGCGAGCGCCAGGTCATCGAACTCAATATGCGGCTGGCCAATCACGCCGCCGAGCTGGAAACCATCAACCGCGAAATCGCGCTCAAGAACCTCGAGCTGGCCGAAGCCAGCCGCATGAAATCGGCCTTTATCGCCAATATGTCGCACGAGCTGCGCACCCCGCTCAACGCCATTATCGGTTTTACCGGCGCGCTGCTGATGAAGCTTCCCGGTCCGCTCACACCCGATCAGGACAAGCAGCTCAATACCATCCGCGGCAGCGCGCGCCACCTGCTCTCCTTGATCAACGACATCCTGGATGTGGCCAAGATCGAATCGGGCAAAGTGACGCTGGCGCAGGAGCGGGTGCAATGCCAGGACCTGGCCAATCAGACCGTTGACGGCCTGCGCCAGCTGGCACAGCAAAAGGGCCTGGGCCTGACCCTGGCCCTGCCGCCCGAGCCGGTGGTGATCGATTCGGACAAACGCGCCCTGACCCAGATCATCATCAACCTGGTCAACAACGCCATCAAATTCACTGACGCCGGTTCAGTGCATTTGGCGCTGACTCAGCGCATGGATGACAGCGCCCTGCTGACCGAATTTGCCGTCACCGATACAGGACCGGGCATCCGGGTAGAAGACCAGCACAAGCTGTTCCAGGCGTTTTCCCAGCTCGACTCGACCTCCACGCGCCACATGGAAGGGGCCGGCCTCGGCCTGTATCTGTGCCAGAATCTTGCTAACCTGCTGGGCGGCAATCTGTCGTTCAACAGCGAATTCGGCAAGGGCAGCACCTTCACCCTGACGCTGCGCGAAAAGCGCGGCCGCTAAAAAAAACGCCCACGCACCTTGCGGTGGGCGGGCGGTAATCCAAACTTCGAAGAAGTATTGGAGGAGACAGGTTCAATATAATCCCTTTTATGTTGCGGTGCAATACAGTATAACTACTGTATTGCTACCGTAGTCCCCGGGCAATTGTTTGCAAACATAAAGTGGAAGCCCTTCACTTTGATGCGCCGCACTAGGGACGGCGATGTGTAGAACTTTTTCCAACCGGAATTTAAATCAATCAAACGATTTAGTTATATCAAACGTTTGATTTTTATGATTTAATACGGCATGGAAAAAATCCCACCCCCATCGGACGAAGGGCGCAAGGCGCGCTCGGACGGCGTTCAATCGCGCGAGCGGCTGCTGTTAAGCGCCATGCGCCTGTTTGCCGAGCAAGGCTTTGCCAAAACTTCGACCCGCGAAATCGCCCTGGCCGCCGGCACCAACGTCGCCTCGATCAGCTACTACTTCGGCGACAAGGCCGGCCTGTACCGCGCCGCCTTCACGCAGCCTGGGCTGGACCGGGGCGATGACATCGCCGCCTTTACCGACCCCGCCATTTCCCTGCGCGGCTCCCTGCGCGCCTTTTACCTGCAAATGCTGGCCCCGCTCAAGCAGGGCGACATGGCGCGCCTGTGCATGCGCCTCTGGTACCGGGAAATGCTCGAGCCGACAGGCTTGTGGCGCGACGAGATCAATAACGACATCAAGCCCGCCCACGCCGGACTGGTGCTGATGCTGGGCCGCCATCTGGGCATGGCCGGACAACACGATGAAGACCTGGACAGGCTGGGCTTTTGCATAGCCGGCCTGGCAGTGCACCTCATGGTCGGGCGCGAGGTGATCGACCAGATCAGCCCCCAGCTGCTTGCCACCGACGCGGCCATCGACACCTGGATGGAGCGCCTGGTCGATTTCGCCGAAGCCATCGTCGTGGCCGAGCAGACCCGCCGCCTTGCCCTCGCCCCGCATCCTGCACCGACACCACAGCCACGAAAGAAGAAAGCATGAAGCTCGCTCGTCTAGTTTGTATCGCCTTGACGCCCCTGGCGCTGGCCGCCTGCGCGCTGGCGCCGCCGGCCCAGGTGGCGTCGCCCGCCCCGCCGCAGTGGCAGGCGCCGCTACCGCACAACGGCAGCCTGACCGACCTGAACGCCTGGTGGCGACAACAGGGCGATCCGCTGCTGGCCGAATTGATCGGCGCGGCGCAGAACGTGAGCCCCACGGTGGCCACGGCGGCCTCGCGCCTGGCCCAGTCGCGCGCCGAGCGCGTGGCCGCCAGCGCCGCCCTGCTGCCTTCGCTGGACGCCGCAGTCACTGCAACCCGCGCCAATCAGCAAAGCACGCTCCCGGGCGGGACTACGCTGCAGGGCGGCTTGCAGACAGCCTGGGAGATCGACCTGTTCGGCGGACGCCGCGCCCAGCGTGAGGCAGCGGGGCAGCGTCTGGCTGGCGCCAGCGCGCTGTGGCACGACGCCAGGGTCTCGGTCGCGGCGGAAGTCGCCAATCTGTATTACAACCTGCGCGCCTGCGAACAGCTGCTGGCCGTCGCAGGGCTTGACGCCGCCTCGCGCGCCGATACTGCGCGCTTGACCCAGTTGACCGCCGATGCAGGCTTCCAGGCCCCGGCGACCGCGGCACTGGCCCGGGCCAGCGCCGCGGAGGGCCGCGCACGCCTGGCCCAGCAACGCGCCTTGTGCGATATCGATATCAAATCGCTGGTATCGCTGAGCGCCTTCGAGGAGCCGGCCCTGCGCGCTCGGCTGGCCGCGAGCCCGGTGCGCCATACCCCGCCGATCGCCATCGCTGCGCTGCCGGCCCAGGTGCTGGCCCAGCGTCCCGATGTATTCAACGCCGAGCGTGAAGTGGCCGCCGCCAGCGCCGATGTGGGCAGCGCCCAGGCCCAGCGCTACCCGCGCCTTGCCTTGCAGGGCTCGGTCGGGGTGGGCAGCTTCCGCAGCGGCGGCGAAACCCTCAAGAGCGATACCTGGAGCATCGGGCCGCTGGCGCTCACGCTGCCCATCTTTGACGCCGGCCAGCGCCGCGCCAACGTGGACGCCGCCAGCGCGCGCTACGACGCAGCCGTCATCGGCTACCGCGCCAGCGCACGGCGCGCTGTGAGCGAAGTCGAGCAGGCGCTGGTGAACCTGAACAGCGTGGCCCAGCGCGGCGCCGACGGCCTGGTGGCGCTCGAGGGGTTCCGGATTTCGTTCGTGGCCACCGAGGACCGTTTCAAGAACGGCCTGGCCAGCCTGCTCGAACTGGAAGACGCGCGCCGCACCCGCCTGGCTGCAGAAAACGCAGTCGTCAATCTGCAACGCGAAAGCAACGCTGCCTGGATCGCGCTGTACCGCGCCGCCGGCGGCGGCTGGACCGCAAGCGCCAACTGATCGCCATCGAATCGACTACCGGATAAAAACATGAAAAACCTGTTAATCAAACCACTCCCAGCCCTGATCCTCGGCGCCCTGGCCGCTTTGTCCGCCGGCTCGTTTCTGCTGCTGACCCCAGGCAGTTCCAATGCGGCCGACGACAAGAAGGCAGCGCCGGTCAAGCCCGCCCTCACCGTTACCACGACCAGGCCCTCGGCGGCCGCCCTGCCGATCAAGCTAGCCGCCAACGGCAACGTGGCGGCGTGGCAGGAAGCCATCATCGGCAGCGAGTCGGGCGGACTACGTTTGACCGAAGTGCGCGTCAATGTGGGCGACCAGGTAAGGAAAGGCCAGGTGCTCGCGGTGTTCTCAGCCGACAGCGTCAATGCCGACGTGGCGCAGGCCAGAGCGGCGCTGATGGAGGCCGAAGCCAATGCCGGCGAAGCGGTGGCCAATGCTGCGCGCGCCCAGACGCTCAAGTCCTCGGGCGCCCTCTCGGCCCAGCAGATCAGCCAGTACATGACGGCCGAAACCACGGCGCGCGCGCGCATAGCTTCGGCAAGGGCCGCGTTGTCGTCCCAGCAGCTGCGACTCAAGTACACCCAGGTGGTGGCGCCGGACAGCGGCGTGATCTCGGCGCGCAGCGCGACCGTCGGTTCGGTGGTGGGTGTGGGCACTGAGCTGTTCCGCATGATCCGCCAGGGCCGCCTTGAGTGGCGCGCCGAGGTCACGGCCAATGAACTGGTTCGCATCAAGCCTGGCGCCAGCGCGCGCGTGGTGGCGGCCGACGGCAGCCAGCTGACCGGCAAGGTGCGCATGATCGCGCCGACCATCGATCCGCAGACGCGCTCGGCGCTGGTGTATGTCGACCTGCCAGGCGCCGGCAGCACCTTCAAGGCCGGCATGTTCGCCAGCGGCCAGTTCGAGCTGGGCAGCTCGCAGGCCATGACGGTGCCGCAGCAGTCGGTGGTGGTGCGCGACGGCTTCAGCTATGTGTTCCGCCTTAATCCGGACCAGCGCGTCAGCCAGCTCAAGGTGCAGGCCGGGCGCCGCCTGGGCGACCGGATTGAAGTCGTCAACGGCATTACGCCCGAATCGCAGATCGTGGTCAGCGGCGCCGGCTTCCTGAACGACGGCGACATGGTGCGCAACGTGGCCGCCAGCCCCGCAGTGGCCGCAGTGGCCCCCGCCAAGTAAGGAGCCACGATGAACTTTTCAACTCTGTCGATCCGCAATCCGATCCCGGCGATCATGCTGTTCGCGCTGCTGACGCTGGCCGGCCTGCTGGCCTACCGCGCCAATGCGGTGCAGGATTTCCCCGATATCGAACTGCCCATCGTGACCGTCAGCGCGGTGCTCGAAGGCGCAGCCCCGGCCCAGCTTGAAACCGAAGTGGCGCGCAAGATCGAAGATTCCGTCGCCACCTTGCAAGGCGTGAAGAATATCTACACCAAGGTCCTCGATGGCGTGGCCACCGTGACGGTGGAATTCATCCTCGAAAAGAATATCGCCGAAGCCGTCAACGACGTGCGCGATGCGGTGGCGCGGGTCAAGGCCGATCTGCCCGCCGAAATGCGCGACCCCACGGTCACCAAGGCGTCCACCGCCGGGCGTGTGATCATGACCTTTACGGCCGCGGCCAACCCGGCCAAAGGCTCGGTCGCGCTGGACGACCAGGAACTGTCCTGGTTCGTGGATAATGCTGTCGCCAAGCGCCTGCTCAGCGTCCCCGGCGTGGGCGCGGTCAAGCGGGTGGGCGGCGTGTTTCGCGAGATTCGGGTAGAACTCGACGACGCCCGCATGGCGGCCCTGCAAGTGGCGGCGGTCGATGTGTCGCGCCAGCTGCGCAGCGTGCAGCGTGAAGCCCCGGGCGGACGCGGTGACGTGAGCGGCGCCGAACAGTCGGTGCGCACCATCGCCACCGTCAAGACGGCAGCCGAGCTGGCGGCAATGGATATTCCCCTGCAGGACGGGCGCCGCGTGCGGCTCGACCAGATCGCCACCGTCAGCGACACCGTGGCCGAGCCGCGTTCAATCGCCGAACACGATGGCAAACGGGTAGTCGGCTTCGAAATTTTCCGCACCAAGGGCGCCAGCGAAATCGCGGTGGCCGAAGGCGCGCGCGCGGCCATCGCCGAGCTGCAGGCTGCACACGCCAACGTTGCGCTCAAGGAAGTGATCGACAACGCCCAGCCAGTGGCCGAAAACTTTGACGGCTCGATGGAGCTGCTCTACGAAGGCGCCATCCTGGCCGTGATCGTGGTGTGGTTCTTCCTGCGCGACTGGCGCGCCACGCTGGTGGCCGCCGCCGCGCTGCCGCTGTCGGTGATTCCCGCCTTCCTGGGCCAGTACTGGTTTGGCTACACGCTCAACACCGTCACGCTGCTGTCGCTGGCGCTGGTGGTGGGGGTGCTGGTGGACGATGCCATTGTCGAGATCGAAAACATATCGCGCCACCTGCGCATGGGTAAAACACCGATGCAGGCCGCCACCGAGGCGGCCGACGAAATCGGCATGGCGGTGATCGCCACCACTTTCGCCCTGGTTGCCGTGTTCCTGCCGACCGCGTTCATGGGCGGCATTCCCGGCCTGTTCTTCAAGCAGTTCGGCTGGACCGCGGTCATTGCGATCCTGGCCTCGCTGGTGGTGGCGCGTCTGCTCACGCCGATGATGGCCGCCTACATCCTCAAGCCACTGCCACCGCTGGCCGAGAAAGACGGCTGGCTCATGCAGCGCTACATCGCGTCCATGAAGTGGTGCCTGAACAACCGCTGGAAAACCGCGCTGGCCGCAGGCCTGTTCACTATCGGCTCGCTGATGCTGGTGCCCCTGCTGCCGACCGGCTTCGTGCCGCCGGCCGATCGGGCCCAGACCATGATCACGCTGGAACTGCCGCCCGGCTCCACGCTCGCGGAAACGCGCGTGGTGGCTGAACGGGCGCGCGTTGCAGCCATGCAGGTGCCGGGCGTGAAAAGCGTGTTCAGTTCCATCGGCGGCGGCTCCAGCGGCGACGCTTTCGCCCCTGGTGCGGCGGCCGAAGCGCGGCGCGCGGTGCTGACCCTGACCACTGCCCATCGCAATGATCGCAAAGAGTCGCTCGACGCGGTCGAACGCCAGATCCGCACCAGGCTCGACCAGATCCCGGGCGCCAAATTCAACGTCGGCCCGCAAGATACTGGCGTCAAGATGCAGCTGGTGCTGCGCAGCGAAGATCCGGTAGCACTGACCGAATCGGCGCGCGCGGTCGAGCGCGATCTGCGCACCCTGCAGGGCATTGGCAACGTCAGCTCCAGCGCCTCGCTGGTGCGCCCCGAAATTATCGTGCGGCCCGATTTTGCCAAGGCGGCCGACCTGGGCGTGACTGCATCGGCCATCGGCGAAACCGTGCGTGTGGCCACGGCGGGCGACTACGATGTGGCGCTCACCAAGCTCAATCTGGCCGAGCGCCAGGTGCCGATCCGGGTCAAGCTTCCCGACGCGGTACGCGCCGACCTGTCGGCCATCGAACGCCTGACTGTGCCGGGCAAGAACGGCCCGGTCATGCTGGCCAACGTGGCTACCATTACCATGGAAAGCGGACCGGCCCAGATCGACCGGCTCAACCGCAGCCGCAACGTCACGCTCGAGGTGGAGTTGTCGGGCCGCTCGCTGGGCGAGGTCAACGCGGAAGCGCGCGCGCTGCCGGCCATGCAGGCGCTGCCGGCTTCGGTGCGTATCGCCGAGCTGGGTGACGCCCAAGAGATGGCGGCGCTGTTTGCCAGCTTTGGCGTGGCCATGCTGATCGGCGTGCTGTGCATTTACGGTGTGCTGGTGCTGCTGTTCAAGGACTTCATGCAGCCGATCACGATTCTGGCCGCCCTGCCGCTGTCGATAGGCGGCGCCATTGTGGCCCTGCTGGTCACCGGCAAGGCCTTGTCGATGCCGTCCATGATCGGCCTGATCATGCTGATGGGTATTGTAACGAAGAACTCGATCCTGCTGGTCGACTACGCCATTCTGGCGCGCCAGGAAGGCATGAATCGCTTCGATGCGTTGGTCGACGCCTGCCACAAGCGCAGCCGCCCGATCGTCATGACCACCATCGCAATGGGCGCCGGCATGATGCCGCTGGCGCTAGGCTGGGGGGCCGATCCAAGCTTCCGCTCGCCGATGGCGGTCACCGTCATCGGCGGGCTGATCACCTCAACCTTGCTCAGCCTGCTGGTGGTGCCTGCGGTCTACACCTTGATCGACGATTTCGAACACTTCCTCAAGCGCACCATGGCGCGTCTGCGCAAGCGTGACCTGGCCAAGGCGGCTCCCATGCCAAAGCCTAACTTGATCAAGTAAGTCCAAAGAACCCGTTCGCGGGATCTACCCCAAAAAAAACGCCAGCATCTGCTGGCGTTTTTTGCTTGGCGCGCTTTATACAGCAGGCGGCTCGGACTCCCGATCGTAACTGCGATGCCCCGCGAGTGCTGCCTTGAAGGCGTCGATTGCAGCATCGAGGTCATCGGCCTCGGTACCGATCAAGGCAGGGTCAGGCGAACCGTCGGGCAGCGCCGGCGGTACCGACGCCTGCTGGAGCAGGCCAGCGCCTGCGCCCACAACCATGATCGGCTTGCAGTGGCGATACTGCTCTTTCACAAAGTCGAGCGCGTGAGCATCACGCCCCAGCTTGGCGGCAGCATCTTCGCCATCCGGCACCACGACCGCGTCGTACATCACCGATGGACCGGTTTCAAGCGTGATTTCGACGAACAGCACGCTGCCGTCGTTGGCATTGACCTTGCCCAGCTTGCTTCCAACAAGACGCGGAACCGCGCCATCGTTGAGCAGGGAGGTGTAAGTCTTGCGTACCATCGGCCCGTCGACTCCCTCGGCGATCAGGATCGCGACCTTGCGAGTGCGAATGCCGGTTTCACCCGGACGGCTTAGCAGCGACAAGGGCGGCGAAGGCTGATACTCCGGCACCGGCAAGGTGGTAGCGCGCGGCTGCGGGGCTGGCACGTCCATGCCCAGGCCATCGGCGACCTTGGCGGCCAAGCCGTCATTTACATTGGCCAGAATCGACAGCATGCGCTCGCGAATGGCCGGCGTTTGCACCCGGGTCAGTTCGAAACGGAAGGCATTGGCGATGTGGGCCTGCTCGGGCGCACTCTGGCTGTCGAAGAACAAGCGCGCCTGGCCGTAGTGCTCGGCGAACAGTTCGGGCTTGCCGCGTACCTTGTCGGCAGCGACCGGCTCGGCGAAGCTGGTAAAGCCCGCAGCGCCGGCCTGAAAGGGCATGCCTCCGCCCAGCGAATTGGGCTCATAGCTGACCCGGCCGCGATGAATGGCCTGGCGATGATGGCCGTCGCGCTGGTTGTTGTGTACCGGCGCGACCGGTGAATTGACCGGGATCTCGTGGAAATTGACACCACCCAGGCGAATGATCTGCGTGTCCAGATAGGAGTGAATACGTCCTTGCAGCAGCGGATCGTTGCTGAAGTCGATGCCGGGGACGATGTGCGCGGTGCAAAATGCCACCTGCTCGGTCTCGGCGAAAAAATTATCTGGATTACGATCGAGCACCATCTTGCCGAGACGGGTCAGCGGCACCAGCTCTTCGGGAATCAGTTTGGTTGGGTCGAGCACGTCGAACTCGAAGGAATCGGCCTGCTCTTCAGTGAACACCTGAACCGACAGTTCCCACTCCGGGAAGTTGCCCGATTCGATGGCTTCCCACAGGTCGCGGCGATGGAAGTCGGGATCTGCACCCGCAATTTTTACTGCTTCGTCCCACACCAGGGAATGGGTGCCCTGCAGCGGATTCCAGTGGAACTTGCAAAAGCGCGACTCGCCAGCTTCATTGATCAGGCGGAAGGTGTGCACGCCAAAACCCTGCATGGTGCGGTAGCTGCGCGGAATGGCGCGGTCCGACATGGCCCACATCAGGGTGTGGATCGACTCGGGCATGAGCGAGACGAAGTCCCAGAAGGTGTCGTGGGCGGCCGAGGCCTGGGGCATGCCGTTATGCGGCTCGGGCTTGACGGCATGTACCAGGTCGGGAAACTTCATGGCGTCCTGGATGAAGAAAACAGGCACGTTATTGCCGACCAGGTCCCAATTGCCTTCATCGGTATAGAACTTGACGGCGAAGCCGCGCACATCGCGCACGGTATCAGCGGAACCTCGTTCGCCTGCCACTGTCGAAAAGCGTACGAACACCGGCGTGCGCTTGCCTGCCTCGGCCAGCAACGAAGCGCGTGTGAGTTCGCGCTGGTCGCCATAGCTTTCGAAGTAGCCATGGGCAGCGGAACCGCGCGCATGCACCACGCGCTCGGGAATACGCTCGTGGTCGAAATGGGTGAGTTTTTCGCGCAGAATAAAGTCTTCCATCGCCGTCGGGCCACGCAGTCCGACTTTGAGCGAATGCTGGTTGTCTGCGATTGGCACGCCCTGGTTGGTGGTCAGGCGTTGTCCGCCGCTGTCGACGCGCACGCGGTCGAGCGGCGCCACCGTGGGGTTGGACCCGGCAGGGGGCATGCCCTCGCCCACTTTGGCCGAGGTATTGATTTCGGTACTGGTGCTGCCAGTGGCGGCAGGGTCGCCGGGAGCGTGGTTCTCGCCTTCTTGCGGCGTGCGGGCGGCGTCACCGTGCTCGGCTGCCTTGTTGGCGTTGAACGGCATGGTGCCGGCCAACTGCTGGCCCGAGACGGTTTTGTGGAGCAGGCGCTCGGCGATCGGGTCTTTACTGCCGAGGGTTGACGGCGGCGGCGCGTTCGACGGCCCCGAGACGGTGCTAAGGATGGAGCCGGCGCCCTCGTCGGAACCGGTTTTCTTACGAGTTGGCATGTAACACCTCAGGCAAATGATTTAGGACAGGCGCGCGCAAACAGGCCGGCGTCATTGGGACGCAGCAAGAAATATGTCTGCCGGGGCGCGAAAACAAGCGGACGACCGCACTGGGTCGCCCGGCTTGGAACAACTGCACCTTCTTAGTGGCGGCGCGAGCCGAACAGCTTCGACAGGGTGTAGCCTGCAGCCAGTGCTACCAGGACCGACGTAGCCGGGCTGCTGCGAACGTATTCGCGGCCGGTGTCGGCGAAATGCTTGTACGCCTCGGCGAGCTGCTTGGATTTTTCATCCATGCGTACGCTTGCATCGCTCAGCGCGTTTTGCACTTTGTCGACACTGTCGTGTGCAGTGGTGGCGAGGCGCTCGGCCATCGGCTTGGCTGCGTCGGCCGCCTTATCGATAGTTTTGTGCATGTCGCTGGCGCTCTTGGCCAGGTCGGTCGAGGCCTTGCTGTCTGACGGCTTGGTGTCAAACGACGACTTCGTGTCAAACGATGACTTGGTGTCGGACGACGACTTGGTATCGAACGAGCTCTTGTTGTCGAACGCATTGTTGGTGGTGTTCTTGCTCTCGTTGGCGCTGCCCGAAGTACCCAGGCCTTTGTTACCCGTGTTCTGATCCTTGCCCATACTGCTGCCCGAGCCTACGCTACCTACGTTACGGCCACTACCCTCGTTCGTCTTTTGATTGTCCATGATCCATTCCTCTAAAAGTGTTTTTGTAACAGCGCGGGTGATGCACCAGACCCGGTGCACCGAATACAAAAAATATAACGGCTGGCCATGTGTCACCGTGCGTTGACTAACAGAGCAGTTGCTTGGCTGACCATAATCGGCAGTAACTTTCCGTACCGAAAAATTACTCGTTCTGAGTAGAAACCTTCTGTATGAAAAATGGTTCTACTGTCTCAGGCAAGCGAGGGCGCGGCCTATGTTCGGTACCCGGCATACATCATGCCCAAAAGCACAGATACTGAATTTGTTACCTGAAATCCGACCCCAACACATGGTCGGCTGGGACGCAGCAACAGATGCCGGTGGACTGGCAACGAGAGTGAACTAATATGAATATCCAAATATTGACGATGATGTGGCACGGTTGGCTTTTTTATGCCGTGAGCCGTAAGGCACACCTCGCCGACCTTGCCCTCGCCAGTTTCCCGCCTGCAGCAGCCTAATTTTTCAAAGCGATAGAGCACCGCGAGCCACGCCTCGCGCCCCCATCGAGTAGCCGCCTCGGACGGGAAAACCGACCCGAGGACGCCATGATTTTGTTAGTCGAGAATGATCCGCTACTGGCGGAAGCCAGCTACCTATTGCTGGATTTGCAAGGCTACGCGGTATCGGTGGCCACAAACGGTCGGGAAGCGCTGACCCAACTCACCTGGCAGAAGCCTGATCTGATCATCACCGACTGGCATATGCCCGTGATGAACGGCATTGAGCTGTGCAATGTCCTAAAGCTCAGCAGCGAATGGTGCGCCATCCCGATCATTCTGATGAGCGGCCTGCCTCAACGCCCGGCGCGTAATCCGCCTTACGATCTGTTTCTTCAGAAGCCTTTCCAGGCAGCGCATCTACTTGACGCGGTGCACCGCCTGGTCGATCCCACGCAAAAAAGTAAGCCAGGTCACAATAGCGGACAGAAGCAGGCCTGACGTTGAGGGAACAAAAGGACGTAAAAAAACCCAGATCGCCGGAAAGCTGCCTGGGTCGTTCTACTAAAACTTTTGGTGCCGCTTGCCGGAATCGAACTGGCGACCTTTTCATTACGAATGAACTGCTCTACCGACTGAGCTAAAGCGGCGAAGACGCGTATTCTAGCAAAGAAAGTCAATATTTCGCTAGTCTGAATGCGCATTCTTTCGGTTTTCGACCGAAAGAGCCGGTTTTTACTCCGTGTGATATTGGGTTACGCGTTCCACTTCGCTCTTCGATCCGAGGAATACCGGCACCCGCTGATGCAGCTTATGCGGTGGAATATCGAGGATACGGGTGCGTCCGTCGGTCGCCGCGCCGCCCGCCTGTTCCACGATCATGGCCATCGGATTGGCTTCGTACATGAGGCGCAATTTGCCCGGCATGGAGGTGTCGCGCTTGTCAGCCGGGTACATGAAGATACCGCCCCGATTGAGAATGCGATGCACATCGGCCACCATCGATGCTATCCAGCGCATATTGAAGTCCTTGGCGCGCGGCCCTGCCACGCCGGCCAGCATTTCGTCCACGTAGCGAGTGACCGGCGCATGCCAGTGGCGCGCGTTGGACATATTGATGGCGAACTCTTTGGTCTCGGCCGGGATCTTCATGCCGCGCTGGGTCAATACCCACGAACCCATTTCGCGGTCCAGCGTAAAGCAGTTGACCCCATTGCCCGTAGTGAGCACCAACATGGTCTGCGGACCATAGACAGCGTAGCCCGCAGCGACCTGCTCCGAGCCCGCTTGCATGAAGTCCGCTTCGCTCGGCGTGCCCATGCCCTCGGGCGCCTTGAGCACCGAGAAAATGGTGCCGATCGAGACATTGACGTCGATATTGGAAGAGCCATCGAGCGGGTCGAACAGCAACAGGTATTCGCCCATCGGATAACGGTTCGGAATCGGGTGGATCGACTCCATTTCCTCGGACGCCATGGCGGCCAGGTGACCGCCCCACTCGTTCGCTTCAAGCAGGATTTCGTTCGAAATCACGTCGAGCTTCTTTTGCACTTCGCCCTGGATGTTTTCAGTATCGGCGCTACCGAGGATATCGCCCAGTGCGCCCTTGCCCACCGAGTGACTGATGGTTTTGCAGGCGCGCGCCACCACTTCGATGAGCAGGCGCAGTTCGGCGGGAATGGAGTTGTGGAGCCGTTGTTCTTCAACCAGGTACTGCGTGAGACTGACGCGTTTCATTG
>JAZKGU010000053.1:0-135890 GCA_040385745.1 Pseudomonadota bacterium
ACGCAGGCGGAAATCATCAACACGTTTCATTGCTATCCTTAGACTACCGAGTTTTGCTGTGCACGCGGCACAACCGTTCAAGCAGCGCTTTGCGCAGCCTCAATTCTACCCCAAGCGCTGTCGCAGCCTCGCGACAAACCCGGGTCAGCCTAGTCGCGGAAGTTGTTAAATTCCAGGGGCATGCTTGGCACATCCTTGCGCAGCATGGCCATGGCCGCCTGCAGGTCGTCGCGCTTGGCGCCGGTCACGCGCACCGATTCGCCCTGGATACTGGCCTGCACCTTCATCTTGCTGTCCTTGATGACCTTGACGATTTTCTTGGCGTCTTCGGTTTCAATGCCGTTCTTGACCTTGATGACCTGCTTGACCTTGTCGCCGCCGATCTTTTCGATCTTGCCTTCGTCGAGGAAACGCACGTCGACCTTGCGCTTGGCCAGTTTGTTGGTTAGCACATCGCGCACCTGCGAGAGCTGGAAGTCGGAATCGGCAAAGGCGGTCAGCTCGGTGTCCTTCTGCTCGACCTTGGCCGAGCTGCCCTTGAAGTCGAAGCGGGTGGTGATTTCCTTGTTCGACTGTTCAACTGCATTTTTCACTTCGATCATGTCTGCTTCGGAGACGACGTCAAATGAGGGCATAGTGGCATCCTTTTACTTGCAAAATGTAGAATGCCGATATTCTAACGGACATCCGGCGCGCTGCCTCCTCCCGGCGCCGATATTTCGCCGTGTGGCGCTATAATCGACGAAAACTACGCTAACTTTATGCACGCCGACCTCCCCATCGTCTCCGATTTCCAGCTCCAGTCGCTCAATACCTTCGGCATTGCCGCGCGTGCCAAGGCTTATCTCAAAGTCACCAGTGTCGCCCAGCTGGGCGCCGTCATGGCCACACCCAGCCTGGCCAGCCTGCCGCGCCTGGTGCTGGGCGGGGGCAGCAATGTGCTGTTGACGGGCGACGTCGATGCGCTGGTGCTGCACATGGCGATCATGGGGCGCGAGGTGCTGGGCAGCGTTGACGGATGCACGCTGGTGCGCGCCGGCGCTGGTGAGAACTGGCACGAGTTCGTGCAATTCACGCTGGCGCAGGGTCTCGGCGGACTGGAGAACATGTCCCTGATTCCAGGCACTGTGGGCGCCTCGCCGATCCAGAACATCGGAGCCTACGGCGCCGAGGTCAAGGACAGCTTTCACAGCTTGAGGGCTTACGATCTGGCCAGCGGGGCGCTGTGCAGCATGGATGCGGCGGACTGCCGCTTCGGCTATCGCGACAGCGTGTTCAAGCACCCGCAAGGGCAAGGGCTGGTGATCGTCGACGTCACCTTCGCCCTGCCGCAGGACTGGCAGCCCAATCTGCGCTACGCCGAGCTGGCGCTGGCGGTAGCCGAAGCCGGACCGGGCGCACCGACCGCGCAGGACATCGGCGACACCGTGGTGGCGATCCGGCGCCGCAAGCTGCCCGACCCTGCACAGATCGGCAATGCAGGCAGCTTCTTTAAAAATCCCGTGGTCTCGGCCGCGCAGTGCGCAGCGCTGCTGGCGCAGTGGCCGAACCTGGTGCACCACAAGCAGGCCGACGGCAGCGAAAAACTGGCGGCCGGATGGCTGATCGACCAGTGCGGCTGGAAGGGGCGCAATATGGGCGCGGCCGGCGTGTATCCGAAACAGGCGCTGGTGCTGGTCAATAATGGCGGAGCCACTGGCGCCGAAGTGGTGGCGCTGGCGCGCGCCATCCAGGACGACGTGGCCGAGCGCTATGGCGTGGCCCTCGAGACCGAGCCGGTATTCGTGTAAGGGCTGGCGAGCCGCTTTCAGCCGAAATGGCAGACGTAATCGAGCAGCTCGAGCGTCTCGATCTCGAACGAGCTGTCGCCGGGAACTTCAAAATTTTCGCCCGCGCCCACATTTTGCCAATCCGCGGCACCAGCCAGGCGCACCCGGCAGCTTCCACTCACAATTTCCATCACTTCCGGCGCGCCGGTGTTGAACGTTAGCGTCGAGGGGAAAATCACGCCCACGGTTTTTTTGGTGCCATCGGCCAGCACGGCGGTATGCGAAACGCATTTGCCGTCGAAGTACACGTTCGATTTTTTGGTCAGGGTGACGTTATGCAGTGCGCTCATGGTGGTCCTGTGATGGTGGTTCGGATGAATGGCTGACGCGGTTGCGCCCCGTGTTCTTGGCCTGGTAGAGAGCCTTGTCGGCCTGCGCCAGCAGGGCCTCGACCGAGCCCTCGGCCGAGGGCACCATGCTGGCCACTCCGACGGAGATCGTGACCGGCTTACCCCTTTCGGCGCTGGCGATTGCCAGTGTTTCGAGTTGGCTGCGGCAGGCCTCGGCCACCACCTGCGCCCCGGCCAGGTCGGTATCGGGCAGCACGATGGCAAATTCCTCGCCGCCGAAGCGCGCCGCCAGATCGGCCGGACGCTTGAGGTTTTCGGTCAGCACGGCCGCCACTTTTTTCAGGCACAGGTCGCCGGCGGGATGGCCGTAACTATCGTTGTAGAGCTTGAAATGGTCGACATCGCAGATCAGCAGTGCCAGCGGCTTGCTATCGCGCTGGCCGCGCTGCCATTCAGCGTGCAGGGTCTGGTCCAGGCGGCGCCGGTTGGCAATCCCGGTCAGGCAGTCGAGCGCGGCCAGGCGGTGCAGTTCGATATTTGCCGCCGCCAGGTCTTGCTGGCTATCGCGCAGCAAGCGGAATGCTTCGTCACGCTGCAGGCGCGCCAGGTGGCCCGCCGCGTGGTAACGCACGCGCGCCAGCAGTTCCAGACGGTCGGGCAGCTTGACCAGGTAATCGTTAGCGCCCACTTCAAAGGCCTGGGCCTTGAGTTTGGGGTCTTCTTTGGACGAGAGTACCAGCACCGGCACCTCGCCCAGCGCAGCACTGTTGCGATAGAGAGCGATCAGTTCGAAGCCGTCCATGGCGGGCATGACCAGGTCCTGCAAGATGCAGCTCGGTTGCAGCCGTTCGGCCGTCTCGAGCGCCTTGGTGGCGTCGGTACAGTAGTGGAACGAGATGTCGGGCTGCCCGCCCAGCATGCGCCGGATGGCTTCCACGATAATCAGCTGGTCGTCGACCAGCAGCACAATCGCTTTCACCTGCGTGGCTGCTGCTTCAGATACGTCGCTCATTGTTTGTTCTGGGATGTAAACATGGTGCGCATTATGCCATCTTCGATCCGGGCCGTGCCTGCAAGTACAGCGCGATCTGGTTGAGCGAGAGGATCTGCTGCGCCGCATCGATATTGGCCGCAGCGCGCGGCATGCCGTAGACGGCGCTGCTCGCTTCGTCCTGGGCCAGCGTCACATGACCGGCTTCGCGCATGGCCAGCAGACCGACCGCGCCATCGCGCCCCATCCCGGTGAGCAAAATGCCGGTAGCGTCCCCTTGCCAGTGGCGCGCCACACAATGGAAGAAAACGTCGACCGAAGGGCGATACGCATAGTCGGCCGGCTCGCGTTCGTAGCGCAGGCGCTTGCGCGCGTCGAGCGTGAGGTGGTCGTTGGTTTTCGCGATCAGCAGGCTGCCGGGCGTGAGCACGTCACCGTCTTCGATCACCCGGGCCGGGAAGGGCAGCTGCTCGCCCAGCCACTTGCAGAAATGGGTCGCGAAATTCTCATCGATATGCTGGATCACGACCAGCGCGGTGGCGGGCGGGGGAATCCAGCGCCGCAAGATGTGCGCCACCGCCAGCGGTCCGCCGGTCGACGCCCCGATCGCGATCAGGTGGCGCACTTCGCCGCCGTTCGCTTCGCTTGACCTGTTCGCCTGGCTTTCGCTGCTGCTGGCGCGCACCAGCTTGCCGATGGTTTTTATCTTGGCCAGCAGCGCCGCGCCCCCGCCACCGCCTTCCATCAGCGGAGTGGCGGTCACGTCGAGCGCGCCTGCGCCCAGCGCGCGGAACACCAGGCTGACGTTATCTTCGGGACGGCCGGTGACGATCAGGATCGCGCATGGCGACATCCGCATGATTTGGCGGGTGGCTTCCACGCCATCCAGTCCGGGCATGTTCAGGTCCATCAGCACCAGGTCGGGGCGCTGTTCGGCGCATAGCTTGACCGCCTCCAGGCCGCTGCGCGCAGTCCACAGCAACTGGTGTTCGCGGCTGCTCGCCACGATCCGGCGCAGCGCCTCGGCCGCCATGGCCACGTCGTTGACGATACCTATTTTCACTGGCCGGCCTCTCCAATCAGTTCGAACACGGCGTCGAGCAGGGTCTCGTCATGGAAGCTGCCCTTGGTGAGGTAGTAATCGGCGCCGGCCGTCATGCCGCGTGCGCGGTCTTCGGCGCGGTCCTTGTACGATACGATCATGACGGGCAGCTTGTGCAGATTGACGTCCTTCTTGATCAGGGTGACCAGCTCGATGCCGTCCATGCGCGGCATGTCGACGTCGGTGATGACCAGGTCATAGCTGCCGCTGCGGACCACGTTCCAGCCGTCGATCCCGTCGACTGCGACATCGACCAGGTAGCCGCGTCCGAGCAGCAGCTTGCGCTCCATCTCGCGCACGGTCAGTGAATCGTCCACCACCAGGATGCGCTTGACGCGGGTTTGCGCGCCGGCGTCGCTGCCCGAGAGCTGCTGCAGGCCGCCCTCGCCAAGCAGTTTTTCGATCGACAGCAGCAGGTCCGGCACGTCCAGGATCAGCACCGGAGCGCCATCGTCGAGTAGGGCGGCCGCCCCGATATTGCGCATCTTGCCAAAAATCGCATCGAGCGGCTGCACCGCCAGGCTCTGTTCGCCCCGCACCGCATCGACCACCAGCGCGTAACGCCGCGCGGCGCCGCCAATGACGATCACGGACAGGTCGCCGCCGGACCCTTGCATGGCGCCCAGTTCGAGCACCTGCGCCGCTGCCACCAAGCCCAGGTGCTCGCCGCCAAAATCGAAGAACTGCTTGTTTTCCAGCGTGTGGATGTGCGCCTGTGGCACCTTGACCACCCGTTCCACCTTGACGATCGGGAAGGCGTAGGCCTCACCCTGCACGTCCACCACCAGAGTACGCACGATGGACTGAGTGAGCGGCAGCGTGATATTGGTACGGAACCAGCGTCCGTTTTCGGTATCGAGATGAACGCTGCCGTTTTGCTCGCGGATGGTCTGGTGCACCACGTCCAGCCCCACGCCGCGCCCCGAAATCTCGCTGGTGGTTTCCTTCAGGCTGAAGGCCGGCAAGAACAGGAACTCGAGCAGTTCGGACTGCGACAGCGCGGCGGCCATCGCCGGGCTGACCATATTGCGCGCCACGACATTGCTGCGAATGCGTTCGAGGTCGGCGCCGCGCCCGTCGTCGCTGATTTCGATATTAAGCATGCCGGAACGGTGGCGCGCCTCCAGGCGAATGGTGCCCAGCGCCGGCTTGCCCAGCGCCTGGCGCAGCGCCGGCTCTTCGATGCCGTGATCGACCGCGTTGCGCAAAATGTGGTTGAGCGGGCTTTCGATGCGGGCCAGGATGTCGCGATCGACCAGGGTGTCTTCGCCGCTGATGATCAGTTGCGCTTCCTTGCCCAGGCTGCGTGCCAAATCGCGCACCATGCGCGGAAAGGGCTGCACGCCGTCGCGGAAAGGGCGCATGCGCAAGGTCAGCACTTCGTCAACCATGCTCGATGAAACGCTCAGCAGTCGCCGCTCGTAGCTTTCGATGTCGGCCAGATGGGCAAACACGAACTGCTTGAGCGGGTGGACCTTTTGCAGGGCCAGCGAGGATTGTTCGGCCAGGCGCTGATTGCCCTCACCGACGATGCTTTCGTGGAGCTGTTCCATGGCCTGGAACAGCGCGCCCTGGCTGCGCTTGAAGCGTTGCAGGGCGCCGATGAAACCGTTCATCTGGTGCGCATTGATGCGCGATTCGCTCGCCAGCGCCAGCAGGCGGTCGAAATTTTGCAGCTGGCCGCGCGCCGCGCCGCGTCCGGCCTGCAGTTCGGCCGAGCTTTCGGGGGCCGCTTCGGGCAGGGGCGGGGCGCTGACCGGCGCGGCCATGATCGCGGCCACTTGCGCCGCCGGCGCCGGCTCGGGTGCGCGCCCGGCCGACTTGATCTGGTCGATGGCGGCCAGCGACAGCATCAATGCGGTGATGTGCTCGCGCTGGGTGCCGAGCCAGGCCGCCAGGGTGCTTTCCTGCTGGGCCGATACCTGGGCGATCAGATCCACGCCCGACAAGAGCACGTCGATGCGTTCCGGTGTGAGCACCAGGCGCTGGTTCTGGGCAGCGACAAAAGCGTCTTCCATGGCGTGCGCCAGCTGCACCACCACGTCCAGCCCGACAATGGCGGCCGCCCCCTTGATCGAATGGGCGGCGCGCATCAGCGACTCGAGCGTGGCGGCATCGAGCGCCCCGCGCTCCAGCGCAAGCAGACCGTCAGTCAGCGTATGGGTCTGGCCTTCGGCCTCCATGCGGAACAGGTCCAGCATCGAAAACTGGCTCAGGTCGTCGTTCTGGTCGATGCTCATCGCAGCAGCCTTGTCATCTGGTGGCCCAGCAGGCCGATGTCCAGCACCCCGACGTGCATGTCGGCCTCGCTCAACACGCCGCTGATAAAGCGCAGCAGGCCCTTGTTGACGGTGGAGGGCGGCGGCTTGATGCTGGCGGCGGCGTAGCGCACGATGCCATGCAGTTCGGCCACCGGCAGCGCAAAGTCCTGACCCTCCCATTGCATTACCACCAGGCGGGCAAAGGTGTGCCGGCCGGCGCTGCGGGCGAGGCCGTCTTCATCGTCCTGGGCGCTGATGTCGAGCAGGCCGGCAAGCGAGATCGAGGGCAGCAGGGTGCCGCCCACGTTGACGATGCCGGTCAGGGCGGCGCCGCTGCGGTGCGGCAGACGGTGGCTGGCGGCGGTGGGCGCCACCGAGGTGATGGTCCGGGCCGGAATGGCCAGCCATTCGCGTCCGATGCGAAACACCAGGCAGGCGCTGTCGTTGGCGGCGGGCGCCGCCTCGGGCTGGCGGAAGTGCTCGGCCCAGTGCGTGCCGTAGCCTTCGCCCACTGGGCGCTGCAGGTTGCGCTGAGCGGCGCCGGCATACACTTCGCAATTGCGGCAATGGACGTGCTGCACCAGCTTTTCACAACTGAGATCGCCGCGCACGCCGATCCGGTTCCAGCAGTCGACCAGCTCGGCCCCCGCTACTGTACTCATTGGTATCATGGTCTCGGCTTCCTGGTCGCGCTATCCTGGCGGCGCTGGTAAATGCGCGCCGCGCGCTGCTTGAAACTGGCGGCCTGGCCGGAATTGCCGGCCCGTTCGGCCAGCAGCGCAAGGTGGCACAGCGCTTCGTAATGGTCCGGCTGCAGGTAGACGCAGCGGCGCCAGTGCTGCTCTGCCTGTGCGGGGGAATTTTCGCATTCGCTGATCATGCCGAGCAGGTAATAGGCCGAGGACGAGTCGGGATCAAAGGCAAGCAGCGCCTCGCAACTGGTGCGCGCGGCGGCGTAGTCGCCCTGGTCGGCCAGGCGGCTGGCCCGCTCGAGCAGTTCGGCGGCGGTGGGCGGGTTGGGCGACGGCGGGCGCGGGGAGGAGGGCACGGCGCGTGGCACTGCCGCCAGTGGCTGGCGCAGCGCAGCCGGCGCCGCAGCGGGGACGTAAGCGCGGCGCTCGGCGGGCAGCGGATGTGCGGCCAGCGCGGCGCCGCGCCGGTCCTTGCGCAAGGCAAAGGCGCCCGGCACCCGCAAGGGCGCAAAACCGTTGGCGCAAAATGTGGGCACTTCGGCGTAGCCGGCGAACAGCATGCCATCTTCGGTCAGCATCTTGTCGAGCCGGGCAATGGCCTCGGCCGCGCCGGCGTCATCAAAGTAAATGAGCAGGTTGCGGCAAAAGATAATGTCGTAGCGACCACTTCGGGTGGCCGTGTCGAGGGCCATCAGATTACCCTGGCTGAAAGCAACCTCGCTGCGCAGGTCCTGATTGATGCGGTAGTCGTGCCCTTCGCTGGTGAAATAGCGATCGCGGAAGGATAGGCTGGCGCCGCGGAAGGCGTTACGGGTATAGAGTCCGGCGCGCGCGCGCGCCAGCGCCACTTCCGACAGGTCGATCGCCTCGATCGCCACGTCGCCGCGCGCCACCCCGGCGTCGCGCAGCGACATGGCTATGGAATATGGCTCCTCGCCCCCTGCGCACGGCAAGGACAAGATGCGCACCGTGCGTCCCGGATTGAGCGCCAGGCGTTCGCGCACGAATGCGGTGGCGGCGGTAAACGCATCGGGGTCGCGAAACATCCACGATTCGGGTACCACTACCAGCTCGATCAGGGCCTTGAATTCGTCGCGGGTGAGCTGGGCCAGATACGCTTTTTCGCCCTGAATGCCCAGGCGCGCCGCACGCGCCGACAGGGCGCGGTCGACGATCAGCTGGCTGAGCACCAGACCAGTCTCGCGCTGGAGCAGATCGCGCGCGCTCATTGCGCTTCCCGTGGCGGAAACAGCAGCGCGCGCACGTCGGGCGCCAGCAGCTCGTCCAATTGCACCAGTTGCAGCATACCGTGGACATCGCTTGCTACCTGGCCTAGAAAGGGCGCGCCCTCGATCCCGCTGTCCTGCAGGGCGTCTGCTGCAACGTCGGCAATGCCGGTCACGTGTTCCGCCAGCAGGCCAAGTAGCACATCGCCGCCGACGGCAGGATAGTGGACCAAAATGATACGGGTGTCGTGCCAGACCTGGTCGGGCACGATCCCGGCCAGGCGCGACAGGTCGATGACCGGCACCGGGTTGCCGTGCAGGTCGATCAGCCCGGCCACGAAGTCGGGCGCCAACGGGACTCGTTTCATCTCCATCACCGGCAGCACGCGCGCCGTGAGCGTCAGCGGCAAGCCGTAGCGGTCAGGCCCGATTTGAAAGACCAGCACTTTCATGGCCGGCCTAGCTGCTCACCGAAAAAGTGGCGACCGACGATTGCAGGTCGCTGGCCGCGTACTGCAGCTGGTGCACAGCTTCGCTGGTGGCCTTGAGCGACTCCACCGTCTGCTGGGTGGCGTCGTTAAGCTGCATCATGGTGTCGGAAATCTGCGAGGCGCCCACGGCTTGCGACTGCATGCCTTGCAACACCAGGTCGAACTGGGGCGCCAGCTTCTGCACCTGATCCATCACGGCCGAGAGCTGCTCGCCGACCTGGCGCACTTCGCCCACGCTGCGGCGGATCTCTTCCGAAAATTTATCCATGCCCATGACGCTGGCCGATACCGCCGACTGCATCTCCTTGAGCATTTGCTCGATGTCCCACGTCGACACCGAGGTCTGGTCGGCCAGGCGCCGGATCTCGGTGGCCACCACCGAGAAGCCGCGGCCGGCGTCGCCGGCTTTCTCGGCTTCGATCGCGGCGTTGAGCGAGAGGATGTTGGTCTGGTCGGCCACCTTGGTGATCGTAATGAGCACGCTGTTAATGTTGCTGGCCTTTTCAGACAGCGCTGCCAGCTTGGCGTTGATGGAGTCGGTCGCCGTCACCATGGTCTGCATGGTCAGGTCCATGCGCTTGAGATTGCCCTGGGCGTCGGCGGTGGCGTGGGTGGTGTAGTCGGCCACTGAGGTAGCTTCTTCCATGGCCTTGAGCAGGTGCTGGGTGTTGGCCGAAATCTCCTTGGTGGTGGCCAGGATCTCGATACTGGTCTGGGCCTGTTCGATGCCGGTGGCTTCCTGCTGCTTGGCCGAGGCGGCGATTTCGGTGGCCGAGGTAGTGACCTGGATGCCGGCCTTCTGCACGTTGTTGATCAGCTTGCGTAAATTGTCGACCATGGTCTGCAGGCCACCGCCCATGCGTCCGATGGCGTCGCTGCCCTGGACCGTGACGCTGCCGGTCAAATCGCCCACGGCAGCCTTGGAGACCACGTCGAGCAGGGTGTCGACCTTGGCGCGCAGCGCATTGCTCGCTGCCAGTTCGCTTTCCTGGCTGTCTTCGATGGCTTGCGCCATGCGGTTGAATTCGACCGTGACCTGCCCCAGTTCATCTTTGGAGACCACAGCCGCGCGTGCGCCCTTCTGGCCTGCGGCGATCTGGCTCACTGCCTGGGTCAGGTTGTTGATCGGATCGAGAATGGCTCGCGCCAGGATGATGCCGATCAGTGCCGCCAGGACGATGCAGACAACGCCTCCTACGCTCAGCAGCAGCTTCATCGTTTTCTCAAGTTCCTTGGCTTCTGTCTCGCGTTTGGCGAGCAGGCGGCGCTCTTCGCCAGCGACTTCGTCGATACTGGCGCGCACATCGGCAATGATCTTGGCGCCGTTGAGCACGTCGGCCTGGCTGGCGACCTGCTGCGACACCCCAACTTGCTTGTTCAGTTCGCGCCGTTTGACGATCAGCGGATCGATGACATTGACCAGCCAATTGTCGATCATGGGCACCAGGCGTTTGAGGCGCTCCTGCTGGGCCGGATTGTCACCGGTCAGGCTGATTGCCTTGGCAATGCGCGCGCGCGCGTTGAGCTGTTCTTTTTCGATGGGTCCGACCAGGCTCTCGCTACCGGTCAGCATGAAGCCGCGGGTGGAGGTTTGCACCTGCAAGAGAGAAATCGTGAGCTGGTCGGTTTCGGCCAACACATCAAGGGTATGGCGGTCCCAGGTATTGGCTTCCGACAGCTTGCCGAAATTGTTATAGGCCAGTACCAGCAAGACCAGCAGGATAGCCACAACGGAGCCGAAGCCGGCCACCAGCTTGCTCTTGATACTTAGCGCATTCAACATACTTCTCTCCGGGATACTATTGATTTGTGCAAATGTAACATTTTGCCGCCCGCACGGGGGAAACTGCCGCCATAAAACGCGCTGTGGCGAGGCCCCATCTGCAACAAACCACTGCAACTATAAATACGAAATGGTCTGTAACAAAGACGAAAGCCGCCCGGAGGCGGCTTGTTCGACGTGCACCGTGCTTATTGGCCGCGCTTCTGGCGCGCCACGGCGGCGATGCGCATGCGCAGGGCGTTGAGCTTGATGAAGCCGCCCGCGTCGGCCTGATTGTAGGCGCCGCCGTCTTCGTCGAAGGTGGCAATGTTCATATCGAACAGCGAATCGGTTTTGGAGTCGCGCGAGACCACGATCACATTGCCCTTGTAGAGCTTCAGGCGCACCCACCCGTTCACGGTCAACTGGGTGTGATCGATCAGCGTTTGCAGCGCCACGCGCTCGGGCGCCCACCAGTAGCCGTTGTAGATCATCGAGGCGTAGCGCGGCATCAGGTCATCCTTCAGGTGCGCCACTTCGCGGTCGAGGGTGATCGATTCGATCGCGCGGTGACCCTTGAGCATGATGGTGCCGCCCGGCGTTTCATAGCAGCCGCGCGACTTCATGCCGACGTAGCGGTTTTCCACCAGGTCGAGGCGTCCGATGCCGTGCTTGCCGCCCACGCGGTTCAGTTCCGTCAGCACCGCCGCCGGCGACATGCGTACGCCATTGATGGCCACGATGTCGCCCTTTTCGTATTCGAGGTCGAGGTACTCGGCCTGGTCGGGCGCCGCTTCCGGACTGACCGTCCAGCGCCACATGCTCTCTTCGGCTTCGGCGCTGGGGTTTTCCAGGTGCCGGCCTTCAAAGGAGATGTGCAGCAGGTTGGCGTCCATCGAGTAGGGTGCGCCGCCGTTCTTGTGCTTCATGTCGATGTCGATGCCGGCGTCTTCGGCGTACTTGAGCAGCTTCTCGCGCGACAGCAGGTCCCACTCGCGCCACGGCGCGATGATCTTGACGTCGGGTTTGAGCGCATAGGCGCCCAGTTCGAAGCGCACCTGGTCGTTGCCCTTGCCGGTGGCGCCGTGCGAGATGGCGTCGGCGCCGGTCTCGCGCGTGATCTCGATCAGGCGCTTGGCGATCAGGGGACGGGCGATCGAGGTGCCGAGCAGGTATTCGCCTTCGTAGACGGTATTGGCGCGAAACATCGGGAACACGAAGTCGCGCACGAATTCTTCGCGCACGTCGTCGATGTAGATGTTCTCCGGCTTGATGCCGAACTTGATCGCCTTGGCGCGCGCCGGCTCGAGCTCTTCGCCCTGGCCCAGGTCGGCCGTGAAGGTGACGATCTCGCACTGGTAGTTATCCTGCAGCCATTTCAGGATGACCGAGGTATCGAGGCCGCCCGAATAGGCGAGGACTACTTTTTTAATGTCGCTCATGATGATTCCGTAGAGTGGTGTTGAATTGGGTTAGCGCCCGGAGATTTCGCCGAGCAGCAGGTATTCGATCAGCGCCTTCTGCACGTGCAGGCGGTTTTCGGCCTCGTCCCAGACCACCGACTGCGGACCGTCGATGACGTCGGCGGCGACTTCCTCGCCGCGGTGGGCCGGCAGGCAGTGCATGAACAGGGCGTCGGCGCTGGCGCGCGCCATCTTCGGCGCGTCGACCATGAAGCCGTCGAACGCCTTCAGGCGCTCGGCGTTTTCCTTCTCGTAGCCCATGCTGGTCCAGACGTCGGTGTTGACCAGGTGCGCGCCTTGGCAGGCGTCGGATGGATTGTCGAAGAAAGTGTAGCGCGTTGTCGTCACCAGCGACGTATCGATGTCGTAGCCTTTTGGGGTCGACACGTTCAGGTGGAAGCCGAAGATCTCGGCCGCCTGCAGCCACGAATACAGCATGTTGTTGGCGTCGCCGATCCAGGCGACCGTCTTGCCGGCGATCGAGCCGCGGTGCTCGACGAAGGTGAAGATGTCGGCCAGCACCTGGCACGGGTGGTGTTCGTTGGTCAGGCCGTTGATCACCGGGACGCGCGAATTGGCGGCGAAGCGCTCGATGATCTCCTGGCCGAAGGTGCGCACCATGATGATGTCGCACATGCGGCTCATGACCTGGCCCGCGTCTTCGATCGGCTCGCCCCGTCCCAGCTGGCTGTCGCGCGTATTGAGATAGATCGCCGCGCCGCCCAGCTGGTGCATGCCGGCTTCGAAAGACAGGCGGGTGCGGGTCGAATTTTTTTCGAAGACCATGACCAGGGTGCGGTCGATCAGCGGGTGATACACCTCGTAGGCCTTGAATTTGCGCTTGATGACCTTGGCGCGTTCGATCACGTAGTCGAATTCGTCGCGGCTGAAGTCGGAGAACTGCAGGAAGTGCTTGATAGGCTTGTTTGCTGACATGGGGACGACCGGTGGCGGGTGTTATCCGGTCAATTATAAGGGTTTCTTCTGTTCAGGGTTGGGTGGCGCTTGTCTAGACAATTGGCGGCGCCCTAGTAAATGGTGGTGTTTCCGCTGTCCTCGTGCTGCGGCGCCACCAGCGGCAGGTCGAGTGCAAAACAGGTGCCCGACGGGCTGCTCAGGACCGAAATCTGCCCTCCCAGCAGGGACGTGACGATGTTGTAGCTGATCGACAGCCCCAGGCCGCTGCCGCCCTGGCCCAGTTTGGTGGTGAAGAAGGGATCGAAGATGCGGCCCAGGTGCTCGTTCGGGATGCCGCTGCCGTCGTCGCGAAATTCGACCAGCACGCGCTGTTCGGGCGTCAGGGTCGCGCTCAGGCGCATGCTGCCGCTGCTGCCCGGCGCGAACGCGTGCAGCAGGGCGTTGTTGATGAAATTGGTGATGACCTGTCCGAAGGGGCCGGGGTAGCTGTCCATGCCGATGCTATCGCCCACCTCCAGTTCGATGCTGTGGTTGGCCTGGCGGATGCGGTTCATCATGGTGGCGATGATTTCGTGGCACACCTGCTGCAGGTTGAAATTGCGGCGCTGTTCGGTGGTGCGGTCGACTGCCACCTGCTTGAAACTGCTCACCAGGTCGGCCGCGCTGGTCAGGCCGCGCATCACCAGCGCGCCGGCTTTTTGCGAGTCGGCCACGAACGCTGCCAGTTCGCTGCGGCGCAGGCCCGGGCCGTTCATCAGCAGCTCGATCCCGGCGGCCTTTTCCTGCATGGTCGAGGCGATCAGCAGGCTGTTGCCGATCGGGGTATTGAGTTCATGCGCCACTCCGGCCATGAGCGAACCGAGGGCGGCCAGCTTTTCCTGCGACACCAGCTGGGCCTGGGCATCCTGCAGCTGGCGGTAGGCGTCGGCATTGTCGAGGGCGATGGCGCCGTAGGCGCACAGGGTGCGAAAAATCATGCGCTCGTTTTCGCCGTAGGCATGCGACTGCAGCGCCTGCACCGTCATGACGCCGAAGGCGCGCTCGCCCACCGTCAGCGGCACGAACAGGGCGCTCATATTGGCCACGGTGCCCGGCACGACCTTCTGGTGCTCGCTGTCGGGCCAGTGCTCGATATAGAGCTCGCGGCGCTGATGCAGGCAGCGCACCGCGTAGGCCGAGGGATGGTCGAGCGGTATAGTATGCGGCGCCAGCTCCTTGCCCAGCTCGACGCCGAAGGCGCGCTGCAAGGTGGCGCTGGCGCTGTCGGTCAGGTAGATGGCGAAGGTGCTGGCGGTGAGCAGGCCGTGGATGTGGCGGTCGAGCGCGCGAAACACTGCCGCCGCGTCCAGGTGTGCGGTGATCTCCTGGCCAATGGCCGAGAGCCGCTCCAGGGTGGCCGAAGTGCGCTGCGCGATTTCGGCGCGGCGCGCCTCCGACTCGGCCAGCTCGCGGTGGTGGTAACCCTCGCTGCGCGCATGTTCGGTCTGGTGGTGCACCTGCATCGCGATGGCGTGGTTGGTTGCTTCCTGGCTGTGAGTCTTTTCGCGCGACACCGAGGCGGCCACCGCCACATCGTAGGCGCGCCGGAAGTCGCCCGCGGCCGCATACTCGCGTCCCATGGCGTCATACAGTTCGCCCGGCACGGTGTAGCCTTCGATGGTAGAGGCCACCGCCAGGGCCTGGTTCAGGTAGTGCAGGGCGGGATTGGGTTCGACCATACCCTCGGGGGCCGGCAGCGGGTGCTGGGCATGGACCATGGCCATCACGCGCAGCGCAGCAATCTGGTTGTAGCGATTGTGCTGCTGGGCGCTGAGTGCGGCTGATTCGGCAGCCACCGCCAGCGCCTCGGCAGCGCGCCCCAGGTGCGACAGGGCGTGCGCCTGGCCACGCCGGGCGATGCTGCGAAAGTCGGCCTGGTCGAGCGCATCGGCGCGTGCCAGCAGGCGCGTGAAGGCGTCGAGCGCGCCGGCGTGGTCGCCCTGGTCGAGCGACAGGTCGCCCAGGTACTGCAGGGCGATGGCGTAGCTGCGCGCGTTCTCGAGCGGCTTGAGGATCTCGAGCGCCTCCTGCAGCATGGTGTGGGCCGCATCGAGCTGGCCGAGGCGGCGCAGGGTGTCGGCGGTGTGCATCAGGCAGGCGCCCACGCTGCGCGGCCAGCCGGCCGGGCGCGCCAATTCCAGCGCCGACTGCATCCATTGCAGGGCCGCGTAGTGGTCGTTGAGCAGGGTGAAGTCTTCGCCGATGTTGGTGGCGGCCGTGATGGCCGCGCGCAGCTGGCCGGTGTCGCGCGCAGCTTCGAAGCAGCGGATGTAGTAGCCGGCGGCGGCGCCAAAGTCGCCGATATGGCTGGCGGCCAGCCCGAGGAAATCGTTGATCCAGGTGGCCAGCGCAGGGCCATGGGCGCTGCCCGAATTAAAGCGGCCGCCCCAGCGCGCCACTGCCATATTACGGTCGCGCAGCACCGCCCAGCGCGCGATGGCCGCCTCGGCCAGCATCACGCGCAGCTCGTCGCCGGCGCGCGCGGCAGCTTCGGCCACGGCGCCAAAACACGCGTCGCTGGCTTGATGGTCGCCCTGGTCGACGGCGATCCAGGCCAGCAGCCAGTGGCTGTCGGCGCAGCCGATATGGTCGCCCAGCGCGGTGAAACGCTGCAGGATGGCGCGCGCCTGTCGCTGCGCCGCGTCGAGCTGCCCGCACAGCCAGTCAGCTTCAGCCAGCACCAGGTCCATGCGCGCCTGGGCGCTGCGTATATCAAAGGGGGACAGGGAAGCGCCCGGCAGCAGCTGCAGCGCTTCGCGCGCCAGCGTCAAGGCGCGCTGGGTTTCGCGCTGGCGCAGGTGCCAGGCCAGGGGCAGCAGAACGGCAAGCCGGTCGAGGCCGCGCAGTGCGGGCAAGGCGCTTTCCCAGCTCGCCACGTCGGCGTCGACCGTAAACATGTCCATGCGTGTGCTCCCGGCTAGATTTTTCATTGTAAGCCGAAAATCCTGCAGGAAACAACGATCAATACAGGGTCTGGGCCGACTCGTGCAGCAGCTGGCCGTACAGGGTGTGGCGGAAGCGCGCGATTTTGCCCGCTTCGACCGCGGCCAGGATGGTGCACTGGGGCTCGATCAGGTGGCGGCAATTATAGAATTTGCAGCCGCCCAGATAGGGCTCGAATTCGACAAAGGCGCGTTCGAGCATGCCTTCGCTCAGGTGGTACAGGCCGAATTCCTGAAAGCCCGGCGAATCGATGATCGAGGCGCCCTGGCCGAGCGTATACAGGCGCGTGAAGGTGGTGGTGTGCTTGCCGGTGTCGAGCGCGGCCGAGATTTCGCGCACCGCAATGTCGGCATCGGGCACGAGCAGGTTGATCAACGATGACTTGCCCATGCCGGACTGCCCGATGAAGATCGAGGACTGGCCTTCGAGCAGCGGCATCAGGGTGGCCACCGCATGCTCGGGCCGGGTGCGCGCCGACACTTCGTGCAGCGGGTAGCCGAGCGCGGTGTACATTTGCAGGCGTTCGCGCGCCTTGGGCAGCAGCTCGGCCACGTCGGTCTTGTTGAGGATCAGGTGGGCGTCGATGCCGGCAGCTTCGGCGGCGACCAGCGAGCGCGAAATCAGGTCGTCGGCAAAGCCAGGCTCGGTGGCCACCACGATGAACAGGCGCGTCAGATTGGCTGCCAGCAGCTTGGATTTGTACTGGTCGGAGCGGTACAGCAGCGTCTTGCGCTCGGCGATCGATTCGATCACGGCCTGGTCGTCCGAGGTCATTTTGAGGTTGACGACGTCGCCCACTGCCACATTGGTTTTTTTACCGCGCGTGACGCACTGCAGCTTGCGCCCGTCCACATCGGCCAGGTAATGGCGGCCATGGGCCGCGATCACGACGCCGCTCAGGGGGCACGCGGCGCTCATGCCCCGGCCCGCTGCGCGTAGAGCGCGCTGGCGCGGGCGGCGCAGATAAAGTCGTTGATGCTCAAGGCGCCGCCCGCCGAATGGGTGGTGTAGGCCACCGCACAGGACTTGTAGCTCACCACCAGTTCGGGGTGGTGGTCCTGGCCGTGCGAGACCCAGGCCAGGGCGTTGACGAAGGCCATGGTGTGGTGATAGTCGGTGAAGTCAAAAGTCGCGCGCAGCGAGCCGTCGACGACGCTCCAGCCGGGCACCTGCGCCAGCAGGTCGGCCAGCGCCTGGCCCTGCAGCGCTGGAGGAGTTCGGGTACAGACTTGCTCGGTGAGGATCATGATGCCGCCAGATTGAGATGCTTGATCCGCACGGAAGCCGGCGGATGGGAATCGTAGAACGCCGAATGCAGGGGATCCGGCGTCAGGGTCGAGGCATTGTCCTCGTACATTTTGACCAGGGCCGAAACCAGGTCGCGCGCGTCGGCGTGCTTGGCGGCGAAGGCGTCGGCTTCGAATTCGTGCTTGCGCGAACTGATGGACGTGAGCGGGGCCAGCACAAAGGTAAACACCGGCAGCACCAGCATGAACAGGATCAGGGCCATGGCGTCGGTGGCGCCGCCGTGCACCGGATCGACCCCGAGACCGGTGTAGAACCAGGCCTGCTCCTTGAGGTAGCCGAGCAGGGCCAGGAAGGCCAGCGACACGGCGAACATGACACCGATGCGCTTGACGATGTGGCGCAGTTTGAAGTGACCCAGTTCGTGCGCCAGCACCGCCTCGATCTCCTGCGGCGCCAGGCGCTCGAGCAGGGTGTCGAAGAACACGATGCGCTTGTTGGCGCCAAAGCCCGAAAAATAGGCATTGCCGTGCGCGCTGCGCTTGGAGCCGTCCATCACGAACAGGCCATTGGAGGCGAAGCCCACGCGCGCCATCAGCGCCTCGATGCGGGCCTGCAGGCTGGCGTCGGCCAGCGGGGTGAACTTGTTAAACAGGGGCGCGATGACGGTCGGGTAGAGAACCATCATCAATAGCTGGAAGCCGCTCCACACCAGCCAGGCATACAGCCACCACCACGGCCCGGTCTTTGCCATGAGCGTGAGCACGACCCAGATCAGCGGCAGGCCGATGGCCGCGCCGACCAGCATGCCCTTGAGCATGTCGGCAACCCATAGCTTGATTGTCATTTTGTTAAACCCGAAGCGTTCTTCGAGCACGAACTGGCGATAATAGTCGAAGGGCAGGTCAAGCAGACCGCTGATCAGCGCAAAGGCGAGCAGCAGCGCGATCTGGTAAGTCATGCCCGGTCCGGTAAGCGGCAGCAGGGTGAACGCCAGCCACTGCAGGCCGCCCAGCAGGGTAAAACCGATCAGGGTAGCGCCGCCAAACAGCAGGCCGAGCATGCCGAATCGGGTCTTGGCGGCGGTGTAGTCGGCTGCCTTCTGGTGCGCCGCGAGGGGGATTTTTTCGGCAAACTCGGCCGGTACGGCGCCGCGGTTGGCCATCACATGGCGCAGCTGGCGCCCGGCCAGCCAGAAACGCAGGGCCAGGGTCAGAATGAAGAAAGTAGCGAACAATAGCGAAAACGATTGTGAAGACATTCTGTGCCTGTGAGAAAATGCAGGATTGAATAGGCGAAGAGAGAATTATGTCACATGCCACTGATTTAGAAGCACCGGCCGCCGTCCAGCGCCCCAACGAATTCAACCTGGTGTGGGTCGACATGGAAATGACGGGCCTGGAGCCCGATACCGACCTGATCATCGAGGTCGCCGTGGTGGTTACCGACATGCATCTGAATATCATCGCGGAAGGTCCCGTGTTTGCCATCCATCAGTCCGATGAAGCGCTCGACAAGATGGATGCCTGGAACAAGGGCACCCACGGCCGCTCGGGCCTGATCGAACGGGTCAAAGCCTCCACCGTGTCGGAAGAGCAGGCCCAGCTCGAGCTGATCGCCTTCCTGAAGCAATACGTACCGGCCGGCAAATCGCCAATGTGCGGCAACACCATCTGCCAGGACCGCCGCTTCATGGCGCGCGGCATGCCCAAGCTCGAGGCGTTTTTCCACTACCGCAATCTGGATGTGTCGACACTGAAAGAATTGTGCAAGCGCTGGAAACCCGAGATCGTCGCCGGCTTCAAGAAACACCAGAAGCACACGGCACTGGCCGATATCCTCGAATCGATCGAGGAGCTGCGCTACTACCGCGAGCATTTCATCAAGTTGTAACCGCGCCGCGCCTGAAGTTTGCGCGAACGCAAAGTAAAAACGCCGACTCCCTGGGTCGGCGTTTTGTTTACTACGCATCAGTTCGGCAGATCCCCTTTGACTTGATATCTCGCAAGCCTTGCCCGGACAAATGGCCCAATCTTGTGCTGTTTGACAAGCAAAAGAGGGGATGGACTATGCTCGACGCGGTGCGCGAGAGCGGTGCGCGGCTCCAGGAACTGGGCTCGGTTCTGTGGCGCTGTTTTTACAGCGTCAGCCTGACCGTGCTCGGGGTTGTCGGACTGGCCTTTGTGCCGCAAGGCAAGGAATGCCTGCGCCTGATGAGCGAGCCGGGCTGGAACTTTCCGCTCTTCCTGTTCTCTGTGACCATCTGGTCGCTGGCGGCCTGGTACAGCGCGCGCCTGACCCTGGGCCGGGTGTTCGAGACCAGCTCGGTCATCGACCTTACCGATACACGCTTCATCAACTTCATGCGCCTGTGGCTTCCGCGCACGCTGGGCGTACTGCCGGGCAGCGTGCTCACTTGCCAGTTCTACCTGCTGGGTGCGAATGTGCTGGCGCTGGCCTGCGCCGGCGTCACGCTTGCCATCGGCCTGTTTGTGCTCAAGCGGCGCGCCTGGTTCGAGCGCCACTTTGGCGGCTGGGAAACGGGGCGCGAACGCTCGGTGCGCTTTGCCTGCCTGAAGCGGCGCACCGTGATCACTGTGGTCAGCGCGATTGGCCTGTCCTTTGTGCTGCTGGCGGCGATCTGGTGGCAGCCGGTCGCGGTGACGGCGGTGGTCACCGCGCCTGTGCTGCTGTGCCTGGCGCTGGCTAGCTGGATCCTGTTCGGCGACCTGGTGCTGACCTATTTCTTCAAGCAGGCGCGCCTGCCCTCGATGGCGGCTGCGCCGCTGGCGCTGTTCATCGTGTTCAGCTTCTGGAACGACAATCACGGCGTCGATCTGGTGGCGGGCGACGCCGGTCCGGTGCTGCGGCGTGGCGTCGGCGAGCGGCTCGACGCCTGGCTCGAAGCACGTGCTAGCAGTGGCGAGCTGCAGCCGGGCAAAACCTTTCCGGTCTACCTGGTGGCGTCCGAAGGCGGCGGGATTCGCGCTGCCTACTGGGCCGGCATGGTGCTGGCCAAGTTGCAGGACGACAGCCAGGAGCGTTTCGCGCGCCACCTGTTTGCCTTGTCAGGCGTGTCGGGCGGGGCGCTGGCCAGCGCCACTTTTGCCGCACTGGTGGCCGACAGCGGCGCCAACACGCTGGGCACAGCCCCCTGCGCAGCGGGCGCCAGGACGCGCCTGTACCAGCAGTGCACGCGCCAGGTGCTGCGCCGGGATTTCCTTTCGCCCACGCTGGGCTACCTGCTCTATCCGGACATGCTGCAGCGCTTCCTGCCGCTGCCCATTCCGAAGGCGGACCGGGCGCGCGCCATGGAAACTTCGTGGGCGGCTGCGTGGCGTCAGGCCACCGGCAGTAGCCGCCTGCAGGAGCGGTTCGACCAGTTGTGGAAGGGCGACAAGACGCTTGGCGTACCCTCGCTGCTGCTTAATGCCACGCTGGTCAATGGCGGCAATCGCCTCATCACGAGCGACGTGGTGATCGACGGGCGCTTTCCCGATGCTTACGATAGCTTCGATCCCTTGCTGGACTTGCGCCAGATCAGCCTGGCCTCGGCGGTGCACAACAGCGCCCGCTTCAGCTACCTGAGCCCGGCCGGCACGGTGTATGGTTGCCAGGAGCGCGAGCGCTTTGTCGCCTGTGACCCCAGCCGCACGCGCACAGCATGGGGGCGCGTGATCGATGGCGGCTATTTCGAAAGCTCGGGCGTGGAAGCTGTGCGCGACCTCCTGTTTGCCATGCGACCCATGATCGCCAAGTGGAGCGAGCGCGGTTTTCACATCGATCCGGTGGTGCTGGTGATCAGCAATGCGCCCGGTGCGATGGCGCCCAGCGGCAAGCAGGACCCGCGCAAGACGCGCATGGAAATGACGTTTCTGTCGGAAATTTTGGCGCCGCCGCTGGGACTGTTCAAGGCCGGCTTCGCGCGCGCCACTTTTGCCGTGGCGGCCGAGCGGCGCGACATGGAAGCGGTGCTGCCGGTCGACCCGGACCGTTTCATCTGGTTTGGCATGCGCACCGAACACCACACGCCGCTGGGCTGGGCGCTGTCGGAACACACTTTCAATGGCATTGACGCTCTGTTGAGCGCGCCGCACGCTGCAAAATTGCCATTTGCCAAAGTGCTGGGCCGGCTGCCGCCGCCTTAGTTTCTTTTCCGAATCGGGGCAGTATGTTGCTTGACGAACGGAACCGGAGTCAGGCGCAGGGTATCGTGGACCTTCACATAACGAGAAGGAGATGGCCATGACCCAGCCAACCAACGATAAGAAGCAGCAAGAGCGTGACAACCAGCAAGCGCAACTGGAAGCTGAAAACAATCGCCAGAGCGCCATGGAGCACGAGATCGAAGGCCGCCACAAGCAGGACGGCCAGAAAGATCACAAGGGCGCTGACAAGGGCCCGCGCGGCCAGTAAGGCCGGCACGGCGGCCGCTATCTGGCTGCCGCCGTGTAAATCCCCAGACATTTGCTGGCAGGGTGGGCCGCGGCCGAGCGCGCCTGCTGATCGGCGCTGCGGGTGCCGGCGTCGCCCTGGTACACCACGCAGGCGCCATCGCGCGCGATACGGCTGGCCGTCAGAATTGATCCGGCCGCTACCCGTGGCCCTTCAAAATCGGAGTTGATGGTATTGAGGCGCACCAGCAGTGCCGATGGCGCCAGCTTGCCGTCGCGAATGCCAACGCGCCATTCGGCCTTGCGTCCCACATACGAGTAGCCCGGCGTTACCACCTCCCAAAATTCAAGCGGATAGACCCGGCCCTGCGGCGTTACGATATCGATCGACGTCTGGGCGCTGGCCTCGTGCACCAGCAGCGAGTACCCGGCTACCCCGGTGCAGCGGCGGGTGCTGGCGCCGCTGTGGCGGTCGGCTTCGATGGTCTTGCACGATTTGCCGTGCAGGTCGGTAAATACGCTGGCCGCCCCGTAGGCGGGCCCTGCCGCCACGACAAGGGCGGCGCTAAGTATGCAGTAACGCAACATGGGATTCCTTCACGATGGCAGGCTCGACCAGTCCATCGTAACGGCCAGCCGGACTGGACTGTTTGTAAATCGTCAAGCTATGCGGCAATGCGCGCCTGTGATTTAATGCATGATTTTTTTGGTGCATGACTAACTCCAACAAGCAGCCTTCCCCGTGGGCCCAATTGCTTCCCCCGGCCACGACGGCGGGGCGTATCGAACAGTTGCGCGCTGCCGCTGGCGCACTGGTGGCGATGCTCCTGACTGCCTACCTCAGCACGCTGTTCCCGGGCGCCGCCACGGCCTGGCTGATCGCCCCGATGGGCGCGTCGGCGGTGCTGCTTTTCTGCCTGCATGGCAGTCCCCTCGCGCAACCGTGGCCAGTTATCATCGGCAATACCATGTCGGCGCTGGTGGGCGTGACATGCGCCAGCCAGGTGGCCGATCCCATGCTGGCGGCGCCGCTGGCCGGCGGCCTGGCCATCCTGCTGATGTTTTTGACGCGTTCGCTGCACCCGCCGGGCGGCGCGGTGGCCCTGACGGCGGTGCTGGCCGGTCCCGAGGTGCACGCCCTCGGCTACCAGTTCGCGCTGCTGCCGGTGGCGCTCAATTCGACCCTGATGGTGTTAGCGGCGCTGATCTTCAATAACGCCACCGGGCGCCGCTATCCGCATTTTGTGCGTTCGACCCTGGACCACCCGCACGCCACGGCCGACGTGGCGCCGACTGCGCGCCTGGGTTTTCAGCGCGCCGATCTGGACGCCGTACTGGAGCGCTACGGCCAGGTGCTCGACGTCGCGCGCGACGATCTGGAAGACATCATATTGGCCACCGAAGCACATGCTTACGAGCGGCGTTTCGGCGTGATCACTTGCGGCGCCGTGATGTCGAAGGATGTGGTGACGGCCGAATTTGGGACCGAACTGGGCGAGGCCTGGCGCAGCATGCGCTACCACCACGTGCACGCCATGCCGGTGCTCAATCGCGCCCGGCGCGTGATCGGCATGGTGTCGCAGGCGGACTTTCTGCGCCACAGCGACCTGGATGATTTTCGCACCCTGCGCGCGCGCCTGCTGGCGCTGATCCGGCGCAGCCCGTTCGTCCATTCTGAAAAGCCCGAGGTGGTGGGCCAGATCATGAGCGTGGAGGTGAAGTCGGCCTATGTGCACACGCCGATTGTGGAACTGGTGCCGCTCATGGCCAACACGGGTCTGCACCATATTCCGGTGCTCGACGCCGAAGACCGCTTTGCCGGCCTGGTTACCCAGTCCGACGTGATCGCGGCGCTGTATCAGGAACGCCTGTCGGAACCGGACGCGCAGGCTTAGTTGGGCAGGGGCGCCGGCGCCAGCTTGTCGAACAGGGCCAGCAGCTCCGGTCCGCTGACCGGCTTGGTGAGGTGGTAGTCGAAACCAGCTTCACGCGAACGCTCGCGCGCGTCGGCCCCGCCGTAACCGGTCAGCGCTATGTAGACGCAGTGGCGCGTGGCGGGGGCCGCGCGCAGGCGCCGCGCCAGGGCGTAGCCGTCCATGTCGGGCAGGCCGATGTCGAGCACCAGCACGCGCGGCGGCGCGTTGGCCGCCTGCGTGAGCGCAGCGCCCGCGCTGGTGACGTAATGCACCGCGTGACCATGGGCGCCAAGATAATCGGCCAGGGTGCAGGCGGCGTCCTCGTTGTCGTCGACGATCAGGATATCGAGCGTGTCGTCGAGGGCAGGGCGCAGTTCGGGTGCTGGCGCGCTGGCGCCCTCGCGCTGGGCGTGCGGCAGGCGCACTTCGAACTCGCTTCCCTTGCCCAGGCCGCGGCTGCGCGCGCTCACCTGGCCGCCGTGGCGCTGCACTAGGCTGCGCACCAGCGCCAGTCCCAGTCCAAGTCCGCCTTGCTTGCGGTCCGCTTCGCGCTCGCCCTGGGTGAACAGGTCGAACACATGGGGCAACAGGGCCGGGGCAATGCCGATGCCGGTGTCGCGCACCGTGAGCACCACTTGCTCGCCATCGCGCGCGACGGTGATAGCAATGTCGCCGTCGCGCGCCGTGTAGCGCGCCGCGTTGTTGAGCAGGTTGGCCACGACCTGCACCAGGCGCGTGCCGTCGCCGCACACGGTGGCGTCGCTTTGGGTGAAGTTGAGCGTGAGGTGATGGTGGCGCGCGTTGATCAGGGGGCGCGCCTGTTCGAGCGCCTGGTCGGCGATCTGGCGCAGGTCGTGCAGGGTTTTGTCGAGCACCACCTTGCCGCCGGTGACGCGCGAGACGTCGAGCAGATCGTCGAGCAGGCTGGTCATGTGAGTAACCTGGCGTTCGATGATCTGGCAAGTTTGCTCGAGGCGCGCGCCGTTGGCGGGCCCGATCTTGAGCACCTGCGCGGCCATGCTGATGGGCGCGAGCGGGTTGCGCAGTTCATGCGCGAGCATGGCCAAAAATTCGTCCTTGCGGCGCTCGGCGCTGCTCTGGCACACTTCCACTGCAAGCTTGGAACTGAGCAGCGGGAGCAGGGCGTCGATGGCGCGCTGGTCGGCCTGGTTGGGGTCCTGGCCGAGGAACACCAGGATCGAACGGCCTTCGCTGTCGGCCATGCCGTAGGCGCTGGTGTCGGCGTCGCGCTCAGGGTCGGGCAGGGTGGCGCTGGCGCTGCCGCCCGCGGTGCAGCGGCGCAGGAAGTCCTGGAGCCCGGGGCGCGGACCTTCGCGCGGCAGGCCGGGCGCAAGGTCGAAGTAGCCGCCCGGTTTTTCGGAGGAATACAGGCTGACCTGGCGTGCGCCGCTGTAGGCGGCCAGCGCGGCGGCCCCGCTGCTGCGCTGTTCGGGCGTTTGCAGTTGGGCGAATATGCCGGCCAGTTCAAATGGGATCATCGGCACAACTCCGCGTGATTAGCAGCTTGCGGGTAGGGCGCCGTCATCATTGCCATGCTTTCCTTGAAAGTGAATTGTAATAATTGTTACCAACAATTCACACCATAGGCCAGCTTGAACAACATTGCAAACTCGTGCCATGCGTCAACCCGTATATGGGTCAGGCCGCGCACAGCTTGACACTCAGGCCGCGCTGTCGGCGCCGCAGCACTTCTTGAATTTTTTGCCGCTGCCGCATGGGCAGTCATCGTTACGGCCTACCTTAGGTTCGTCGCGCTTGAGCGTTTGCACGGCCGGCTTGCGCAGCGGGACCCAGAAGCGGTAGATGGCTGGCAGGTTGGCTTCGATTTCCAGCGCCAGCTTGTGACCCTTAACCGGAGTGTTGACCTGCTCGAGTTCTTCTTCTTCGATCTCGTCGGCGCCGAGCAGGTAGATCGGGCGCATCAATGGAGCCAGGTCCGATTCCCAGATTGGGTTCCAGGAGCCGGGACGCAGCTCCATGCCTTCCCAGAAGCCCCAGCACCAGGCTTCGGCGTCGATCAGGCTTTCGCCCTCGTGCTCGTGCTCGCAGAACAGCGGCTCGAATTCCTTGGGCGCGACTTCAAAGGTCACCAGCACTTCGTTCATGAAGCGCATGATGAGGTTGACGATTTTTTCTTCTTCCTTGGCGTTCTTCCACTTGGGTGTGGCATCGGCGTCCTCGCCCCACACCTTGACCAGCCACTCGGCCGGCATGATGGTCTCGGGACCGATGGCGATGGCCGTCAGGTAGCCGTGCAGGGTGTCCATGGTCATGGCATCGTCGGACGAACGCTCCGAGAGCAGGAACTGATCGAGTTCGTTAAATTCTTTTTCCGACAGGGGCTGGTCGAGTTGCATGGTGGGGCTCTTAATCATCAGTGAAGGCACTAGTTTAACGCCTGGGGGTCCAATCAACCTACTGAAACCTCGCCCCAGCTTTACAATAGCGTTCATGGACCCAATTGCGCACCACCCGTTTCAAGACCTCAATCCCGAATGCGTGCTCGATGCGCTCGACAGTGTGGGCATGTTCGCCGACGGTCGCCTGCTCGCTCTCAATAGCTATGAAAACCGGGTCTACCAGATCGGCATGGAAGAAGGGCCGCCGGTGGTGGCCAAGTTCTACCGTCCGCAGCGCTGGTCCGACGCCGCCATCCTGGAGGAGCACGCGTTCGTGCAGGAACTGGTCGAGCGCGAGATTCCCGTGGTGCCGGCGCTGACCCTGCAAGGGCGCACCCTGCACCAGTTCGGCGGCTTCAAGTTTGCCGTGTTCCCGCGCCGCGGTGGACGCGCGCCCGAGCTTGACGATCCGGCCACGCTTGAATGGACCGGGCGCTTCATCGGGCGCATCCATGCGGTGGGCGCGCTCAAAACGTATGAACAGCGCCCGGCGCTCGACCCCGACACCTTCGGGCGCGAGCCGCGCGAGTATTTGCTGGCCAACGGTTTCATTCCGCCCGAACTGCTTGCAGCCTGGCGCAGCGTGGTCGACCAGGCGCTGGCCGGAGTGCGCCACTGTTACGACCGGGCCGGCGCCAGCGCGGTGCTGCGCCTGCACGGCGACTGCCATGCGGGCAATGTGCTGTGGACCGACGACGGTCCCCATTTTGTCGACTTCGACGACAGCCGCAGCGGCCCGGCCATCCAGGACCTGTGGATGCTGCTCTCGGGCGAGCGGGTCGACATGGTGCGCCAGATGAGCGACGTGCTGGCCGGGTACGAGGATTTTTGCGACTTCGATCCGCGCGAGCTGTACCTGGTCGAAGCGCTACGCACGCTGCGCCTGATTCACTATTCGGCCTGGCTGGCGCGGCGCTGGGACGACCCCGCGTTTCCTGCGGCTTTCCCATGGTTTAACACGCAACGCTACTGGCAGGATCGGATCCTGGAGCTGCGCGAACAGGTAGCGCTGATGGACGAGCCGCCCCTGTGGCCATCCTGACGCACCCGATTCGACAATATGGTCAGAACCGCCACGGTTTTTAGCGCCTGACGAGCGGTTCGGCAGCTTGGCTTTTTCCTCGGGGCAAATACGGTACACTAGGCAGATGCGAACCCTTCGTGCTTCCCTGTGCTTGCTGCTGATGCCGCTCGGTGCCGCCGCGGCAGACCTTGTTGTGCTGGTCGATACCGGGACCGAGATGCCGATGGCGCGCTTTGTCAATTACCGCCTGATCGACGGCATTCATCGCGACATCGGGCTTGAACTGGCGCGCCGCACTGGCCGCGTCGCCAGGTTCATGTCGCTGCCGCGCAAGCGCATCGCGCGTGCGCTCGAAGACGGTCACGCCGATGTACTGTGCAGTTATATGCCCGAGTGGCTGGACGGAAAATACCACTGGACCCAGCCATTCATCCCCATCGTTCAGGTGCTGGTGACCGACAAGAGCGTTCCCGCGCCCACGCATATATCCGAACTGGCCGGCAAACAGATAGGTACCGTGCTCGGGTATGCGCACCCGGAACTGGAAGCGCTGCTGGGGAAGCAATTTCTGCGCTCGGACGGCCCGACGACGGAATCGAATCTACGCAAGGTCGGGGCCGGGCGGGTCAAGTACGCAGTGACGGGCAAGAGTTTTCTCGACTACCGGCTCAAAGTGGGCGACCCCATGCTGACCGTGCACCCACCGCTGGTGGTGTCGACCTACATGGGGCAGTGCGCGGTGTCACAGAAGGGTCGGGCCAAGCTGGCCGACATCGACCGCGCGATCGGAGCGATGCTGCGCGACGGGACTGTCAATACGATACTGGCGAAGTATCGCTAAAGTTGCAGCACTGAGGCCTTAAGGCCCGACGGCGACTTTTTCGATGAAGTGCTCCGACTCGCCGAAGCATGAGGAGGGCACGCCCTTGTGCTGGGCATAGGTCAATACCACGCGCTTGCCGGTAGCGGCCATCAGCGCCTTGGCGATTTCCTCGTTGCGCACGGAGAAAGCGAAGCGCTCGGGAATGGCGCCGGGCATGCTTGAGAGCAGGAGCTCGCCTTCCCAGGTTTTGCAGATCCAGCCTTTTTTCGAGAACTTTTGCAGATAGCCTGCGCGTTCGCCCTCCGAGTATGACCAGCTCAGCGTGAACCAGGTGTACAGCGCGAACATGGCGATGAGCACGCCAATGAGCGACAGGACGATGGCGGAAGCGCGTTTAGCAATAGGCATAGTGGCAATATTGGGTTGAAAGGCGCCATTCTGACACGGATGGCGAATTATTCAAGCGCTAAGTCCTGCCGCTGTTTGTAGCGGTACGAAGACCACAGCGACACCAGGATGAACGCCACGCCCGACAGGCCCGTGAACCATTCGGGGATGTGATAGCGCACGCTCACGAACATGATGAAGGCCAAAATGCCGATGGCGTAATGGGCCCCATGTTCGAGGTAGACGAATTCCTGCAGCGTCCCCTTGTCGACCAGGTAGACCGTCATGGAGCGCACGAACATGGCGCCGATGGCCAGCCCCAGCATGATGATGACAACGTCGTTGGTGATGGCAAAGGCGCCGATGACGCCGTCGAAGCTGAACGAGGCATCGAGTACTTCCAGGTACATGAAGCCGCCGAAGCTGCCGCGCGAGACCATCTGGCCAATGGTGGGGTCGTGCTCTTCCTCCTCGAGCAGGCCGCTGAGCCAGTTCACGCCTACATAAATGACCACCCCGAGCACCCCGGAGGCAAGTACGCTCAGCTTGCGCGCTTCGGGGACCAGGGCCATGGCGCCGTACGAGGCACACAGGGTCAGCAGCACGGCCAGGCTCTCGCTGCCGTACTTGCCTACTTTTTCTTCGATCCAGCCGAGCCAGTGCAGTTCCTTGTCCGAGTCGAACAAGAAGTTAAGAAAAACCAGTAACAAAAAGGCGCCGCCGAAGGTGGCCACCTCGGCGTGGTTGTCGGTCAGGTGGCGCGAGTATTCGTCCGGGCGGGCCAGCGCCAGTTGCCAGACGTCGAGCATGCTCAGGCCGGTGGCGACGGCGACGATGAGCAAAGGGAACACCAGCCTCATGCCGAACACGGCCACGAGGATGCCGACGGTGAGGAAGAGTTTGCGCCAGAACGCGTCCCAGTGGCGCAATACGGAGGCGTTGACGACCGCGTTGTCGAAGGAGAGCGACACTTCGAGCACGCCCAGCACGGCCGAAATCCACAGGGCCGTCAACATGCCCGGCAGGCCGCCACGGCTGTAACCCCACCAGCCCGCCACGACCATCAGGGCGACGGTAACGGCAATGGAAAGCCTGAAGTGTTTCATGGTGATCCCTCGCGATGGTGGAAAGGCGACGTGGGAGCAGTGTAACCGGAGGGGGCAGGCCGGCGGCGCAGCTTAACCGCTGCCAACGGAGGGCGTGTTTCGCTTCTTGATGGCCGTTGGATTCTCCTTACCCACTACCGCCACCCCGTCTTCCCCGCGAAGGCGGGGATCCATAGCGCGTCAACACAGAGTTGGTGTGCTATAGGCCCCCGCCTTCGCGGGGGAGACGCAGATGCTTCTTCAGGTATATGAAGCTTCGACTCCACCTCCGATTGATCGAGATTGAGGTGGCCGCGTCATCGTGGTTCTGCGATAATTCCCGCCAATCAAGAAAATCGGATATCGCATGGACCTCGCTTACCTCATCACCCCCTTCCTCACCTGGTTGCTGGTCGGTCCGATCAAGTTTTTGATTAATAGCGCGCGCCAGCGCACCTGGGCCTTTAATTTGGTCGGCAATGGCGGTTTTCCCAGCAACCATAGTTCAGTCGTCACCAGCATGGCCACCCTGATCGCCCTGCGCGAGGGAATGGACCACCCGGCCTTCGGCGTGGCCGTGACGCTGGCGTTCATTGTCATGATCGACGCCAATAGCCTGCGCCAGCACGTCGGTCGCCAGGCCGGCGCCATCAACCGGATCGCCGCCGGCGCCCAGGATCACGCGCTGCTGCGCGAACGGATGGGGCACACCCTAGTGGAAATTGGCGGCGGCATCGTGACCGGCATCGCCATGGGTTTTCTGGTCTTTCACCTGTTCGATTGATGCGGCGGGGAGGGATTAAGTTGCTGCATTTCAAGCCCTCGAAATGCAGTTCAGTCCCCAAAAAGTGCAGTTCAGCCCCCTAAAAGACCAGTCCAACCTTCTGCGATTGACGGGTATATGCACCTCGCGGATACTCCTACGCTTCTAGTTTCATTCTATTTTTTTATCCGGAGATTTTGAACATGCTGCGCAAAACACTTGTGGTCCTTGCCGTCGCCTCGGCGCTGGTTGCCTGTAGTAAGGATGGTAAGGGTCCCGCCGCCGGCAAGGATGCCAAGGCTGACAAGCCGGCGGTCCAGTTGACGGTTTCTCCGGAAGACATCATCACCGTCCAGACCAGTTCAGTCTCATCGGGGCCAGTGGTCACCGGTTCGATCCAGCCGGAACGGCGCGCCGATCTGCGCGCTGAAGTCTCGGCCGTGGTCCTGCAGGTGCTCAAGGAAAATGGCGACCCGGTGAAACGGGGTGATGTCATTGTCAAGCTTGATGAAACGGCCATCCGTGACAGCCTCAGCTCGGCCGAGGCTTCCGCCCGCGCCGCCGGTCAGGCGCTCGAGAACGCCAACCGCCAGGTCGAGCGCATGAAGACCCTGCGCGCTTCGGGCATGACCTCGGTTCAGGCCATGGATGACGCGGAAGTGCGCCGCAACACCGCGTCGAGCGAAGTGGCCGCGGCCCGTTCGCGCGCTGCCCTGGCACGCCAGCAGATCGCCCGCACGCTGGTGCGCGCGCCGTTTGACGGGATTGTCAGCGACCGCAAGGTGTCGGCCGGCGACACCGCGTCGCCGGGCAAGGAATTGGTCAAGGTCATCGATCCGTCGAGCATGCGCTTTGAAGGCCGCGTCTCGGCCGACCGCATCGCCGCCGTCAAGGTGGGTCAGTCGGTGAACTTCCGCATTAACGGTTACGCCAACCAGGAATTCCGCGGCGTGGTCAAGCGTGTCGATCCGGCCGCCAACGAAGTCACACGCCAGGTCGAAGTGCTGGTTGGCTTTGTGCCAGGCTCGACCCAGCCGCGCGTGTCCGGTCTGTACGGCGAAGGCCGCATCGAAGCCGAAAGCAGCTCGGCGGTCACCTTGCCGGAAGGCGCCGTGGTCAAGGCTGGCGACAAAGCCTATTCCTGGCGCCTGAAGGGCAATGCACTGAGCAAGGCCGACCTGGTCGTCGGTCCGCGCGACGTACGCACCGGCTTCTATGAAGTACGTAGCGGCCTGGCGGTGGGCGATGTGGTCCTGCGCAGCCCGAATTCCTCGCTCAAGGATGGCCAGAAAGTGCAGATGGCAGCAGCCAAGGTCGCCAGCACGGCGCCAGCCGCAGTTCAGGGGAAATAATCCATGTTCTTATCCGACTTCAGTATCAAGCGGCCGATTGCCGCCATCGTCCTGATCCTGGCCATGATGGCGATGGGCCTGCTGGCCCTGTCCAAGCTGCGCGTGAACCAGAATCCCGACGTCGAAGTACCTTTCATCATCGTCAATATCCCGTACCCAGGCGCGTCGCCTGACACGGTCGAACGCGAGATCGTCAACCGCATCGAGAAATCGTTCAACAGCATTCCGGGCGTGACGAAGATTGAATCTGGCGCCAACGAGGGCAGTGCCTTCTTCTTCATCGAGTTCGGTTTCGACAAGAACCTGATTGAAGGCTCCGATGAAATTCGCAACGCCATTGCGGCGGTCCGCTACAAGCTGCCCACCGAGATGCGCGAACCGATCCTGCAACGGGCCGATCCGGCGTCCGAACCGGTGATTTCGCTGGCCCTGTCGTCGAGCAGCCAGAAGCACGCAGAGATTTCCCGCATGGCCGAGGACGTGATCGCCGACCGCCTGCGCGGGATTGACGGCGTGTCCACGGTCAACGTGGGCGGCGCGCTCAAACGCGAACTGTCGGTCTTGCTGCGCGCGGCCAAGCTGCGCGAGTACAACGTGTCGGTCGGCGAAGTGGTGCAGGCGCTGCGCGCCCAGAACACCAATGCCCCGGTCGGCAAGGTGCGCGGCAGCCTCGACGAAAAGAGTATCCGCCTGGTGGGTCGCATCGAAACGCCCGAGGAATTCCAGCAAATCGTGGTCAAGCGCCGCGGCGACGAAATCGTGCGCCTGGCTCAAGTGGCGGAAATTCAGGATGGCTTTGCTGAAATTAACAGCCTGTCGATTCGTAGCGGCAAGCCGAACGTGGGTATCTCGGTCAACCGCGCCAAGGATGCCAGTACCGTTACGGTGGCCAACAAAGTCAAGGCAGAAGTTAAGTTGATCGAGAAGGAGCTGCAAGCCGGCACCAAGCTCGAAGTCATCGACGACGGCGGCGACCGTTCACAGCGCAGCCTGAACAATGTGATCGAGTCGCTGGTGTTTGGCGCGATCCTCACCATTTTCGTGGTGTATGCCTTCCTCAACTCGTGGCGCTCTACCCTGATCACCGCGCTGTCCTTGCCCACATCAGTCATCGCGGCCTTCATCGCGGTCTGGCTGTGCGGCTTCACGCTCAACTTCATGACGCTACTGGGTCTGTCCCTTGCCATCGGCGTACTGATTGACGATGCGATCGTGGTGCGGGAAAACATTGTGCGTCACATGGAACGCGGTTCCGACCGCCGTACCGCCGCCCTGGAAGGCACTGCCGAAATCGGCATGGCCGTGGCAGCGACGACTTTTTCGATCATTGCCGTGTTTATTCCGGTTGCCTTCATGCCGGGTATTTCCGGCGAATGGTTCCGTCCGTTCGCATTGACCGTGACGTGCTCGGTGCTGGTGTCGCTGGTCATTTCCTTCACGCTCGATCCGATGCTGTCGGCCTATTGGGGTGACCCGATCGACCATCACAAGATTCCTAAGAAGGGCCTGAGCCGCGTGCTCGAGCGCTTCAATGTGTGGTTCGATCACCAGGCCGACCGGTACGGCAATGTAATTGCCTGGGCTTTGCATCACCGCATCTGGATGGGCATCCTGGCTTTTTCCGCCTTCGTCGGCGCGATTGTCTTGCAAGGCACTTTGGGCGGCTCGGACTTCCTGCCGAAATCGGACGCAGGCATGGTGGTGATCACCGTGCGCACGCCGGCCTCGTCGAGCGTGGAATACTCGCGCCTGAAGATGGAGGCGGCAGCCGAAATCGCGCGCACCATTCCCGAAGTCAAGGACACCAGCAGCCGGATCGACGCCAACGGCGGCCGGGTGCGCGTTGATATCGGCAAGCGCAACACCCGTAGTCGCAGCGCCAAGGAAATCGCAGTGGAGTTGCGTGAAAAGATACGGACCCTGGTGGGCGCCGAGTTCGTGGTGCTGGATGACCTGAATAATGGAGCCCGCAAGCCGATCCAGATCGAATTCACCGGTCCGGATTCGCGCAAACTGCTCGAGATCGCCAACGCTTTCATGGACAAACTGCGCGAAATCCCGGGTGCTGTCGACGTCGGCCTGTCGGAGCAGGATCCGAAGAACGAACTGAAAATTGAAATGAACCGCGGCCTGGCCAATTCCATGGGCATTTCCGTCAACGATGCTGCGCAGTCGCTGCGCGTAGCCTTTGCCGGGGTGGAAGTGGGCGATTGGGTCGATCCGACTGGCGAATCGCGCGACGTGGCCGTGCGCCTGCATCCGGAAGACCGGGTCAACGCCGAGAACATCGAACGTTTGCCGATTGCCATCGCTGGCACCAATGAGATGGTCCCGCTCGACCAGATTGCTACCATTTCCATGGGCAAAGGTCCATCGGGCATTCAGCACACCAACGGCAAGCGCTCGATTGCGGTGTCGGCCAATGCACAAGGCCGCTCCAGCGGCGAAGTGACGCAGGATGCGATGAAGCTGGCCAATTCCTTCGACTTCCCGCCGGGCTACGGTCTGGAACTGGGCGGCTCGGGTCAGGACCAGAAGGAACTGTTTACCTCCATGGTCATTGCGCTGCTGTCGGGTATCGGCCTGATGTACTTGATTCTGGTGATTCAGTTCGGTTCGTTCACCGCGCCACTGGCGGTGATGATTTCGCTGCCACTGTCCCTCATCGGCGTCGTTCTGGCGCTGCTGATGACTGGCAACACGCTCAATTTGATGAGCATGATCGGCATCATTATGCTGATGGGCCTGGTCGCGAAAAACGCCATCCTGCTGCTCGATGCAGCGCGCCGGCGTGAGGCCGAAGGCATTTCGCGCGAGGACGCACTGATGGATGCCGGCCGTATGCGCCTGCGTCCGATTCTGATGACGACCTTCGCGCTGATCGCCGGTATGTTCCCGGTTGCGCTCGGGTTGGGCGAGGGCGGCGAGTTCTACCGTCCACTGGCCATCGCCATCATTGGCGGTACCATCACCTCGACTATCCTGACCTTGCTGGTGGTGCCAACGTTCTACGACAGTATCGAAATCAAGCGTGACAGCATGGCGCTCAAGTTCCATCAGCGCAGCGCGCGTTTCGGCGGCTTCCTCGCTTTCCTGATGACTTTTGTCGAAGTGCTGCTGTTCCTGACGTTTATTCGCTTTATCTACCGCTGCATCATGTGGGTAGTTGGCGCTGCAACCGGGCGCAATCGCCGCCCGGCAAAGCTGGTCACGCCAACCCGTGTGGCGCTCGACAAGCAATAACAGCTAACGCTGAAACATCACAAGGCCCGCGCAAGCGGGCCTTGTTGTTTGCGCGGCCCTGGACGCCGCCTTACTTGGTATCTTTGGGTGGCGGGGTAGTGCTGGAGGTGCCGGTACCTGAGGTGCCGGTGCCTGAAGTACCCGATGTGCCTGAGGTACCCGAGGTGCCTGAGCCGGAGGTGCCTGAAGTACCCGACGTACCCGAAGTACCCGAAGTGCCGCCTGTGCCAGTACCCGTGCCGCCGGTTCCGGTGCCGGTACCGCCGCTGCCAGTTCCGGTGCCCGTGCCGCCCGTGCCGGTACCAGTGTCGCCTGTGCCGGTGCCTGTACCCGTGCCCATACCCGTACCGGTACCGCTGGTGCCGGTGCCAGTGCCGGTACCAGCGTCGCCGGTAGCGCCAGTGGTGCCAGTTGCCCCGGTACCGGTGCCGGTGGTGCCGCCCGTGCCACTGGTGCCCGAGGTGCTGCCTGGCGTGGTAGTGCCGCTTGTGCCGCTGGTGCCTTGTGAGCCGGCGTCATCGCGTTTGCACCCTCCCAGCATGACAGTCAGCAGTGCTGCGGTCAGCAGGATTTTTGGTGCCGTTGAAAGTGCTTTCATAATGTGCTCCTCATTCACGTCAATGGAGTGCCGCCCTGTTTGGACGACGCAAGTTCAGTCACGCACTTAAACCTGATGCACGAATAAGACTGGAAAAATTAGACGCCCCAGCTCCCACGGGGTTCGTCTTTTTTTGCGATTTGAACGTAGAAAGGGCGCTAGGTCTGCGCAATTTGAGCGTGCGCAAAGTGAAGCGGATGGACGCTTGACGTAACTGGCAATTAGCCGCGCGCCATTTGCTCCATGAGGGATGGAATTTCGTCGGGAATCTCGCGCGCAAGATAGCCGAGCAGCCCAAGGCGTTCAGCCAAATTTTCCCCAGCACGCGCATGCAGCGCGACGCCCCAGCAGGTTGCCTGGGCCAGGCCGGCGCCGCGCGCTGCCAGGCCGGTAATAATGCCAGCCAGTACGTCGCCCGATCCCGAGATGGCCAGGCCCACGTTGCCGCCCTGATGCTGCCAGGTGCTGCCGTCGGGCGCACTGATGACCGTGCGGGCTCCCTTGAGTGCCACCACGGCGTTCCATGCGCGCGCAGCTTGCGCCGCTTGGGTATCGCTGTCGGACTGCACCTCGTCCTTGCCGTTGCCGGTCAAGTGCGCCATCTCGCCCGCGTGCGGGGTGACAATTACGGGCTCGTGGAAACGGAAGGGCGCGGCAGCCCCGTCCAGATCCGGATTGAGGATGATGCCCATCGCGCACGCGTCGAGCACCACGCTGGTTCCTTCCAGGCGCGGCAGCAGGGCTCGCACCAGCGCCGCCGTCGCCGTTTCGTCCTGCATGCCAGGGCCGATGAGGACGGCATTAACGCGATCAGCCAGGGGTTTGAGTTCGGCAATGGCTTCGCGCATGAAGCCGCCATCGTCGGTCTCGCGCAGGCCGATCACGCGTGCCTCGGGCATGGCCAGCGCCACCAGATTGGCAACGCTGGCGCCGGTGGCGATGGTGAGTTTGCCGGCGCCGGCGCGCAAGGCGGCAGTCGCTGCGAGAATGATTGCGCCCGGCATTTCACGCGAGCCGCCCATGATGAGCACGTGACCGCGCTGTTCCTTGTCACCCTCGCCGGATGGCATGGGCAAAGGCCAGTCGCGCAGGGCGGCGCTATCGAGCGTAATCATATGCGCATGCGAGACCGGCATTTCCATGGGCCCCGGACGCCTACGCTTTCGGAGCAGCGGGCACATCTTTTTGTACCGTCACAGGCGTGCCGGCAGCTTCGAGTGGGGCCACGAAATTGGTGAGGCGAAGCATCAGCTTGCCGTTCTTGCCCTGGGTGGCGTCGAAACCGTAGGAGGTAACCGAGCAGTTGGGCACGTCGCCGGCGCGGTCGAAAGCCAGGATGCTGGCTTCGTCGAGCCGCTCGAACAGATAGCGAAAGCAGTTCACCGTGACCTGGTGGCCAACGATGAGCACCCGCTCGCCGCAGTACTCGCGGGTAATGGTGTCGATGATGCTGCGCAGGCGCAAAATGACGTCGCACCAGCTTTCGCCGCCCGGTGGACGGAAATAAAATTTGCCCACATGCTGGCGCTGTTCATATAGGTCGGGATATTTGTGCGAAATACCGCGCGTCGTCAGGCGGTCGAGGATACCGAACTCCTTCTCGCGCAAGCGCTCGTCGACTTGAATCGCGGCCATTTTCGGCAAGCCCATTTCCTCGATGATGATGCGCGCTGTTTCGGCCGCGCGCACGTAGGGCGAATGCAGCACCACGTTGGGGCGCTGTTCGGGCGCCAGGCTGGCGAACCAGCCGCCCAGCGCGTGCGACTGCTCGACGCCTAGCGCCGAGAGGGGCACGTCGACATCGCGCTCGGCGATATCGATCAGCAGGCCGGCGGCGGCCTCAGCGGCGTCGCGCGCGACATTGCCGGCGCTTTGTCCATGCCGGACCAGCCAGATATCCTGCGGCCATTTTTGCTCCATTGCCCTGTCCGTCTCCCATGTTGACACGTAGTCATCATAGTCGGATTTGCGGGTGCATCAGCGCACGATACGGGCCTCAGGCGAGCTGGCGTTCGGCGTCCAAGTCGACGACTTCCTTGCTGTCGAAAACTTGCATATCGGTCTGGCCCATGATGCGGCTGGTGACGGTGCCGGCAGTAATGGAGCCGCTTACATTGAGGGCCGTGCGGCCCATGTCGATCAGCGGCTCGATCGAAATCAGCAGGCCCGCCAGCGCAACGGGCAGGTCCATGGCCGAGAGCACGATGAGCGCGGCGAAGGTCGCGCCGCCGCCCACGCCGGCAATGCCGATGGAGCCGATGGTAATGATGGCAATCAGCGGCACCAGAAAGCTCACTGTTAGTGGATCGATGCCGACGGTGGGCGCGATCATGACCGCGAGCATGGCCGGGTAGATGCCGGCGCAGCCGTTCTGGCCCATTACCGAGCCGAACGAGGCGGCGAAGTTGGCGATACCTTCGGGCGTGCCGAGGCGATCGGTCTGGGTCTTGACCGACATGGGAATGGCGCCAGCGCTAGTGCGGGAGGTAAAGGCGAACAGCAGCACCGGTGCGATTTTTTGCACATAGCGCAATGCGTTGAGCCCGGCGCCGGTAATCAGCAGCAAATGCACGCCGAACATGAGCAGCAAGGCGCTGTAGGATGCCAGCACAAAGGTCAGCAGCTTGAGGATGCTGGCCATGCTCGAGCCCGCAACGACTTGGGTCATCAGGGCGAACACGCCGAACGGGGTCAGGCGTAGCACCAGCGTGACCATGCGCATCACGATGGCATGCGCTACCTTGATGAAGTGGCTGAAGGAAGCAAACATGTCCGGTTGCTTGGCGGCGATGCCGGTTGCCGAAATGCCGATGAAAATCGAGAACACCACCACGGCAATGGTGGATGTCTTGCGCGCGCCAGTCATATCGAGGAAGGGGTTGGCCGGGATAAAGCTGATCAGCATGCTCGGCAGGGAAATCTCGCTGGCGGCCTTGAGATTTCCCTGGAGGTACTCGCCACGCGCCACTTCGGCCGCGCTGGACGTCAGTCCGGCGGCATTGAGGTCGAACAGGGTGGCCATCAGAATGCCAATGCCGGCGGCGATCATGGTGGTGATCATCAGGATGCCGATGGTCAGAGCGCTGATTTTGCCGAGAGAGGAAGCATCCTTGAGCTTCAGAATGGCGGAGATGATCGCCACCATGATGAGTGGAATGACGATCATCTGCAGCAGTTTCACATAGCCCGTTCCAACGATGTCGAGGTAGGAAATGGTGGCCGCTACGATAGGGGAGGGCGAGCCGTAGAAGTACTGGAAGGCAGCGCCCAGGACCACGCCCATGCCCAGAGCGGTAAAGACACGCTTGGTGAAGGATAGATGCACGGCTTGCATGCGATACAGCAGGAAGCAGCCTGCGAGCGCAATGACAAGGTTCAGGGTCACAAGCGGATTGAAGATCATGGATGCCTCGTTCGGGTAGACGGGCATTTTATAGCATTAGAGCAAAGGTGCTCGTGGCACCCGTTGTTCAGGCAACGAAGCGCAGCGTTCGGGCAAACACGATGGTGCAAACGCCGAAAAACGCAGCGGCAAGGAAGCCGACACCAGTATGTTCGGTGCGCATGAGCATTAGCAAAGACACTACCGTCAGCACAGCGGAAAACACAACCATGAGCGTCAGGAACGTTTTACCGAAGTTGCGGTTGCGCGATTTGCGGCGATCCTGGAAACTGCCCGGGACCGGGGTGGATTCCGCCTCCGAGCGCGGCAGGGTGCGGGTAAAGAGCCAGGACAGCACGTAGTGGCCGAGCAATGTGGCGAGAATCAAGGCGCCCGACGCAAGGCCGATGCCCTCGTCGGTCATCGATGCGTACACAGCTGTGATCATGGCGAGGTAGAACACAATCAGTAATACGATGTGGGCGGTGCGCTGGTTTTCGGTGGGTAGATAAGACGGACCGCCCGCGCCGAACGGGCGGAACATGACGCGGCCGTCGTCGTCCTCGAAATACAGCATGGATGATATTATTTTGACAGGATTCATGTAAGCATCATGCCATTTCGCGGCGCTGCGGTTTGTTCGCTAGGTCGCATAAGAACCACCATAAATTCAAGCTAAAAATCCCTAAAGAAATGATGAGAAATAACTCTGGCAGCAAGCTGGTCTACTCGACCGAAACGGGCCGAATGTGTCCGGAATGCCGCGTCGCACTCGATCAATGCGTCTGCAAGGCGAGGGAGAAAGCTGCTGTGCTAGGCAATGGCAACGTCAAGGTGTCGCGCGACACGAAGGGGCGTGGCGGCAAGTGCGTCACCCTGGTCAAGGGACTGGCGCTGGATCCCGTCGGCCTGGCACAGCTCGGCAAAACGCTGCGGTCAGCATGCGGGTCGGGCGGGACCGTCAAGGATGGGGTGATCGAAGTGCAGGGCGATCATTGCGACTTGATCATGGGCGCATTGCAAAAGCTGGGGCACAGTCCGAAGCGTGTCGGGGGCGGGTAGTTGCAAAGTTGCGCAGCGAGCTTCGACATGCGAGAGCAACTCGCCCGGAACTGGCCTCTTAGCTCTTGCGGCGTGTGCCAAGCTCAGCCGTGACGACCGGTCGCCTTTCGAGGCGGTGCTGGCCGATCATCCGAAAAATGGTTGTTCGCTCAACGCGAAATCAGCCGCATGCCTCTGCAGCCTTAAAACGAGTGAGCATGACGGCTCCATGTCTGTGTGCAGTTCCTGTCGAAGCGTTATCTGCGCATCCCATCGCACAAACAAAAAAAGCAGTTACGATCACTCGTAACTGCTTCATTTTGCTTACTGCGCATTCGTGGTAGGCCGTGCGGGATTCGAACCTGCGACCAACGGATTAAAAGTCCGCTGCTCTACCAGCTGAGCTAACGACCCGAAAGAAGCAAGATTATAGGGGCTTGGACCGTTCCTGTCAAATGTCCAACCCCACTATTTTTTGTTTTTTCCGATCAGCGGACCGAAGGCAAGCGCTCTCTAGCGGTCGCCGCAGCGGTCGAATCCGGATAGGCCGCAATCAAGTCCTGCAGAGCTTTGCGCGCCTTGACCTTGTCCTTCAAGACCAGGTGGCACGTCGCAATGCCCAGCAGCGCATCGGGCGCCTTGGCGCTGTCGCGGTACTTGGTCACCACCACTTGATGCGCGGCATTGGCGTTCTTGCAGTCGTTGAGCGCGGAGAAGGCGTTGCCCAGCCAGTATTGCGCGATCGGGGTGTAGCCCGAGTTCGGATACGAGCGCACGAACTCCGCCAGTTCTGCAGTAGCAGCCTTGTAATCGCCGCCCTTGAGCGTCTGCATGGCCGAATCGTAAGCGCGCTGCTCAGTCGGCACGATCAAGGCTTCCTTGCCCTCGATGATGACCTGGCTCGGCTCCAGCTTTTTCAGACGCGTGTCGAGGTCGGCGTAGAAGTCCTTCTGGCGCTTCTGAATGGTGACGATGTCGTTGCTGAGCACCTCGAGCTGGCCGCGCAATTTCGCGATTTCGGCAGCGACTTGCTCTTGCTGGTTCACCATGTTCAGCGCGCCGCTCTTGTCGGCCTTGGTGTCGATGCGGCTGTTGAGGTCCTTGGACAGGGCTTCGACCTTCGCGCGCAGGTCGAGAATGGCCTTGCGGGCTTCGTCGTCGTCGAGCAGGCCGGCGTTAGCCTGCAGCGGCAGCCACGCAGCCAGTGCGAAGAGGGCGGCGGCCAGGCGGGGCTTGGTTATTCTGATCATTGTTCTACACTCTTTCTAAACCTGTTACTGATGAGGAAACGGGGAGGGTTGCAGTCTGCACCGCAACGCTCCCCGTTGTCAAATAGCCGGTCCGGCTATCAAATCAATAGACGATATCGGCGCGGCGGTTCTCAGCCCAGGCTGCTTCACCGGTGCCCACTGCCTTTGGCTTTTCTTCGCCCAGCGAGACTGCTTCCATCTGGCTTTCCGACACGCCCAGCGCTGCCATCGACTTGCGCACAGCTTCAGCACGCTTCTGGCCCAGGGCCAGGTTGTACTCGGTGCCGCCGCGCTCGTCGGTGTTGCCTTGGATCAGGATCTTGCGGCCCTTGTTCTTGTTCAGGTAGCCGGAGTGGCTCTCGACCACGTTCTTGCCGTCGTCGCGCACCACGTAGCTGTCATAGTCGAAGTAGACGCTGCGCTTGGCCAGCACGCCTTTTGGATCGTTCAGCGGGTCGACCGAGTCAGCGGTAACCTGGGTAACGCTCTCGCGCTCGGCAGTGCTGCCGGTTGGCTTCGAAATTGGACGCTCGACAACGGCGGTGTCGGTCTTTGGCAGCGGGCTGTTGCAAGCTGCGAGCAGGGCGGCGCTCGTGATGATGACGGCAAGGCTGGTGGTGCGCATATTTTTTCTCCTGGACATGGTTAAAGTTGCTGCTGTTTTAATTCATAAAGGGGCCCCAGTTGGGCTCCCGAATGTTTCCTGCTTTTGTGGTCAAGCGCTGCTGGACACGGCCATCGACGGACACTACGGCCAGCGAAGTGCGTCCGCCGGTCTTGGTTGCGTACATGATGTATTTACCGTTCGGCGAGAAACTCGGTTCCGTGGCCGATTCAGCCAGGCGCAGTTCCTGGCCGCTCGCCAGATCCATCGCGTACAGCGAATAGCCACCGTCGCGCTGGGAAACCCAGGCCAGGGTCTTGCCGTCGGACGATACGCGCGGGCTGATATTGTAGCTGCCTTTGAAGGTGATGCGCTGAGCATTGCCGCCGCTGGCGCTCATTTTGTAAATTTGCGGGCCGCCGCTGCGGTCGCTGGTGAAGTAAATGCTCTGGCCGTCGGCCGAAAACTGTGGCTCGGTGTCGATGCCGCTGCTGTTGGACAGGCGGCGCAGGCCGCTGCCGTCCACATTCACGCTGTAGACCTGGGTATTGCCGTCCTTGGACAGAGCCACGGTCAGCTTGCTGCCGTCGGGCGACCACGATGGCGCCGAGTTGCTGCCTTTTTCGTTGACCACCACCTTGCGTGCGCCGCTCACCAGGTCCTGCACGTAGATCACGGGCTTGCGCTGCTCGAACGAGACGTAGGCAACCTTGTCGCCATCGGGCGACCAGGACGGCGAGATGATCGGTTCCTTGGAGCGCACTGCCACCTGGGTGCCTTCGCCGTCGGCGTCGGCAATTTCCAGTCGGTAGTCGCGCTCGCCGCGGTTTTCATTGACGTAGGCAACGCGGGTGGCGAAGGCGCCGCGGGTGCCAGTCAGTTTTTCGTAGATGTCGTCGGCAATCTTGTGGGCGGTAACGCGGGTAAAGCGCGCGCCCTTGGCCAGCGTCAGGCTCGACAGCTGGGTGCTCTTGATGGTGTCATGCAGCTTGTAGCGCACTTCGATGCGCCCGTCGGACAGCTTGTCGACCGTGCCCACCACCAGGGCGTTGGCGCCGCGCGCCTTCCACTGGGCATGGTCGATGGCGCCGCTTTCACCGATCACGGTGCCGGTGCTGATGACCTTGAAAATGCCGCTGCGTTCCAGGTCGGCCTTGATGATGGCGGACACTTCGGCTGGCGCTTCGGCTTCGTCGGCAAAGGTGGCGATGGCAACCGGAATCTGATTACTGCCTACACCCACGACTTCGACGCGCATCTGCGCGTAGGCGGAGGCGTGAACCAGCACAGCACCGGTCAGGACAAGCTTGCTTAATTTGGTCATCATGATTAACGTTTTTCCTTAAGTCTGAAAGCTGCAGGTACAGATTTCTGTACCGTACCATCTTTCTTCTTGGGCAGCGGTGACGATACGGCAATGGCGCTTTTAATCGCTTCGTCATAGGCCGGAATGCCGCTGCTCTTGGTCATTCGAGCCGACATGATTTCGCCTGTCGGCAACTGGTCAATCTGAAACTCCGCCACCGGATCGCCGGGTACATCGGTATTACCTGCGTACACCAAATTAGACCTGATCTTCGCGGCAATTGCTGCGTAGTAGCTCGGGTCGCCTTTTGGCCCGCTTGATTTCTGTGCTTCGCCGCCTTCGCCCAGGGCGCCAATCATGCGTTTGCGGTCGGCCGCGATCATCTTATCGAGGGTCGCTTTCTCGGCGGCAGCAGCTTTGGCTTCTGCTAATTTCTTCGCCTTCTCGGCTTCTTTTTTCTTCGCGGCTTCCTGCTCGGCCAGTTTCTTCTTCTCGAGCTCTTCCGCTTTCTTCTTTTCCTGCTCGTCGATCAGGCGTTCTTGCGCCAGCTTCTCGGCTTGCTGCTTCTTCAGCTTCTGTTCCTTGATACGCTCGAGCGCGATATCTGGTTCCTTCGGGGGCACGGCTTGCGCGACCGGCGGCGGAGGCGCGCGCCGAACCGGCTCGGGCTCGGGCGGGCGCACCGGTTCTGGCGTCGGTTCCGGCGGCGCCGCAGCCGACTTCACGTTCAAATCCCATACCTCGGCCTCGACTGCGATGGGTTCGGTGTTCTGCCAGCGAATGCCCGACCACAGGAACAGCAGCAGTCCCGCATGCACCACAATGGCCAGAATGATCGATGGCACATTGCTTGGTTCCGGCGGCACCCGGTAGGGAATCCCTCCGGCGGCGCCAGGATTCATCGTTGCCATGGTCAATCCTTGGTCGCCAGTCCGACGCGTACTATGCCCATCTTCTTCGACTCAGAGATCAGCTGGATCACCTCGTCGTACTTGATGTCTTTGTCGCCCGAAATCATGACCGGATAGTCCGGATTGGCCTCGTGCAGCGAGCGCAGGCGGCGCAGCAGGGCAGGGCGGTTGGGCATGGATTCCGGTGCGCGGGTCTGCTTGCCGTTAATGCCAATCGACAACGTGGAATCGGGCTTGATCACGATCTGGATGTAGTCGTTCGGCGGCAGCGCCGATTTCTGCGCGGTCGGCAGGTTGATCACGCTGGGGCTGTTTGCCGGCGGGATCACCATGAAAATAATCAGCAGCACGAGCATTACGTCGATGTACGGCACGACGTTGATTTCGGACTTGAACTTGCGTTTGCGACCGCTGCGCAGGCTGCTGGAGGAAAAGGCCATTGCTCGCTCCGCTTAGCGCGACTGGCGCTGCAAGATGTTCGAGAATTCTTCGACGAAGCTCTCGAAACGGGTGGCCAGGCGATCGATGTCGTGGGTGTAGCGGTTGTAGGCGACTACGGCTGGAATGGCGGCGAACAGCCCGATGGCGGTGGCGATCAGCGCTTCGGCAATGCCGGGCGCCACGGCGGCCAGGGTGGCCTGCTGCACGTTAGCCAGGCCGCGGAAGGAGTTCATGATGCCCCATACCGTGCCGAGCAGGCCGATGTAAGGCGAGACCGAACCCACCGACGCCAAAAAATTCAGGTGGCTATCGAGGCTGTCCATTTCACGCTGGAAGGCGGCGCGCATGGCGCGGCGGGCGCCATCGAGCACGGCGCCGGTTTCAAGCGGGTCGCGCTTTTCGGAAGCCTGCTTGCCCTTGATGAATTCGCCCATGCCCGCTTCAAAGATGCGGGCCAGCGCGCCGTTCTGTTCACGGCTGGTGGCGGCGTTCTGGTGCAGGGTATGCAGATTGCCCCCGGCCCAGAAGCTGCGCTCGAATTTTTCGGTCTGGGTGCGGGCCGCGCGAATCGCGAAGCTCTTGCGGAAAATATAGGTCCAGCTCATCAGCGATAAGACCAGCAGCAGGACCATGATCAGCTGCACGATCAGGTGCGCGTTGCTGATCAGGGCGACAAAGGAAAGGTCTTGGGCTACATCATTCATCGGGTTCGGGTTCGGTTCGTTGTGGTTCAGGCGGTGCGCATTTTAGCAGCGGTGGCGGCGGACAGGGCGCGCGGGCGAAGCGTATTGGCGTCCACACAACCTACCTTGACGCTTGCGACGGCAAGCATGGCGTCGCAGCACCACGCTTCCTGCACAAACTGGACCGAGGCGCGGCCGAGCTTCTCTATACGCAAAGTTAATTTTAATTCATCATCCAGTTTCGCTGGCGCATGATAGTCGATGGCGGCATGCTTGACGACGAAGATGGCGCCGTCTTCCTGCAGCAATTGGTGCTGGTTGACACCGCAGGCGCGCAGCCACTCGGTACGCGCGCGCTCAAAAAATTTCAGGTAGTTGGCGTAAAAAACAATGCCACCGGCGTCGGTGTCTTCGTAATACACCCGGACCGGCCACGTGAATTCTGCGGGCATCTGCATTGCCAATAGTAGAGGTGGGGAACATTTTAAACGATGATGCCTGTTTTATGTGCGATAGGGCACATAAAATTGGTGACAAAACGTTGCGGCGCGCAGTCCGGGGTCAGGTCCCCCATTTGCACACGAGCCGGACCGTAGCGCTCGCTACGGTCCGGCTCGTGGGCAAATGGGGGACCTGACCCTCGCGGTTCCCGCTAGCTGCGCTTGACGGTGAACGGCGAAAATCCCTGGCAGGTCGGCATCATTTCGATGGTGTTGATGTTGATATGCGGCGGCAGCGTCGCTACCCAGTAGGCTGTCTCGGCAATATCGCTGGCCGTCAAAGGCGTGGTTCCTTCGTACACCTTGGCGGCGGCCGCGTCGTTGCCCTTGAAGCGCACGTTCGAAAACTCGGTGCCGCCGCACAGGCCGGGGGCCAGATTGGTGGCCCGCACCCCGGTGCCGACCAGATCGGCGCGCAGGTTCAGGGTGAACTGGTCGACAAACGCTTTGCTTGCGCCGTAAACATTGCCGCCCGGGTAAGGGAAGTGGCCCGCCACCGAGCCGAGATTGATCACCAGACCGCTGCCGCGCTCCACCATGGCCGGCAGCACCGCGCGCGTCATGGTGACCAGGCCGGTGCAGTTGGTGGCGATCATGGTTTCCCAGTCGGCCAGCGAGGCTTCGTGGGCAGGTTCGGTCCCGAGCGCCAGGCCGGCATTATTGATCAGTACGTCAATCTGGCGCCATGACTGCGGCAGCATCGACAGCGCTTCATTGATCGATTCCTTGGACGTAACATCCATTTCCAGCGCCAGCGCGTGATCGCCCAGTTCGGCAGCCAGGGCGTCCAGGCGGTCCTTGCGGCGGCCGCAAATGACGACTTGGTGCCCGTTTTTGACGAATGTACGTGCCATTTCGGCGCCAAACCCGGCCGACGCGCCGGTAATGAAGACGATCATGAAGTAGTCCAAGGTGAGATTGAGTGTAAATTGTAGCCGATATGTCCATCCCGAACCGCTTCGGCCGGGTTTTCACTGGGCGCTTCCTTGCCCTTATCAAGGGTTTAACTTACAATCTGGGCTCCATTACGTCTCACGTAACTGGCGAAAAGTCGCGGCGCTCATGCCCGTCGGCGAAAGGTGGGCTTCCACCGGGGAACGTGAGATTTCAACAGCCGTTCGCCTGGGCAGCCACCGATGGAAGCGCACGATGAGGCTGCTCGTCCTATTTCGGCCCCCTCATTCGATCCTGAAGCTGCCTCGCCCCACTTATCGATTGGAGTTTTTTCATGTTTGCAAAAGATCACACGCTCGCCAATGTTGACCCTGAACTGTGGGGCGCCATCCAGAAGGAAAACACGCGCCAGCAGGATCACATCGAGTTGATCGCGTCTGAGAATTACACCTCGCCGGCCGTCATGCAGGCCCAGGGCTCGCAGCTGACCAACAAGTATGCCGAAGGCTATCCAGGCAAGCGCTATTACGGCGGTTGCGAATTCGTCGACATCGCCGAGCAGCTCGCGATCGACCGCATCAAGCAACTGTTTGGCGCCGAGGCGGCCAATGTACAGCCCAATTCCGGCTCTCAGGCCAACCAGGGCGTGTTCTTCGCCATGCTCAAGCCGGGCGACACCATCATGGGCATGTCGCTGGCCGAAGGCGGCCACCTGACCCACGGCATGGCGCTGAACATGTCGGGCAAGTGGTTCAACGTCGTCTCGTACGGCCTGACGCCGGAAGAAGACATCGACTACGAGGCGATGGAGCGGCTGGCGCGCGAGCACAAGCCGAAGCTGATCATCGCCGGCGCCTCGGCGTTTTCGCTGAAGATCGACTTCGAGCGCTTCGCCAAGGTCGCCAAGGAAATCGGCGCCTACTTCATGGTCGACATGGCGCACTACGCCGGCCTGATCGCCGCCGGCCTGTACCCGAACCCGGTGCCGCACGCCGACTTCGTCACCTCGACCACGCACAAGTCGCTGCGCGGCCCGCGCGGCGGCATCATCCTGATGAAGGCCGAGCACGAAAAGGCCATCAACTCGGCCATCTTCCCGGGTATCCAGGGCGGTCCGCTGATGCACGTCATCGCCGGCAAGGCCGTCGCTTTCAAGGAAGCGCTGCAGCCTGAATTCAAGGAATACCAGCAGCAGGTCGTCAAGAACGCCGACGCACTGGCCAAGGCGCTGATCGCGCGCGGCCTGCGCATCGTGTCCGGCCGCACCGAGTCGCACGTGATGCTGGTGGACCTGCGCGCCAAGAACCTGACCGGCAAGGAAGCCGAAGCGCTGCTGGGCGCGGCCCACATGACCTGCAACAAGAACGGTATTCCGAACGATCCGCAAAAGCCTTTCGTGACTTCGGGCATTCGCCTCGGTTCGCCCGCCTTTACCACGCGCGGCTTCAAGGAAGAAGATGCGACCATCGTCGGCAACCTGATCGCTGACATCCTCGACAACCCGAATGACGCTGCCGTCGTCGAGCGCGTCAAGGCCGAGGTCAAGAAGCTGACCGATAAATATCCGGTCTACGCGGCTTAAAGCCAGCACCGGCGCCCCAGATGAAATGCCCTTTCTGCCAGCACGAAGATACCCAGGTACTCGATACGCGCGTGGCCGAGGAGGGCGATTCGATCCGGCGCCGGCGCCGCTGCGCCAAGTGTGACAAGCGCTTCACCACCAAGGAGCGTATCGAGCTGTCGATGCCGATCATCGTCAAGAAGAACGGCAGCCGCACCGAGTACACCTCGGCCAAGCTACGCGGGAGCCTGATGCTGGCGCTGCGCAAGCGGCCGGTATCGGCCGAGGCGATCGACACCGCGATTGCCTCCATCGAAGAGAAACTGCTCACCAGCGGCCAGCGCGAAGTCGAAACCGGCTACGTGGGCGAACTGGTGATGCAGGAACTCAAACGCCTCGACAAGATTGCCTACATCCGCTTTGCCTCGGTCTACAAGAACTTTGAAGACCTGGCCGAATTCCAGGACGCCATCGCCGAAGTCGGCCAAGAGCGCAAGCCGCGAAAATAAGTCCCTTTGCACACTTGAGGCAGGTCAGCCGCGCACCCGCCGCGCCTGATAACTTGGTGCCCAAGCGATCCAGATCAATCCACACTTAGCGAACTCTGCAGGTAACTGCGGGGCGCCGCGTGGGGCCCGTCTGCGGCGCACTCACGCTCGCGGAGGCACTGGTGCGATCCCATCTAGTTGCAGGTTTTACCCTGGTCGAAGTACTCGTTGCGGTGCTGGTGCTTGCCATCGGCATCCTGGGTGCGGCAGGCGCGCAGGTGGCCGCGCTGCGCACGCGCCAGGGCACGGGTCTGATGTCCGGCGGGGTGCAGCTGGCCAGCGCGCTGGCCGATCACATGCGCGCCAATGCGGCGCGCGAATCGGGCGCCGTTAGCCCGTATCTGCAGCTGGCCTACGACGCCGATGCCGACGGTGCGCCTGTGGCGCCGGGCTTCACCTGCTACGCCGGCAGCGCCTGCACCGCGGCGCAAATGGCGGCGTTCGACGTCCACGAAGCCAAGCTCGAACTGTACACCCGCTTTCCGGGCGGGCGCATCGTGGTGTGCCGCGATGCTACGGTGTGGGCCGAGTCCCGGCGCGCGCTCAGCTGGGAGTGCGCGGGCGACGCATCGGCACCGGTGGTCATCAAGCTTGGCTGGCGCGGCCAGCGCACTGGCGCCACGGCTGATGGCCTGCCCCCGGCCCCCGCGCTGGCGCTGGTGGTGGGCGGGAGCGGCTCATGAAGCGCCTGCGCCAGCACGGCATGACACTCGTCGAGCTGATGATCGCTCTGGTGCTGGGGCTGGTCGTGATCCTGCTGCCCGGCTCGCTGTTCATCAGCGCCAACGCGGGCTTTGCAGCCCAGCGCGAGCAGGCCGCCGTCGATGACGCGGCGCGCTTTGCGCTGGCCACCATCGAGCGCGCAGCACGCCAGGCCGGCTACGTCGACTGGCAGGCCGGGCAGGCAGCGGCCGAGCGCGCAAGCGCGCCCGCATTCATCAATGGGCTGGACGCCGCTTCGCTGAGCCGCAGCGCCGAAGGCATCGGCGCCGAACGTGAGCCCGCAGCCAACGGCAGCGACGTGCTGGCCCTGCGCTTCGGGGGCGCGGGCCATGCCCCCGATGGTGACGGCAGCATGCTCAATTGCGCCGGCTTTGCCGTGGATGGCCAGCGCGAAGGCTGGAGCATTTTCTACGTCGGTATCAGCGCCGGCGGACAGTCCGAGCTGCGCTGCAAATACCGGGGCGAGAACAACTGGAGCGCCGATGCCGTGGTGGCCGGGGTCGATTCCTTTCAGGTGCTGTATGGGCTTGATACCGACCTGCCGTCCGACGGCCTGGCCAACGAATATGTCAGCGCTACTGCGCTGCATGCGCTCGACGCGCAGCTGGTCCTCCAGGGCGCCAGCGACAGCGAGCGCGAACGCGACCGCAATCGACGAACCCACTGGAAGCGGGTGACCGCCATCAAGGTGGCGCTGGTGCTGCATGGCGCTCCGCGTATCGGTAAAAATGGCAAGGAGGCTGTGTTCGAGCTGTTCGGGCCGGCCTATGGCGAGGCGGCGGCTGGTGTCGACGAAGGCGTGCGCATCGATGAAGCGCTCATGACGCCAGCCATGCGCAATCGCGAACGGCGCGGCTTCTCGGCCGCTATCCTGCTACGCAATCCGGCCGATTGAGGCGCACATGGCCCCGACCCATTTTTACTCCAAGGATGGATTGCAGCGCGGCGCGGCCCTTGTCACCGCGCTCGTCATCATGCTCGCCCTGATGGTCGTGGGTGTATCGGCCGCGCGCACCGCGCTGCACGCCGAAAAATCGGCGCGCGGTGAACGCGACCGCACCATCGCCTTCCAGGCCGCCGAAGCGGCGCTGGCTGATGCCGAGCGCGATATCGAAGGCGGCCAGGATGCTGCATCAGCGCGCGCCATGCTGTTCGCTGCCGATAATGCCCAGGGCTTTGCACCGGGATGCGGCGCCGCGCCCAATGTCAACGTGGGCCTGTGCCAGTCGACCCAGGAACCGGCCGATCCGGCATGGCAAAGCGCGGAGCTGGCGCTGCCTGACCAACAGCCTTTTCACAGCGTCGAGTACGGGCAGTTTACTGGCGCCCGGATGCCAGTTGGCCGCGGCACGTTGCCCCAGCGTTTGCCGCGCTACATCATCGAACTGATGTCGCTGGCGCGCGCCGGTGACGATGCGGCTCAGCGCACGGGAAATTTCTATCGCATCACCGCCATCGGGTTCGGCGCCAGCGACCACACCAGCGTCGTGCTGCAATCGTTTTACCTGAAGACCCCACAGGAGGGAGCGTGAGATTTGTTTGGCTTGCCATGCTTGTCACGCTGGCCATGATCGCCGGCCCGGCCAGTGCTGCCCCGGCGCTGCAGGTTGCCGATGGGCGCCCTGGCGCTACCGGCACGGGCATGCCGCCCAATTTGCTGCTTAACCTGTCGCTGACCTTCGAGGACGCGGCAGCAGCCTATCGCGGAGCCTATTTCGCAGATGTCGACTACGCGGGCTACTTTAATCCGCGCCTGTGCTACCGCTATCCCAGCAGCGGGCGACAGGGCGGAGTGCAGCAGCCGGTGCTGGAGGGGGCGAGCGGCTTTTTTTCACCCAGCAAGCCGGCCGACGCCAGGCACGAATGCGGCGGCGATTCGTTCAGTGGCAATTTTTTGAACTGGGCAACGACGACCACCCTGGATCTGCTGCGCTATGGTCTCACCGGCGGCGACCGTGTGATCGACGAAGCCGAGCGCACTGTGCTGCAACGGGCCTGGCTGCCCGATGGGGCGGCGCATGTTGATTTTTACGCCCACCCTCAGTATTTCGCCCGTAAATCAGTGCACGGCGCGCAAGCGCTGACGCCATTCGGGGCAGAGCACTTGTACGTTATATCGTGCCGCAACCGGGTCATGTTCAGCACCACCGGCAAAGGCCAAAGCTGCGATGCACCGCGCTTTGGCGCGAGCAACCGGCCGCTGGTCTCGGACAAATATTTTGGCGAGTTCAATGTGCGCGTGAGCGTATGCAACGCTGCCGAAGGAGATGTGCGGCCCGATTTATGCAGGCCCTACGGCAAGCACTTCAAACCGGAAGGCAGTCTGCAACAGGCTGCAGCGAGTGCGCGGATTGGCATCATGTCCTATCTTACCGAGCGTGGCGCCGGCGACCCGAATCAGTATGGCGGCGCCCTGCGCGCACCGCTGGCATCCGTCGCGTCCGAGTGGGACAGCACCAGCGGCATCGGCAAAGCCGGGGGCGCCATCGACTTCATCAACCGGCTCGGTCGCAGCAATCCGGCGCGCCTGGGCGTGTACAAAGGTAGCGATCCTGGCGCGGAACTGTACTACGAGGCGCTGCGCTATCTGCAGGGCAGGGCACCGAGCGTCGCAAACGTCGCCGCCCTGGACGACGGCTTGCCGGTATTCAGCCAGCAGGGCGATCCCGTGCTGGCTGCATGCCAGCGCCAGGTCGTCGCCACCATTGGCCATCCGGCCTTCGCCTTCGACAGGCATGTGCCGGGCAACAGCCGCGCGGCGCACAAGGACGCGCCGCGCGCGGCTGACGCGTTTGCACCCGGGCCAGCCTTCGACGTCATGCTATGGACGCGCAAGGCGGGTGATATGGAAGCTGATCCGAACCGCACGCATGGCAATGGCGCGCCGCGTGCCGACCTGCTACGCCTCGACACGCTCGATGATGGCCCGGCTGGCACCGGCAGCTACTACCTGGTCGGCGCGGCCTACTGGGCCCATACCAACGATATCCGGCCCGACAAGCCGGTGCGAGTTGACAGCATATCGCTGGAGCTGGGTGCAGCTTCCCGCGCGGGCAGCAGCGCCTTGTATTTGGCCGCCAAGTACGGCGCTTTCGATGACCGTAACAAGGACGGCAACCCCTTTATCACGTCGGCCAGGGTGCGTGACGATAGCGAGTGGAGCGTCGACGGCGCCAACCCTTCGCACTTTTACCCAGCGGGCGATGCAGGCCAGGTAGTCGATGCTGTGCGTGGCCTCTTTGCCAGCGCAGCGGCAGGCAGCGGCGGAGCGGGAGCTGCGGGGCCGGCGGCCATCTGGCGCGGCCGGCCGGACGGCGACATCCTGATCGAAACGCGCTCCGATGTGGCCAGCGGCGTTGGTCATTTGGTCCGGCGGTCCTTCAAACTGGGCGCGGATGGAAAATTGCTGCTTGACGCCAGACCCGCCTGGGACGCCGCAAGCTTACTCGGCGGCGACCCTTCGCAACGTCCAGCCATCATACCGAGCCCGCTACCGGCCAGACGCAATATCTTTACCATGATCGATCAGGTCGACCGTACGGCGACCGTGCCATTCGAGTGGAATGCGCTGCCAGCGGCCCTGCGCGACATGCTCGATCAGGGTGACGGATTGGGAACTGGCCGCACGGCCTGGCTGCGCGGCGAGCGGACTGGCGAGGCCGGTCAGCCAGGCGGCGCATTCAGACGCCGTACCGGAATGCTAGGCTCTATCGTGCACAGCACGCCCTTGATCGTGGGGCCGCCGTCGCCGAGCCATACCGGCGCCGATTATGCTCAATTCCACGAGCGCCACAAGCTGCGCGCGCCGGTGGTGTACGTGGGCGCCAACGACGGCATGCTGCATGCCTTTTCGGCGCGCGACGGCCGCGAACTGTTCGCCTACATTCCACAGGCGCTGCACCCGCATATCGCCGCATTGAGCAGTCCGCGCTACACGCATCGACCGTATGTCGACGGCAGCCCGGCACATGGCGAAGCACGCATAGGCGGCCAGTGGAAGAGCGTTCTGGCTAGCGGCATGGGCGTGGGCGCGCGCGGCGTGTTCGCGCTCGATATCACCGAGCCGGGAGCGTTTGGCAAGGGGGCGGGGGCACTTTGGGAGTTCACCGAGCGCGATGATCCGGCCATGGGTTTCGTGCGCGCCGCGCCACGCATCGCGCGCCTTCGCACCGACACCCGCGACAAGGTGGCGCAGTACCGCGACTTTGTGGTGGTCGCCAGTGGTTTTAACAATCTGATGGCCAACGGTGCGGGGGCACTGTTCCTGCTGGCGCTGGACAAGGCGCCGCAGGAGCGCTGGCGGCGTGGCGTCAACTATTACAGGCTGGCGGCGCCGACGGCCGATGCATTACTCGTCAACGCATTGTCGACGGCAACTCTGGTCAGCGGCGCCGACGGCAGCGCGAGCCTGGCGTACGCGGGCGACCTGCAAGGCAATCTCTGGCGCTTCGACCTGTCCGTCAAACCACCCTGGGACAAGGGCGAGCTGCTATTCACCGCGCGCGACGCCATGGGCTTGCGCCAGCCGATCGCCCATGCGCCGCGCGTGGTGTTTGCGCCAGGCGGCGGCTACGTCGTCATGTTCGGCACTGGCCGATTCATCGAGGATGCCGATGCCAGGCCGCCGTTTTCGCAGCAGTCTTTTTATGCCATCCACGACACCCTGGCCAAGCCGATGCCCGCCGGCGCTTCGCGCGGGGAGCTTGCCGTGCGAACGCTGAGCGGACGCGACATTTTCACCGTAAAAGGCACGCCCATTGCCTACGGCGCGGCGGACGCCAAGCGTGGCTGGTTTCTGGACTTTCCAGGCGCTGCCGAAGGCGAGCGTGCGGCCGGGGCGCCGATCGGCGCAGCTGGCAGCGTGGTGCTCGACACGCTTGCGCCAGCGCCGGATGCCTGCGGCGCCATGGCGGGCCGCAGCTATGTGCTCGATGCCGTGCATGGGCTCGCCTTAGGCCCGGATGGCGTGGCCGTATCTGGCGCCAGCACCGGGCGGCGCCGCGCCGTGAACGCCGGGTTGCCGCCGCTGCTAGTCTCAACCGGGGTACGCACCGGCGCTATCACACCCACCGGGCGTGCCTCTGTCACGCATACCTTCACGCTGATCGATCCGGCCGCGGACGCCGAGAGCGGGCCGCTGCAGACCTTTGGCGTCAGCTACAAAGCCAGGCGGCTTGGCTGGCGCGAGGTAAGCAACTGGCAGGATCTGCACGACGCGGTTCAACAATGACACCGGGGCGACGATGAAAATACATGGCTTCACCTTGATCGAACTGATGGTCGCACTGGTGGTATTGCTCCTGCTGTCGACCATCGCCTACGCCAACCTGGGCAGTTTTGTGATCAAGTCACGCCGCATCGAGGCGCAGGTGGCGCTGCTCGAACTGATGCAGGAACAGGAGCGTCATTTTTCGCGCCACCGCAGTTACGTTGCCTTCGCCGCCGGGGCGGCCGATCCCGACGCGCAGCGCTTCAAGTGGTTTTCGGGGGACGCACCCGGGGCCAGCGCCTACGAGCTGCGCGGTCAGGCCTGTCCCGGCGCGGAGATCACCCACTGCATCGAGCTGCTGGCCATTCCCGGGACCACGCGCGTAAACGCCAGCTTCGCCGATATCGAATGCGGCACGCTAAGCCTTGACAGCACTGGCCGGCATGGCGCCAGCGGCGTCGGCACGAAATGCTGGCCATGAGGCGGGCATGGCGCGGTTTTTCGCTCGTTGAGTTGATGGCCGTACTAGCGGTTATGGCCATCGTGGCGGGCCTGGCGCTGCCCGACATGCTGGCGCTGGTGCAGCGCCAGCGGCTCAAGGCGGCCGTAAGCGATCTTTCCAGCGCCATTGACCTGACCCGTTCGCAGGCGATTTCGCGCGGGCGGCGCGTGCTGCTCGTGCCGTTGGACGCTGCCGGCACGGACTGGCGCAGCGGCTGGGTGGTGTTCATCGACGCAGACCATGACCGCCGGCCAGGTCCAGGCGAGGAAATCATCGCCAGCCACGGACCGCTGGCCGAGGGCATCGCTATCGATTTCAATTTCAGCAGCAACGCGACGCCCTGGTACATCGCCTACAACGGCTCGGGCCGAAGCTGCAGCGATGCGAGCAGCATGGCGCCACGCTGGGGGACGCTGTCCTTGTTCTGGGGCGCCGAGACCAGGCGCATCAAGATCAGCATGCTGGGCCGGATGCGGGTGTGTAATCCGGCGCGCGATCCGCGCACCTGCGAGGGGGCGGATCAGTCGCCCTGAACGATTCGGCAGCGGGCATGGCGCTCTTGGCGTAAAATTCAGGCCAGCCATTCTCGATGGGACTCTTGTGCAGATCAACGACGACGCCGACGCCATGCGGCTGGCCCTTGAATGGGCGGCCAAAGGCATGTACATCACAGCGCCCAACCCCCGGGTTGGCTGCGTGATCGTGCGCGACGGCGCGGTCATCGGTGCCGGGCACACCCAGCCCGCCGGACAGGCCCACGCCGAAATCCAGGCCCTGCGCGACGCCCAGGCGCGCGGCAACGATGTGCGCGGCGCTACCGCCTACGTCACGCTTGAGCCATGTAATCACCATGGGCGCACGCCGCCCTGTTCCGGAGCGCTGGTTGCTGCGGGGCTGGGGCGGTTGGTGGCGGCCATGAGCGATCCGAATCCGCTGGTGGCGGGGCAGGGGCTGGCTACCCTGAGAGCAGCCGGCATCGAGGTCAGCGCCGGCTTGATGGCGGAGCAGGCCTACGAATTGAACATCGGCTTTTTCTCGCGCATGCAGCGCGGCCGGCCGTGGGTGCGCATGAAATCGGCAGCCAGCCTGGATGGCATGACCGCCTTGCACAATGGTCAAAGCCAATGGATCACCGGACCAGAAGCGCGCGCCGACGGGCATGCGTGGCGGGCGCGCGCGTGCGCCATCCTGACGGGTATCGGCACCGTCAAGGCCGACGATCCGCAACTGAATGTGCGGGCAGTGGACACGCCGCGCCAGCCGCGCCGCATCGTCGTTGACAGCAAACTGGAGATCGCGCCCGGCGCCCGCGTGCTACAGGGAGCGCCCAGCTGGATCGTGGCTGCGGTGCCTGACCCAGCCAGGCAGCAGGCGCTGGAGGCGGAAGGGCATAGCGTCATTATGTTGCCCAATGCCGATGGCAAGGTGGACCTGATGGCGCTGATGCACGAACTTGGCCGGCGCGAGATCAACGAGCTGCATGTCGAAGCCGGCTCCAAGCTCAATGGATCGCTGCTTCGCGCCGGCTGCGTTGACGAGCTGCTGGTCTATCTGGCGCCGACACTGCTGGGTGACGCCCAAGGCATGTTTTCGCTGCCTGCGCTCGAACAGCTTGATGGGCAAATCCGTTTGCGTTTTCACGAGGTCACTCCAATTGGCGAGGACCTTCGCATCCTCGCCCGCATCAACCACAAGAAGGGTTAGCAGCATGTTTACAGGAATCGTCGCCGCAGTCGGCACCATCAGTTCGGTCGCTCCGCAAGAGGGCGGCCTGGAGGCCGGAGTACGCCTTGATATCGACGCGGGCGGTTTGCCGCTGGCCGACGTAGCGCTGGGTGATTCGATCGCGATCAACGGCGCGTGCATGACCGTGGTCGCCAAAACTGACACGGCATTTAGCGTCGACGTCTCGCGTGAAAGCCTCAATTGCACGGTGGGGCTGGAGATGCCAGGTGAAGTCAATCTGGAGAAGGCGCTCACCCTGGCCGAACGCCTGGGCGGGCATCTGGTGTCGGGCCACGTCGACGGACTGGGGCTGGTGCACAGCTTCGAGGCGGTGGGTGAATCGTGGGAGCTGGTGATCGATGCGCCCAAAGAGCTGGGCAAGTTCCTGGCGTTTAAGGGCTCGGTGGTGGTCAATGGCGTGTCGCTGACGGTGAACCGGGTCGAAGATCTGGCTTCGGCCTGTCGGTTCTCAATCAACCTGATTCCGCACACGATTTCAGTTACTACGCTCAAGCATCTGCATGGTGGCGCCAAGGTCAATCTTGAAATCGACCTGATTGCGCGCTATGTGGAGCGCATGCTGTCCGCGGCCAAGGTGTAGGCAGCGTTCTCGCTGCGGAAGACGCCGTCTCCCCCGCGAAGGCGGGGGCCTATAGCGCGCCAACCCAGAGTTGGTGCGCTATAGGCCCCCGCCTCCGCGGGGGAGACGGCGATCTGTTTCGAGTTCGGCAGACTATTTTTTCTCTGGATACAGCACCATCTGCACATAGTTCTTCAGGTTCAGATAGCGGCTCGCTGCATCGCGCAGGTCTTTGGCGGTCATGTCGTTGACGCGCTTTTCGTACGTCAGGATGGTCGCGGGATCCATGTCGTACAGTACCGACGTCTGTAGTCGGCTCATCCAGTAGCCATTCTCGCGCATCGACTTCTGATGTTGCTGCAGCCAGGCCTGCTTCACCTTGGACAGTTCCGCTTCGGTGGGACCATCAGTCTGCAGGCGCGTGATTTCAGCGTAAGTCGCCTTGAGCAGCTTGTCGACGTTCTCCGGCCCGGTCGGCAGCCCGATACCAGCGATGAAGCTTTGATTTGGCTCGCGCCCCAGACCACCGCCCATGCTGCCGCTGTAGATCAGAGCCAGCTTCTCGCGCAGCACTTCATTGATGCGCAGATTCATCACGGCGATCACGCCCTGCAAGCGCAGCTGCTCTTCTTCCGAATACTGGGCCGGGCCGCTGAAGGTGATCGAGACGACACTCTTTGGCTCGGTCCCGCTGCGTACTTCTTTGGCCACGATTCCCGTGACTGGCGCCACGCCGAGATCGCGGAAGGCAAGCTTGATATCGCCAGTTGGCAGGCTGGCCAGGTAGGTGGCCAGCAGGGGCTTGATCTTCTCGACATCGAAGCTGCCGGTAAACACGAACGTCATGCCCTTGGCGCTGGAGAAGCGTTCCTTGTAGATGGCAATGCTGCGATCGAGATCCAGTTTGGCGAAATCGTCCGGACGCGGGACCCTCTGTACACGCGGATGATCCTTGTACAGGGTTGCCACAGCCACGTCCTGGAACACCGCTTCCGGCTGGGACAGGGCATTGCGGGTCTGCTGCACCTGCTTGGTCACGAAGGACTGGAACAGGTCCGGATCGCGGCGCGCGCCGGTGAAGCGCAGATGCACGAACTGGAGCATGGTTTCGATGTCGGCCACGCCGCTATTGCCGCTCACGAAGTCGGTGTACATCCCCATGCCGGTGCTGACCGATGCCGTTTTGCCGGCCAGGATTTTTTGCAGTTCCAGCGGGGCGTAATCCTTCAGGCCCATGCTCGACACCACGGCATGCGCATAGCGGGCGTTGAAGCGGTCGGCTTCCTCGAACAGCGACTGGCCGCCGAAACGGCTGGCGCTCATGAGCACCTGGTCATTGCGGAAGTCGGTTGGTTTGAGCACCACTTTCACGCCGTTGGACAGGGTGAGCCGGGTCAGGCCGAGCTGCTTGTCCTGGCTTTCCGCCACAATGCGGCCGGCTGCTGGGGGCACTTCCATCAGTTGCGAGGCCAGCGCTTTCTCGTTGTTTGCGCTCACCTTCATCTGTTCGGCGGCGTCGACGGCAGCCAGCAGCTCGGCGTTGCTCGGCGCCGGCAGCTCGGTCTTGCTCGAGCCAAGGTACACCACCAGCTTGGGCGAGTTCGACGGAATAGTCGCGCGGGCGAAAGCGTTCATTTCCTCGAGCGTGATGGATGGAATCATCTCTTTGGCGTAATTGAACTCGTTCTCGATGCCAGGCAGGCTTTCCTGTTCGAGGAAATTGCGTACGTATTCATTTACGTAGTTGACCGAGTCTGTCTTGTCGCGCTCGGCATAGGAACGCTCGTAACCACGCATCAGGTTTTTCTTGGCGCGTTCCAGTTCGCCTGGATTGAAGCCAAACTGGCTGGCGCGGGCGTTTTCCTGGATCAGTGCATTGATTGCAGGAACCGCACCACCGTTGCCCAAGGCAGCGCTAGCCGAGTAGGAGCGCTGGCGCGATGGCATTTTTTCCAGCGAGCTGGCGGCGCCCAGGAAGGGTGGATTGGCCAGCTGGGACAATTCCTGCAGGCGCTGGTTGAGCATGCCCGTGAACAGGGACTCGACCAGCTGGGCCCGGTAGTCGCCCAGGGTGATTTGCGCGAGCCGCTCGCGCACCGGGTAGCGGATGATGACGCTATTGCCGTTAGCTTCCTTGTCGGTAACCACCAGGGCTTCCGACTTGGTGAACGGAGCAATCTTCGCATCGACCGTCGGGCGCTGCTTGGCCGGGTTTTTCAGATCGGTGAAGTGCTTGCGGATCATGCCCTCCACTTCGGCCTGGTCAAGATCGCCCACGGCAACCACGGCCATCAGATTGGGCCGGTACCAGTCTTTATAGAAGCGGCGGATTTCGCCGTGCTTGAAGTTTTTGAGCACTTCTTCTTTGCCGATCGGCAGGCGTTCGGCATAGCGCGACCCATTGAACAGCTTGGGCAGGAGGACACGCTGCATGCGCTCGCCCGCGCCCTTGCGGCCGCGATTTTCTTCCAGCAGGACGCCACGTTCCTGGTCGATGTCCTCGGCGCGCATGGTCATGCCTTCGGCCACGTCGCGCATCATCAGGAAACCCTTGTCGACATTTTCCTTCTTGTCGGTCGGGATGGGCAGGATGTAGACGGTTTCATTGAAGCCGGTGTAGGCATTGAGATCGTTGCCGAACTGGACGCCGATCGACTGCAGGAACGAAATCAGCTCCTGTTTCTTGAAATTGGTGGTGCCGTTGAAGGCCATGTGCTCGGTAAAGTGGGCCAGGCCGCGCTGGCTGTCGTCTTCCATGATCGAACCAGCCTTGATCACCAGGCGCAGTTCCAGCTTCTTTTCCGGCTTGCCGTTCTTGTGGATATAGTAAGTCAGGCCATTGGGCAGTTTGCCCACTTTGACCTGGGGGCCGAGCGGCAGAGGATCGGACAGCTTGAGTGCGGCTTGCGCGGCGCTGGTGGACGCGAGCAGGAACACTGCAACGGCAAGCAGGCGGACGGAGTTATTCAGCATGGGCAGATGGCCTTGATGTAAGTAAGCCAGAATTTTACACTCAGGCTTATCGGCTACGGTGTCAGAAAAGGGGCGTCCGGAAATTATCCTGCCCCCAAAGCGTGTAAAGAGATTCGTCTGGAGCCGAAGAAACATCTTTACATGCAGCGAAGCATATCCGGACCGTAACACAGCAAGGAAAGTTTTAGACGAAATACGATGGAGCGGAACGAATGGCGCTCTGGAGGGGACGAAGCGCGGCCGCAGCCGCGCAGGGTCTAGGCGGGTGCCGAGGGCAGCAGGCTGGTCGGGCTAGCCAGAAGGATCGCCATCTTGTCGGCGGTGACGGGGCGGCTGAACAAATAGCCCTGGACTTCATCGCAGCCGATGCGCAGCAAAAATTCCAGCTGCCCCTCGGTTTCGACGCCTTCAGCAATGACGACCAGGTTCAGGCCGTGCGCCAGTGCGATGGTGGCCTGGGCAATTGCTGCGCTGCGTGGCTCGGTGGTGATATTGCGTACGAAAGTCTGGTCGATCTTGAGTTTGTCGAGCATGAAACGCGACAGGTAGCCAAGCGAGGAATAGCCAGTGCCAAAGTCGTCGAGCGAAATGGAAATGCCCATGCTCGTCAGTTCGGCCAGCTGGGCCGCAATGGCTTCGCTGTCGCGCACCATCACGCTTTCGGTCAGCTCGATTTCGAGGTACTGCGGCGCCAGTCCGCTTTCGGCCAGGGCAGCACGTACCACATCGGGCAAAGTGCCGGTAAAGAACTGGTGTGCCGACACATTGACCGCGACACGGCATGGCGGCAGGCCGGCATCTTGCCAGGCCTTGTTTTGCAGGCAGGCCTGGCGCATTACCCAGGTGCCGATGGGCAGAATCAAGCCGGTATCCTCGGCCAGGGCGATAAAGTCGCCGGGCGGGACATTGCCCAGGTCGGGGCTGTGCCAGCGTAACAAGGCTTCCATGCTGCACATGGCACCGGTGGCGAGCGAGATCTGGGGCTGATAATGCAAGGACAACTGGCCGCGGTCGATGGCGCGCCGCAGGTGGGTTTCGAGCGCCATCCAGCGCAGGGCCTGATCGTTCATTTCGCCCTTGAAGAAACGAAAACCGTTGCGGCCGGTTTCTTTCATGTGAGACAACGCCACGTCGGCGGCCTTGAGCAGGTCACTTGGGGTAGCGCCATCGCGCGGGTACACACTGATGCCGATGCTGCCCGTCAAGATCAGATCGTGGCCGTTCAGTTGCACGGGGCGCGCAATTTCTTCGATCAGGTGGCGCGCCGCGGCGATGATGTGGTCGGAGTCGGGACAATTGGTCAGCAACAGCACGAATTCGTCGCCGCCCAGATGGGACAGTACATCGTTGGCCTGGGTGAGGGCGCCGGCGCGGGCGGCCATTTCCTGGAGCATGGCGTCGCCGGTTTCATGGCCAAGGCTGTCGTTGATGCGCTGCAGGCGGTCCAGGTTGAGTAACAGCAGGGCAATCTGGCGCTCGCCGTCGCGCGCGGCAGCAATGGCCTGGCGCAGACGCTCGCCGAGCACCGCGCGATTGGGCAGCAAGGTCAGGGGATCATGGCTGTTGAGGAATGCAAGCTGATGATGGGCGGCTTCGGCCTGCTGCCTGGCGCGTGCCTCCAACTGCATCCGCGCGGCGATCGATTCGGTAAAAAGCTGAGCCAGCTCGGTAGCGGCAGCGGGATTGTCCAGATGGTGGCGCTGCAGGATTTCGCAGATGGCGTCGGCCGCCGTGCCAGCAGCGCTGGCATCCTCAGGTGTCTGGCGACACAGCGCTGCCCTCAGTTGACCCGTCATCCTGCACATCCTGCAAGCAGCGCAAGGTCACGTCGTTTCTGGTGCATTGTGAACTCCTCAGGGCTTCGACAAAGCAGTAGAGTCGAATGGTTGAGCACCATAATAATGCAGCTTGGGTATTGTTGCTTGTTAAATTTAAAAAATTAACACATTTACCCAACGGAATTATATTTTGTTGTTCATGCATCATGTGTAGAAATTGTCCAGAGGGTAGTGGCAAGCCAAAACGGAAGCTTAGGCCGGTTGAAGTTGTGTAAATCCTTTAAAATAGCGGATTGCGCAAAAGCACCCCAGTTACCGAGGAAGCCATGACCATCTCCAGCACCCAAGAAATCGTCGAAGAACTGCGCGCGGGGCGCATGGTGATCCTGGTAGACGAAGAAGACCGCGAGAACGAGGGCGACCTGGTGCTCGCAGCCGATTTTGTCACGCCCGAAGCCATCAATTTCATGGTCAAGCATGCGCGCGGTCTGGTGTGCCTGACGCTGAACGAAGAGCGCTGCAAGCTGCTCAAGCTGCCGATGATGACGACGAGCAATGGAACCTCCTTCGGCACCAATTTCACCGTCTCAATCGAAGCTGCCGAAGGTGTAACCACGGGCATTTCGGCGGCCGACCGCGCCCGCACCATCCAGGTCGCCGTGGCCAAGAACGCGAGCCCGAACGACATCGTGCAGCCGGGCCATATTTTTCCCTTGAAGGCGCAGCGCGGCGGGGTGCTGATGCGCGCCGGTCATACCGAAGCCGGTTGCGACCTGACCGAGATGGCCGGCCTGACGCCCGCATCGGTCATTTGCGAGATCATGAAGGACGACGGTAGCATGGCGCGCCTGCCGGACCTGCTCGAATTTGCCAAAGAACACAATCTGAAGATCGGCACCATTGCCGACCTGATCCATTACCGCAGTGAAAACGAATGCCTGGTCGAGCGCATCGCCGAACGGGCCATGAGCACTATCTACGGCGACTTCCGCCTTGTCGCCTTCCGTGACAAGCCGAGCGGCTCGGCCCACCTGGCCATGGTGCATGGCGAGCTCGATCCGAACCGGGAGTCGCTGGTGCGGGTGCATCAGCCTGTCTCGATTCTTGACCTGCTGGAAACGCGCGCCACCACCCATTCGTGGACCATCAGCTCGTCGATGCAAGCCATCAAGGCCGCCGAGAGCGGCGTCATCGTGCTGCTCAATTGCGGCGAGAATGCCGATCAGCTGTTTGCCCAGTTCGCCGCGCTCGATAAGCCCGAGACCAAGCCACAGGCGCGCGCCGCCAGCATGGACTTGCGCACCTATGGCATCGGCGCCCAGATCCTCAAGGACCTTGGCGTGCGCAAGATGCAGTTGCTGGCCAGCCCGCGCAAAATGCCGTCGATGACCGGTTTCGACCTGGAAGTCACCGGTTTTATGGCCAAGCCGGCCGAGTGACGCTGTACACTACACCACATTCAACAGTTTAATAAGAGGCCAGTCATGACCGTAGGAACCTATGAGAGCAACCTGACCGGCGAAGGCCTGCGTATTGGAATCGTCCAGGCGCGTTTTAACGCCGATGTCGGCCACGGCTTGTTGTCGTCCTGCCTGGCAGAACTCAAGCACCTGGGCGTGGCGGATGAAGACGTGCTGCACGTGACCGTGCCTGGCGCGCTGGAAATCCCGCTGGCCCTGCAAAAAATGGCAGAAACCCAGCAGTTCGACGCCTTGGTGGCGCTGGGCGCGGTGATCCGCGGCGAGACCTATCACTTTGAACTGGTCGCCAATGAATCGGGCGCCGGCATTACCCGTGTTGCGCTGGACATGGGGATTTCGATCGCCAATGCCGTGCTGACCACCGAAAATGATGAGCAGGCCGAGGCGCGCATGGCTGAAAAGGGCGCCGATGCCGCGCGCGTGGCCGTGGAAATGGCCAACCTGCTGATCGCGCTCGAAGAGCTGCAGGCCGAAGAAGATTAAGCACACACTATTAGTACGCACTAAAAGAACAGGTAAGGAACCATGATAGAGAAAACCACGCACGCCAACCCGAGCAAGAACCGGACCCCGCGCCACCGCGCGCGCGAGTTCGCCTTGCAGGGCTTGTACCAATGGCTGCTCAACAACGAAGACGCGACCACGGTCGTGAACAATATTCGCGCAGCGCACGGCTTCGAGAAAGCCGACGCCGACCATTTCGCCGTGCTGCTATATGGCGCGATTAAGGATTCGGTTGCCTTGCGCGAAGCGTTTGCCCCGCTGATCGACCGTGGCGTGGCCGAGTTGTCGCCCATTGAGCATGGCGTGCTGCTGATCGGCGCCTTCGAGCTGAAGAACAACCTGGAGATTCCATACCGCGTCGTCATCAACGAGGCGGTCGAACTGACCAAGTCGTTTGGCGGTATCGACGGACACAAGTACGTGAACGGGGTGCTCGACAAGCTGGCGCCCAAGCTGCGGCCCGATGAGCTGAGCGCCGATACGCGGCGTTAATAAAAAAAGCCACCTGCAAAAAGGTGGCTTTTTCGTTATGGCGCGTGGCGCTTACAAACCTGCGATTGCTTCGCCAGTAGCTGCCGGGGTCACTTCCGGCGCAGGTGCCGGCGCTGGAGGAGGCGTTGGCTTGGTAATGGTAGGCACTTGCTTGCCTTTTGCTACCAGCTTGAGCATGCCGTACTCTTTCAGTACCTTGGAACCGTAGCCCGAATCGGTCTCGAAAGCGGCTGCGCCCACATAGGTCTTCAGGCCGGCTTCCACGGAACCACCGCGGCTCACATACTCTTTCAGAATCTGTGCGCCGACACGGATGTTGGCCACCGGATTGAGCGCAGCCTGAGTGCCGCCCATTTCCTTGAAGCGATCACGGTGCACCTTCGACATGACCTGCATCAGGCCCTGCGCGCCGACCGGGCTTTCGGCAAACGGATTTAGGCGCGATTCGATGGCCATCACGGCCAGGATCAGCAGGGGGTCGAGCTTGAGGTCGCGCGCCGTCAGATAGGCGGTCGAGACCAGCATATTGGTTGCATCGCCTGCCACGCGATAGCGCTTGGCGAGCCAGTTGGTGACAAATTCTTGCTGCTTGGCGTTGCCGAGCATCGCTTTTTCAGCGGCGGTCAGCGGTACCGGGTCAGCTTCAACTGCCGGGGCGGCGGTCGTGGCCACTGCAGGCGCTTCCATCAGGGCCGACAAGGCGGGAGCTTGCACTTGTGCTACTTGCTGTGCTGGCGCGAGGAACTGCGACAGCTGGTGCGCCACATCCGGACGGGCATATAAAACAGCCATCACGGCCAGGGCGGAAAGACCAATTGCGGTCAAGGTGTGCTGCATGGTGGTTGCTACACCACGTGCCGTCTTCGTCACGGAAGTCCACGTGACTGGCTGGGCAGCCAGAGATTGGGCTTGCTGTACTGCAGCCCCGATAATACGAATTGCCATCGAATTCCCCTTTGTCGCGACAAAAGCTATCCCAGCACCGCGCTTTGGCGCAGCGGGTTCAACACATGCCGTGCATCAGAAATATCGTTTATCGACGCGAAGCGCAGTCGAATAACGCCGTCATTGCTTGCTTCAGCTGGCTTTTCCCGTGTGGTATTGGGCCAGTAGCTAAACAACTGTTTCGGGGGTTTAGGCAGACGCCTATGAGAACACTCCTTAAAAATGTCGTTGGGGCCCCGACCCCGTGAATGGTTGAGAACAGCTAGAATTGGGTCCGTGGACGCAGCTGCCTCATCAACTAAGACAAATTGTAGAAGCTGTCTTATATCAAGTCAATACTAACACCGTTGGCTCTTATTACTTTTAGATCTTACTTTTTTTGCCGCATTGCAGCAAAGCCCTGTTAAATCAACTACTTGGGCTGGCTATTTGAACAATTATGATGCCAAGAAAAAAAGAATGAAAAACCGATGAAATATTCAGATCTACGTGATTTTATTGCTCAGTTACAAGAAATGGGTGAATTGAAGCGCATTTCCTTGCCAATTTCACCATATTTGGAGATGACGGAGGTCTGCGACCGCACTTTGCGGGCCGGTGGACCGGCTATTTTGTTCGACAATCCGAGTGGCCACCGCATGCCGGTGTTGGGCAACCTGTTCGGCACGCCGCGCCGGGTGGCGCTGGGCATGGGCGCGGCCGATGTGAGCGAGCTTCGCAAGATTGGTCACGTCCTGGCGCGCCTGAAGGAGCCGGAGCCGCCAAAGGGCTTCAAGGATCTGATGGGCCTTGGATCGCTGGTCAAGGCTGTGTGGGATATGTCGCCCAAGGAAATCAAGGGCGCGCCCTGCCAGGAGATCGTGTGGGAGGGCGCCGATGTCGACCTGGCGCGCCTGCCCATCCAGCATTGCTGGCCCGGCGACGTGGCGCCGCTGATCACCTGGGGTCTGGTTATTACCAAGGGCCCTAACAAGAAGCGCCAGAACCTGGGAATTTATCGCCAGCAGGTCCTGGGTCCGAACAAAGTCATCATGCGCTGGCTTGCGCATCGGGGCGGCGCGCTCGATTTCCGCGAGCACGGCATCGCCACCAAGGGCCAGCCTTATCCGGTGGCGGTGGCGCTGGGCGCCGATCCGGCCACCATACTGGGCGCAGTCACACCAGTGCCCGACAGCTTGTCCGAATACCAGTTTGCCGGGCTATTACGGGGCAACCGCACGGTGCTCACCAAAGCCATCGGCAGCGAGTTGCGGGTGCCGGCGTCGGCCGAGATTGTGCTGGAAGGGCATATTTATGCCGACCCCAATCATCCGAGTGGCTACGAGCATGCGCTGGAGGGGCCGTATGGCGACCATACTGGTTACTATAATGAGCAGGACAGTTTCCCGGTATTCACCATCGACCGCATCACCATGCGGCGCGACCCGATTTATCACTCTACGTATACAGGCAAGCCGCCCGATGAGCCGGCCGTGCTGGGGGTGGCCCTGAACGAGGTGTTCATTCCACTGCTTCAAAAGCAGTTTACCGAGATAACCGATTTCTACCTGCCGCCCGAAGGGTGCAGCTACCGCATGGCGGTAGTGCAGATGAAAAAGCAGTATGCCGGCCATGCCAAACGGGTCATGTTCGGCGTGTGGAGCTTCCTGCGCCAGTTCATGTATACCAAGTTCATTGTTGTGGTCGATGAAGACGTTGACATCCGTGACTGGAAGGAAGTGATCTGGGCCATCACCACACGGGTGGACCCAATGCGCGACACGCTGCTGGTCGACAATACGCCGATCGATTACCTGGACTTTGCCTCGCCGGTTAGCGGGTTGGGCAGCAAAATGGGCATTGATGCCACCAACAAGTGGCCAGGGGAAACCAATCGGGAGTGGGGCACTACTATCAGCATGACGCCCGAGGTCAAGAAGAAGGTGGATTCGATCTGGCAGGAATTGGGACTGTAGGCACGATCACCCCGTCTTCCCCGCGGAGGCGGGGACCCATACCACCTTTGGTAAGTGATTAACTCGTATAAATTTGTTGGCTTATATGATGTGCTATGGATCCCCGCCTTCGCGGGGAAGACGGGGTGGGGGCGGCGGAAACTACGCATTCCCATAAAGCCCGCCGGTCGGTTATAATTGCCGCTGGCGGGCCCCTGCGCATTGTGGCATGGCTAACCTGGTCAGGTCGGGAACGAAGCAGCCACGGCCGTTAACCATAAGTGCCGCAGATCAGGCTCGCCTCCTTATTCGATCTTCACTCCAGCGTCGCTTCCAGCGGCCGCTCCGATGCAACCATCAGCGGATTTTCCTTCGTCAGCACCTCATCGGGCGTGAACCTGATCCGGTTCTTCGCATCCGTTGCCAGTGTGCGCGCGCCAATTTTCACTTGCGCCGGCTTGGCAAACACCAGATCCACCGACTTGATCTTGGGAGCGAAAACGCTCAGCATTCCGGCTTCCTTCTTGATCAAGGCATTGGCCTGGCCGACGCTGCCGACCAGGGTGTTGTAGTTCCATTGGGTTCCCTCTGGCAGGACCGCATCCAGCCCAAAGCTCACGTCCATCTTTTCGCCCTTGGCCTGGTTGATCACCATGCCAGCCTTTTCGGCCACCCACTTCGGGTTGTAGACGAAGTTGACGCGTCCGTCGGGACGCACTGTCATCGGCTGGCGCCCGGACGAGTGAATCACGGTCAGCACCACGTCGCTCGATTTGATCGCCTTGTTCTGCGGCTTGACGATGGGGTACAGCACCACCTTGTCGCGGTCGGCCAAAGGCTGGGCATGGAACTTGTCGATCTTGATGGTCTCGACGATCTTGGTATATGGCGCCCACTCGCGTTCTTCCGCAGCAAAGGCATGGGAAGCGGTGACAGCGAGCATCAGCAGAGCGATTTTTTTCATGGTGGTCTCAGGGTTTTGGAGTCCCGAGTGTAAGGCCGTAATTGCAAAATATAAACTATCAACATACCTTGTTACAATTGCCGTTTGCGCGGCCCGGCATTTCCCGCTGGGTGCGTCACATACGGTAAAATCCCAGCATGTCCTATCAAGTCCTCGCCCGCAAATACCGTCCCAAGAACTTCGAAACGCTCGTCGGCCAGGAGCACGTGGTGCGCGCATTGACGCACGCGCTGCAAAGCGGCCGCCTGCACCACGCCTATCTGTTTACCGGGACGCGCGGCGTAGGCAAGACGACGCTCTCGCGCATCCTGGCCAAGTCGCTCAATTGCATCGGCCCGGACGGCAATGGCGGCATCACCGCCCAGCCCTGCGGCGCCTGCGAAGCGTGTATTGCTATCGACAGCGGCCGCTTTGTCGACTACATCGAGATGGATGCTGCATCCAATCGCGGTGTCGATGAAATGGCGCAGCTGCTCGAGCAGGCTGTCTATGCACCATCGAACGCGCGCTTCAAGGTCTACATGATCGACGAGGTGCACATGCTGACCAACCACGCGTTCAATTCGATGCTGAAAACGCTGGAAGAGCCGCCCGCGCACGTCAAGTTCATCCTGGCGACGACCGATCCGCAGAAAATTCCCGTGACCGTGCTGTCGCGCTGCCTGCAGTTCAACCTCAAGCAGATGCCGCCGGGGCACATCATCAGCCACCTCGATAACATCCTGGGGCAGGAAGGCATCAGCTTCGAGCAGCCGGCGCTGCGCCTGCTGGCCCAGGGTGCTCACGGTTCCATGCGCGACGCGCTTTCGCTCACCGACCAGGCCATCGCTTACGCGGCCGGGCAGGTGAGTCTCGAAGCGGTGCAGGGCATGCTCGGCGCGCTCGACCAGTCCTACCTGGTGCGCCTGCTCGATGCGCTGGCCAACCAGGATGGCGCCGATCTCATGGCAGTGGCCGACGAAATGGCCAGCCGCAGCCTGTCCTATAACGGCGCGCTGCAGGACCTGGGCACCTTGCTGCACCGGATCGCGCTGGCGCAAAGTGTGCCGACGGCGGTGCCGGAAGACCTGCCTGAACTGGCCGACATCCTGCGCCTGGCGCAGGTATTCGATGCCCAGGAAATTCAGCTGTTCTATCAGATCGCTGTTCATGGCCGCAACGAGATGGGGCTGGCGCCCGACGAGTACGCAGGCTTCACCATGACCCTGCTGCGCATGCTGGCTTTCCGCCCGGGCAATGGCGGGGGCGAAGGCGTGGCGCCGGCAGGTCCGGCGAGCGCACGTCCCGCTGCGCCGCCGGCACGCCCGGCCGCAGCGCCGCCGCCGCGCGCCGCTGCAGCAGCCGTGGCCAGCCATGCGGCGGTGCCGGCTGCGCCTGCGCCGCTCGCCCAAGCACCCGTGCAGCAGCAAGCAGCTGCGCCTGCGCCACCGCCCGCAGCGCCAGACAGCGCGCCGGCTGGGGCTGCACGTTCGGGGCCCGCTAGCGCGGCCCGCGCCGCCATCGATGTCGCGCTGCAGGCTGCGCGCTCGGGCCGGGGTGGCACGAACACGAGCGCGCGCCGTCCGACCGCTATGAGCAATCAGGCCGAGGCCGCCGCCGCGGTAGCGCCGCAGCCGGCGGCAGCGCCGGCGCCTGCTGCGCCGCCACCAGCCCCCGCTGCCGCTGCTGCCGACAGGCCCGCTCCGCCGTGGGATCAGCCTGCGTCCGCGCCGGCCGCGCCATCGGCCCAGGCCGACTATGATGAACCGGCGTTCGACGAGGAGCCGCCATCATGGGCGACCGAGTTTTCCGACGATACGGCGGTCATGCAGGATGCACCCGCCGTGGCGGTCGCGCCAGTGGCGGCGCGCGCAGCGCGCATGCCCAAGCCGGAGTACATCATCACGCCGGTGCCCGGCATCGAGTGGGACGGCAACTGGCCGGCCCTGGCTGCGGGGCTGCCGCTGCGTGGCGTATCGCAGCAGCTGGCCTTGCAGACCGAACTGTGCACCTGCATCGTCGACGGCAATGTGACCACCTTCCGCCTGCGCGTGCCGATCGATACGCTGCGCGCCAGCGGCAACACTGAAAAGCTGTGCGCAGCACTGCAGGAACGATTTTCCAGCACCAAGGTCCATGTCGAAATCGACATCGGCCCCACCTGGTACACCGCCAGCGCCGAGGCGATTGCCGCGCGCGAGCAGTGCCAGCGACAGGCGGAAGAACTGGTCATGAGCGACCCCTTCGTGCGCGACGTGATGCGCGACCTGGGCGCCTTTGTGGTGCCCGGCTCGATTCGCCCGCCCTCGCCAGGCGCGCCGGCCACGGCTTGAATACGCACTAATATCGCAGCAATTTGTCTAATTTTTTGAATTCTGGAGAACTACCATGATGAAGAACCAGCTCGCAGGCTTGATGAAACAGGCGCAAGCCATGCAGGACAATATGAAAAAGGCGCAGGAGTCGCTGGCACTGGTCGAAGTCGAAGGCCAGTCCGGCGCCGGCCTCGTCAAGGTCGTCATGACCTGCAAAAACGACGTCAAGCGCGTGACCATCGATCCTTCGCTGCTGGCAGACGACAAGGACATGCTCGAAGACCTGGTCGCCGCAGCCTTCAACGATGCAGTGCGCAAGGCGGAAGCCACCTCGGCCGAGCGCATGAGCGGCCTGACCGCCGGCATGCAGCTGCCGCCCGGCTTCAAGATGCCTTTCTAAGCCGGCGTTCTCGACCAAGCCGTGTCAAAGTCGCTCGACTTCCTCACTGAAGCACTGCGCCGTCTCCCCGGCGTGGGTCCGAAGTCGGCGCAGCGCATGGCGTTTCACCTTCTGCAGCATGACCGCGAGGGCGCGGCCATGCTTTCGCGCGCCCTGTACCAGGCGGTCGATACCGTGCACCACTGCGCGCTCTGCAACACCTTCGCCGAAACCGAAGTGTGCGACCTGTGCCTGAACGAGGAGCGCGATCGCGCATTGCTGTGCGTGGTCGAAACGCCCGCCGACCAGCTCATGATCGAACAGACCCTGACCTACAAGGGCCTGTATTTTGTGCTGATGGGCCGCCTGTCCCCGCTTGACGGCATCGGCCCCAAGGATATCCATCTCGACAAGCTGATTGGACGCGCCGCCGATGGCGTGGTGGGCGAGGTGGTCCTGGCCACCAACTTCACCAACGAAGGCGAGGCGACCGCGCACTACATCAGCGAAATGCTCAAGGCGCGCGGGCTCAAGGTCAGCCGCCTTGCGCGCGGCGTGCCGGTGGGCGGCGAGCTCGAATACGTCGACGCCGGCACCATTGCGCGCGCCATGCTCGACCGGCGCGCCACATGATCAAGGCGGGGGCGCTGGCCGGCATCAAGGTGCTCGAACTGGGCACCCTGATTGCAGGGCCATTTTGCGCGCGCATGCTGGGTGAATTCGGCGCCGATGTCATCAAGGTCGAAGCGCCCCAGGGTGGCGATCCGATTCGCCAATGGCGCATTCTCAAGGACGGCACTTCGCTGTGGTGGTCGGTCCAGTCGCGCAACAAAAAAAGCCTGACGCTCAACATGAAGGATGAACGCGGGCGCGCGATTGCCAGGCAACTGGCGCTCGAGGCCGACATCATCATCGAAAACTACCGCCCCGGCGTGCTCGAAAAATGGGGCATCGGTTACGAGCAGCTCAAGGCCGAGAACCCGGCCACCATCATGGTGCGCCTGTCTGGCTTTGGCCAGACCGGGCCGATGAAGGACCAGCCGGGCTTTGGCGCCATCGGCGAATCGATGGGCGGTCTGCGCTATGTGTCGGGTCATCCCGACCGTCCGCCGGTGCGGGTGGGCGTGTCGATCGGCGATTCGGTGGCCGCGCTGCACGGTGTGATCGGCGCCATGGTGGCGCTGCGCCATCGCGATGCGACGGGTGGGCGGACGCACGGGCAGGGGCAGATGGTGGACGTGGCCTTGTACGAGGCCGTGTTCAACATGATGGAGTCGCTGGTGCCTGAGTTCGATCATGCCGGCGTGGTGCGCGAACGCACCGGCGGGGCGCTGCCCGGCATCGTCCCGTCCAATACCTACACCACGGGCGATGGCGAGAACATTGTCATTGCCGGCAATGGCGACGCTATCTTCAAGCGCCTGATGCTGGCCATCGGCCGCATCGATATGGCGGGCGATCCGCAATTGACGCGCAACGACGGCCGGGTGCCGCGCAGCGCCGAGATCGACGCGGCCATCCAGGCCTGGTGCGACACCCAGCACATCGACGGCGCGCTGGCCACGCTGCAGGCTGCCGATGTGCCGGCCGGTAAAATCTACTCCGTGCGCGACATGATGAGCGATCCGCAATTCTTGGCGCGGGACATGTTCGAGCAGCACGAATTTGCTGACGGCACCCCAGTCAAGATGCCGGCGATCACGCCCAAGCTGTCAGCAACGCCGGGGCAGACGCGCTGGCTGGGCCCGGCATTGGGCGAACACAACGATGAGATCCTTGGCGCGCTCGGTTACAGCGCGGACGAGATAGCGTCGCTCAAGCGCGACCAAGTACTCTAGCCAAACCCGCGCCTTGGGCTGCCGGCGCGGACCCTGCCAAAGCTCGGGTGCACTTTGCGTGCGCTCAAACCCGCTCCAGGATGCGCTGGTATCGTGGGCTCACTTTCGTGGGCCATGCGCATGCATCTCGTCGATATCACCATGTTCTATGCCGCCGAGGGCGGTGGCGTCAGTACCTACCTCAACGCCAAGGCGCGCTGGCTGGCGCAGCGCAGCCGGGTGCGCCACACCATTCTCAGTCCCAATGTCGACAGCAGCGGGGCGGCGCCGCGCCTGCTGCATGTGCCCGGCATTGCGCTGCCCGGCTTTCACGGCTACCGCTTGCCGCTCAGCGTGGGCGCGCCGGCGCGCATGATGCGCCGCCTAGCGCCCGACCTCATCGAGGCGGGCGACGCCGGGCACGGCGCGCTGGCCGCCCTGCGCGTCAAGCGCCGCCTGGGCGTGCCCGCCGTCGCCTTCTATCATTCCGACATGCCGCAGCTGGTGCGCGACCGGCTGGGCGCGGTTGCCGCGTCGGCCGTGCGCAATTACCTGAGCTACTTGTACCGCCAGTTCGACCTGGTGCTGGCCCCGAGCGAACTGATGGTGCGCCAGCTGGCCGCCATGGGGGTGGACAGCGCCCTGCACCAGCCGCTCGGTATCGACAGCACCATCTTTCATCCGCGCCGCGGCGAGCCTGATTTGCGGCGCAGGCTGCAGCTGCCTGCCGAAACCCGCTTGCTGGTCTACGCGGGGCGCTTTACGCCGGAGAAAAAGCTGGCGCTGCTGATCGAAGCGGTGCGCAGGCTGGGCCGGCCATATCACCTGCTGCTCATTGGCGGCGGCGCGCCGCTGCCGATGGCGCCGCACGTCAGCCACCTGCCGTTCTGCCGCGACCAGCGCCAGCTCGCGCGCCTGCTGGCCAGCTGCGACGTGCTGGTGCACCCGGGGGACTGCGAAACGTTCGGCCTGATCGTGCTCGAAGCAATGGCCTGCGGGCTGCCGGTAGTGGGCACCAGCGCGGGCGGGGTGGCCGAGCTGGTCGATGCGTCCACCGGCGTGCTGGTCGAACCCAACAGCGTGGCGGCGCTGTGCCAGGGTATCGACACGGTGTTTGGCGCTGACCGCGCGTCCATGGCCGGCGCCGCCTTTTACAAGGCGCGCGCGTTGTACGACTGGAATGCGATTCTGCCGCAACTGATGCGGCGTTACGGCAGCCTGCTGGCCGCGCGCGGACGGGCTGACCTGGATGTGGAGCGCCTTTGTGTCGCCGACTGAGCAGGGCGCCTTGTGCGTTGCCATTCACGATGTGGCGCCGGCGACCTGGGCCGAGTGCCAGCATCTGCTGCATGCCATGCAGGCGGTGGCCGAGTTTCCCATCACCTGGCTGGTCGTGCCGCGCTATCACGGGGCCAGCGAGCGTTCGCCCGCCTGCGAAGCCATGCTAGAGCGCTTGCTGGGACAGGGCCACGAACTGGCGCTGCACGGACTCACCCATTGCGATGACGCGCGCGCCGCGCGTCTGCCGTGGCAGCATTTCCTGCGCACCGTCTACACTCAGCGTGAAGGGGAATTTGCTGCCATTGGCGAGGCCGATGCGCGGCGCCGCATCGACACCGGCCTGGCCTGGTTTCGCGAGCGCGGCTGGCCGGTGCGTGGTTTTGTGGCGCCGGCATGGCTCATGAGCACGGCGGCCCGGCAGACCCTTGCCGATTACCCCTTCACCTACACCACAAGCTACGCGCGCTTTCACCTGCTCGGCGCCGAGGCCGGCACGGTGTTTTCACCGGCGCTGGTGTATGCGGCGCGCAACGGTAGCGGCCGCCGGCTTTCACCCTTGGCGGTCGATACCGTCGCGCGCCTGCTGCAGGCGCGCCCTCTGGTGCGCATAGCACTGCATCCGCGCGACGCGCATTTTCCAGCTCTGGTGCGGCACGCCCAGGGCCTGGTCGAGCGCCTGCTGCGTACGCGCCAGCCATGCACCAAGGCCGACGCGGCGCGCCGCCTGGCGGCCGAATCTACCAGCCCCAGTAGCCGCCCAGCGACCAGCGAGAGCGCGAATAGCCGCCATACCAGGCCGGATGGCCATAGTAGCGGGAATCGTCGCGGGCGCTGAGTTGCAGCACGCAGTTGCGCCAGGGATCAGTACCGGCCGGGTAGCCGAGTTTTTCGCAGGCCGGACCGTAGCTGCGCATCAAGCGGTCCATTTCGGCCTGCATGCTGGCGGCTTTTTGCTCTGGCGTGGTGCAGCCGGCCAGCAGAAGCGAGCCGAGCAGGATGGCTGTGTACTTGAACATCATTGTCTCCTCCAATTACTTGGCGGCACCTGAGGAATTGCGCCGCCTGCGCTCCTAGCTTAAGAGCGGGACGGTGGGCATTTGTGAGGGGCGTCAAAGCGATCTGGGGAACTAATTAGCTCGCTCATCGAAAATATTGCTTCCAGCCGTTTTTTTCTGGCAAACTGCCTGCCAGATCAATTGGGAGGCAAGCAATGCAAAAGCGCGGATTTGTAAGGTGGACGGTGCGCATCCTGCTGGGTCTGATCGGCCTGGTGCTGTTGCTGGCGCTGGCGATCTGGATGTATTTGCGCGCCAGCTTGCCCAAGCTCGACGGCAGTGTCAGCGTGGCCGGGCTGGGGGCCAATGTCAGCGTTGCGCGCGACGCGCGCGGTGTGCCCCTCATCAGCGGCGTCAACCGCAATGACATCGCCTACGCGACCGGCTATGTGCACGCCCAGGACCGTTTTTTTCAGATGGATTTGCTGCGCCGGGTCGGCGCGGGCGAATTGTCGGAGCTGTTCGGCGCCATGGCGCTGCAAACCGACAGGAACAACCGCCTGCACCGCTTCCGCACCCGCGCCCAACAGGCATTGCAGGCCATGAGCGCGGAAGACCGTGCTTTTCTGGACCGCTACGTGACGGGCGTGAACGACGGTCTGAACGCGCTGACGGCCAAGCCGTTCGAGTACACGCTCATGCAAGCCAACCCCCGCTTGTGGACTGCGGCCGACTCGCTGCTGGTGGTGTACGCCATGTACTTCGATTTGCAGGGCGGACTGCAGTCGCGCGAACTGGCGCGCGGCTGGCTGGCCGAGACCACCACGCCCGAGCAGCGCGCCTTTTTGCTGCCGGAAGCTACCAGCTGGGACGCCCCGATCGATGCCGACAGCATTTCGACACCGCTGGCGCCGATTCCCGACAAGGCCCCCGAGTGGTGGGGCAAGCCACGCATGCCCGATGCAGTCAAGGTAGCCGCCGCTGCGGCGAATTTTGTCGATCACGTGGGCAGCAATAACTGGGCGGTTGCCGGCAGCCGCAGCAAGGACGGCGTGGCTATCGTGGCCGACGACATGCACTTGAACGTCTCGCTGCCGAACACCTGGTACCGTCTGGCGTTTGAATTTCGCGAGGGGCAGGGCGTGCGCAAGGTGGCCGGCCTGACGCTGCCGGGCGCACCGCCAGTGGTGGTGGTGGGCAGTAATGGCCGCGTGGCCTGGGGTTACACCAACAGCTATGGCGACTACCTGGACCTGGTAACGCTCGAAGTCGACCCGGCCAAACCGGGCCAGGTGCGCACTCCCAAAGGCTGGGAGACCCCGGTCACGATCACCGAAACCATCGTGATCAAGGGCGCGGCTGCCGAAAAAATGGGGATCCGCGAAAGCTCGCTGGGACCGCTGCGCGAACTGGGTGGCAAGACCTATGCTGTACGCTGGCTGGCGCACCAGGCGGGGGCGCTCAACCTGAACGCCAAGCGTCTCGAGACCGCCGACAGCGTGGCGGCCGCCCTCGACATTGCGCCGACGATGGGAATACCATCACAAAATTTCGTGGCCGGCGACGCCCAGGGCAATATCGGCTGGACCATCGCCGGCCTACTACCGTTTCGTAGCCAGCAAGGTGTGCTGACCACCTATCCCATGCCGCTCGACGGCAGCGTCCTGTCGTTCGACAGCGCCTTGCCGCCGGCCGATTATCCGCGCGTGCTCAATCCCGAGAGCGGCATCATCACCACGGCGAACAGCCGCCAGCTGGCAGGTCCCGGAGCGGCCCTGATTGGCGACGGCGGCTTTGACATTGGGGCGCGCAACCGCCAGGCCCGCGACGGCCTGCTGGCCCTGGGTCCCAAGACTGACGTGACGAGCGTGTACGGCGTGGCGCTGGACGACCGGGCGCTGTTCGTGGCGCCGTGGCGCGAGCGCGCCATCAAGGTGCTGGACGCCGCGGCGCTGCAGGGCAAGCCCTTGCGCGCGGAATTCCTGGAGCACCTAGACAAGGGCTGGAGCGGGCGCGCCAGCATCGACTCGGTCGGCTACCGTCTGGCGCGCCAGTTCATGTGGGCCATGTACGAGGAGCTGTACGACGGCGCCAACGGACAGCTGTTCCAGCTCGACGAACGCGCCAGCATGAGCACCGCAAGTAGCCGCTGGTACGCGGTCGTCGCGCGTCTGCTCGATGAAAAGCCGGCCGGATGGCTGCCCGCGCAGCATGCAAGCTGGGAGGCGCTGCAACTGGCCGCGGTCGACCGCGCAATCAAGCAACTGACAGACAATGGCAAGCCGCTCTCGAGTGCCACCTGGGGCGCGCGCAATACCGCCAGCATTGCCCACCCCATCAGCTCAGCGTCGCCCATGCTCAAACGCTGGCTGTCGGCGCCGGCCGACAAGCTGCCGGGCGACGCCCACATGCCGCGCGTGGCCGGGGCCAAATTTGGCCAGTCACAGCGCATGACGGTCAGTCCGGGCAAGGAAGACCAGGGCGTGTTCAACATGCCGGGCGGGCAGAGCGGGCATCCGATGTCGCCGTACTTCCTGAACGGGCACGCCGAGTGGGTGAGCGGCAAACCGCTGCCGTTCCTGCCGGGGCACGCGGTGCATACCTTGACGTTCGTGAAGTAGGCGCGCCGGCGCGGTGGGCAGGGGGCTGAGCTCCCCTGCGCCTATTTCATGATGGCTGCCAGCGCGCTGGGCTTTTGCAGCATCTTGGTGATCAATTCCTGCGACGAGGGATGCCCGACATGGAAACCCTGCACCAGGTCGCAGCCGTACTCCTCGAGCAGCACCAGCTGCTCATCGGTCTCCACACCCTCCGCCACCACAATCATCTTCAGGCCGTGCGCCATGGCGATGATGGCGCGCGTGATGGCGGCGTTCTCGGAATCCTGGGGCAGCCCGCAGATGAAGCTCTTGTCGATTTTTAGCGCGCGCACGTCGAAGCGCTTCAGGTAATTCATCGACGAGTAGCCGGTGCCGAAATCGTCTATCGACAGGAATACCCCGATGGACCTGAGCTGCTCCAGGGTCGACATGGTGGCGCGCGCGTCGTCCATCAGCGTACCTTCGGTCAGTTCGAGTTCGAGCAGGCGCGGATCGAGCCCGGTTTCGTGCAGCACGGCGAGCACGATCTGGGTCAGGTTCTCGTCCTTGAACTGCTTGGCCGAGAGGTTGACGGCAATGCGCAGTTGGCGCTGGGTGGCGCGCTGCCAGGCCTTGGCCTGGACGCAGGCGGTGCGCAGCACCCATTCGCCGATCGGCACGATCAGCCCGGTCTCTTCGGCCAGCGGGATGAATTCGGTGGGGGAGATGACGCCGCGCTCCGGGTGACGCCAGCGTACCAGAGCCTCGACCCCCACGATTTCGGAGGTGCGCACGTCGATCTGGGGCTGGTAGAGCAGGTACAGCTCCTCGTTCTTGAGCGCCTTGCGCAGGCCGACTTCGAGCTTGACATGGCTCATGATCTGCATGGTCAGCGACGAGCTGTATAGCTTGGCGTTGTTCTTGCCGCAGTTTTTGGCATGGTACATGGCGGTGTCGGCGTATTTGAGCAGCGAATCGCAATCGTCGCCGTCCTCGGGGAACAGCGAAATGCCGATGCTGGCGGTGACGAAGATCTCGTTCCCCTCGATCATGAAGGGGCGGCGCATGGCGTCCTTGACGCGGTGCGCGACATTGAGCGCGTTCTCGACCCGTTCCAGGTCGGGAATGAGAATGGTGAATTCGTCGCCGCCCAGGCGCGCCAGGTTGTGCGACTGGTCGCCGCGCGAAACCAGGTCGCTCGGGCGGATGGTTTCGCGCAGGCGCTCCGAGACGATCTTGAGCAAATGGTCGCCGACGTTGTGGCCGAGCGTGTCGTTGATGCGCTTGAAGGCATCGAGGTCCATGAACAGCACAGCGAATTTCTTGTTGCCGACCTTGGAGCGGTGCAGCTCGCGCTCCAGCGTTTCGAGAAAGGCCTGGCGGTTGGGAATGCCGGTCAGGCTGTCGCAATAGGCCAGCCGGCGAATTTGTTCTTCGGTGCGTTTGCGCTCACTGATGTCGCGCACCAGTCCCAGCACCTCGTTGGCGCCGGTGGCCACCAGGCGCGCCTCGAAGTGCTGCACGATGCCAAAGCGCACCAGCTCGTAGTCGACCGAGCGAATGTGCTGGGTGTCGAGCACCACGTGCATTTGCTCGATCAGGCGGTCGGCGATTTCGCGCGGCAGCACTTCGGTGATGTGCTTGCCGACGCAGCGGTCGGTGGGGATCTGCGCGCTGGCGTCGTGGCCCTGTTCGTAGTCGAGGTAGTAGCCCTCTTTGCTGAGCCGGAAAAAAGTGTCGGGAATGGCAGCCAGCACGGCGCGGTTGTGGGCGTCGGCGATGCGCAGTCGCACGATGGCGTCGCTGGCGCGCAGCACATAGAGCACGCGGTGGCCGAGGATGGGCCAGTTGATCGGCTTGGACACAAAGTCGGTGGCGCCCACTTCGTAGGCATTGGTGACCGCTTCGATGTCATCGCCCCCGGTGACCATGATGATGGGGACGGCCGATCCGGTTTCGATGCGGCGAATTTCGCGGCAGGCCGAAAAGCCGTCCATATTGGGCATGTCCACATCCATCAGGATCAGGTCGGGCGCCATGCTCTGGAAGAAGGCAACCGCCTGTTGTCCGTCCTCGGCTTCGATGGCGTCGAGTCCGACCTGGCCCAGCATTTCGAGCATCAGCAATCGCATGACCGGATCATCGTCGGCAACCAGCACGACGCCGCGTTTGGTGGAGGTGGCTGCCATCTTAAATTTCCTTCTCTAGGATTGCGCTCAGCGAGTGCCGTACTGCCTGAAATTCCTGCTCCATGCTGGTGAGGATGACGTCCGCGCCTTCGGTGGTGTCGGTCCGGCCCAGGTTCTCCATCTCCTTGCACATCTGCGCCAGCTTCTCGGCGCCGACGTTGGCACTGCTTGATTTGAGGCTGTGCGCCACCTTGCGCAGATTGCCCGGGTCGATGCCCGAAATCGCGCTGCGCAGGGTGCGCAGGTGCTGCGGCGTGTCGTCGACATAGGCCGAAATGACCCGCTGCACCAGGGCGTCGCCGCGGTCGACGCTGAGGGCGCGGATATTGTCGAGGGCGTGGTGGTTGATGACGTCACGCTGGATCAGCTCACGCGTTTCGGCCGGCAGCATGGGCGGCTCGTCGTCATGGTGGACGGTGGCCACCATCGGCATGCCGATCCAGCGCGCGATCACGGTGCTTAACTGCTGCTGGGTGAAGGGCTTGCTCAGGTAGTCGTCCATGCCGGCGGCCAGGCATGCTTCGCGGTCGCCCTGCAGGGCGTTGGCGGTGATGGCGATAATGGGCAGGGTGCGCGCGCGCGAGCTTTCGTGCTCGTGCCGGCGGATGGCGGCGGTGGCGGCAAAGCCGTCCATGACCGGCATCTGGCAATCCATCAGTACGATGTCGTAGCCGCCGCCGCGCACTGCCTGCAGCGCTTCCTGGCCGTTGCGGGCGCACTGGACCGACAGACCCAGGCTGTCGAGCATGGCGGTGGCCACCTCGACGTTGACTGGATTGTCTTCGGCCAGCAGCACCCGGCGCACGCGCGCCGTTTTGACGGCCGGCGTGGAATGCTGCGGGACCAGCGGCGCCTTGGCACTCAGGTCGGGCGGCGCCACCGGCGCTTGCGCCAGCGTGCCGCGCGGGCGGATGCATTCGAACAGGTCGCCCACGCGGGCCGGTTTGATCAGCTGGTAGGCCACGCCCGCTTCGCGCCGTTGAACCGGGTCGGCTGCCAGGCGGTTGTCGCTCACCAGCAGGATGCGGGTGGCGCTGGTGGCGGGGTCGCCCTTGATGCCGGCGGCCAGCGAGAGGCCGCTGGTGCGTTCCAGGTCCATGTCGATGATGGTCACGTCGTAGGGGCGGCCAGCGCGCGCCGATGTCATCAGGCGCTCGACCGCCTCCATGGCCGACTCGGCCGTGTCGCTGGTCACGTGCCACTGGGCCAGCTGCTGCTGGAGTTCGTGGCGGCTTTCTTGCTGTTCATCGACGATTAACACGCGCATTCCCTCGACTGGTCTAAGACAACTTCCCTGTTCGTCGGAATCCACCCGACGCTTGTCAAAACTTACCGTGAACCAGAAGATGGAGCCTTGCGTTGGAGCATTCTCTACACCAATATTGCCGCCCATCAATTCGACCAGCTGGCGCGAGATGGCAAGGCCCAGTCCGGTACCACCGTACTTGCGGGTGGTGGAGTTGTCGGCCTGCGAAAAGGCTTCGAAGATACGGCTGCGGGCATCGCGCGAGACGCCGATCCCGGTGTCGTGCACTTCAAAGCGCATGCTCACGCTGGTATTGTCTTCCTCGGTCACTGCCACCTTGGCCAGGATCTGGCCACGGTCGGTAAACTTGATGGCGTTGCCCAGCAGATTGGCCATGATCTGGCGCAGACGGTTGGGGTCGCCGCAGATGGCGATGGGGATATCGTTGGCAATATCGAAATCAAGGGTCAGGCACTTGGCGTTAGCCTGCGGCGTGAAGATATTGTTGATGTCGTCGAGCAGGTCCCATAGGTTGAAATTGATGTACTCGATCGACAGCTTGCCCGCTTCGATCTTGGAAAAATCGAGGATGTCGTTGATGATTACGAGCAGGTGTTCTCCCGAGCGCTTGACCAGCTTGGTGAAATTGCGCTGGGTGTCGGTGAGCTGGGTGCCCAGCAGCATTTCCGTCATGCCCAGCACGCCGTTCATCGGGGTGCGGATTTCGTGGCTCATGGTGGCCAGGAAGGCGCTTTTTGCGCGGCTGGCGGCTTCGGCCGCGTTCTTGGCTTTTTCGAGCTGCTCGGTGCGCACGCTGACCTGCCGCTCGAGCTCGTCGCGGTGGTGGGTGAGGGCGGCGCCGCGGCCTTCGATCTGGGCCAGCATGTCATTGAAGCTGTCGATCAGCGTGCCCAGCTCGTCGGTGCGCTCGTGGGCGATGCGCAGGCTGTAGTTCTGGCTGGCCGATACCTTTTGCGCCGCGTTGATCAGCTTGGTAACCGGGTCGGCAATGCTGCCTTTGAAGCGGCTGGCCATGATCATGGCAACTATCAGCGAGCCGCTCATGGCCGCGGCGATCACGCCCAGACTCTTGAGGATGTCGAGCCACATGTCGGTGAGATCGACCTCGATCATGACGGCGCCGATCTGGTAGTTATTGCCCGTCACGGGCCGGTAGATGCGCATGCGCGTGGACCAGAAGGTCGAGCCCTGGCGGTTGGCCGCAAGCAGGGCAGCTTCGTCGAGCTGCATGGCCACTGTGTTGGGCGACGGGTCAACCCGGCCCGGCGGCACGTAGCGCGCGAACAATTTACCGTGGCGGTCGAACAGCACCGCGTTGGAAATATCATCCTTGGCCCGGAGCGCGGCCAGCGTGCTTTGCGCCTGCGCTCGGTCGTTGAACATCAGGGCATCGACGCTGTTGGTCCCAATGACGCCGGCAAACGAGGACAGTTGCATGCCCTCGTCCTTGCGATGGTTGAGTACCGACGTGACGGTGAAGGCAACAAAAACGAATAGCAACGCGGTTCCGGTCGACAGGAACGAGATGATGGTCAGTTTCTTGTTGAGACTGGAGCGTTGGAAGTTCAACATAATTGGCGACCCGGTGTGTGAAATTGCAATTCCAGCAGGAAAAATATACGGGTAAAGATTCCTACTAGCTTTGATCACACGCAAACTCGCCCGGCACGGAACGCCCTGGCGCCAGTGCACGTTGTTTCCTATCAGCAGCAGCTCAACATTGAATTGGCGCGCCGCCCTGCACGGGTACGCTCAGCAGCATCCCCCTTTCCCCTTGCCGTATCTGGCCTCCTGGCGCTCCTTGAAAAATTCGGCGTACGTCATCACCGGCTCGCCCGGGTGAGTAGCTTCGCGATGGGCCAGATACGTGTCGTACTCGGGCAGGCCGACCATCAGCCGCATTGCCTGACCGAGATAGCTGCCCGCCTGTTGCAACTCGTCCAGCATGATCAAGCCTGCGGCGCCGGGGCCGGCACGAACGGTGTCTCCTTGGTGCTGGGGCCGGCGCTGCCACGGGCCGCCAGAATCGTGCGTACACCGTAGAACAACACCGATACGACCACCAGCATGAAGAAGCCGGCCAGGGAGGCATCGACATAATCGTTGAACACGATGCGCGTCATTTCGTCCATTGTCTTGGCGGGCGCCAGGATGGTGCCTTGGTCAACAGCTGCCTGGAATTTCTGTGCGTGCGCAACAAATCCCACACGCACATCGTCGTGGAAGATCTTTTGCCAGCCGGCCGTGAGGGTGCACACCAGCAGCCAGGCGGTGGGCAGCGCCGTCACCCATGCATAGCGGGCGCGCTTCATCTTGAATAGCACGCAGGTCGCCAAAATGAGCGCGATACCGGCCAGCATCTGGTTGGCGATGCCGAACAGCGGCCACAAGGTGTTGATTCCGCCGAGCGGATCGACCACGCCCTGGTACAGAAAGTAGCCCCACGCGGCCACGCACAGCGACGTGGCGATCAGGTTGGCAGGCAGCGATTCGGTGTGCTTGAGGGCGGGCGCAAACGCGCCCATCAGGTCTTGCAGCATGAAGCGGCCCGCGCGGGTGCCGGCATCGACGGCGGTCAGAATGAACAGGGCCTCGAACAGGATCGCGAAGTGATACCAGAAGGCCATCATGGCTTTCCCGCCGATGGCGCTGGCGAAAATATTGGCCATGCCCACTGCCAGCGTCGGCGCGCCGCCTGCACGGGATATGATGGTGTTCTCGCCGACATCGCGCGCCGTCTGCGTTAACATATCGGGCGTGACCACGAAGCCCCACTGGCTGATGACGGCCGCAGCCGACTGCGCCGTGTTGCCGATGACGGCGCCCGGACTGTTCATCGCGAAATAGATTCCCGGCTCGATGGTCGAGGCGGCGACGAGCGCCATGATCGCCACGAAGGACTCCATGAGCATGGCGCCGTAGCCGATGAAGCGGCAATGGGTTTCATTTTCGATCATCTTGGGCGTGGTGCCCGACGAGATGAGGGCGTGAAAGCCGGACACGGCACCGCACGCAATGGTGATGAACAGGAAGGGGAACAGGTTGCCCGACCATACCGGGCCGGTGCCGTCCACAAAGCGGGTCACGGCCGGCATTTTGAGTTCGGGCGCGACGACGACGATGCCGATTGCCAGTGCAATGATGGTGCCAATCTTGAGGAAAGTGGACAGGTAGTCGCGCGGCGCCAGCAGCAGCCATACTGGAATGACGGAGGCCACAAAGCCGTACCCGATCAGCATCCAGGTGAGCTCCACGCCGGTGTAGGTGAACATCGGCCCCAGCACGGGATGCGCGGCAACGTACTGGCCGCCGATGATGGCGAGCATCAGCAGCACAAAACCGATGATGGACACTTCGCCAATGCGGCCCACCCGAAAAAAGCGCGAATACAGTCCCATGAACAGGGCAATGGGAATGGTGGCCATGACCGTGAAGCTGCCCCAGGGCGAATTGGTGAGTGCTTTGACCACGATGAGCGCCAGCACCGCCAGGATGATCACCATGATCATGAATGCCCCAAACAGGGCGATAATGCCCGGTATTTCGCCAAGTTCGGACTTGATGAGATCGCCCAGCGAGCGCCCATCGCGCCGGGTGGAAATGAACAAGATCATGAAGTCTTGCACGGCGCCGGCCAGCACCACGCCCGCGAGGATCCACATCATGCCCGGCAAATAGCCCATTTGTGCTGCCAGCACCGGCCCCACCAGCGGCCCGGCGCCCGCAATTGCGGCGAAGTGGTGGCCAAACAACACGTAGCGGTTAGTGGGAACGTAATCGAGCCCGTCGTTGAATTTGTAGGCTGGCGTTTGCCGCGTTGGATCGAGCTGCATGACCTTGTCGGCGATGAAGCGGCTGTAGAAGCGGTAGGCGATGAGGTAGACGCAGATGGCGGCGGCAACAATCCACACCGCGTTGATCGCCTCGCCGCGCCGCAGCGCGATGTAGCCGAGGGCGAAGGCGCCGCCCAAGGCAACTGCGGCCCAGCCAAGGTGGCTTGTGACACGATTCATGGTGACTCCTCCGGTTGTTTTAAGGCGGCTCATTCTTAGACAAGAAATAAGCGCGGCGACTCCTCAAATCGTTGTGAGTCTCACCATGTCGCAAATCCGGTTGGTGGAGAATGCAGGGCGATTGCATCGCCTCATAGCGGGGTTGACGAAGGTCATGCCCATGGCACAAGTGATTTCTGTATAATGCGTGACTCTAGGAAGCGTGGCCGAGCGGTTGAAGGCACCAGTCTTGAAAACTGGCGACGGGGGAACCTGTTCGTGAGTTCGAATCTCACCGCTTCCGCTCTTGCCCCTGGGCAACTTCTCTGAATCCTGCATTCGGAATGCTCCGCCCCTTTTCTAATGCGTGTAGCTAACGACACCGGCTTTGCCTTCAACTAGCACATTTTTTCTTTGCTAGCGGCAGCGGATATGGCCGTTCCCATTGCCAGCTAGCTAGGAATTCGTCACCTTGCGATCCTCACGGAACAGCTTGCCTTGTGAGTCATGGAGCAACTGTCCTAAATTGGAACAATATAGTCTTGCACAGCGCCAGAAAACTGCTGGCACGCCATTTGCTGTTACTGCTGAACTATTCCTTCAATAAATCAGCAGGAGACACCATGCAGCAAACTATCCGCAAAATGACCGCCGTTTTCACCCTGGCTGCGGCTGCCAGCGTTTCCCTCATTGCATTCGCCCATGGCGACGTAACGCCACAGAGCGTCGATACCAGCAGCCTGCCCAAGCTGGGCGACAAGTGGCGCGATCAGAATCCTTATGAAGGCAACAAAGCCGCCATCAAGGTTGGCACATCGGCCTACAACCAGAACTGCGCGCGCTGCCACGGCATCGAAGCTATCTCGGGCGGCATTGCGCCGGACTTGCGCTTGCTCGACCGTGACTGCGTCGGACTGAAGGTGGAGGCAAAAAAGAAAGCCTGCCTCAAAGAGATGGACCAGTACTACTTGACCGCCGTGCGGCAAGGGAAAGTGCGCAACGGCGCTGTCTACATGCCGCCCTTCGAAGGCATGTTCAACCAGGAAGCCATGTGGGCCATCAAGGCCTACCTCGAAACCCGCCGCGAAACCAAGTAAGGGGCTTCCATGATCCAGCTTCGATCGCAGTGCGCGCGTGCGCTGATTGCCGGTCTCACCTGCGCCCTGTTCGCCGTTGCGCCAGCGCGGGCAGACTGGCAGAAAATCCAGCAGTCCGGTACCCTGAAGGTGGCTGTCTATAATGAGTTTGCACCGTTTTCCAATGCCGGCGCGGGTATCGATATCGATTTGGCGGGTGCGCTAGCCAAGAAGCTGGGGCTGCGTCTGACTCTGCTGCCGTTTCCCGCCGGTGAAGACCTCAACGATGACTTGCGCAACATGGTGTGGAAGGGGCACTACCTGGGCTATGGTCCTGCCGATCTCATGCTCCATGTGCCGGTTGATAACCGCCTCATGGCCACCAATCCCCAGGTTGAGATCTTCGCTCCCTATCACGTTGAAACGCTGCGCCTGGTGCGCAGTGCGAAGTCGGTTCCCGTCTTCGACGGACTAGACGCCCTGGTGGGCAAACGCATCGGAGTGGAAAAGGTATCCGTCTCCGGCATGGTGATGCTGGGCGAGGACAACGGCAAATTCCGCGATGCCGTGCGTATCTTCCCGACCGCCATCGAGGCGCTCGAGCGGCTCAAGGCAGGCGAACTCGATGCCGTGCTGGCCAACCGCTCTGAAATTGAATCGGTCCTGCGCGGCGATCCTGGCTACCCGCTGCACGATATTGCTTTCCAGCGTCTGCCGCGCTCCGGATGGGCAGTCGGCATGGCAGTGCGCAAGGAAGACACCGCGATGGGACGCTTGCTGCAACAAGCCCTGAATGAATTGGCGGCAAGTGGCGAGCTGAAGGCGATCTTCGCCAGTCATGGCGTCCAGGTCGTTACGCCATGAGTCGCGCGCATCGGCTGCTCGTTCTGGCGCTGGTGGGTCAGCAGGCAGCGTCGGCGCAGGAAGCGCCGGCAGCGGCCATGGCGACTGTCGAAATTGTCGGCGTGGCGCCGCTGGGGGGACTCGGCGTTGAACGACGTCTGCTGCCTTACGGTGTTCAGGGCACGGCAGGTGAGCTGCCGGGTCGCGATCGCAGCGATAGCCTCGCCGACCAGATGGCGCGCGACCTGCTCGGGGTGAATGTCAACGAAGTTTCCGGCAGCCTGTTTCAAAACGATATTACCTACCGCGGCTATAGGGCCTCGCCGGTACTCGGCACCGCCCAGGGCCTTTCCGTGTACCTCGATGGCGTGCGCGTCAACGAGCCATTTGGCGACGTGATCAACTGGGACATGATTCCCGAAGCTGCCATAGGTAGCGTGCTGCTGGTGCCCGCTTCCAATCCGGCCTATGGTCTCAATACGCTCGGTGGCGCCCTGGCGCTGGCTACCCGTTCCGGACTGGAGCAAATTGGAATCGAAGCGGACATCTCGGCCGGGAGTCTGGGCCGGCGCCGGATCGATCTGTCGCACGGCACTCGCAGTGCCGGCGGCTGGCACAGTTTTGTCGCCGGAACGGCATTTCACGACCACGGCTGGCGCGATCATTCGGCCGGCAAGCTCGGGAATTTGTTCGTCAAAGTGGGACACAGCGCAGGCGCCGGCAGCTGGAGTGTGTCACTGCTGGCCGGGCAGAGCAATTTGCGTGGCAATGGTCTGCTGCCTGACGCCATGGCTGCCAGCGATCGCCGCGCCGTCTTTACCTTTCCTGATCAAACCCGCAATCGTCTGGGCCAGCTTACCGTTCAGGGGAGCCATCGCTTTGACCGTCATACCCAGCTGGCGCTGCTTGCCTACGCACGCAATAGCCGTCGTGCCAGCGTCAATGGCGATTTGAACGACGAAGTGGGCGAGCACGGTGGCGTGCTCAATACCAGTACGACGCGGCAGGAAAGCCAGGGCGCGAGCGCGAGTCTGAGCATGCGCCGTGGCGCCCACCGCATCGACATCGGCGCGACCATCGACCGCAACGCCGTCGCCTTCGCCCAGTTCGAGCAGGAGGGTTTTCTGACAATGCAGCGGGAGGTGTTGGCCGATCCGGCCGAAGCGATCGAACCCGGTTCGTCCGTGGTTGGACAATCGCGCAGCATTGGCCTGTACGCATCCGATACCTGGACGATTGCGCCTGGCACGCACCTGACTGCTTCGGCGCGCTACAACCAGGCGCAAGTGGCCAATACCCTGACCAGCGAACGCGGTGTGCAGCCGGCCGAAAGCTTCACCTATCGGCGCCTGAATCCGGCTCTGGGGATCGCCCATGAGATGGGGCCGGGCCTGACCCTGGTCGCCAACATGGCGCGCAACAACCGTGTGCCGACCGTCATCGAACTGGGTTGCGCCGATCCCGCCCAGCCTTGCCAGCTGCCGGTCGGGCTCCAATCGGACCCTTACCTCAAGCAGGTCGTCTCTTCCACCTTGGAAGCGGGCATGCGTTTGGAGCGCGGCGGCGTCAGCGCCGTGATCAAGGCGTTTCGCAGTGTGAATCGCGACGATATTCTGTTCATGAGTTCAGGCCGAACCCGGCTTGGCTATTTCGATAATTTTGAACGCACCCGGCACCAGGGTGTGGATGTTAGCCTGACCCGCACGACAGGCAGGTGGACGGCGAGCGCCGCGTACAGCTTTTTGAATGCGGTGTACGACGCTGACGGTGCCCTGTTTACGGGTGTGCGTACGCTGGCTGTCAAGCGTGGCGCCTTGATCGCCGGACTGCCCAAACACACGCTCAAGCTGGGTATAGACTGGAACATCAGCGACCGCCTCACAGCGGGCGCCGACGCACAGCTGACCTCGCGGATTGGTACCCAGGGGAACGAGGACGGTCTGCTCGAAGATATCGAGGAAGGGGACGAGCCCGAACGCGCCGACCTGGGAGTGCGCGGGTTTGGACTGGTCAATCTTCGCGCTAGCTGGAAGCCGGTCGTGGGCTGGGAAATCTATGGGCGCATCAACAACGCCTTCGATCGCCGTTACGCCACCTTTGGAGCCGTGTCGCCAAATCCCTTGTCGCAGCAGCCCGACGCCAATGTGCGTTTCGTCGCCCCCGGGGCGCCGCGCTCAATCAGCTTTGGCGTGCGCTATCGGTTCTAGATTGCGCCTTTCCTGTGCCGGTTCCGCCATGGGCGCAACCGGCAGCAAACCCTGCTAGAACATGTACTGCGCGCTGACACCCGCCATCACATGGCGACCATGCGCGGCTTCGTAAAAGCGCCGGTTGGCGTCGCCCACGATCACGGAGCCGACGTATTTTTTGTCGCCCAGGTTATTCACGCGTACAAATTCCTTGAACTGCCAGCCGCCCAGGGTTTGCCGGGCTTGCAAGCGGGCGTTGACGATGGCGTAGCCCGGCGCTGGAGTTTCAACGTTGGCGTCTTCGGCAAACACCTTGCTACTGGCGATGGTTTCCAGGGCTGCGCTCAGCTTATCGTCGCTGCTTTTCCACGCCAGCTCGGCAAACAGATTCGCGTCCGGTACGCCTGGCAGACGGCTACCTGCACGCACCGCTCCAAAGCCTTGCGCATACTCGGCGCGCAGCACAGTCATGGCCACGCGCGTGGAAAGCCCGGCACCAAGACTACTTTCGAGCGATACCTCGGCGCCGCGCCGCAGCGTTTTGCTGGCGTTCTTGTAACTGGTGCGCCCGCCGCTGGCCACATCGACCACCAGCTCGTCATCCGTCTTTACCTGGAACAGCGCTGCATTGATGCGCGTACTGCTGCCGAGGTAGGCCTTGACCCCGGCTTCGAGGTGGATGCTGGTGGCCGGCTGCAGTCGGAAGTTGAAGCCGGCGCCCGTCCCTGAATAAAACAGTTCGTTCAGAGTCGGGGTCTCGAAGCCGCGCGCCGCGCTCGCGTACACGTTGAGCAGCGGATTGATCTTGTACAGTAGTCCCAGCACAGGGGTAGTGTGGCGAAAGTCAACCTGGCCGCTGTCGTTGCCATTGCTGGCGTAGCGGTCGTCTACCTCGACCTGCATGCGGCTGTGTCGCAAGCCGGCGCTCCAGGCCCAGTACCCGGCCTGCCATTCGAACTGGGCGTAAGGATCGACGCTAGTCACAACATTGGTTTCATCGCGCCGCAAGCGTCCCTGCAAACCAAAGTCGGCACCGATGAAGTTTTCGTAGCCCTGACGGTTGTCGGTGGAGTAGCCATAGTCGATGCCGAATGTGCTGGTGAGCTTGCCGCCGGCCACATCACGTACCGCCACCCAGTTGATGTCGGTGCCATGAAAATCACGGTCGAAATCGACCACGCCGCCGGACTGGCTGACCGGCGTTTGCACAAAGCGCGAAAAGGCCTGAAACTGGATGACCTGGCGATTGCCTGCATAGGCCATCACGCGCAGGCGGTCGTCCCCGAAGCGCTGCTCGAACGACAGGCCACCTTGCTGGTGGTCGATGCTCTTGCGCGTGTTGTAACGCTGGGCCAGGGTGCGGCGCGGGGTCCGGGTGTCGGTGGTATCAATTTCGCCGGTGCGCGCGTCGCGCAGGTAGGTGGCCCATGTGACCCCGAGCGGGTCCTGGGTATCGTCCTGGCGCAGCGCGCTGGCGGTCAGCGTGAGCTTGCTGGTACTCGATGGGGCCATGGTCAGCTTGGCAAAGGCCTGGTCGCGCGCGGCGGCGCTGTGGTCGCGGTAGCCGTCGGTCTCAAAGCGCGACGCGTCGATCACATAGCCGATGCCGGCGCTGCTGCCCTGCGCGTTCACGTCGAGCTTGCGGGTGCCGTAACTGCCCGCCGTGAGTGCGGATTCCAACGTGGGCCGGCCCTTGCCTTCGCGTGTGAACAATTGAATCGTGCCCCCAGAGTGATTGCCGTAGATCGCCGAGAAGGGACCGCGCAGCACTTCCATGCGTTCGGCCATGTCGAGGTTGAAGGTGGCGGCCTGGCCCTGACCGTCGGGCATGGTGGCGGGAATGCCGTCGGCAATGAGGCGCACGCCGCGCACGCCAAAGGCGGAACGGGCGCCGAAGCCGCGAGACGAGATTTGCAGGTCCTGGGCATAGTTCTGGCGGTTCTGCACCACCAGGCCAGGGACTGCGCTCAAGGCTTCGGAGGCGTTGACGCGCATCTGGCCGTCGCGAATACGGTCCGCATCCACCACGTCGATTGCGGCGGGTAGATCAAAACTGGTGTGCTCGACGCGGCTGCCGCTAATGACGACCACATCGGGGATCGGTTCGGTCTGGGCGAACGAGGGCAAGGTGGCTGCGGCGAACAGGCTGGCAATGGCATTCAAGCGAAACTGGTGGTTCATATGGTCTCCAGGGTAATAACGCCTGCTCGGTGCAGGTCTGTGCCAGATTGCTTAAGCAATATGCCTGCCAGCCCACTCGCAAGCAATGGCACGGCGCTTGCATGGGTAGCGCAAGGCGCCCGAAATGTTCAGCGCTTTCTATCTGGAGATAACAATGAAATTTCACTATGTATTCACGCTGCTGGCGCTGGCGTGGGGCAGCGCAGCGGCCGCTCCTTTCGTCTATGTACCCAATGAAAAATCCGGCACGATCAGCGTGATCGACAGCGCCACCGACAAGGTCGTGCGCGAGATCGCCGCTGGCAAGCGTCCCCGGGGCATCGCCAGCGATCCGGCGGGGCGCGTGCTGTACGTCACCGATGCGGGCACCAGCAGCCTGCTGGTGATCGATATGGCCAGCGGGCGGCAGGAGGCAGCACTGCCCTTGGGCAGCTCTCCGGAGGGCGTGCATGCCTCCGCGGACGGGCGTTTCGTCGCCGTGGCGGTCGAGGAGAGTAATAGCGTCACCGTGTTCGATACAAGGACCCGTAAGCAGCTGGCGGACATCAAAGTCCAGGGGCAGAACCCCGAGCACGCGGTGTTCAGCCCGGACGGGCGCCTGCTGCTGGTGAGCGCCGAGAATGCCGAGCAGGTCGACGTGATCGAGGTCGCTACGTTGCGCCAGGTGGGTAGTATCGGCGTGGGCTTGCGCCCGCGCGGGATCGGATTCTCGGCCGATTCTGCGCGCGCCTATGTCGCCTCCGAACTGGTCAACACTGTATTCGTGATCGACCTGGCGACGCTGAAGGCGATCGCTTCCGTCCCCGCCGGCAAAAATGCCAACGGCATCGCCATGCATCCGAATGGGCGCCAGCTGTATGTGTCGAACGGGACCGATGGCACGGTCATGCAGATTGATACCGCCACCAATACCGTCAGCGCCACCGTTGCTGTTGGCAAACGCCCCTGGAATATGGCCATCACGGCCGATGGCAGCAAACTCTACGTGGCCAATGGGCGATCCAACAGCGTTAGCGTGATCGACACCGCCACGGCACGCAAGCTGGCCGATATTCCGGTCGGCGAACTGCCATGGGGCGCATTGATCCGCTGACTGTGACACCTGTTCCGTTCTGGTACAGGTGGCCGCGTGGTCCCTTGCCTGGCTCATTTCGTGACAGTTGGTCGTCGATTTGTTCAGAAAGAAAACACTTGGCCGCCGGGCTGCGCTGGATCAATTCAGTCCGCCAGCGCGCCTCTACTCTGAAACGCCCCTTGTCTCGTGCGCGCAACCGAGCTGGCACGGCGCTTGCGATAAGGGAACTGTTGAACAACAACGCCGTTGCACGACAACGGTTTTCCAACCCTTCAAGAAAGAGGATGACATGAATCTCGCGGACATCAGCAAACTGGGCGTCGCCAATCCATTCAAGCAGCGCTACGATAATTACATTGGCGGAAAATTCGTGGCCCCGGTCAAGGGCGAGTATTTTGCCAACATCACCCCGATTACGGGCCAGCCTTTCTGCGAGATCGCTCGCTCCAGCGCCGAAGACATCGAGCTGGCGCTGGACGCGGCCCACGCGGCCAAGGAAGCCTGGGGCAAGACTTCACAAGCCGAGCGCGCCAACATTCTCAACAAGATCGCCGACCGTATGGAGGCGAACCTGACCCTGATCGCCACCGCCGAGACGATCGACAACGGCAAGCCGATCCGTGAAACCATGGCCGCCGACATTCCGCTGGCGATCGATCATTTCCGCTATTTTGCTGGCTGCATCCGCGCCCAGGAAGGCTCGGTCGCCCAGATCGATCATGAAACCTACGCTTACCATTTCCATGAGCCGCTGGGCGTGGTCGGCCAGATCATTCCATGGAACTTCCCGATTCTGATGGCAGTCTGGAAGCTGGCCCCCGCGCTGGCCGCTGGCAACTGCGTCGTGCTCAAACCGGCCGAACAAACCCCGGCGTCGATCATGGTACTGATGGAGCTGATCGGCGACCTGCTGCCGCCCGGGGTACTCAACATCGTCAACGGCTTCGGCCTCGAGGCAGGCAAGCCGCTGGCCTCGAACAAGCGCATCGCCAAGATCGCCTTTACCGGTGAAACGGGCACCGGCCGCCTGATCATGCAATACGCAGCGCAAAACCTGATTCCGGTCACGCTGGAATTGGGCGGCAAGTCGCCCAACATCTTCTTTGAAGACGTCATGGACGCTGACGACGCCTACTTTGACAAGTGCCTGGAAGGCTTTGCGATGTTCGCGCTGAACCAGGGCGAAGTGTGTACCTGCCCATCGCGCGTGCTGATCCAGGAATCGATTTACGAAAAGTTCATCGAGCGCGCCCTGGCGCGCGTGGCCGCCATCAAACAGGGCAACCCGCTCGATGCCTCGACCATGATCGGCGCCCAGGCCTCGCAGGAGCAGCTGGAGAAAATTCTGTCCTACATGGACATCGGCAAACAGGAAGGCGCCGAACTGCTCGCCGGCGGCGAGCGCAATATGCAAAGCGGCGACATGGCAGGCGGCTATTACGTGCGCCCCACTGTCTTCAAGGGCAACAACAGTATGCGCATCTTCCAGGAAGAGATTTTTGGACCGGTGGTGTCGGTCACCACCTTCAAGGACGAAGCCGACGCGCTGCGCATCGCCAACGACACCTTGTATGGACTGGGCGCCGGTCTGTGGACGCGTGATGCCTCGCGTTCGTTCCGGGTGGGCCGCGCGATCCAGGCGGGCCGCGTGTGGACCAATTGCTACCACCTGTACCCGGCGCACGCCGCGTTCGGCGGCTACAAGCAATCGGGCATCGGGCGCGAGAACCACAAGATGATGCTCGATCACTATCAGCAGACCAAAAATCTGCTGGTGAGCTACAGCCCGAACGCACTCGGCTTCTTCTGATCGAGGTGTCCCATGAATATGGCGCTTGACCGTGTGATTGCTACCGATGCCGCCCTGGCCATGATCGAGGAGCTGCGCGCTCGCCATGGCCCGGTGATGTTCTTCCAGTCGGGGGGCTGCTGCGATGGCAGCGCGCCGATGTGTTATCCGGCTGGTGAATTCAATATCAGCGACACCGATGTCTACCTTGGCAATCTGAGCGGCGCGCCGTTTTACATGGGAATGGAGCAGTTCGACTATTGGGAGCATACCCAGCTGATCATCGACGTGGTCGATGGCAACGGCGGCATGTTTTCACTCGATAACGGAACGGGCAGGCGCTTTTTGACGCGCTCTCGCCTGTTCACCGACGAGGAGTTTCGCGTCCTCAGCCCTGAACCGACAGCGCGCAGCGAAAAATAATATTTTCATTAAAAACAAAGAGGAGAAGATCGTGCAGAAAAAATTACTAGGGGTAGTTGCAGGGTTGGCTGCGGTATCGATGGTCCAGGCCGCCGACGTCACCAATGCGATGCTGTCGACCACCGCAAAAAATCCGAACAGCATCCTGTCCTTTGGCATGGGCACGGAGGGCCAGCGCTATTCCCCACTGACGCAGCTGAACGCCAGGAACGTGGGCAAACTGGTTCCCGCCTGGTCAATGTCGTTCGGCGGAGAGAAGCAGCGCGGCCAGGAGTCGCAGCCCTTGATTCATGATGGGAAAATGTTTGTCACCGCTTCCTATTCGCGTATTTTTGCGGTCGACCTGAAGACTGGCACCAAGCTGTGGAAGTACGAGCATCGACTGCCTGATGGCATCATGCCTTGCTGCGACGTGGTCAACCGCGGTGCCGCACTGTACGGCAACCTGGTCATTTTCGGCACGCTCGACGCCCAGCTCGTTGCCCTCGACCAGAAAACTGGCGCCGTCGTGTGGAAGGAAAAAGTCGACGATTACGCAGCTGGTTATTCCATGACGGCCGCCCCGCTGATCGCCAAGGGCATGCTGCTCACCGGTGTGTCGGGCGGCGAATTCGGCATCGTGGGCCGGGTGGAAGCACGCGACCCGATGACGGGGCAGCTCAAGTGGTCGCGCCCGACCGTGGAAGGGCACATGGGCAAAAAGTACGACAAGGACGGCAACGCCAGTGACAACGGGGTGTCGGGTACCGCGAACAAAACCTGGCCCGGCGACTTGTGGAAAACCGGCGGCGCGTCCACCTGGATGGGTGGCACCTACGATGAGAGCACCGGCCTGGCCTATTTCGGCACCGGCAATCCAGCGCCGTGGAATAGCCACCTGCGCCCAGGTGACAATCTGTATTCCTCGTCCACGGTGGCGATTGATCCAATGACCGGCCAGATCAAATGGTCGTATCAAAATACCCCCAACGACGCCTGGGACTTCGACGGCTCCAACGAGTTCGTGACCTTCGACATGGATGGCAAGCGTTACGGTGGCAAGGCCGATCGCAACGGCTTCTTCTATGTCGTCGACGCCAAGGATGGCAAGCTGCAGAACGCCTTCCCGTTCGTGCGCAAGATCACCTGGGCCACCGGCATCGATCTCAAGACTGGACGGCCTAACTTCGTGCCGGCCAATCGTCCAGGCGATCCGACCAAAGGCGCCGATGGCAAGAAAGGATCGACCGTGTTCTCGGCCCCCGCGTTCCTGGGTGCCAAGAACCAGATGCCAATGGCCTACAGCCCGCAAACCAAATTATTTTATGTACCGGCCAACGAATGGGGCATGGACATCTGGAACGAGCCGATCAGCTACAAGAAGGGCGGCGCGTTTCTGGGCGCTGGCTTCACCATCAAGCCAATCTTTGACGACTACATCGGCGCACTGCGCGCGGTCGACCCGAAAAGCGGGAAGATCGTCTGGGAGATCAAGAACAACGCGCCATTGTGGGGTGGCGTGATGAGCACTGCTGGCGGGCTGGTGTTCTATGGCACACCGGAAGGTTTCCTCAAAGCCGTCGACGCCAGGACCGGCAAAGAGCTGTGGAAATTTCAGACTGGTTCGGGCGTGGTAGCGCCGCCAGTCACCTGGCAGGACGGCGGTGAGCAGTATGTGGCCGTGGTCTCGGGCTGGGGTGGCGCGGTCCCGTTGTGGGGCGGCGAAGTGGCCAAGAAGGTCAATTTTCTGGAGCAGGGCGGCTCGGTGTGGGTATTCAAGCTGCCGAAGGCCTGATGTAGCGTCGGCGTAGGGAGCGGTACTTTGCTGGCGGCTTCGGTCGCCAGCTTTTTTTTGTGCGTGCCGCCGGCTTGCTTCCAAGCGGTCAAAAACAGAACAGCACAGTGTGCACCTGATCCACTACTGTACAGAATCTGCAGGCCAATGGTGCGCTTTGTCCCGGCAAAGGAACAGGCACGCTTATTGCCATGACTGGCTTACATCGATTGATGTGTCCATTCAAATAAAACAGAAAGAGGAGAGACCCATGAATAAGTTATTTGTCCTGAGCGCGATCGCCGCGGCCAGCATCCAGAGCGCACATGCTGTCGATATCAAGGCGGGCGACTGGACCGTCGGCGTGGGCGGTATCGTCAATGCCTACTACACCGCGGTCTCGTGTTCGGGCGCTGCGATTGGCGGGCTGGCACTGGGCAGCGAGGGTATCGGCTGTGGCGGCCAGGGCGATCGCACCACGATCGGCAACGGCTTGCTGCCCAACGGGCTGGTGGTGTCCGCCGCTTCGCGCCAGTCCGACTACGATGTCAAGGCCGTTATCGGTATCTATAATTCCACCGCGACGGACAGCGCGATTGGCCAGAACAGCGTGGTCGACGTGCGTCAGGCATTCTTCACCGTCGGGAATGCGCAGATCGGCACGTTCAAACTGGGCCGTGACTATGGCATCTTTGGCGCCAACGCGATCCTGAGCGACATGACGCTGGTGGGCGCCGGTGCGCCTGTGCAGGCCACGCAGCGCGGACGCGTCACGCTGGGCCACATCGGCGCCGGCTATACCTACCTTGGCAACTACGGCCAGATGACCTGGAGCGCACCCAAGAACGCATCGGGCCTTGGGTTTGACGTCGGCTTGATGAGCCCCGTCGCTGATACGCCAGTCGTAGCGGGATCGCGCTTTTCGTCCGACTCCAGTCCCCAAGTCCAGGCCCAGTTGACCTTTGCTGCAGATGGGTTCAAGGGCTGGCTCGGCGCCAAATCTCAGAAGTTCAACGCCACCACAACGGGCGTACGCGACTTCACCATGCGCGGCTTCGAAGCCGGCGCATCCTATAACGCCGGTGCTCTGGGCTTGCTCGTCAACGTCCAGAGCGGCAAGGGACTGGGCATTCTGTCTGACGCCGATCAGGGCGACACCAAGTCGACCAATTACCTTGCCCAGGCGACCCTGAAAGTGAGTGAGAAGGTCAAGCTCGGTGTCGGTTACGGGATGAGCGAGAACGATGACAACACGGCAGGTACTGGGGGACTGAAGTCGAATGCCAATCTGACGGTGGGCGCGTATTACACGCTCAACAGTCTGATTACGCTTGTGGGCGAAGTGGGCCAGACGCGTTCCAAGGGCTTTAACGGTAGCAGTGCGCGGATGAACGGCGTCGCACTGGGCGGGATCATTTTCTTCTAAGCCGAGCCAAGCCACATGTTCGTGTCCATGCTGAGACGGTTCGCCTGTTGCCTGTTGGCGATGTGCGCGGCGCTGGCCAGTGCCGGCACGCTCACTCAGGCTGACCTGGCCAGGCGCTTTCCTGCGCCGCTGCAGGTCGGCAGCAAGGACGCGGACATTCCAGCATGGCCGATTTTCAAACAGAACGCCACCGCTACTGAATTGGTCGGCTACGTGTTCGAGTCCATCGACATGGCGCCGATACCCGGTTTCGCCGGCGTGCCCATGAATATGCTGGTGGCGATCGATCCCATGGGAAACTTCATGGATGTGGTGGTGCTGTCGCATCACGAGCCTGTCTTTCTCGACGGCCTGGGAGAGGCACCGCTGTTTCAGTTCGCCGCCCAGTACAAAGGGCTGTCGCTCAAGCAGAACATCAATATCGACAGCAAGCTCAAACGCGAGCGCTTGCCCGATGCCGCCAATGCCTATTTGGACGGGGTTTCGAAGGCCACGGCGTCGGTGCGGATCCTGAACCAGAGCGTGTTGTCGTCGGCCCTCAAGGTAGCCCGTAAAAAGCTCGGATTTGCGCAGGGGCGGGATCCGGATCAGATTGCTCGCATCCGCATGAATTACTTCAAGAAGATGAGTGTCGCGCAGTTGCTCGACGCGGGTCTGATACAACGTGTACGCCTCCTGAACCGTGATGTCGAAAGGTTGTTCGCCGGGACTTCTGGCGCAGATATCGACGCACTGGCGCTGGCGCAGCCCGACAGCCTGTTCGTCGACCTGTACCTGGCGCTGGTGTCGATCCCGTCGGTGGGCCGTACGCTGTTGACCGAGGCGTCCTGGAACAAGTTAAGCGCCCGGCTCGATCCGGGCGACCATGCGGTCCTGGTGATGTCGACGGGGCGCTACAGCGTGATCGGCGACGACTTCATTCGCGGCAGCGTAACGGACCGTATCGTGCTCAAACAAGACAAGCTGCCGATCGACATGCGCGATCTCGACATGGAGATGCACCTGGCCGATGCTGCCTTGCTCCCAAGCTCGAGCATCACGGTATTCCGCGTGATTGCCCAAGCCGGGCTGGATGCGGCAAGCCCACTCGATTTTTCGCTGCCAATCACGCGCCTGAAGGGCATTGTTTATCCGGAGCGCGTCACCAGGGAGGTCGCATTCGATTATCGTGTGCCCGACGATTATTATCTCGCATCGGAAGCCAGCAACAAGTCGTGGCGCGGCATCTGGAAGAGCCGGCAATGGGAACTGGCGCTGCTCGCCGCCTCGCTGGTGCTGCTGGCGGGCGCGCTGGCGATGCAAAAAAACTTGGTGCTCGATAGCCGGCGGCTGGACCGATTTCGTGCTGTGTTCCTGGTCTTTACGATTGGCTTCATCGGCTACTATGCCCAAGGCCAGCTATCGATCGTCAACGTCACCGGTCTGGTCCAGGCCCTGCTGGCGGGGCGAAGCCTGGAGTTCTTTCTCTACGATCCGATGACGGTCCTGCTGTGGGGCTTCGTCGCGCTGTCATTGCTGGCCTGGGGCCGGGGCACGTTCTGTGGTTGGCTGTGCCCTTTTGGCGCGCTGCAAGAAGTCACGGGGAAGCTCGGCCAGGCGCTGCGGTTTCCACAATGGCGCCTCAGCAAGCGGACCGACGCGCGGCTCAAGCTCATCAAGTATGGCTTGCTCGGCGTGATACTGGGCAGTGCCGTGTGGGCACCGACCATGACCGACATGCTGGTCGAACTTGAACCGTTCAAGACCGCCATCACGCTCAACTTCGTGCGCACATGGCCATTTGTGTTGTACGCGGCCGGTTTGCTGGTCCTGAGCATGTTCTCGTACAAATTCTTTTGCCGTTACCTGTGTCCCTTCGGCGCTTCGCTCGCGTTGCTGGGCCGCTTTCGCATAATGGACTGGATTCCCCGCCGTGCAGAGTGCGGCACGCCCTGCCAGAGCTGCCGTCATCGGTGCGAGTACCAAGCTATCAAACCGAGTGGAGAGATCGAATATCAGGAGTGCTTTCAGTGTCTCGACTGTGTGGTGATCTACGAAAGCGATGAAAAATGCGCGCCTCTCATGCTCGAGAAAAAGCGAGCGCGCACCATCGCCATCGCACGCATTTGACCAGACAAAGGAATCACATGGAACGACGCCGATTTATTACAGCTTCAATGAGCGCGGCAGCCGGTGTATTAGGCGGCCAGGCGGGAGCGCGGGAGCGCACAGGCGACTTGTACACCGGCGCAGCGCTTGCCTTCGGCACCACCGTGACAGTGGCGGTGTTCCATCCCAGGCAGCGGCAGGCGGAGCTTGCCATCGATGAGGCTTTGAGAACCATGCAATCAGTGGATCGGCTGATGAGTATTTACAATCCACATAGTCAGGTATTTCAACTTAATCGCGACGGGATGCTGCCTAATCCGGATTTCCATCTCCTCACTGTACTCAGGCAGGCACGGGCGCTGTCGGTGCAAAGCAAGGGAGCGTTCGACATCACCGTGCAGCCTTTGTGGCGGGCTTTTAACGAGGCCGCCGCCAGTGGTGCCAGACCACTTGAAGCCGTGCGTTTGGGCGCGGCATCAAAGGTCGGCTGGCGCGCTGTCAAGGTCACTACACGTGAGGTGGTGCTTGAACAGCCCGGCATGGCGGTGACGCTCAACGGACTGGCCCAAGGCTACGCGGCAGACCTGGCGCTGGCCGCTTTGCGCGCCCGCAAAATTGAGCACGCCCTGGTCGATGCCGGCGAGTTTGCGGCAGACGGCAGCAAACCCGGACCGCAACCGTGGTCGATCGGGGTAGCCGATCCACGCGACAGGGAGAACATTGCGCGTACCTTGCGCATGGACGGACGCAGCGTGGCGACATCGGGCGATTACGCCACCGCCTTCACGCCTGACTTCATTCATCATCACATCTTCGATCCCGCAACCGGCCTGTCGCCGCCTGAATTGTCGAGCGTTACCGTGGTGGCCCCGAGCGCCATGCTGGCCGACGGGCTCTCGACGACCTGTATGGTGCTGGGAGCGCGCAGGGCCCACGGGCTGGTGGCGCGGATGCCGATGGTTGACCTGATGACGATCAACAAACGAGGTCTTCTATGGAAGTCTCCAGGCTTCCCGGCGTCGGCATGACGCCCGATCGGCTACTTCAAGTGCGGCACCTTGCGGTAGATCGTATTGCGGGAGACGCCCAGCGCGCGCGCAGTGGCCGACACATTGCCCCCATGAGCTTCGAGCGATCGGAGAATGACGGAATGCTCGACTTCTTCGAGGTTGGCACCGGTTGCAATCATCCGCTCTGTGTTGTTGGCTGCGGCCGGCGTATCAGTTTCGATATCGTCAAGGAAGTCATCGGGCATGTGGCGCATGCAGATTTCGTGCTCGTCACCGGCCATGATGATGGCAGTACGCAGAAGGTTGGTGAGCTGGCGGAAATTACCTGGCCACTTGTGCCTGCGAAACAGGTCGAGCACTTCCTCCGACACCGTGTACTTGCCCCCATTGGATTCAGCGGAGAGGATTTTCTTGACGACCGTTTCGATATCGGTGCGCTCGCGCAGCGGTGGCAGCTTGACGACCAGTCCGTTCAAGCGGTAGTAGAGGTCTTCGCGGAACAGGCCCTTGGAAATGCGCTCGCGCAGATTGTGATTCGTGGCGCAGATCAGTTCGACATTCACCGGAATAGATTTGCCGCTGCCCAGTGGCGTGACCATCCGCTCTTGCAGCACGCGCAGCAGGCGCGCTTGCAGGCCGAACGGCATGTCGCCGATTTCGTCCAAGAACAGGGTGCCCCCATTGGCCTGCAATATCTTTCCGATTGCCCCTTTCTTGCGTGCTCCAGTAAAAGCGCCATCTTCGTAGCCGAACAATTCCGACTCGATCAAGGTTTCGGGAATCGACGCGCAATTGACCGCCACAAAGGGGCTCATTGCGCGCGGCGAATCGTTGTGGATTGCCTGGGCCAGCAGTTCCTTGCCGGTGCCGGTTTCCCCCATGACCAGGATTGGAATATCGCGCCCCAGTACTTTGTTGACCTTGTCGATGACGCCCTGCAGTTGTGGATCGCCCGTGTTCAGGTAGCGCAAGCCGGACAGGCGCCGCGCGGCGTGCATCGGATTAGTCGTCGGCACATTGACCGGCACGCTGATTGTCTCGTTATTGGTCAGAGCGTGCACCCCGTTGGACAGACGCAGCTGGGCGCGGCCGAATACCCGTACCCCGCTATGCATGCACAGGTTCAGCAACCCAGGCGCGGCGGTACGGTAATGGTCGAACAGTGCCGAGACGGGCAGGCCGAACAAGGAACTGAAGGTGTGGGACTGCAGCGCCGAAAAGGACAGGCCAAGTGCGAACAGTCCGTTGCGGTTAGCAGACAAAAAGCGCCCGCCAGGCGAGAAGGAAGCTATGCCTTCCATCAGCGTGCCGATGAATTCAGGCCGGGCGTGAAAGTGCAGGGTAATCGAATCCTCAAACGTGGCCGCGAACATCTGGTTTTCGATCATCAACGCGGACATGCGCACCAGCGCCATGGTGTGCTTGTGAAAGCTGCGCTGGTCGCCGGAAACATCGAGCACACCGACTACATTCCCTTGGTAGTCGGTGATGGGGGCTGCGGAGCAGGTAAGGAAATGATTGGCGGTCAGATAGTGCTGATCGGCGTGGACCAGAGTCGCTTGTTTCTCGGCGATGGCCGTGCCGATCGCGTTGGTTCCCTTGCTTTCTTCAGACCACGCCACCCCCGGTTGCAGCGCCACCCGATTGGCTTTTTCCAGGAAGTCGTCGTCGCCCAGCGAATGGACGATGACGCCATTTGCATCGGTCAAGATAACCATGTTGTGGGTGTTGACGATTTGCTGGTAGAGCGTCTCCATCGCCGGGACCGCATGCGCGTGAAGCATACGGTTTTGTTCGATCAAGACGGACAGGTCGTTGCGCTGCAGAGGACAAAAATCGGGCCTTGCGTCCGGGCGTAAGCCAAAGGCCAGCGAGCGCTGGTGGGAGGTTTCAATTAATGCAACCATGTCGATATGTCTCCTATTGGCCCTTGACCGCAGCTCTATCGGGAATTGTGTCCTATTATGTAGCACTTGTTCATTATTTGAACAGTGACTTTTTTCCGGGCTCGGCGCAAAACGCGATGCAATGACCAATACCGCGCTCGATACCTGACGGGGTAGAGATGTAAGCAAGCTTAGTGCCAGTAATCAACTTGAGGCGGATCGCGAGGTGAGGGGAGGTGTTCTGCAGATTTTTGGAGGCTACTTGAGGAAATTTCGATCGCCAGCCATTCAAGCTTGTCCGAGCCAGATGCTCGCGGGCGAACAAACCATTACCGAGTACGTGAACGGCTAACAAACTCTCCAAATTGCCGGCCTAACAGATCTTGGATACGTTGGTATGGGTGTTGGTATGAGCTTATATTCGTTTGAAAAAATTAATATAGATTCAACCACTTAGCTAAAAACATCGGATGTCACCGCTTCCGCTAGTGCCTTTGAGCAATGACTTCTAAAGTCGTTTCGCTCAAGCTATCATGCCTTGATCCTCTGAATGCCTGCGCATTCGGCTTCACACCCGCAACCATCGCTTCGTATGGACCTGGTCTAATTGGGTGCGTATTCATCGTCGAAATCTCCTCTGTCATCGCCGATTCGGCCTTCTTCGGGTCGAGCCGGGAGCCGTCGTATCCGCGTGCCTTTACTGTGAGGTACGCGTGCGGATGTTTCGAGTCAGGGTCATTGCCTGGATGATGCACCGCCATGAGGTACTGATTTGTATCGGCGAACAGAGACTTTGCGAAGGCGCGAGATGCGCGGCGCACTGCCCCCGCATCAGCCCCCTCCGGCATCGACAGGACGATGTTGATGGTGTGGCGTTCATTTTTGCGTGGGGCACCCGGTTCGTCCGACCAGGCACTGTGCTCGTCGCGCAGGCGTTCCTTGGTCGTGATGACTTCATCACGCTCGGTTTCCACTCGATCTTGCTGTTTCGGCTGATGTAGTCGAAGTGCGATTTGAGATGGCTGCGCTGCGCGCGCTGCCCGTCACCTTCACCATAGCCTCAGTCGCGCGCTCGACCACGCGCTTGATTTTGGCCTTGATGGTTTGGAGATCTGGTATCCGGTTGCGCCTGGAGCGGATGGGGGTGTCCAGTGCAAAACGTTTCGTACGGCACCGGTATTGATGAGATACTGGCTCGACGTTCCAAGGCAAATCCGTTCAACGTTAGTAAGTCGTTTTTACAGGGAATGGACCATTGGCGGCCATTTGGTCACGTCAGATTTTGCGCGACCGAAAAGCAATCTACCCCTTCGCCTACGCGATGCGCAGGCAAATTGAAAGGAATCATTCATGCAAAACCTGAACGGCACCCCAATCTGGTATGAACTGATGACCAAGGACCCCGCATCGGCGCGACGATTTTATAAGGAAGTCATCGGATGGGAAATCGATGCGGTGCCGCCCGCCGGATCCGATATTGATTACCGCATGATCAGTGCGGGCGATGGCTTGGTTGGTGGGGTGCTGACGTTGACGGACGAGATGTGCCGGCAGGGCGCTGCGTCATGCTGGCTAATGTACCTCGGCGTCGATGATGTAGATGCTGATGTTAAATCGATTACCGCGGCCGGCGGGCGAGTCCTGATGCCCGCATACGACATTCCCCAGGTCGGGAGAATCGCGATGCTGTCGGATCCTCAAGGCGCAGCGTTTTATGTCATGCGTGGGGCTAGCGATGAGCAAAGTACGGCATGCGCTCCCGATCGCCCAGGGCATGGTGCATGGCATGAACTTCATGCACTCGATGGCTCACAGGCGGTCGAGTTCTATACGCAGCAATTCGGCTGGAGCAAGTCTCAAGGGATGGATATGGGAGATAGCGGCATTTATCAATTGTTCTCTGTCGGCGGCATCGATCTGGGCGGCATCATGACCGACCAGCAATTCCCAAAACCTGCATGGCTGATTTACTTCCGGGTCGATGGCATTGAGCGCGCTGCCAGTCGTATTGTCGCAGCGGGTGGTCAGGTCATTTATGGTCCGGTGGAAGTGCCGGGAGGCGGTTGGATCGTCAATGGCATTGATCTTGATGGCGTGATGTTTGCACTGACAGGCGCCAAGTAAGTCGCTTCTTCAATCAAAACAGCTGCAGAGGGCTTTCGCTCAGAATAAACTCCTTGCAACTGAGCAGGGCGGCAGTCGCGATCAGGTCGAAGGATAAGCGCAGGCGCCGAACCCGCGCGAGGTCGGGCAGACAATCGGCAATCCATGTCATCTTGGTTGACTGATGCGGGCCACATGCCTGGGTGCGCATTGCATCCGACGGCTCGACAGCGACGACGTCATAGCCGCGCGACGCGACCGAGTCGGAATTCATTGAGTGAGGTCCGCTCTGCATTTGGATTTCCGAGTTCCTTTGGCCACCTGGAAGACGCGTCGCTTCCGTTTTAGAGGAGCGCTTTCTTAATTCAATATGTCGATTTTGTGCGGCGCCATCCGTCGTATCGATGAAACATCGATCGTCCGTGTCACGAACCCGTGAAAAATCAAATCATCCTCAATCTGCCCGTGAAGGATCTGGGCAAGTCAAAAGCATTCTTTTCCGCACTCGGCTTCACGTTTAACGAGCAATTCAGCAGTGAAAACGCAGCATTCATGCACATCGTGGGGGAGTCCATTCAGGCAATGCTGACGGCGGAGCCATTCTTTCAGTCCCTTATCGACAAGCCCGTGGCACAGGCGAAGGAAGCCAATGAAGTCGTCATCTGTCTGAGCTGCGAAAGCCGCGAAGAAGTCGATACCATCATTGCTAAAGCCCTCGCTGCGGGTGGGCGCACGCCGCACCCGCCGGAGGATCATGGGTTCATGTACGACCAGGGATTCGAGGACATTGATGGACACCTGTGGAACCTGGTCTGGTCCGCTCAGGAGAGATAGGCTAGTTGCATGCTTGCGTTCACGTGCCGATCAAAAACGCGCTTGGGTCGGTGCACCCACGGGGAATAATTGGCCGTCTCCTCAATTGGAGACGACCGTTGCACTCTACGCAGTCCTAGTTGTGAATGTATTTCGTGAACACATCACTGAAATCGCGTTTGGTGTGCGTTTCAAACATGGATGTGTTGAGGGCCTCGAGAAGTAAGCCATATTGGACCGCCAGTCCGCCTTCCCCCGGCGCGATATTCAGTTTATGCACGGATGCAGTGGCGTCCAGCGTGCGCATCGCGTTGGCCCGCGATGCGGCGTCGCGTTTCTGCTGCTTGCCGATGGTGATCAAGGCCTTATAGATGTCCTTAAGCTGTTCAATGAAGGTCTTTTTGACGTCAATTGAAAATACCGTGCCCTCCAGATCGAACTTAAGTTCGATGTCCATATCGATCGTACCGGCGGTCTCGATGGTCACCTTGGAGATCTGGTTGGAGGAATAGTCGAACCGCTTGATGGAACGCTTCGAAGATATGGCCGAGTCGCCGTCGACATGGATTAAGGCCAGATTTGTGAAGCAGTACTCATCCTTTTTGCTTTTGATGAGAAAAAAGATCTGTTCGCCGTCTTCGTTAAAAAGGTAATCGTCGGCATCGACCTTGTTGTAGTCCACAGGATCGACGATGACGCCGATATCGCTCATGCCAAGTGCACCCGCTGCCAGTTTTTTGAACATGATTGCCTTTTCTTTGTAATTGAAAATTCATTATTTCACGGATTCACATACGGGCGCTTGCGTCCCATCGCGTCAACGGTAGCCTGTAGTGGCGCGTGCGTTGACCTAACAGCTTGAAGGAATTGGATGCTGGGCCGAACCTTCCACAACAACGCCAGCACCTGGGTAGCCAGCAAGTTCCACACCGTGCAGCAAATTGTAGTGCCTGAACGCCTCCCGCAAATCCGCGCGCAATTCCGTGTTGTCCCATGGCTTGGTATAAAACCGGTAGATCGCGCCCCTGTTAACAGCCCCCATGATCGCTTCAAGGTCGGTGGTACCGGCCAGGACAATGCGAAAAGTGTCCGGATACAGCTCCTTTACCCCATCGCAGAATTCGGTACCCCTCGCGTCCGGCAATCTCTGTTCGCACACAATCACTTGCACCGCATGCTGAGCCAGCAATTCAAGACCTTCGGCCGCCGAGCGAGCAACCAAAATATGGTAGCCCTCATGCCGCAACAGTTGTCGCAGCGATGACAGCACTTGCAGGTCGTCGTCAACCAGTAGCACCGTCTTGCACGGACAAGGGGCCGCGATAGCCTGCGGGGCGGCCGGCAAGCGCTGCCGCAGCAGTTCCTCCAGCGCCGGCACTGCAAGTGGCCGGCTGAACAAATACCCTTGCACCTGATCGCAGTGAATGCGCTTCAAGTAAGCCAGCTGCTCCGCCGTTTCCACTCCTTCGGCAATTACCTCCAGCTTGAGACTGTGCGACATGCGGATGATTGCCAGCACGATGGCAGCATCGTCGGCATTGCTCGTCACTTCCCGAATGAACGCAATATCGATTTTCAATTTATCGATAGGGAAGCGGCGCAGGTAGGCCAGGCTGGAATACCCAGTGCCAAAGTCATCGATGGAGATGGTCACCCCTCGCGCGCGCACATTCTTCAGCGTGCTAATCGTGCGTTCGGTGTTCACCATGAGCGAGCTTTCCGTCAGCTCAAGCTCCAGCAGCTCAGGTGGGATGGCATGCTTCTCAAGCGCAGCGATCACGGTAGCTTCAAGATCGCCCTCCAATAACTGACGCCCGGCGACATTGACAGCCACCGGCATCGGACCCACGGACGAACGCAACCACTCGCCGATCTGGCGGCAAGCCGTGTCCAGCACCCATTCGCCAACCTGCACGATGAGACCCGTTTCCTCCAGCGAGGGAATGAACAGATTCGGCCCGATCAGGCCAAAGCCCGGCCGTTCCCAGCGCAGCAGCGCTTCCATGCCTGCCACCCGTCCACTCGGCAGCGCAATTTTCGGCTGGTAGTGTAAAACGAATTCCTTGTTCTCAAGTGCTTTGCGCAACGCCTTTTCCAGATCCAGGCGCTCCAGCACATCCACATTCATCTGCGCTGTAAAGAAACGGAAAGTGTCGCGGCCGGCCTGCTTGGCGCGGTACATCGCGGTGTCGGCAAACTTGATCAGTTCATCAGGGGTGTCCGCGTCGTTGGGATAGAGCGTAATGCCGATGCTGGCCGTAATTGACACTTCATGTTCGCCCAACTGGAATGGCTTACGCAGCGCACTACGAATTTTATTCGCCACCACGGCAGCAAAACTGGCATCCTGATTTAGCACCAGCAACAAGCCAAATTCATCTCCCCCAAATCTCCCCACTGTGTCGCGCACGCGCACGCACTGCAACAGCCTATTGCTAAGTTGCACCAGCAGCTCGTCGCCGATAGCATGGCCTAGCGTATCGTTGACGTTCTTGAAATTGTCCAAGTCGATGAAGAGAACCGCAAGCGTCCATTGATGATGCTTGGCTTGCCCAAGGCTCCGCACCAGCGTGTCATGAAACAGCGCGCGGTTGGGCAATCCGGTCAATCCGTCGTGGTGCGCCTGGTACAGCAAGCGGCTTTCAGCCTCCTTGCGCTCGCTGATATCCCTGGCAACAGCAACGATGATCCATCCTTGCCCTGATCGCAGGGCCTGCCGGTGGATTTCGACTATCACGCTGGATTTGTCTTTGCAAATCAGCCTTACTTCGTCGACCTGGCTGCTGCCACTGGCCGCGATCAAGCTGTCGAAGGAAGAGCGCAGTTCGGTCGCCCCTGCAGCAATGAGGTTGAAGGCGTCATGCTCGAGCAGTTCGGCGCGCTCGTAGCCCAGCATGGAGCAGGCGGTGGCGTTCACCTCCACAAAGCGCATGCTCGCGTAATCGAGCAGAAAGATGGCGTCGGCCGTGCAATCCATCGCCGTGCGGAAGCGCTGCAATTCCTCCTCGTCGCGCGTACGTTGCGAGATGTCCATGTGCATGACCACCACACCGTGCCCGACAGTCTTCGACAAGGGCGTAACGGTCATGAAGAACCTGTGGTCAACACCATCGGCACGGCAGGCATATTCAAATGAGCTTGCCGAATCGTTTCCGCTTAGCACGCGGCGGATCCCGCCGGCGACTTGGCGCGCCACATTGGCGCCGTCACCGCTCGCCTCTTCGCACAGTTGCAGGTAATTGATGCCGACCGCGTGACCGGGCCCCTGCACAGCGCCGGCGTTGCTAAAGGCCTGCCAAGCTTCGTTGAACGAAACGATCACCCCATCGGCGTCGAGCATGGCCACATACGCGGGCAGCGCATTGAGGATTGCGTGTTGACGGCTGGCGTCGTTGATACGTAGCTGCTCTTGCGCATGGCGCAGCACAAAAGGCCGGCCTTGTTCGTCTGTAATGGTGTCGACCTGGCCACCGGTCAGATGCTCAAGACGTTCGATGTTGCGGTGTAAGTCAGTGATGAGCGCGGCGATTTCTCCAGCGCTATCGCCGCCTGCCGGGGGGCTGTTCATGGTTTGTCCGTGTCGATTCCCAGCGCCATCAGTACCGATTGGGCGTTGCTGAGCGTGCCGACCACCTTGCCCATTGTCGGGGAAAGTTTGAGCAAGGTAGGGGTCATGAAAATACCATCCTCCAGCGCCCGCTTTTGCTCTCGAAACACGTCCACGACTTCGATTTCGTATTGCCCTTCCAGGTAAGTGGTGCACAAGGCATGCAGGTTGGTACGGGCCTGAACCGAATTCATGGTGTCGCCGGCAATGTAGAGGCGGAATTTGTAGGTCTTGCGTTTCACCACAGTTTTATTTCCCTTCATTGGCAGCCGAGTCGGCTCCACGCAATTCGCCAATCCGGCTGCGCCCAAGCGCATGCTCGCGCTCCTGGCTTTCCGTGGTGCGAGTGAGCAAAGCTTTTTCAACCTGTTTTGCTGCCAGTTCAGTTTGTAAGGATTTCAGCCGCACGGCCAGGACAGCCTCCTCGGCGTCGAGCCGGACGTGCTTGAGCGTGGATGCTACGTCGGCCACTTCGGCGGCCACTCGCTCGGCGCTCTCTTTTTCCCAGCGCATTGTGCCCATCAGTACTTCGCCCCCCGCCGTGTAGGCGTCGGCCAAGGTGACGCCGGTGTTGCTGAGTATGAGTTCGCGCACCTGGTTGGAGTGCGCTGTGCCACGCGACTTGATGATGGACATGCCGCGATTGCGCTCGCCGGCCTGGACCAGGTAATTCAGGTGGATCCAGGTGTCAGCCAGCGTCGAGATCTGCAGCGGCGAGCCGCCTTCGGACTGAGTGGCCATTTCGTCGAGCAGGCTGGTGCAAACCAGCGTCATGCCCGCCGCCTTGGACCAGTCGATCAGCCGCTCGGCCACGCTGTGCGCGGTCAGTTCATTGCCCGCCTTGGACAGGGTGGACACCGGGTCGATGACCAGGCAACGCGCTTTATGTTCTTCAGCCAGCAACTTGATGCGCACCAGATAGGTTTCGGCGCTGCCTGCAATGGTGCGTGCGGACACCATGCGCAGGGAACCGTTGTCAACAAAGCGGGCAAGCTGAATGCCGACCGAGGACAGGTTGCGCACGACTTCGGAACCGTCCGAGTCGAAGCTGACGAACATGGTTTTTTCGCCGCGCTCGCAGGCAGCTTGTGCGAACGCGCCGCTCAGCGTGGTCTTGGCGGTGCCGGGAAAGCCGGTAATGAGGATGCTGGCGCCGCGGTAGTATCCGCCGCCGAGCATGGTGTCGAGGCGTTCAATGCCGCTCGAAATACGTTCATTGGTCACGCTCGCATCGATGGTGCCGAGCGTGCGTGCCACCGCCACCTCGAAACCGCGCTTGCTGATCAGGAATGGCGACTCGTTTTCATCAAAGCTCGATCCGCGGTATTTCTGCACCCGCAGATTGCGCTGGGATACGCCCATCGTCACGCCGTGATTGAGCAGAATCGAGCAGTCGACCATAAACTGCATAAAGCCGAACGACTCCTGCATCTGCGGGCCGATATCGGCTTCGCCGGTCTTGGCAGTGATGATGGCAGTCAGCTGCTGCTCCAGCAGCCAGGCATGCAGACGATGAATCTCACGGCGGCGCGACACTTGATCGGGCAGCAAAGCCAGCACCACATCGAGCGCATCGATAATAATCCGGCGCGCTTTGGTGACTTTAATCTGAGCTTCCAGCGCCGCCAGCATCCCGCACAGATCAAAATTTCCGGACTGTGCCAGGTCGGGCGAGGGCTGGGCGTCCACGAACACCAGCGTCTTCTTTTTTTGTAGCTGCGCCAAATTCCAGCCAAAGCCTTCGGCATTCATCACAATGCGCGACGAAGTCTCTTCGAAAGCCACGAAAATGCCTGGTTCGCCGCAGTGGCGCGCGCCGTGTACCAGAAACTGGATGGATAAAATTGTTTTGCCCGACCCCGGTCCGCCGCCCAGCAGCGTGGTGCGGCCAGCGGGCAGGCCGCCGCCAGTGATTTCATCGAGACCAGTTATGCCGGTCAATGCCTTGGCAAATCCGGAGGAGGAAGAAAAAGGTGTATCTGCCATCGCGCGCCTTCTTTCGTGAATAATTCAACGTGGGCATCGCTGCTGCACGAGCGTGAATCGGCTGTGCAGGTCAGGCGTTCGGCATGCAAGGTGTTCAGCTCACTGTAAACCTTATCCTCTTCGGGTAGCAGAATTTGCGGCTACTTAGTTCTATTTGTTGCTATAAAACATCAGCCGTATGCCTTGTGCCGTGCTTGGACGGAACAAGGCTGAGCTTTGTCGCATCAATTTGGCTGCTTGCTCATGTAAGCCAGCTCCCAGATATGTCCATCAAGGTCTTCGAAGCCGTGTGCATACATGAATCCGTGATCCTGCGGCTGGCGGTGCGCCTTGCCGCCGGCGGCCACCGCCTTGGCAACCATTTGGTCGACTTCTTCCCGGCTTTCGCTCGACAGGCAGGTCAGCACTTCGGTCACTTCATTTGCCTGGGCGATCTGCTTGTCGATGAAGGATTTGAAGAATTCATGGGTCAGCAGCATGGCGTAAATGCTGCCCTCGTTAATGACCATGCAGGCCCCGCTGTCATTGGTAAATTGCGGGTTGAAGCTATAGCCGAGGGCTTCGAAGAACGCTTTTGACTTGTTGAGGTCTTTCACTGCGAGGTTGACGAAAATCTGCTTGTTCATGGTTTCTCCTTGGTGTGATCGATAATAGGCCTGATTGCTGCCACTATCCTACGACGTACCGCGACCGCCGCTTTCGACATACTGTCGAATTATTTGTTAGTCATGTTGCACGCGAGCGCGCCTGAACTCTTGCCGGCGAAACTGTAGAATACTTCAGCACGTCTATTTTCACCAACCGCGAGTCTGCCCTTGGCAAAAGCTCTTCGCCTGATCCCGCTGCTGCTTTTGTTGGCTGTCCTGGCCTATTTGGCCTGGCCCTGGATATCGGCCGCGATTTATACCGCCCGCCTCAGTTTCATGCCGGCGCCATCGAGCCTGCCGATTCCCGTGGCGGGTGTCGCGCGGCGCCAATTGCGCGATACCTGGCACGCGTCGCGTCCGCCATCACGGCGCCACGAAGGTATCGACATCTTCGCCAGGAAAGGCACCGCCGTGGGGGCGGCGACCGAGGGCGTCGTCATGCGACGGGAGGAAACCCGCCTCGGGGGCAAAGTGGTGTGGGTGTTCGGTCCGGGCGGCCAGCGCCATTATTATGCGCACCTGGACGACTATGGCGGGTTTTCCCCGGGCGATCGGGTCGTGGCGGGATCCTTGCTGGGCTATGTGGGCAATACCGGCAACGCCAGGACCACGCCGCCGCACCTGCACTACGGGATCTATACCCAATCCGGGCCGATCAACCCCTATCCATTGCTGACCGCCAATTCGAATGTGCCCGATGCCAGGAATTGAGAAAATCGTTGGCGGTACCGTGGAGAAGCTGTACCTGAAGCCAAGGGTCGAAATGGAGGCGGGCAGCGTCATGAGCTGCATCGCCGGCCTCGGCATCAACGGCGAAAAACATGCCAACCGGCTTAGTCCGAGGCAGGTGCTCGTTACCCTTGCCTCCGATCTGCTGGCCTTGTCGCTTGCTCCCGGAGTGCTGTACGAAAATATGGTCGTCTCGCTTGCGTCGCCGGTCCAATTTCAGCCAGGCGCCGCCTTGGTTTTTGAAGGCGGCGCCGAAATCAGGCTGACCATGTTTTGCGAGCCTTGCAGCCTGATCGCCCCGCTGGTAGGGAAACTGAGCGATATGATCGATCGTCGCGGCATTCTTGGCGTCGTGGTTCACGGCGGTGATATTCGCAGCGGCGATGCCTTTAGCTTGATTCCCGGTCGCTATCGAGCGCTGCCCGACACTGTGCAGCAGCGCTTTGTCGATTTTCTGGCGACGATTCCACGCGGACGGGTCGTGCGTTATCTCGATGTGACAATCGCGCTCGGTGTCGATACAAGCTTTATCCGTGCCTTGCCGGCCTATATCAAGCGCGCCATCGGACTGCCACTTCCCTTGCATCGCATTGTCAATGCGCGCGGCGAACTGCTCACCTATGTACCAGGCCAGGCAGCACTGCTTGCAGCCGAAGGCGTGGCGGTTCAGGGCAACCGTGTTGACCTGGTCCGCTACGGCTGGCACGGTTGAACACACGCGGGCGATTGGATTTGCCCGTTGGGACACAAGGCAATACAATGTGCTTTTTGCAATAGCCCTTTTGGAGCTTCGCTGTGGCGCAACCGCTTGAAACGCATTACGACCATTTGCAAGTCATGCGCACCGCGCCTCTGGAAGTGATCAAGGCATCTTATCGGGTGCTGTCGCAGAAATACCATCCCGACCGCAACCCGGACCCGGAAGCGCTGCGCATTATGAAGCGAGTTAACCAGGCGTGGGATGTGTTGAGCGATCCGGAACGCCGCGCCAGGCACGATCGCTGGATCGAGGACAGCGAGCGCAAGGCCGAACCCGAGCCGCCGCTCAAAGCTGCGACTGCAGCCCAGCCGACGCCGCGCAAGACTGGTCAGAGCGTCGATGCCGGCCTGGGACTTGATCTCGATCTTAAAAAATATGTGCTCCGCTTGCCGCTGTTGATTGGCGTTTCACTGGCGCTGCTGATTGGAGCGGTCCAGCTGTATCGATGGATCAATGCGCCAGCGGACGAGTCAAGCGCGAACGAGGTAAGTCGTGCGTTCGGGCTGGCTGAAGGCGCGCGCTATGTGCAAGGAAGCCAGTTGGTGGCGCGTCCATCGGAACGGCTGCCGCACGGGTATATCAAGTCCGAACCGCAGGACCCGGTAGCCGGAACCGCAGCGATCGACATCGATAATATCGTCGGCTATAAGGATGCTGAAGTACGCCTGTATCTCAACGGCCGGCGCGTACGCAGTCTGTTTGTACAGCAAGGCCAGGATTTTTCGGTCACCGGTCTGGCGCCAGGGAGCTATATTTTAAAATACCGCTTCGCTGTTTTCGATGCGGTCCAGGCTTATCAGGTAAGCGAAATATTCGACCTGAAGAATGACGCCAAGGTGCCGCGAGTCACCCTGTTTAGCAGAACAGAGGGCATGCTGCCGGGACAGCAGATAGCGCCCGACCAGTTCTGACAAAACGTATTAAGATGAATTGATCTTTTTGAGGATTACATGAAAAAACTGATACTGGTCTGCGCCCTGATTCTGTCTGCTTGCGGAAAAACCGGTGCATCAAGCGATCCGCTCGATGCAGTCGCCGTGCGCACCTGCAAGGACACCATCGAGTCGCGCGCCACCAACAGCAAAACGGTCAATTACATTGGCGATGAAACAGTCACCAAGGCTGCCGACGGCAAGCGCACTGTGTCGCTCAAGTTCTCGGCCAAAAATGAGATCGGCATGGCATCGACCATGGTTGCTGCCTGCACCGTTACGGCAGATGGCAAGTCGATGTTGAATATCGCGGTCAAGGATACGCGCTGATCGTTAGCGCCGCACTGGCGGGATCAATCGCACGACGCCATCGGCGTCGAGTGCATATTTATCGAAATCGCGCGCCATGAACAGATTGCCGGAATAATGCAGGCGCGCTTCGGCGTCCAGTTCCATCATGCCCTCCCGAGTATCGTAGCGCGGGCTGAAGTGGGTGAGGATCAGATTGGGCAAGGCGCGTGCTGCAGCAAACTGCGCCACCCGCTGCACCGAGCTGTGGGTCGGCCCGGGGCCGACTTTTTGCAGCATGGCTTCGGTATATGTGGCCTCGTGCACCAGCAATTGCGCACCCTCGCACGCTGCGCTCAATAGAGCAGGTTCGTCATTGTCGCCGCCGATGACCACGGCGGCGCGCTCGGTTTTGCCGATCCGGAAATCTGCCGCGCGGAACATGGCGCCGTCGTCCAATTGCACATCCTGTCCAGCGTGGAGCTGGCCCCACAGCGGGCCGGCAGGTACGCCCGCTGCCAGCAGCGCCTCCTTGTCGAGTTTCCACTTGAACGATTCCATGGCGAAGCGAAAGCCCACGCTGGCGGCGCGGTGCGACAAGGGGTGACGCGTGATGCGCAGGCCGGCAGATTCGTTCACCAGCTCGGTGTCCGCCACGTCGATATGGATGATGGGGTAGGGCAGGAACAGCTCGGTATGCAGCATGGTTGCATCAAGCCAGGCCCTGACGGCCAGCGGCGCGATCAGAATCAGCGGCCGGGTTCGGCCCGTCATCGAGGCGCTGGCCAGCAGACCGGGCAGGCCATAGCTATGGTCGCCGTGCACATGCGTGATGCAGATGCCCGCCAGATTGTGCACGGTCAAGGGAATGTACTGAAGGCGGTGCTGGGTTGCTTCGCCGCAGTCGACCAGCCACCAGTCGCGCCCGAGCGAGGTTTCCAGCGCCAGGGCGGTAACGTTGCGGTTCTTGGTCGGCACCCCCGAGGAGGTGCCGAGAAAGGTCAGCGTGAACATGCCTGTCTTGTCAGCGCAGACCGCTCGCCAGGCGCGGTGAGGACAGCAACTGCTTGAATGCCGCCCAGCGCTGCGTGCGCGCTTTTTCCGGGTCCTTGGTCGTCACCTGGCGCTGGATATACGCTTTGACCAGATCGGCGCCGAGGTTGTAATTGATAACGTAGCTGCGATTGGCGTCGTAAAACGAGATGCGCTGGGCCGCTTTTTCGGGCGGGTACAACTGCACATTGGTGAGCCATTCGACCGTTTGTTCCTTGGTCCATTTGCCTTCGAGGTAGTTCATCGCCGCGTCGTTGTCGGCATAGCTGAGCTTGGCAGTAAGCTTGCGCAATTTGGTGTACTGCCCGGCCAGCGCGGGGTCGATGCCGGCCAGGGGGTACAGCACGGTTTTCTCAAAGGCCAGCCGTTCGGCATCGCTGAACGCCATTTCGATGCCGTAATTGGCGGTGCCTTCGGCAATTAGCGACATTGGTGAATACAGCGGATAAACCGCGAACTCCGTCCACTTGCGGTCATTGACCAGGGTTTTTTCCAGCAGGGCGTTGTAGGCATGGTGGCCCGGATAGCCCTCGTGGCAGCCCAGATCGACGGCGCGGTCGACGTAAATCGGGAACTCGGTATTGATCTGGATGAGGCTTTGGGCATTGCCCTTGTACCAGTTGTAGCCGCTCCACGGTTTATTGCTCACGAATTCGAGCACGAAATTTTCGTTGTCCGGAAGCGTGATGTACTTGGCCGAGCGCTCGCGACAGGCTTTGATGGCGGCGTCGAACACCGGCTTGAGCTTGTCCTTCGGGATCGCAAACTTGCTGCGGTAGGCAGCGAGGCGTGCGCTGACCGTGCCACTGCCCGGCAGCATCTTGTCGATTTGTTTGACGATGCGAGTGTAGTAGGCCCGGTCGTGGTGCGGCGACACGGCGTCGTACAGCAGCCTGGTCTCCTCATCGAACTTGAATTTTTTACCGCTCAACATGTCGATACGCGCAATCATCGACTGCAGATGCCTCTTGAGAAATTCAATGCGCAAACCTTCGTCGGCGTTGGCGGCGCGCTGCGGCGCCAGATCCTTGAGCGCCAGTTCGACCTCGCTGCGAATCGCCGGCAAGCCCATTTTTTCCTTGGTGACCTGCTCCTGCAACTGTGCCGGGCCGTAATAGGCGTCGACGTAGGCCGGGTCATGCACGCCAATGGCGAGCACCAGTTTGGTATAGCGCTCAGCAACGTCCTGCACGGTGGCGGCAAAGGCGCTGCCAGCAAAGGCCATGGCAGCGGCGGCGATCAGGGATTTTTTCATGGCGGTCCAGGTCGAATAGGAATCGAGAGGCCTTTATTATGCATGAGCGGTGAGAACAGCAGGAACGTAATATTTGCTCGATTTCAGCGCAGCAAAGATGTAAGATTTGCAATTCGAGCGCGCAGGTCCGCAGCTCCCCCTTCAATCTGATCAAGGCATCGGCATGCGCATTGAGATTCGTCCTCGTTTGAAACGCTTGAGCGTCCTGTTATTCACCCTGTCCATCATTGGCGCCTGCAGCGTCGTTCCGCTCACCATCGATAGCAAGGCCACCGCCCCGGTGCTAGACGGCTTTGGCGCGACCACCCTGATTCCCTCCCAAGGCAATGACAATGCGCGTAGCCTGTTTGCCCAGGGCATGGCTCAGGTGTACGCCTTCAATCCGGGCGAGGCCATTCGCGCCTTCAAGGCCGGCCTGGCGCAAGACCCTGACTGCGCCATGTGCGCCTGGGGGATTGCCCTGCAAATGGGTCCAAACATCAATAACCCGAAACGCGGCGACTTGCGCCAGGCCATCCAGTACGTCGACTACGCGATCAATCGCAGCAAGAATGCATCGCCCCGCGACCGCGCGCTGATCGAGTCGCTCGCGGTGCGCTACGGCCATAGCGCCGGCAACACGGTGGCGCCACCGGCCGGTACCGATGGCGTGTGCCGCACCAGTGGTTCCGGCCTCATCGATCCGCTCGATAGCGCATATGCCGAGCAGATGCTGGTGCTGGTCAAGCGTTTCCCGACCGACCCCGATGTGCTTGCCGCCTATGCCGAAGCTGAAATGGTGGCGACCCGTGGCGATGACTGGTGGGACCGTAACACCGGCAAGCCGGCGGGCCGCATTGGCGAAATGTCGAACATGGTCGAAGCCGGTCTGGTGCGCGATCCCAACCACGTTGGCCTGAACCACTACATGATCCACGCCGTCGATGCGGTGCCGGTTGCCAATCGCGCCATTGCTGCTGCCGACCGCCTGGGCAAGCTGGCGCCCAAGTCGCCGCACCTGCTGCACATGCCTTCGCACACCTATCGCCTGGTGGGCCGCTATGCGGACGCGACCCGGGTCAACCAGCTGGCAGTTGCGGCCGACGTGACCATGATGGCCGAACTCAAGAAGCAAAATTTCGCCATCACGCGCGACTGGCGCGGCCACAATACGCACTTTCAGTGGTATTCGGCCTTAATGGAGGGGCGCGGCGAGCTGGCGCTGGAGACGGCGCGCACCATGCCGGCTATTGCCAAAGGTGACAGTGAGTATGCCGAATACCTGCGCAGCATCACCATGCTGACGCTGCTGCACTTGCAGCGCTGGGATGAGCTGGCCAAAGAGCCCATGCCCACCGGCGGGCAGGGCTATGCCCAGGTTCTGGGCGAAATGGCGCGCGGCATCGGCCACGTCCGCATGGGCAAACTAACCGACGCCAAGGCCGCCTACGAACGCCTGCAACCTGCAGCCAAAAAACTGCTGGCCAAACACACTGGCAAGGACTACATGGCGCGCATGGGACGCAGCGTGGCGGCAAGCTCGGAAGCGCAGTTGGCTGCCGAGATCGCATTCGCGGAAGGGCGCATCGATGAAGCGCTGGCGCTGCAAACCAAGGCCGTGGTGGCCGGGGACGATAGCGACCGTACCGAGCCGCCCATGCTGGCAAGCGGTCCGCGCATGCGCCTGGGCGCCATGCAGCTGCGCGCCAAACGCTTTGCCGAGGCCGAAAAGACCTATCGCCACAATCTGGTGCTGCATCCGCGCAGCGGCTGGTCGCTCAACGGCCTTGAAAAAGCGCTGGCGGGCCAGGGCAAGCAGGCCGATGCGCTCAAAGTGCAGGGTGAACTGGCATCGACGTGGGCGCTTGCCGAAGCGCCGGTGCGCACTATCCAGTAGCAGCCGGCTAGCCATGCAGCAAGAAATAATTCGCGTCAACGGCATTGACATGAACGTGGCCACTGCCGGCACTGGCCGGCCGGTGCTGCTGCTGCACGGCTTTCCGGACACTCACAGGGTCTGGGCGGGGCAGGTCGCGCCGCTGCTTGCGGCCGGCTATCGCGTCATCGCCCCGGACTTGCGCGGCTATGGCGCAAGCGCGGCGCCTGCCAGCGTGGCTGCGTACAGCATCGCGATTTTGCGCACCGATATCACCGCCTTGCTCGACGCGCTCGCCATCGACAAGCTCTATCTGGTGGGACACGACTGGGGTGCAATCATTGGCTGGCAGCTGTGCATGTTTTCGCCGGAGCGTATCGAGCGCTTTGCTGCGCTGTCGGTCGGGCATCCCAATGCTTATGCCGCCGCAGGGCTCGCCCAGAAATTGAAGGCCTGGTATGCAGTGCTGTTTCAGCTGCCGGGCATTGCCGAGGCCATGGTCGGGTCGGCCAATCTGCTGGCCCTGAAACCCCATGCCGTCGACGACGAACAACTGGCAGACTGGCGCCACAACTTTGCCCGCCCGGGGCGGCTGACCGCCGCGCTCAATTACTATCGCGCCAACCGGGGCCTGGCCCAGGTCAAGCCCTATCCCCCGATAGCGCTACCGGTGATGGGTGTGTGGAGCGAGGGCGATCCTGCCTTGACGGAAAATCAGATGAAGGATTCCGCCCAGCATGTTCACGGGCCGTTCCGTTACGAGAAGATCGAGGGCGAGGTGGGCCATTGGCTGCAGCTGCGCGAGAGCGCCAGGCTCAACCGGCTGCTGATTGAGTTTGGCGCGTCTACATTGTCCTAAGTTCATCCGAATTCGTAGGACGCCATCGGCACTTTCATGACGTGATCGACAAACACGGTGCGCCCGGTATCGTCGCCTGCTGCACCTGCGACCACCATTAGCGGAATCAAATGGTCTTCGCGCGGATGAGCCAGGCGCGCACCCGGGGCGCTTTCCCAATTGACTAGCAGCTGGTCCCGCTTGTGCGGGTCGGGCTGCGCAATCGCCTGTTCCAGAAACTGTTCGAAGGCTGTTGCGACCGGCGTTGATTCGTCGCGTCCGAAACCGCGCATATTGTGGTACGTGAGGCCACTGCCGATGATCAGCACCCCTTCGTCGCGCAGGGGCTGGAGTGCCTGGCCAATGCGGATGTGTTCCGCTGGATCGTAGCTCGATTTCATCGACAGCATCACCACCGGTACCCGGGCATCGGGGTACATCAAGGCCAGCGGCACAAAGGTGCCATGGTCAAAGCCGCGCTGCGCGTCTTCCTGCGCGGTCACGCCGTCGCCCGCCAGCAAGTCTTTGACGCGCTGCGCCAGCGCCGGCGAGCCGGGGGCTGGGTACTTGATCTGGTAAGTGTGCGCGGGAAAACCGTGATAATCGTATTCCATGGGCGGTTGTTCGGCCGTGGACACCGTGTAGTCATCGGCTTCCCAGTGGCCGGTGATCACCAGCACCGCCTTGGGCGGCTGCGGCAATCGATTTGGTAACTGTTTGAACTCACGCTCGGTCAGGGCGAACGATGCTCGCATGTTCTCGACGTAGGGCCAGGGCCCGCCACCGTGCGACAGAAAGTAAACCGGCATGCGCTTGTGGCCAGTATGGGTCATGGTAGTGCTCCTCGTGAAAGCCCGGGGGCCATGACTCACTATAAAGGCATTGCGTTCCATGCACTAGACGGTCCAAGTGAGAAAGACTGTGCGTGCTATGGCACAATCGCGCTGGCCGCCACCTGCTTGCGTGCGGCGAAGAATTCGATTCTGCGTTAAAAATATGGCATCAATCAACATCGCGGAGACCCTATGCGCATTGCCACCTTCAACGTCAACGGCATCACCTCGCGCCTGCCTGCGCTGCTGCAATGGCTGGAGGAAGAGCAGCCCGACGTTGCCTGCCTGCAGGAGCTGAAAGCGCCGCAGGAAAAGTTTCCCCTGCTGGAGATCAACGCCGCCGGCTACCAGGCCATCTGGCAGGGCCAGAAGAGCTGGAACGGGGTAGCCATCCTGACGCGGGGCGACGAGAAGCCCATGGAGGTGCGGCGCGGCTTGCCCGGCAATGAAGACGATGAGCAAAGCCGTTATATCGAAGCGGCGGTCAATGGCATACTGATCTGCTGCCTCTATCTGCCTAACGGCAATCCGGCGCCAGGCCCCAAGTTCGATTACAAGCTGGCCTGGATGGAAAAATTTATTGCTCATGCCGCAGAGCTGTACGCCAGCGGCGAAAAGGTCGTGCTGGCGGGGGACTTCAACGTCATGCCGACCGAACTCGATGTCTACAAGCCGGAGCGCTGGGTCAACGACGCACTGTTTCGTACCGAAACGCGGGAAGCCTTTCACCGGCTGATCGCGCAGGGCTGGCTGGACTCGCTGCGCACCATGCACCCCGGCGAAACCATCTATACCTTTTGGGATTATTTCCGCAATGCCTATGGGCGCGATGCCGGCCTGCGCATCGACCATCTGCTGCTGAGCAAGCCGCTGCACAAGAAGCTCAAGGCGGCCGGGGTGCACCGCGAAGTACGCGGGCGCGAAAAGCCGAGCGACCATGCGCCGACCTGGATCGAGCTCGATCTGGGCGAGAGCGCCGCGTCCAAGGCCAGGAAATAGAACTGGAGACCGCATCGACGGGCGTGGTTTAATAGCGGGGCAGGGCGTTGCGACGCCCGACACCACATAAAACCACGGAGATGAGATCTTGGACATGAAGAAGATGGCAAGGAACGTGCAGCTGGTCGCAGCTGTCATGGCAGGCATGAGCATGGCCGGCGCGGCCGTTGCTGCGCCGAAGGCAACGGGCAAGCCGACGGTGGCGGAAGCTGAGCGCTTCGTCGCCGATGCCGAAGCAACGCTGAAAAAGCTGGACTTTACCGGCGCGCGCGCCGAGTGGGTGTACCAGAATTTCATCACCGAAGACACGGAACAGAACACGGCGCAGGCCGGTGAGCGCCGCCTGACCGCCGCTGGTGAATTTGCCCTCAAGGCGCGCCGCTACAACGGCCTCAAGCTGCCGCAGGCAACCGCGCGCAAACTCAAATTGCTGCAACTGAGCCTCATGCTGGCCGACGCGGGCGATCGCGAAGCCTACACGCGCCTGGCTGCCGGCATGACCGGCGCCTACGGCAAGGCCAAATATTGCCCGAAAGCCGCCGATGGCTCGCCGGCCCCATGCCTGGCCCTGGGTCAGATGGAAAAGATACTTGCAGAAAACCGCGACCCGGCGCGCCTGAAGGAAATCTGGCTGGGCTGGCATGCCCAGTCGCCTGCATACAAGCAGAAGTATGTCGAGTACGTGGCCTTGTCCAACAAGGGCGCGCGCGAAATGGGCTTTGCTGATACTGGCGCTCTGTGGCGCTCGGGCTACGACATGACGCCGGATGCCTTCGCGGTCGAGATGGAGCGTTTGTGGCAGCAGGTCAAGCCGCTGTACGACTCGCTGCACACCTACACACGCCACAAGCTGCGCCAGAGTTACGGCCCGAGCGTGGTACCGGCCAGTGGTCCGATCCCGGCTCACCTGTTTGGCAATATGTGGAGCCAGACCTGGAACAATATTTATCCGATCCTAAAACCGGCGGGCAATAAGGACAGTTACGACCTGGGCGCCACCCTGGTCGCCAAGAAAACCAGCGCCGCCGACATGACCAAGTATGCCGAGCGCTTCTACACCTCGCTGGGCATGGACCCCTTGCCCGCCACCTTCTGGACCCGCTCGCTGCTGACCAAACCGCTGGACCGCGAGGTGGTATGCCACGCATCAGCCTGGTCGATGGACGGCCAGGATGATGTGCGTATCAAGATGTGCATCAACCCGACGGCGGAAGACTTCTCGGTGATTCACCACGAGCTGGGCCACGTCTACTATTACATGGCAGTGCGCAAGCAGCCGCACCTGTTCCAGGGCGGCGCCAACGATGGTTTCCATGAAGCCATCGGCGATACCGTGGCGCTGTCGATCACGCCGGAGTACCTCAAGAAAGTGGGCCTGCGTGATGAATTGCCGGGCGGCGCCAACGACATTCCGGACCTGATGGACCGCGCCCTGGGCAAGGTCGCCTTCCTGCCGTTCGCCTACCTGGTTGATAAATGGCGTTGGGACGTGTACGGCGGCAAGACCAAGCCGGCCGACTACGACAAGACCTGGTGGGAATTGCGCGAGAAGTACCAAGGCGTGCAGCGGCCTGCGCCTTTGTCGGCGGACGGATTCGACGCTGGCGCCAAGTACCACGTGGCGGGCGATGTGTCGTACGCGCGTTATTTCATCGCAACCATGCTGCAGTTCCAGTTCCATCGCGCCTTGTGCCGCGAGGCCGGCTACAAGGGGCCATTGAACCGCTGCTCGGTGTACGACAATAAGAAAGCCGGCGAGAAACTGCAGGCGATGCTGGCGATGGGCTCGAGCAAGCCGTGGCAGGAAGCGCTCAAGGCCATGAGCGGCGAAGACAAGATCGACGGTGGCGCGCTGATTGAATATTTCGCTCCGCTCAAGACATGGCTGGATGAACAGAACCGGACGTTGGCGGCACAGAAGTAGCTAAGAACTGGTCTCTCTCGCCCTGGAAGATCCTCAGGGAGTAGGGGAACCATGGTTGAAACTGAAAAGTTCCGTATCTATTCATAGTCATTCCCGACTGTATCAAGGCCGCCGCGCATTTTCGCTGGCGGCCTTATTTTTTCAGGACTATGATTGACGTGTCCGCTTGTGTCTTTTTGCTGCCGACGGGAAAGAAAATAATATTTCTCAGCGACTAACGTTCTCATTACTGTACTTATGTGGGGTAACGGACAGAACAGCACACAATATTGGCGGATAACTACAACCAGAAGAAAACATTCTTGCTGGAGTAATTCATGAAGCCATTTTGTCTCACCGCCATCGTCCTCAGCGCCTGCGCTGTGAACGTGTACGGCCAGACATCCGAGGTATACCGTGTCACGATCCCGAGTCCTGCAGGTGAACTTGGCATCTCCGTCATCGATACCAGCGACCTGTACGAACCTGGCATGACCGACTCTGCCACCAAGGTGTTCGGCTTTCCCGGCAAGCGCATGGGCCTGAGCAGCGCAGCTGAACCGCGCACACCCACTCTTGCCGGCCTGGACCGCGATTCGCGCAATAGCCGCGCCTGGGGTATGTCGGTTGGCTTTGAAACGGGCCCCGTGGTGTTTCGCGTCGCCCACCAAAACAAAAATGTCGCCAAGATTGCTCCGGCCATGCAGCTGGGAAATCGCATCGACGCCAAGAACACGATCATTGCTGCCAATCTGAACATCGGTTTCGCCAAGGCTTACGCGGCATACAGCGCCAATCGCGGCTGGGGCAGCTCACCTTTGTGGAATCCGGACAATCCTTACGGCGCGGCAATGGCATCCGCGCCATCCACCGACAGCCGCGATGTGCTCGTCGGCATTGCAGTGCCAGTCAGCACTTCGACGACTTTCCTCGCATCCTTCGTTCGCAAGAATGACCGAGATCTCGCCAATCGCGATGTGGACCAGTTCGCGTTCGGCAGCACCTACACCGTCTCACGCCGCACCGATTTCTACGCGGCTTACTCGCACATCCGGCCGCGCCAGGGGCCTGGCTACATGATTGGCTTGCCGGTTGGCTTTGACAAAGGCACGTCGGCGCTCAACGTCGGCATGCGCCACGCCTTTTAAGTCCACGCCGCCTTCGGTTAAACTGGCGGGATGGAAAAATTTGAGTACCGCCGCGATCGTTACGAGACCTTCGCGCGCTTCGACAACCCCCTCATCAACCTCAGCATGCGCTGGGAGCTGCCGGACTTTCGTCCGTATTGCAAGGCGCAGTCTCTTCCGCCATTCCATTTTTTTCTGTACTGCCTGCTCACGACCATTCCCACTATCGACAATTTCATGTACCGCGTCTTCGAGGGCGAGGTCATCAAGATCGATGGCTTTGTGGGTTCGTACACCGTCTACAACGACGATGGCAACCTGAACTTCGCGCAGTTCGATATTTCCGAAGACGTGCATGAATTCATCGCGCGTAGCGTGGCCGCTGGCAAGATCGCAAAGGCCACGCGCAAGATGATCGATACGCACACTGGCAATACCGAACGCGAACGCAAGAACAATATCTTCATTACCTGCCTGCCGTGGTTTGAATTGACCGCGATCGAACACCCGATTTTCGAACATCGCAGCGCCGATATTCCGTCGTTTGCCTGGGGCCGTTTCAGCGAGCCGGCCGGCGACACCATGATCCTGCCGATGTCGGTCCAGGCCCACCATGGCTTTGTGGATGGCTACCATGTGCACCTGCTGGCACAAGCCTTGCGCGCAAGGATACGCAGCTTGATTGAATGAAGTTTTTCCGCGCCGGCATGGTGCGTGCGACACTGCGAAGGGAAATTCGGTAGCCTGTCAGAACGATCTTTTTACACCCGTTCTGGAGGAATTATGACAGGCAATAGCACACTTGATCCGGACAACTTTCCGGACCCACCAGACCGTTCGCTAGGCACTGGCCACGGCACCGGGGCATTGGGCCCAAGCGACACCTCCGACAGCGGCAGCGACCTGATCGGCGCGGCAGGGCTGGCCGGCGAAGACTTGCTCGATTTTGATACTGGCACCACGTCCGACATGGAAGCGAGCAGCGCAGGCGGCACTGCGGGGCCCGATGTGGGTGACGCCAATCTCGATAGCGACAGTGATTCCGGCGGCACCGGCGAGCGCGCGGCGGCGGGGCGTGACACGGTGGTGCGCGATGGCGCGGACATTGACGTCGATCACATCGAAGCGATTCCCAATTTGCCGCTCGATGATGATGACATCGACTTCCTCAACAGCAGTCCGCCGGGCGAACCGCGGCGCGGCAACCCTGAAGGGCAGTCGCCGCGCAAGTAGTCGACTTGCTTCCTCAGGCCAGGTGCTTGCGGAAGAAATCCATGGTGCGCTGCCAGGCTAGCTTGGCAGCCGCCTCATCGTAGCGCGGCGTGGTGTCGTTGTTGAAGCCATGCTGGGTGCCTGGGTAAACAAAGTGCTGGTAGTCGACTTTGTTTTCCTTGAGCGCAGCCTCGTAGGCTGGCCAGCCCGCGAGAATGCGCTCGTCCTTTTCTGCATCGTGGATCATCAGCGGTGTCTTCATCTTCGGCACTTCTGCCGCTGGCGCTTGCGAGCCGTAGAACGGTACCGAGGCGTTGAGCGTCTTGAGCACGGTGGGCAGATAGTTGGCAATGCCGCCGCCGTAGCAGAAACCCACCACACCCACCTTGCCGGTGCTGTCCTTGTGCTTGCGCAGGATCTCGGCCGCCTCGACGAAGTCGGCGCGGGTTTTGACCTGATCGAGTTTGCCGAACATCTCGCGTGCCTTGTCTTCATTGCCCGGGTAGCCGCCAAGCGGGAACAGGGCGTCTGGCGCGAAAGCGATGAAGTTATCCAGCGCGACCCTGCGCGCGATGTCTTCGATGTGCGGGTTCAGGCCGCGGTTCTCGTGCACCACCAGCACGGCTGGCAGCTTGCCTTTGAAATTGGCCGGCGTGACCAGGTAGCCGCGCAGCGTGCCGTAGCCTTGTGGCGAGGGGAACTCGACATAGCTGGCCTTGATGCGGGGATCCGTTGGTTGGACAACGGTGGCGGCAAAGCTGGGGGAGAGGGCGGCCAGCAGGCTGGCTGCGGTGGCGCCGCCCACTGCATACTTGCCTGCCTGCGACAGGAAGCCGCGGCGATCGATCACGCCGTGAACATACTGGTCGAACAGCTTGAGCACTTCTGGATCAAAATCTTCTGCGGTCATGCGCGTCATCGCTAACTCTCCAAGGTTGATTTAGGACATCCGCACAGGGCGGCGTCGAGGATCATAACTCGGTTGTTAGCAATTTGCTTGTGCTGTTTGCGTGGGTAAACACGACAGATAAGGCGGGTGATTCCTAGGGATTATCATTCCAGGATCCGGAAGAAAAGCCGTCTCCGCCGCGAAGGCGGGGGCTATAGCGCTCTAACACAGAGTTGGTGCGCTATAGGCCCGCCTTCGCGGGGGAGGCGCCGATGATGCTTTTGATCGTTGGAAGGCAAGCGCCGGCCCTTACATTTGGCAACGGCCGGTGCAGAAAACGGAACTCTTGAATCCGCCGCGTGCGTCACCGCGATGTCGTTCATCACGGTGACCACCTTCGTGCAATCTTTACTTCTTGGCTGGCTGGTAGATCTGGTCGAACAGGCCGTTATCGGCGAAGTGCGTCTTCTGGGCCTTGGTCCAGCCGCCAGCAACTTCCTCGATCGTGAATAGCTTGACCTTCGGATACTGCGCCGCATACTTCTTGGCGATTTTTTCCGACACGGGACGATAGTAGTTCTGCGCCGCGATTTCCTGGCCTTCGTCGCTATACAAGTGCTGCAGGTAAGCTTCGGCCACCTTGCGGGTGCCGCGCTTGTCGGCCACCTTGTCGACCACCGATACTGGTGGCTCAGCAAGAATGCTTACGGACGGCGCCACGATTTCAACCTTGTCCGGTCCAAGCTCCCTGATGGCCAGCAGGGCTTCGTTTTCCCAAGCCAGCAAGACGTCGCCAATGCCGCGTTCCACAAACGTGGTGGTAGCGCCGCGGGCGCCGGAGTCGAGCACCGGCACATTCTTGTAGAGCTTGGCGACGAAGTCGCGCGCGCTCGCTTCAGTGCCGCCAGGCAGCTTGAGCGCATAGCCCCATGCAGCAAGGTGGTTCCAGCGTGCGCCACCGGAAGTTTTTGGATTGGGCGTGATCACCGAGACGCCCGGCTTGACCAGGTCGCCCCAGTCCTTGATGCCTTTAGGATTGCCCTTGCGGACCAGGAACACGATGGTGGAAGTGTAGGGCGAGCTGTTGTGCTGCAGGCGCTTTTGCCACTGTGGCGCCAGCAAGCCGCGTTCCGCGATAGCATCGACGTCGTAAGCGAGGGCAAGCGTGACGACGTCCGCTTCCAGGCCGTCGATCACCGTGCGGGCTTGTTTGCCGGAACCGCCGTGTGATTGCTTGACCTTGACGTCGTCGCCGGTTTTGGCTTTCCAGTGCTTGGCGAAACTGGTGTTGAAATCCTGGTACAGCTCGCGGGTCGGATCGTACGACACATTGAGCAGCGTGATGTCGGCAGCGGCTGCCGTTTGTGCTACCAGGGCCAGTGCGACCAGGGACAGACTAAGTTTCTTAAACAACATATTCGCTCTCTCATGAGTGGTTCGGATGAGAAAATAATAAGTCCGAAATGCATGAAAGAACACGAATAAAAAAGGGCTTACATATGCGCTTTTTGCTGCGCATGCCCGTGTTGCCTAGTGAGCCTTGGAGAGAATGAGCAACCAGCGCTTCATGAGCAGCACTTCGAGATGACCTGCCTCAACGCCAGTGTCGCACTCGATAATGGGATTGACTGCGTAGAAGCGTTTGCGGAAATCGCGCGTGACCAGCAGTTCACGACGGCCCAGGCGCATCATGAAAGGGGTGGGTGCGTATTGCATGCCGAAGTTGCTGTTCAGTGTGGTCATGGCAAGTTTCCTTTTGTTGATTTTGGTGGAGAGATTCCAGAATAGCATAACCACTGTATAAATCTACAGCTACTGTACGAATAAACAGTAAATATTTTTTGTGATGGTTTTCCGCAACTGATATGATTCCACGTGGAAACTATATGGTGCTGTGTAGAAGGTCTTTTTGATCTCAATCAGACAGGGCTGGTCGATCGGGTTGACTCAAGGTAACAACTGCGCTTTACTGGCTCACTCACGCGCACACTGCGTATTTTCCCTGTTGTCATTACTCTCATAGGCTAGCCACATGTCGGAAGTAAAAGCGCTCAGCCCTGAACTGTTCAACACGGTCAGGAAAGACGTAGCCCGCTACATCAAAAAGAAATTACTTGGCATGGAGATCGAGGTCACCGATCTTGAGTTGCATAATTCTTCCCTCACGCATACGCTTCGGGTGTATGTTACGGTTGCACGCACCACCAATCTGAAGGCGCTGTACCTGGCGGAACAGATGGTATGCAAGGAGCTTAACCAGGAGTTTCGGGTGCAGCTTCACGCTTGCTACTGGCGCTACTTACCGCTCGATAAGGCCGTGGACGATCCGCTCACCTCACCCGGAAACACCAACTGAGCCGCCCGATGAAGAAGCAAAAAATTCTGGTAGTAGATGATTCGATGTCGCAGCGGATGATCGTGGGCGCATTGCTCAGCCAGCAAGGCCATACCGTCATCATGGCCTGCGACGGCGAAGAAGCGGTGCGCAAGGCCAAGAGCGAACTGCCCGACCTCATCATCATGGACATCGTTATGCCAGGCCTGAATGGTTTCCAGGCCACGCGCGCCATCACCAACGATGAAACCACCTGGCATATTCCGGTCATCCTGCTCACCAGCAAAGATATGGATTCGGACCGGGTCTGGGCGCTGCGCCAGGGTGCCACCGCCTTCATGAGCAAGCCGCTCGACCATGCAGCACTACTCGATCTGATCGAAACCCTCGCCTGAACTGTCTTTACGGGCTGCATCATCGGACTTGACGGCACTTGCCGACTCAGGCTACCTTCGACATAGTTCTCTGTCAACGACAGAGCCTTTGCCCCAGCTTGAGCCCACCATGATGATAGATGTATCTGCTGCCGCGCCCGATGCGCCCCAGCCCAGTATTGCAAGTCCCGCCCCCCAGGCCCCCGCAGCAGGTTTCGATGAGCAATTCCAGCAAGCGCGCGCGCTGGTCGCCGCCGGCCAGCACGACATGGCAATCGCCCTGTACACAACACTGCTGGCACGCTCGCCCGGCAATGCCGACGTGCTGCTTGGGCGCGGCCTGGCCCAGGCGCGCCTTCAGCGCTACCCGCAAGCGGAAGCCGATCTGCGTGCTGCTACGGTGGCCTCGCCGGCTTATGCCGACGCCTGGTCCGCGCTGGGCAATGTGTATAGCTGGAGCGACCGTCCGGCGCTGGCAGTGCCTGCCTACACCCAACTCATTGCGCTGCAGCCCCGTGAGCCCGCACACCTGATCGCGCGCGCCGGCGCCTATCGCGACCTCAAGCAGCGTGACCAGGCCAGGGTCGACCTGGATGCGGCCGCCGCCCTGGGAGGCGACCGCGAACGCATCGCCGCCATCAGCGCCTCGCTCACCGCTGCCCCGATCGCCACGCTGGCGCTGTCGCCACCGCCGCCGCGCGCCCCTGCACCCGAGGTATCGGTGCCGCTCGGCTATGCCTGGTCGGCGGGCTTGTCGACCGGTTCGAGCCGGGTATCGCTGGGCGACCAGCGCTGGAATGAGCAAAATTTCTCGATCCGGCGCCACTTCGACAAGGGATCACTTGGGTTTGAAACCTTGCGCGCCAGCCGCTTCGATCGCAGCGACACGGCCTGGGCCCTGGACGGCTACGCCAGCCTGTGGTCGGGCGCCTACGCCAATCTGCGTTACCAGCACGGCGTCTCGGAACGCCTGTTCCCCGGCAAGTCCTGGCGCGCCGAGTTATTCCAGTCAGTGGGCGGTGGCTGGGAGCTCTCGGCCAGCGACGACCGCCTGCATTTCGGCGACTCGCGGGTGGACATTTACGGTTTCGGCATCGCGCGCTATGTGGGCGACTTTTACATCCGTCTGCGCCATACCAATATCGTGAGCGAGGATTCACGCAGCAGCGGCGACCGCCTGTCCGTGCGCTATTACTATCGGGGCGATGGCGACAACTACGCCGAGTTTTCAGCCAGCCGCGGGCGCAGCGAGGATGCCTTGTCGCTTGCCGCCGGGCGCGTCCAGTCGGGCGGCGCCAGCTTGTCCTATGTGCGCTACCCGAGCCCGCGCTGGGGCTATAAGATCGGCGTGAATTATTCACGAGAGACTAACGGTTCCGAACGCGGCCTGTCCGGCGGCTTGTTTTTCCGATGGTAGTGCAGAGCAAGACGCCGGAGCGCCGCTCGCGCCTGGCGCCGCTGGGCTGGTTGTCGCGCTGGCTGCCGGCGCTGGTGGCAGGCATGCTGTGCTTGCATATGATGGAACTCATCGTCGGCAAGGCCAGCGTGGATCTGGCTCTGTTGGCGCTGCGCAACGATCTGTTCGGCTTTCTCCGCTTTGTCTGGTTGCCGGCGCTGATCGCCGCCCCTTTCCTGTTTCTCGGCTCGGACCGCGCCAAGATGCTCAATGTGGGCCTGGCGTGGTCGCTTTTGCTGGCGCTGCAGGCGCTGCTGATCGAGTACCACGCCAGCACCGGCGTGCCGCTGGGCGGCGACCTGTTTGGCTATAGCTTCGATGAAATCATGCTGGCCACGGGTGGCGCCAGCATGCGCCCATCGGGCTTATTGGGCCTGGCGCTCGCGCTCGCGCTGATGTGGGCTTTGCTGGCGCTGATCTTGCGAAGGGAGCAAAAGCTTCCAACCCGCGGCACCCTGATTTTGCAGGCACTGTTTGTGGTGCTGGCAATCTGGATTAGCCAGCCGCAGAACAGTGGCGATGGCAAGGGCATGACGACGCTTGCGCTCAACAAGGGCGCCTATTTCATCGAAAATTCGATGGCGACGCTATTCCCGAGCGGAGATATGGAAGTCGACGCCGTCACGGCAGCGACGCGGCTCGACCAGGCCCATCCTTTCCTGCGCAATGAACATACGCCGGACACCCTGGGTCCGCACCTGGCCTTCGACGCCGCCAAGCCGCCTAATTTCGTGATTCTGGTGGTCGAGGGCCTTGGCCGCGCTTATTCTGGCCCGCGTGCGCGGCTGGGCAGCTTTACTCCTTTCCTCGACGAACTGGGCGCCAAGAGCCTGTACTTCGAGAACTTTCTGGCGACTCAGGGACGTACTTTTGCCGTGCTGCCATCGATTTTAGGGTCGCTTCCTTTCGGCGCGAATGGTTACTCCGCCCTCGGCGAGGCCATGCCAGAGCACGTGGCGTTGCCGGCCCTGCTCAAAAAACAAGGCTACGATCTGCGTTTTTATACCGGCTCCAACCTGGATTTCGACAATCAGGGCATGTATTTGAAGCACGCGCAGGTCGGCACGCTGGTCAGCCAGCAAGACTTCACGCCAGGGCTGCCTAAGAGCAGTGACTGGGGCTATGCAGATCGCGAACTGCTGGACCTGGTGCTGGCGCGGGAGAGCTCGGCCAGTCAGCCCTCGGCCGCCATCATCCAGACCAACAGCATGCACACGCCGTTCGCATTTCCCGACAAGCAGCGTTACATGACGCGGGTCGAGGAACACCTGGCAAAACTTGGCGTCGCGCCTGAGAAGCGCGCGCAATATCTAGAGCTGCGCCAGGTGTACGCCAGCATCCTGTACACCGACGACGCGCTACGGCACTATTTCGACGCGGCCAGCAAGCTGCCCGGCTATGCCAATACGGTTTTCTTTATCACGGGCGATCACCGTATGCCTGAAATTCCGATGGAGAACCGGCTGGAGCGCTACCACGTGCCGCTCATCGTGTTCTCGCCGCTGCTCAAGGCGCCGCTGGCGATCAAATCAGTGTCCTCGCACTTCGATATTGCGCCCTCGGTGGCGGCATTCCTCGCCAGCAACTACGCTATGCCCTTGCCGAAACGGGTTAGCTGGATGGGGACCGGACTAGACCTCGAGCCTGCGTTTCGCAATTTGCATGTGCTGCCGATCAAGCAAACCAAGACCGAGCTGTCTGACTTCGTGTCGGGCACGGCCTATCTGGGCAAGGACAAGCTCTATAGCATCAGCGATGGCATGGAGATCACGCCGCTCGAGAGCGCTGGTGCGCGCGAAAAAGTGCAGCGCCAGTTTGATGCCTTCATGCTCGCCAATAGCGCCCTCACGCGTGGCGGCAAGCTAGTGCCCGCCAGCGCCATATCGACCACCCGGCCGTTTGACCCCACACGTCGCTCGCTCAGCACTATGCCACCCGTGGTGCAATCGGGGGTGCTGTACGTCACTGGCGCCCGCATTTCGTCCAGCGGCAATGGCGAAGTGCGCGTGAGCGCAAAATTCTCCAATCGCAGCCGCACCCGGTCGCCTGCCTTCGTGCCCTTGATGGTGTTGCTTGACGCGAGGGGCAACGAATTGCGCGAAGCCTACGGCAAGGTCCAGACCTTGTCTGGCAACGGCGCCGCCGAGGTCGAACTCAGCATGGCCAAACTTCAGCTGGCGCCGGGTACGTACTTCGTTTCGGTCATCCCGTCAGACCCCGAGAACGGCAAGTCGCTCGGTTCCGGTCAGTATCGCATTGCTGTCGATTTGTGAGGCTGCAATGAGTCGGCTGATGGCGGCGGTTTTGCTGAGCATGCTGCTGCACGGCCTGGCGCAGGCGCAGCAGGCTCCGCGAGCGATCTGGACCTGGGAGCAGGAATCGTATGCCATGCTGGAACAGGAAGCGGCGGCCGAGTCGGCCATCACTTTTCTCAAGGCCAAAGGCATCCGCACGATTTACCTGTATGCCGATGCGTTCGAAGGGCGCAATCTGATCGTCAGCCATCCGGAGCTGTACCGCGCCTTCCTTCGCAAGCTGCGCAAGTCGGGCATGCAGGCGCATGCCTTGCTAGGGTCGGCCTACCTGAACACCGAGCGCTACGTCCTGCCCGCGCGGCGCGCCGATGCGCTGGCGATGGTGCACCGGGTGCTGGTGTACAACGCCGCTTCCGCGCCCGAGGAGCGCTTCGAGGGCATCAATCTCGACATCGAGCCGCATTTGCTGGACGAGTGGGACAAGGAGCGCATGGTGCTGCTCAAACATTTCCTCGACATGAGCGCCGACATCATGGATCTCAAGCGAAAGTACAAGCAGACGCTGCAGATTGGCCCTGCGATTCCCTTCTGGTGGGACAATATTCCAATGGTGTGGCGCGGCAAGCGCAAGCACGTCAGCGAGCACACCCAGGATTTGTACGACTACGTGGCGCTGATGGCCTACCGCGATCGCGCCGAAGGTGGCGACGGCATCATCGCGCATGCGGAAAAAGAACTGGCCTACGGCAAGGCGATCGGGCGCAGCGTCATGGTGGGCATCGAAACGACGCCCAACGAGATCCAGAAGGTGTCGTTCGACCACCTGAAGGAAGCGGACATGGAGCGCGAGCTTGGCATCGCCGAGCGCAGTTTTCGGGGCCGCAACGCTTTCGCCGGTTTCGTATTCCACCACTACCGCGGCTATCGCCGCTGGCTTGAGCGCCCACGCCGCTGACCTCGGGGTTTTGAACGGGTCTTCTGGCGTAGCTTGCGTAGAATGCGAACTTTCCGTGTTTGATCCGCGTCCATGAACAATCGCCTTGCCAGCTTACAGCGCCACCTCAGCGCGCGTTTCAGCGCCGACGAGGTCTTCGGCTTGCACCTCACCGTGGGTGCGCTGGTGCTCATCGCCATGGCCGCGCTGTTCGGACATATTGCCGGTGAGGCGCTCTCGACTACGCCGCTGACCGCGCTCGATGCACGCCTGGCCGCCTGGTTTCATTCCCACAAGCACAGCGCCTGGACCGGACCGATGCTGTTCATCACGCATTGGCACAATACTGTCGGCATCTTGCTCATGACGCTGCTCGCAGCGTGCTACCTCTACCGGCGCCAGACGCGCTACTGGTTGCTGGCCCTGGTGCTAACAGTCCCGGGCGGCATGCTTCTTAATGTTTTGCTAAAGTACACTTTCCAACGCGCGCGGCCCAGTTTCGATGAGCCAGTGGTGACGCTGGCGACCTACAGTTTTCCCAGCGGGCATACGCTCAGCGCGACCGTGCTGTACGGGTTCGTCGCGGCCTACTGCGTCTGCCACACGCGGCACACCGGGCTGCGCGTGCTGGCGGTGGGCGCCGCCTGCGCCATGATCGCGCTCGTGGCGCTGAGCCGGGTCTACCTGGGAGCGCATTACCTCAGCGATGTGCTGGCGGCGGCGGCCGAAGGCTGCGCCTGGCTGGCGATCTGCATATCGGGCGTCTCGACCTGGCGCCGTGCGCGCGGCCGGCAGTGACACAAAGCGCCATCCTGGGGACGGTCGCGGTGATCGTCAACGGCAGTGCCGGCAACGGGCATGACGACGCGCAGGCCGCCATGCTGCGTGCGCAATTTGCCAGCCATGGCGTAGCCGCTTTCGTCACGCTGGCCCAGCATGGGCGTGCGCTGGTCGACGCGGCCAGGGCAGCGCTGCAGGGCGGAGCGCCGGTGGTGGTGGCGGGTGGTGGCGATGGCACCGTCAATGCGGTGGCGTCGGTGCTGGCTGGAACCGGGGTGGCGTTTGGCGTTCTGCCGATGGGCACGCTGAACCATTTCGCCAAGGACCTGGGCATTCCACTCGGCCTGGAGCAGGCGGTGATCAATGTGGTGCACGGCACGCGCAAGCTGGTCGATGTGGGCGAGGTCAATGGACGGGTGTTTATCAACAATTCCAGCTTGGGCCTGTATCCCGACATTGTGCGCGACCGGCAACGGCAACAACGCCGCCTGGGACGCGGCAAATGGCTGGCGGCGTGCTGGGCGACGATAGGCGCACTGAAGCGTTATCCTTTCCTGACGGTGCGCCTCAAACTGGACGATGGCGAGCGCCTGCGCTCGACGCCCTTTGTTTTTATCGGCAACAACGAGTACACGATGCAAGGGTTTAATATCGGCGAGCGCACTGCAGTCGATCGCGGGCGGCTCAGCCTGTATGTGGCCCAGCGTCCGGGCCGCCTGGGCCTGCTGCGCCTTGCATGGCGCGCATTACGCGGACGGCTGGCGCAGGAACGGGATTTCGATGTGCTGCTGGCCCATGCATTTGAAATCGAGACCGGCCGCAAGCGCTTGCGCGTGGCCACCGATGGTGAGGTAACGGTCATGGTGACGCCGCTCAAGTACCGGATTCGTCCGGCAGCGTTGAGCGTCATCGTGCCACTTTGAGGAGCAGCTATGCGTACTTTGGTGCATTTGTCGGATCTCCATTTCGGCAAGGTCGACGAAACCTTGCTGGCCCCCTTGCGCGAGCTGATCATTCGTCTCGCCCCCGATGTGCTGGTGGTGTCGGGCGACTTGACGCAGCGCGCCAAGAGCGAGCAGTTCGAACAGGCCAGGGCTTACCTGGACACATTGCCGTGCCCGCAGATTATCGTGCCGGGCAATCATGATATTTCCCTGTACAACGTGTTTCGCCGCTTCCTGCAGCCGCTCACGCGCTACAAGCGCTA
>JAZKGU010000054.1:0-90215 GCA_040385745.1 Pseudomonadota bacterium
ACGGTCGGGCTCGTGTGCGAATGGAGGACCTGACCCCGGCTTGTCACAGCTGCGCTATCCCGAGGCGGCCTGAGCCCGACTGGTTGTTAGCGCTGCGGGTGCGGGTTGCGCGGGATGTCGAGCGTGAAGGTGGTCCCGCTCGCTTCGTCGGAACGCACGGAGAGCGAGCCGTCGTGGGCCAGGGCAATTTCCTTGGCCACGTACAGGCCCAGTCCCAGGCTGGTGCGCGGGCGCACGTCTTCGTCGCCGATCGGCAGCTGAATCAGGGGGCTGAAGATGGCCTCAAGGGCCTCTGGCGCGATCGGCGGGCCGTCGTTGGTCACCGCCACCGTCAGCCGGCTGGCCGGCGCGCTGGCGACGATCTGGATTGCGGTTTCGCGCGTGCCGTACTGGGCAGCATTGATCATGAGGTTGGTCAGCAGCTGCTGCACGCGCACTGCATCGAACCGCCCGCTCAGACCGCCATACACGGCAAGCTCGAAACGGCGCGAGGGATGGGTGGCGCGGGCGTCGTCGAGCGCAGCCCTGCACACAGTGCCCAGGTCGGCCGCGCCCAGTACGGTCGGCATGCCGCCGCCCAGCTGGGTGCGGGTGTAGCCGATCAGATCCTCCACCATGCTGCTCATGAGCTTGACACTGCGCCCGATGCGCTGGCCCAGCTCGACAGCCTGGCCCGTATTCACCGGCGTCAGGCGCAGCAGGTCGCCCGCGCTCGACATGTTCGACAGCGGCGCGCGCAGATCGTGCCCGAGAATGGCCATGTACAGATCGCGCGTGTGATCGGCCCGCGAGGAATACGTCACCACCGATTCGGCCAGGGCCTGGTCGATGGCCTCGTTGAATCGGATCATCTGATTGACCGCATCGGCGCTCATCTGCTCCACTTTGGGCAGCCACAAGCGCAGCACGGTGGCGCGCAGGGCGCGGAATTCGGCGCTGAGTTGCAGCAGTGAGAAATTGCTCGCGTGGCGCAGCGAGCCATGAATCGAGGCGGCGCTGCTGGCTTCTTCGTCGGGCGAGAGCCCCTTCGACTTGGCCAGTTGCTCGGCCGGATTCTGGCGCGTTTCAATATCGAGCGCGATGTCTTCCAGGATTTGCTTGGCATGGTCGCGCAGCGCCGCGGCGTCCATGCTGCCGGCGGCCGGGGTGAGCGTCTTGGCGAACGACTCCCATTCGATCAGGATCGCGTCCATCTGCGACCGGATGAAGTGGTCGAGTTTCATGTGCTGCGAATGGTCACGGCGCTTCCAGTCGGAAAGAGCAAAAAATCATTATATGCCCTATCGAAATTAATGGTTGTCCTGATCGGGGAGCAGATCGTCGTCGGCAGGCGCGCCGGGAATGGTGTATTTCTCTTCGGCCCAGGCGCCCAAATCGATCTGCTTGCAGCGCTCGGAACAGAAGGGACGGAATTTATTGGCCTCGCTCCATTCGACTTTCTTGGAGCAGGTGGGACAGCTGACAACAGGCATGACAGACTCACATTAAAAGTTACACAGCGTGAGTTCGAAGGGCACGTCGTCTTCCAGCGGCTTGGGCTTGAGGTCGCCGCCCTGGGTCGTGAAGCGAACCCACAGCATGTATTTGTTTGCCGATATTTCGGGAATTGCGCCGATGCTCTCGTCGAGCGTCAGGCGCAGCATATGGTAGATTTTACCTTGCAGCATCTGCTGGTAGCTGCCGGCCATGGCGATCATCTTGACCTTGCCACCCGAATCGCGCAGCAGGCGCAGCACCAGCGAGAGGGCGTCGAACAACGGTGCAAGCGGCGCGAACCAGGCGATGATGTCGCTGTAGCGCTGCTCGGCCGGGCGCTTTTGCCAGGCGTAGTAGGAGGGCAGGTCAAAATCGCAGGCGCCGCCGGGAATGATGGTGCGCCCGCGGATACTCATCAGCCATTCATTGTCGCGCACATTCTGGCCGGTCTTGCCCTGCGACGAGACCAGCGCGCCGCTGACGGTTTCCAGTTCGCGCAGCACGGCGTCGAGCATGTCGGTGGCTACGGCCGGATTGGAACGGTAGGACAGCAGGCTTTGCTTTTGGCGTTCGAGTTCTTGCAGCAGGTCGGATTTGAGATCGGCGCGGCCGGCCACTTCGAGCATGTCGAAAATCGTGGACAGGGCCACATGGTGTTGCATTGCATCTTCCTGATGCACAAAGAACTTAAATTTCTCGTACAAATCTTCCAGCCGCAACAACGTGCGAATGCGCTCGTTGAAAGGGTATTCGTAGACGATCAAAATGACATCCCTTTACATTGTTGGCAGAAGAAGAATCACATGATTCTGAACCAAGCGAAGCAAAATTACAAACGATGCCGCGTGTTTGGTGACAATCTCTCGGCAAACATGAGGTAATTTTGATGCAATTGGGCAACTTGCTCCGCCAGAGCCGTCACTTCGCCGCCATTATTCACAATATCGTCGGCTGCGGCCAGGCGCTCGGCCCGGCTCACCTGGGTGGCCATGATGGCCCGCACCTGGGATTCTGGCAGGCCGCTGCGCGCCATTACGCGCGCCACCTGGACCTGTTCGGGACAGTCGATTGCCAGCACCCGGTCCACCCGCGCGCGCCACACGCCCGACTCGACCAGCAGCGGCACCACGTAAATCACGTAGGGGCCCTGGGCCGCGGCGCCGGCCGCCAGCGCCGCCGCGCTGATGCGTGGATGCAGGATGGCCTCGAGCCTGGCCTTGGCGCCGGGGTCGGAAAACACCAGCGCGCGCATGCGCGCCCGGTGCAGCGCGCCGTCGGCGCTGGCGAAGGCGGGGCCGAATTCGGCCAGCACGGCGGGCATGGCCGCGCCGCCCGGCGCAGTCAGGGCGTGGGCAATTTCGTCGGTGTCGACCAGGGTCGCGCCCAGCGCGCCGAACTGATTGGCCACGGTGGTCTTGCCGCAGCCGATGCCCCCGGTCAGGCCCACGCTGAAGCGCCGCCCGGCCGTTGCGCCTGCGCTGTCGTGCTCGGTGCTCACGGGGTCAGGTAGGCGCGCGTGGCGAAGGTGATGCTCTCGCCATAGAACAGGGCCAGCAAACCGGCGCCGGCCAGGTAAGGTCCGAACGGGATCTTGGTCTCGCGGCCGCTGCGCGCCAGGATCATGAGCGCGATACCCACCACCGCGCCCACTACCGAGGACAGCATGATGATGGCCGGCAGCATGCTCCAGCCCAGCCAGGCGCCCAGCGCCGCCAGCAGCTTGAAGTCGCCGTTGCCCATGCCGTCGTGGCCGCGCACCAGCTTGTAGAGTGCGTTCACGCTCCACAGCGCCATGTAGCCGGCGGCCGCGCCAATGACAGCCTCGCGCAGCGGCACGAAGGTGGCGTCCAGGTTCACGAGCAAGCCCAGCCACAAGAGCGGATAGGTCAGGTCGTCAGGCAGGTACTGGGTGTCGTAATCGATCATCGTCATGGCCACCAGCAGCCATACGAAGGGCAGCGTGGCCAGGCCTTGCCAGCCGCTGCCGAAGTGCCATACCAGCAGGCCGGACAGGACCGCCGTGACCAGTTCGATAATCGGGTAGCGCGGCGAGATGCGCGCCTTGCAGCCACGGCACTTGCCGCCCAGGACCAGGTAGCTGATCACCGGCACGTTCTCGAGCGCCGAGATTTTATGGCCGCAGCAGGGGCAGGCCGAGCGCGGCACCGACAGGGTGAACACATCGCTGTGGACCGGCTCCTTGCCGACATGCTCTGCGCAGGCGTTTTCAAACTCGCGCTCCATCATCTTGGGCATGCGGTAAATGACCACATTGAGGAAGCTGCCCACCATCAGGCCGAACAGGGCGGCCACGAGGGCCGGGGCGAGGGTGCCGGGCGCGGCGAACAGCAGTGCTTCCATGTGCTTCGATTCCTTATCAGGGACGCTTGGGCCGGGCTGCGAATTTGGCGCCGATATACAGGTCGCCGTCGTAGCTCAGGTGGTTGGTGTCGCGGTACATCAGGCGCCCGTCGATCATGGCATGGCACCAGTTGGCGTCGCACAGGTGCGGCGCGCTTTCAAACAGTTCGACCATCGGAAACTCGCGCATCATGTCGGCGATGATGCGCGGATGCTCGCCTTGCGCCTTGTCGAATTCGGCGCGCGGGATGGCGCATGGCCGGCGCGTGCTCGACGAGGCGATGGCCGCGCGCGGGATGCACGAACGCGGTTCGAACGAGAGCAGCGGCACGTCGTCGATCAGAATCACCCGCTTGCCGGCGGCGGTGAAACGGCGCAGCGTGTCGCGCATGGCGTCGACCATCGCCACACCGTCGGGATTGGCGCGGTGAAAGCGGATCGCGGTGGCAAACAGCACGGTCTTGATGCTGGCGGTGTTCAGTGCCAGTTCCAGCATTGGCTGGGTGGCGGCCTGGTAGTGGTCGTTTTCGCCCACCGGCAGGTTCCAGAACGGCAGCCGGGTACCGAAGTAGACCAGATTCTCGCCCTGGGCGCTGTAGTATTTGGTCAGCCCGGCCACCACGTGGTAGCCATGGCTGTCACCGACCAGCGCCACGCTCGGGTCCTGGTCCACGCGCGCCTGCAGGCAGTATTCGTAGACCGAGTCGAAGCCGTAGCGCTTTTTGCAGGCCGCCGCATTGGCCACGTCCTCCACCAGCACCAGGGCCTTGTTGTTCGCTTCGCTGGCCACCACGGCCGCGCGGTTGGGCGCGCCGCGGCTCTTGTAGATGGCCAGGCTGGCCAGCGCCAGCGCCACCATCAGCGCGCACAGCACCGCCACCTTGCGGCGCGAGGCGCCGTGGCGCAGCGGCCGTTCAAGCAGGTAGTAGGTCAGGAAGGCCAGCACAAAGGCCAGCGCCACAGCGCCGGCCCGGATCGGCGCGGCCGGGGTGTGCGATTCGACCACCTGGGCGAACGACAGCAGCGGCCAGTGCCACAGGTAGAGCGGATAACTGATCAAGCCCACCCCCACCATCAGGCGGTTCGACAGCACCACCCGATTGAGCCAGGCCGCCGGGCCGGCAGCGATGATGAGCAGAGCGCCCAGGCTGGGAAGCAGCGCGCGCCAGCCGGGAAACTGCGCTTCGCGCGTGACCAGCATGAGTCCCGCGCCGAGCAGCGCGAAGCCGCATGCCGACAGCAGGTTGGGCGAGACCGCGCGCGTGAGCGGCAGCGGATGGCCGCTGCGCTGGGCCAGCGCGGCCAGGCCGGCGCCCAGCAGCAGTTCCCACACCCGGCTGGCGGGCGAGTAGAAGGTGGCGCTGGGATGAGCGTTGATGCCGCCCAGGTTGATGGCGAACGACGCCAGCGCCAGCAGCGCGGTCAGCAGCACCAGGTTGACGCGCAGGCGCCAGCCGAGCAGCAGCACTACCGGCCACAGAATGTAGAACTGCTCTTCGATCCCGAGCGACCAAAGATGCAGCAGCGGCTTGGTTTCGGCGGCCGTATCGAAGTAGCCGACTTCGGCCCAGAACTGCAAGTTCGACACGAACAGCGCGCCGCCCATGACATGCTTGGCCAGCAGCCGCAGTTCGTCGGGGAACAGGGCAAACCAGCCGAACGCCACGCAGCTGCCCAGCACCAGCAGCAGGGCCGGGAAAATACGCTTGATGCGGCGCGCGTAAAACTGGGAAAAGCTGAAGCTGCCCTGTTGCAGCGCCTGCAGCAGGATGCTCGAAATGAGAAAGCCGGAGATGACAAAGAAGATATCGACGCCGATAAAGCCGCCCCGCAGCGCGCTCGGGAAAGCGTGAAAGGCCACCACCGACAGCACCGCAATTGCGCGCAGGCCGTCGATGTCGCGCCGGTAGGGCAGATGGGGAAGCTCGCCCGGGGCGGGCGGCGCCGGGGCAAGCAGCCCGGGAAGTTGTGGTTCTATTTTCATAAAGGCTCTGATCGAATAGTCAGATTATACCCGGCGCAAAAGCCCGGCAGCGACGCCAAACTAGCAACAGCGGCCCTGAAAAACCGTCGTCCCGCGCAGGCAAGGCCTGCGCGGGACGAGGTGGTCGGTCCGGACTGCGGTGGCGCCGGTAGCGGTCTTACACCACCGAACCGAGTTTGAAAATCGGCAGGTACATGGCGACCACGAGGCCACCGATCACCACGCCCAGAATCACCATGATCAACGGTTCCATCAGCGAGGACAGGGCCGCCACGGCTTCGTCGACTTCCTCCTCGAAAAAGCCGGCCACCTTGCCCAGCATGGCGTCAAGTGCGCCCGATTCTTCGCCGATGGCCACCATCTGGGTCACCAGCGGCGGGAACACATTGGCGTTTTGCATAGCCATGGTCAGGCTGGTGCCGGTGCTCACTTCGCTCTGAATGCGTTTGGTCGCGTCGAGATAGACAGCGTTGCCGGCCGCGCCGCCGACCGAGTCCAGCGCTTCGACCAGCGGCACACCGGCCGCGAACATGGTGGCCAGGGTGCGGGTCCAGCGCGCGATCGAGGCTTTGCGGATTACCGAGCCGAAGATGGGCACCCGCAGCAGGGCGACGTCCATGAAACGCTGGACCTTGGCCGAGCGCTGCCAGGCCTGGAAGAAGAAATAGAACACTGCGAACAGGCCGCCGAAAATGGCCCACCACCATTGCACGAAAAATTCGGAGATGGCCATCACCATCAGGGTCGGCGCGGGCAGGTCGGCGCCGAAGCTGGAGAACACCGACTTGAAGGCCGGGACCACCCAGATCATGATCACGGCCGTAACGATGAAGGCGATGCCCAGAATCGAAATCGGGTACATCAATGCCGACTTGATCTTGGCCTTCATGGCCAGCGTCTTTTCCTTGTAAATCGCCAGGCGCCCCAGCAGGTCTTCCAGAATACCGGCCTGCTCGCCGGCTCCCACCAGGTTGCAAAACAGCGGATCGAAATACAGAGGATACTTGCGGAAGGCGTTATTGAGGCTGGTGCCGGTCTCGATGTCCGAACGCAGGTCCAGGATCAGCTTGGCCATCGAGGGATTGGCGTGGCCTTTGCTGACGATGTCGAACGATTGCAGCAGCGGCACACCGGCCTTCATCATGGTGGCCAGCTGGCGGGTGAACATCGAAATGTCCTTGTCGGTGATCTTTTTGCCGCTGCGCAGGCTCTTTTTCTTGACCTTGGTGACCATCACCCCCTGGCGCCGCAAGGTCACATTGACAATGGCCTCGCCGCCGGCGCGGATTTCGCCGCGCACGGTTTTGCCGGACTTGTCCTTGCCTTCCCAGGTGAAGATCTGGTCTTTGGTGGCGGCGGGTTTCATTTGTGGGCTTGCCATAAATTTCCTATTCGTTGGTGCAGCCGAGCACTTCTTCCAGGCTGGTCAAGCCCTGCTTGACCTTCATCAGACCTGAACGGCGCAAGGACTTGACGCCTTCGAGCTCCGACTGGGCCGCAATTTCCATCGCATTGCCCTGGGAGAGAATGATTTTCTCAATGGCCGACGTGATGGGCATGATCTGGTAAATGCCGACCCGGCCCTTGTAGCCACCGCCCAGGCAGCGCTCGCAGCCCACCGGGCCGTAAGGTTTCCAGGTACCGTCGAGTTCCTCGGGCAAGAAGCCGGCCGCCAGCAGGATTTCGCTGCCGGTCTCGAGCGCCTTCTTGCAGGTGCACAGGCGGCGCGCCAGGCGCTGCGCCGTGATCATGATGACCGAGGAGGCGATGTTGAACGGGGCCACGCCCATATTCATCAAGCGCGTCAGGGTCGACGGTGCGTCATTGGTGTGCAGGGTGGAGAACACCATGTGACCGGTCTGCGCGGCCTTGATGGCAATGTCGGCAGTTTCCAGGTCGCGGATCTCACCGACCATGATGATGTCCGGATCCTGGCGCAGGAAGGACTTGAGCGCGACCGGGAAGGTCAGGCCGGAACGGTCGTTGATGTTGACCTGGTTCACACCCGGCAGGTTGATCTCGGCCGGGTCTTCCGCTGTCGAAATATTAATGCCGGGCTTGTTGATGACGTTCAGGCAGGTGTAGAGCGACACGGTTTTGCCTGAACCGGTCGGCCCGGTGACCAGCACCATGCCGTAGGGACGCTGGATGGCGTCGAGCAGCAGTTCCTTCTGGTCCGGATCGTAGCCGAGCGCATCGATGCCCATCTGGGCCTGGGTGGCGTCCAGAATACGCATGACGGTTTTTTCGCCGAACAGGGTAGGGCAGGTCGAGACCCGGAAGTCGATCGCCTTGACGGGCGAAAGGATCAGGCGCATGCGGCCGTCCTGGGGCACCCGTTTTTCGGAAATGTCGAGCTTGGAGAGCACCTTGATGCGCGAGACCAGCTTGTCCTTGATGCCCACGGGCGGCTGGGCGTGTTCGCGCAGCACACCGTCGACCCGCAGGCGAATCCGGTAGAACTTTTCAAATGGCTCGAAGTGGATGTCGGACGCGCCCAGATTGATGGCGTCCATCAAAATCTTGTTGAGGAACTTGACGATCGGCGCGTCTTCGATATCGGCGTCCGGCGCCGCTGCCACTGTCGGCGCGGCGTCTTCGGCAAAGTCCATGCCCTCGTCGTCGCCCACCATCTCGGTGATGGCTTGCTCGGCCGACTTGCTGAGCGTGCCCAGCCAGGCCACCAGTGTGTCGTGCGGCACAATGACCGGCTCGACCGATGCTTCGCTCTGGAACTTGATCTGGTCCAGGGCCTGGGTATTGGTGGGGTCGGAAATGGCGACCGACAGCTTGTTGCCGCGCTTGGCCAGGGCGATCACGCGCTGGCCCTGCATCAGCTTGGCATCGATGGCGCCGGGCGGCAGCGACTCCAGGCTGAACGTGCTCAAGTCCATCAGCGGATAGCCGAACGTTTCGGCGCAGAACACCGCCAGCGAACGGGCGTCGATGCTGCCGCTGGCCAGCAGCGCATCGATGAAACTGATCTTGTCGGCGACCGCCTTTTTTTGCAGCCCATCGGCTTGCTGCATGGTCAGGCGGCCGGACTGCATCAAGGCGCGCGCCAGGCCGGAGATCGGGGATGTTGCGCTCGCGGTGGGAAGGACTGCTGCCATAGGAAAAGCGGGTTGTCTTAATGGTCGGGAAACGACAAGGGCGCCGAAAAGTCGTCACTGTAACGGCGAACTGCTTTGGATCATGCCTCTGAGCATCACATTTGTAAAGGGTTTGTCTCAGAGAAAGAGGCGTCCGTACCACGGCGACGATGGCTGAGGCCAGGATTTGAACAACAGTGTGTCAGCAATGGCAATATTCATTCGTCACGAGTGTGGTGTTTATGGCAGCGCCTCAGCCGAAACGGCGCACCGCAGGACGGCTCAGTTTGACCACCTTGATGGCCTGGTTCTTGACCTGGATAACTTCGATGATTACCCCGGCGATCTTGATGCTGATGGGGGCGTCGGGAATTTCCTGAAGCTGCTCGAGCATCAGGCCGTTCAAGGTCTTGGGTCCGTCCAGCGGGAAATGCAGGTTCAGGCGCTTGTTAATGTCTCGCAAGGGCACGGCGCCTTCGAGCAGGCATTCGCCGCGCACATCCCAGTCGAAAGCCTCGCTGCGCGCCGCACCGGGCATTGAAGTGGTGAATTCGCCGATCATCTCTTCGATGATATCGTCCAGGGTCACCAGGCCCTGCACCTCGCCGTATTCGTCGACGATGATGCCCAGGCGCTCTTTGTTTTCCTGGAAATACTGCAGCTGCGTAAACACGCGCGTGTCCTGGGGAATGTAATACGGCTTGGTGATGAGGGCGCGGAAATGTTCAACCGTCAGTTCCTCTTCCTCATTGAGCAGGGCTACGGCGTGGCGCACGTGCAAAATGCCCAGGATCTGGTTGATTTCGCCATCGAATACGGGCAGCTTGTTGTGGTAGCAAGTGGTGAGCTGGTGCTTGATGTCTTCAACCGGCACGGCCAGGTTGAGCGCCTCGATCTGGGCGCGCGGGGTCATGATGTCCTCGACCGAAATGGTTTCCAGGTCGAACAGGTTGAGCAGGATGCTCTTGTGCTTTTGCGGGATGAAGTTACCGCCCTCGAGGACGATGGCGCGCAGTTCCTCGGGCGACACACGGTTGAGCAGGCTGGCGTCGGCCGGACGCACCCGGGCCAGGGCGAGCGCCACCTTGACGAACAGGTTGACGAACCAGATCAGCGGCATGGCCAGCGCCATCATCGGGCGCAGCACCACGCTCACGGCCAGCGAAATATTTTCCGGGTAGCTGGCGCCGACGAACTTGGGCGCGATTTCAGCGAACACGATCAGCACGAAAGCGAGGAGGGCGATGGCGATCAAAATGGCGCTCTCGTCGTAGCCGAACAGCAGGATGGCGATGGCGGTGGCGATGGCGGTGGCCATGGCATTGACCAGGGTGTTGGCTATCAGAATGAGCGAGAGTAGCTGGTCGGTGCGGTCCAGCAGCCAGAGCGTGACGATGGCGCCGCGCATGCCGCGCTTGGCCAGGCTGCGCAGGCGATAGCGGTTGGCCGCCATGAGCGCGGTTTCGGCCATGGCAAAAAAGGCGGAACAAAAGATCAGGAAGATGAGCGCGGCAACTGGCACCCAAAGGGGAACGGTATCCAAGGCTCACCGTAAAGAAACCTGCGTGGGAAACTGGTCGGCCATCCTCGATGACCGGTACCAGAACGACGCGGCCTATAAGTCTGCCGCAGAGCTGTGAATTTTAAGTCAAGCCACCCGCGCCTGCAAGTTTGACAAGCAGCCGCGCACCAAGCTCCAGGGTCAGCTCCAGAAATGCTACACGAGCCCAGCGGTAGAGAAGCTAGCGCTGGGCTCGTGTAGCATTTCTGGAGCTGACCCCGGGCGTTGTTGCGTGATTTGCTTGCCGTTGCGAGGCGGCTAACCATTCCACCAATGTGTGGTGCCGCCTTTTTCCGGCAGGCGGGCCTGTTGCGCGGCGTGGATGATGCCCGACTCAAGCGCCTGCTCGGCGTCGAAAATACGGGCGTTGCCGAACAGATTGGGCCGGATGTCTTCCCGGCCGCCCGAGGCGTGCGTGACTTCCTCGAAAATGCAGGCATAGCGCTCGGCGTCGAAGTCCAGGCAGTTGCGCCACTCCGTCATGCGCGAATGGTCGGCCGCCACCAGCGCGCCGAAACCCCAGTGCAGCGGATGAACCAGAAAACGCGTGCGCGGGCAGGCATAACGTTTCTCACCGGCCAGAAAGATGATCACACCGACCGATTCCACGCTGCCCACGTTATACGTGGTCAGCGGCAGAGGCAGCGATTTGAGGAAGAAATACAGCGCAAAGCCGGCGGTCATGTTGCCGCCCTCGGTAGACATATGCAGTTCAAGCTCGGTGGCGCCGTTTTGCAGGGCCTGCAGGCACAGGTTGCGCACGGTGCTCACCGAACTGTGATTGATGGGGCCAATAAAATGCACTATATGCAGGGCCATTTCGCCTCCCGACATGTCGATGACCCGAGCATAGCAAGTTTTGGCGCAAAGCTCTGTCCTGCTGGTACCGTCAACTGCCCCGGTAGGTGGAATACGACCAGGGCGTGACCACCAGCGGCACGTGATAATTCTGTTCCGTATCGGCAATGCCAAAGGCGATCGTGACCCGGTCGACAAAACGCGGCTCGGGCAGCGCCAGGCCCTGGGCGGCAAAATAGTCGCCGGCCGCGAACACCAGTTCGTACTGGCCCGGTTGCATCTGCGCCCCCTCCAGCAGGGGCGAGCCGCAGCGTCCGTCGGCGTTGGTGGTGTCGCGCTTGAGCAGGGTGCGCCCGGCGCCGGCTATCCCGTAGAGCTCGATCTGCACACCGGCGCCCGGCTTGCCTTGCGTGGTATCGAGCACGTGGGTGCTGAGTTTTCCCATGGGGGAGGTCCTTGTGGTCGGTATGGTTATCGATGACTTTGCTTATGGTGCAGATCATATACCCGCGGCGATCAGTCACTATATGATGCTGGATATACACCAGTCCCGAGAGCGCCCATGAGCACCTACGACAACTATCCGCGCGACCTGATCGGCTACGGCCGCACTCCGCCCCATCCTAACTGGCCAGGCCAGGCGCGGGTGGCGCTGCAGTTCGTGCTGAACTACGAGGAGGGCGGCGAAAACAATGTCCTGCACGGCGATGCCGCCTCGGAAACCTTCCTATCGGAAATTATCGGCGCCGCAGCGTTTCCAATGCGGCACATGAGCATGGAATCGATCTACGAATACGGATCGCGTGCCGGGCTGTGGCGCGTGCTGCGCCTGTTCGAGGAGCGCAAGCTGCCCCTGACCGTGTTCGGCGTCGCCATGGCGCTCAAGCGCCACCCCGAGGCGGTGGCGGCGTTCACGGAGTTAGGGCATGAGATCGCCTGCCATGGCCTCAAATGGATTTCTTATCAGAATATGGACGAGGCCACCGAGCGCGCCCACATGGCCGAAGCAGTGCAGATCATGCGCGATCTCACCGGCGTGGCGCCGGCCGGCTGGTACACCGGGCGCGACTCGCCCAATACGCGCAGGCTGGTGGTCGAGCATGGCGGTTTCGAGTATGACGCCGACCACTACGGCGACGACTTGCCGTTTTGGCAGTCGGTAGACTGGACCGGTCCCGACGGCGGCGCCCGCAGCACGCCCCAGCTGGTGGTGCCGTACACGCTCGACAGCAACGATATGCGCTTCGCCGCCATGCAGGGTTTCAACTCGGGCACCCAGTTTTTCGATTATCTCAAGGATGCCTTCGACGTGCTCTATGCCGAGGGTGATCCGGACGGCCTGAACCAACCCAAGATGCTCTCGATCGGCCTGCACTGCCGCCTGGTGGGCCGCCCGGGGCGGGCTGCGGCGCTGGCACGGTTTCTCGATTATGTCCAAGGGCACGACAAGGTCTGGATCACGCGCCGCATCGACATCGCCCGCCATTGGCGTGTGCAGCACCCCTTCGTGCGATAGCGGCAGTGTGCATGGGACATTGCTATAGATAATGGCTGATATCCGACATACGCCATTTTGTATATACTGAAGTGTCGCCGGTGTTAGCCTTGTAAGCTGGGATAAAGCCGAGGCCTCAATGTCAATACCGATCCGTTTCTATCATCAGGGCGCAGTGCGCGAGGTCAGACATGCCGCGCCGACCCGGACTGTCCTGCAGCATCTGCGCGAGGACCTGCACTGCACCGGCACCAAGGAAGGCTGCGCCGAAGGCGACTGCGGCGCCTGCACCGTGGTGCTCGGATCGCTGCAGCCTGACGGCCAGGTCCAGATGAAGGCGGTGAACTCCTGCATTCAGTTCCTGCCCACGCTGGACGGCAAGGCCTTGTTTACAGTCGAGGACCTGCAGCAGCCCAATGGCCTGCTCCACCCTGTGCAGCAAGCCATGGTCGAGTGCCACGGTTCGCAATGCGGTTTCTGCACCCCCGGCTTCGTCATGTCGCTGTGGGGCATGTACCTCAAGCAGGAAGGCAGGCAGCCGAGCCGCTGCCAGGTCGACGATGCGCTATCGGGCAATCTGTGCCGCTGCACCGGCTACCGCCCCATCATCGATGCCGCCATGCGCATGGGCGAGCTTCCCGCCGTGCATTTCGACCATGCAGCCCTGGCCGCCGCGCTGGCCCCGCTGCAACGCGAGACTGGCGTCAGCTACGGCGCGCCGGGCCGCCAGTTCCACGCGCCGCGCACCCTCGACGAACTCGTCGCCCTGCGTGCGGCCAACCCGGACGCGACCCTGCTGGCAGGTTCCACCGACGTCGGCCTGTGGGTCACCAAGCAGATGCGCGAACTGGGCGACATCATTTACCTGGGGCAGGTGAGCGCGCTGGCCACCATCGTCGAGAGCGAGGGCATGCTTGAAATCGGCGCCGGCGTCACGCTGGAAGATGCCTATCGCGCTGCCGCCGCCCATTACCCGAGCCAACTGGCCGCCATGTGGCAGCGCTTCGCCTCGCTCCCGATCCGCAATGTGGGCACCCTTGGCGGCAATGTCGCCAACGGCTCGCCCATCGGCGACTCGATGCCCTGGCTGATCGCCCTGGGCAGCCAAGTGGTGCTGCGCGGGTCCGCCGGCGTGCGTGTCATGCCGCTCGAAGACCTGTACCTGGCCTATCAAAAAAAGGCCATGCGGCCGGACGAATTCGTCCAGGCCGTGCGCATTCCCCTGCCACGCGCCGGTGTAGCGTTCCGCACCTACAAGCTGGCCAAGCGCTTCGACCAGGATATCTCGGCAGTGTGCGCGGCCTTCGCGCTGCGTCTGGATGGCGCGACCATCGTCGAGGCGCGCTTAGCGTTTGGCGGCATGGCCGCCACTCCCAAGCGCGCCACGGCGGCTGAAGCGGCGCTGCTCGGGCAGAGCTGGGATGAGTCATCCGCCAGCGCCGCAATGGCGGCCCTGGCGCAGGATTACGCGCCCCTGTCCGACATGCGCGCTTCGAGCGCCTATCGCATGAAGGCCGCCCAGAACCTGCTGCGCCGCTTCTGGTTTGAAACCCGCGTCGATGCCCCGCTGGCTGCCGGTGCGCTCGATGTCTTTGCCGTGCATGCGTAAGGAATAACGATGAATGACGCAGTCACCCCGGCATTGAAAGCAGCATGGACTGGCGTGGGCCAGTCGCGCGTCCACGAATCGGCCCAGCTGCACGTGCTGGGCCAGGCCACTTATACCGACGACATCCCGGAAGTGCAGGGCACCCTGCACGCGGCGCTCGGCCTGTCGTCCAAGGCGCACGCAAAAATCCTCGCCATCGACCTGGCGCCGGTGCGCGCCAGCGCTGGCGTGGCCGCCGTGCTGACGGTGGCCGATATTCCCGGCACCAATGATTGCGGTCCGATCATCCACGACGATCCCATCCTGGCCGATGGCCTGGTGATGTACGTGGGCCAGCCGATCTTCATTGTGGTGGCCGACACCCACGACAACGCGCGCCGCGCCGCGCGCCTGGCCCAGGTCACGTACGAGGAACTGCCGGCCATCCTGACCCCACAGGCCGCGCGCGCCGCCAAATCCTATGTGCTGCCGCCCATGCAGCTCAAGCGCGGCGATTTTGACGCAGCGTTTGCGCGTGCACCCCATTCGGTCAAGGGTGAACTGTACGTGGGCGGGCAGGAGCAGTTCTACCTGGAAGGGCAGATTTCGTATGCCATCCCCAAGGAGGACCAGGGCATGCTGGTGCTGTGCTCGACCCAGCACCCCAGCGAGATGCAGCACGTGGTGGCCCATGCGCTGGGCCTGCACTCGCATAACATCGTGGTCGAATGCCGGCGCATGGGCGGCGGCTTTGGCGGCAAGGAATCCCAGTCCGCCTTGTGGGCAGCCGCCTCGGCCATCGCCGCCGCCAGGCTCAAGCGCCCGGTCAAGCTGCGCGCCGACCGCGACGACGACATGCTCGTCACCGGCAAGCGCCACTGTTTTCATTACGAGTACGAAGTCGGTTACGACGACCAGGGAAAAATTATCGCCGCCAAGGTCGACATGGTCTCGCGCGCCGGTTACTCGGCCGACCTGTCCGGTCCCGTCGCCACGCGCGCCGTCTGCCACTTCGACAATACCTACTACCTGTCCGACGTCGATATCCGCGCCGCCTGCGGCAAGACCAACACCCAGTCCAATACCGCGTTTCGTGGCTTCGGCGGGCCGCAGGGCGCCATTGCAATTGAATACATCATCGACGAAATCGCACGCAATCTGGGTCGCGACGCGCTCGACATCCGGCGCCTGAATTTCTACGGCACCGATTCTGACAACGTCACCCCTTACGGCCAGGTGGTGGTCGATAATGTCATCCATGCGCTGTCGGCAGAACTGGAAGCTAGCAGCGATTACCGCGCCCGCCGCACCGCCGTCGACGCCTTCAACCGTACCAGCCCGGTGCTCAAAAAAGGCCTGGCATTCACCCCGGTCAAGTTCGGTATCGCCTTCAATGTCACCCACCTTAACCAGGCCGGCGCGCTGGTGCACGTGTACGTGGACGGCTCGATCCTGGTCAACCACGGCGGCACCGAGATGGGGCAGGGCATCAACACCAAGGTAATGCAGGTGGTCGCGCATGAGCTGGGCGTAGACCTGGCGCGCGTGCGCGCCACCGCCACCGATACCAGCAAGGTGTCCAACACCTCGGCCACCGCAGCTTCCACCGGGGCCGACCTCAATGGCAAGGCGGCCCAGGATGCGGCGCGCACGATTCGCCAGCGGCTGGCCGAATATGCCGTCAAGCTGTATGGCGGCGTGGCCGCCGAAGTGCTGTTCGCGGCCGATATGGTGCACGTGAATGGCCACGAAATCGCGTTCCCGGTGCTGGTCCAGAAAGCCTATCTGGCGCGCGTGCAGCTGTGGTCGGACGGCTTTTACGCCACCCCGCACCTGCACTGGGATCCCAAAACCATGAGCGGGCATCCGTTTTCCTATTATTCGTATGGCGCGGCGGTGGCCGAGGTGGTAGTCGACACACTGACTGGCGAATGGAAGCTGCTCCGCGCCGACGCGCTCTACGACGCCGGCAAATCGCTTAATCCGGCCATCGATATCGGCCAGGTCGAGGGTGCTTTTATCCAGGGCATGGGCTGGCTCACCACCGAGGAGTTGTGGTGGAATGCTGGCGGTAAGCTGATGACGCACGCACCGTCCACTTACAAGATCCCGGGCGTGTCCGACTGTCCTGAAGACTTCCGCGTGCGCCTGTTCGACAACCACAATGTTGAGGACAGCATCCACCGCTCCAAGGCGGTCGGGGAGCCACCGCTGCTGCTGCCCTTCTCGGTGTTCTTTGCGATTCGCGACGCCGTATCGAGCGTGGGCGAGCACCAGGTCAACCCGCCGCTCAACGCGCCCGCCACCAGCGAAGCGATTCTCAATGCCGTCGCTGCGGTTGAAGCGGCCATGAAGACGGCGGCCTGATGGACAGCTGGCTTCATTGCGGCGCTGGCGCCGTGCTGGTCACGGTGGCGCTGGTCGAAGGCTCCGGTCCGCGCGAGCAGGGCGCGCGCATGCTGGTGGAAGCCGGTCGCGTTCGCGGCACCATTGGCGGCGGTCACCTTGAACAACGCGCCATCGAGACCGCGCGCTCCATGCTAGGCTCAACCCGAGCGCGCCAGCTCGAACGGTATGCCCTCGGTCCCAGCCTGGGCCAATGCTGCGGCGGCGTGGTGCACCTGATGTTCGAGCTGCTTGATGTCGCTCACTCGGCCCTGCTGGACCAGCGCCGCACGCTCGACACCTGGCGCCTGGTGGCCCTCGACGGCCCTGCCGACAGTGCACTGTTCGACCAGCATGGCAGCCAGCTTGCAGGCGGACCGGCGCCGCGCTTTGCTACCTTCCACGGCACCCATTTGATGCAGGAGCAGGACAGCAGGCGCTGGTTGGTCGACCTGGTGGCCGCGCCGCGCGCCCAGCTGTTGCTGTTTGGCGCCGGCCATGTCGGCGCGGCCATGGTGCGCGCACTGGCCGAGCTGCCGTGCAGGGTGAGCTGGATCGACGAGCGCGAGGATATGTTTCCGACCGTCGTGCCGGCCAATGTCATCGTTGAAGCTAGCGACACCCCAGAAGCGCTGGTGGCGGCAGCCCCCGCCGGAGCCAGCTACCTGGTCATGACTCACAGCCACGCGCTCGACCAGCGCTTGGCCGAGGCTATCGTGGCGCGCGTCGACGTAGGCTGGTTCGGGCTGATTGGCTCGGGCACCAAGCGCAAACAATTCGAACACCGCCTTCGCGCGCGCGGCGCCGACGAGGCCCACATCCAGGCCATGGTCTGCCCGATCGGCCTGCCAGGCATAAGCGACAAGGCGCCGGCGGTCATTGCCGCCTCGGTGTGCGCCCAGTTGCTCGCTGTGTGGGAAGCCCAGGCACAGCGCGCCGCCACAGTGCCGCAGCGCCAGCTCGCGTCCTGTAGAACGTAATTGAGAGAACAGCATGTCCATCGCACCATCCGCCCACCTGCAAGCCTATCGCGCCAGCTTGCTGCACTTTCACGCCGACCCGGCATTTGCGCCCGATGACGCCTATGCCTGGCACCGTGACGGCCTGCTGATCGTCCAGAACGGCCGCATCCAGGCGGCCGGCGAATATGATCGCCTGCTCCCGACGCTCCCGCCCGGGACTGTGGTGCATGACTACCGCGGCAAGCTGATTACGCCGGGCTTTATCGACACCCACCTGCATTTTCCGCAGACCGACATGATCGCCTCGCCCGCGCCCGGCCTGCTGCCCTGGCTCGAAACCTACACCTTCCCCACCGAGCGCCAGTTCGGCGACCCGGTACATGCGCGCGCAGTGGCGGAGTTCTTTCTCGACGAGCTGCTACGCTGCGGTACCACCACGGCGATGGTCTACTGCACCGTGCACCGGGAATCGGTCGACGCCTTTTTCGAGGCCAGCCAGGCGCGCAATCTGCGCATGGCCGCCGGCAAAGTGCTGATGGACCGCCATTGCCCCGACTTTTTGTGCGATAGCGCCGAAGGCGGCGTGCGCGCCAGCGAAGAGCTGATCCGCAAATGGCACAACCATGGCCGCAACCTGTACGCCATCACGCCGCGCTTCGCACCCACCTCGAGCGAAGCGCAGCTGCGCCTGACGGGCGAGCTGGCGCGCGCCTATCCCGACACCTTCATTCAGACCCACGTGTCGGAGAATCCCGACGAATGCAAATGGGTGCAGTCGCTGTTCCCGGGCGCGCGCAGCTACCTCGATGTGTACGACAGCTTTGGCCTGATGCGCGAGCGCGCTGTGTACGGGCACTGCATCTGGCTCGATGAACGCGATTTCGCGCGCATGGCCGAATCGGGCGCGGCGGCGGCGGTGTGCCCCACCTCCAATCTGTTCCTGGGCAGCGGCTTGTTCGATTTCGAACGCGCCGATGCTGCGCGCGTGAACCTGTCACTGGCGACCGACGTGGGAGCTGGTACTTCCTTCTCCATGTTGCAAACCATGAATGAAGCCTATAAAGTAGCACGCTTGAAAGGCAGCTACCTGCCCGCCGTGCGCATGTTCTACCTGGCCACGCTGGGTGCTGCACGCAGCATGCGACTCGAAGGCACCATCGGCAACTTTGCCCCTGGCGCCGAAGCCGACTTCATCGTGCTCGACCCGCGCGCGACGCCACTGCTGGCGCGCCGCACCGAGCGCTGCGACGAGCTCGAGGAACTGCTGTTTGCACTGGCGCTGCTGGGCGATGACCGCGCTGTGATGGCGACTTATTCGGCCGGCGTCAAGGTGCACCAGCGCGATCCATCCTGATTTCTACTGAAAGAGCATTGATGACCATGACAACGACCAGCCTTCGTTTCGCCGCCCTGGCCCTGGCCGCCGCTGCCGCTAGCGCGCACGCTGCGCCGTCGGCCAACGAGGCAGCCACCGCGCGCCACCTGGCCGCGCTGGTGGCGGGCGACACACCGCGCAGCGCCGAGCTGACCATGTTCTTCAGCCAGATGCCCAAAGGCGGCGATCTGCACCACCATTATTCGGGCGCCATCTACGCCGAGCAGTATCTGAGCTGGCTGGACAAGCAGAACTACTGCGTCGACAAGGGCAGCTACAAGATCGTGACCGATCCGGCCATCAATGCAGCCCAGCGCGCCCTGCAGCCGGCCCAGCGCACCTGCCTGGGCACGGACGACGTGATGAACGACGACTACACCTACCGCGAGCTGCTGCAGCGCTGGTCGAGCAAGGACTTCGACAATCACGGCGCCATCCAGCCGCCGCCGGACCGCCAGTTCTTCTCGACGTTCGGCTACTTCAACGACCTGGCGGCGACCAACACCAACGCCGGCCTGCTCACGCTCAAGCAGCGCGCGATCGAGGAAAACGTCTCCTACATCGAAACGATCTTCGAACTGGCGCCCTTCGCCATCGACGCCGCCTTCGACAAGGCAGTGCTGCAGCCCGGGCTGAGCGACGCTCAGCTGGCCGAGCAGCTGCGCCGCTGGCGCGCCGCCCTCGAGATCAACGCCGACTTCAACAAGAGCGTAGCGGCCTACAGCGCCAGCGCCACCGCGGCCCACGCCGGGGTGGATGACGCCCGCTTTACCATGCGCTACCAGGGCTATGTACTGCGCTTCTTCTCGCCCTCGATGGTGTTCGCCCAGATGGTGTCGGGCCTGAAGGCATCGAGCACCAACCCGCTCATCGTCGGCCTCAATATCGTCGGGCAGGAGAGCAACCATATCTCCATGCGCGACTACGCGCTGCACATGAAGATGTTCCAGTTCCTCAAGAAGGAGTTCCCGAATGCGAAGCTGGCGCTGCATGCCGGCGAGCTGGCGCTAGGCGATGTGCCGCCGGAAGGGCTGCGCTCGCATATCGACCAGGCCCTCCACGTGGCTGGCGCCAATCGCATCGGCCATGGCCTTGACCTGGCCCACGAGACCAACGCCTACGGAATCATGAAGAGCATGCGCGAGCGCGACATTCCGGTCGAAATCAACCTGACGTCCAACAGCTTCATCTCCGGCATTCGCGACCAGAATCACCCGCTCACGCTGTATCGCCGCTATGGTGTGCCGTACGTGATTTCGACCGACGATGCGGGCGTGACGCGGCACACGCTGGCGCAGGAGTACACCCTGTTCGCCAGCCGCTACAAGCCTAGCTACGCGGAAGTGAAAAAAGCCTCCTACAACAGCGTGCGCTATGCCTTCCTGCCCGAAGCCGACAAGGCGCGTCTGAAGCGCCAGCTCGACGAGCGCTTTACTGCATTCGAAGCCGGGATCGCGGCGCTGGCGAAAACCAGCCGCGCAAACTAAAGTCAGGGCGTGTCCCGCCAAAGCCGCCGCAGCCCTCGGGCGCGGCGGCTTTTTTCATGCCTTGCTGCTGTCTTGACAGCGCCGGGATGTACAGAAAACATCGAAGCGACGCGCCAGAATCTTTCTTGTTTGGCATCTCTGTGGTCAGCGCACTACACATTTGCGCGTCCCGTCCAACCTTTGTCGAAAATCCCCAGCAAATGATTTCACTCAAGAATGCCTCATTTATAATCGCTCCTATGGCGCCGCTACTGGGCGGGCGCCTTTTTTAGGTAATAAACAAGTGTTCCGACCTGTCATTTATATATTTAATATATAAATAGCTAAACGAAATGGTATTTGTCAGAGCTGCGGCGTGTGCTGCATAGTTGATCGAATAAGCGTAAAAAATCACCAGTCGCGCCAGCGCCGCAACAGGTCATGGCAGTGACATATTTGATGTTCATAATGATGCGCTGCGCTTTGTCCGCTACACCGTTGCGGACGCAGGACAGGCGACTGGTACGAGACAAACAGCCGGAAAAAAAATAGGCCGGAACAGGCCACAAGCCCGGTTTCAGGCAGGATCGCAGCACAGTAAAGAGGGAAATCTGCTGGGGATTTCCAACATAACTATTAGACTTTTTTGGGGTTATACAATGATCAATCAAAAACGGATTCAGCTGACCAAGCTGGCGCTGGCATTGTCCATCGCGCTGTCGACAGCGCCGTCGTTCGCACAGAACACCACCTCGGCAATCGGCGGACGCATCTCCGCGTCGGACGGCCGTCCAGCCGCCGGCGCGAACGTCTCCATCGTGCACGTTGAATCGGGTTCGGTCAGCACCGTCGTCACCGACGCGGAAGGCCGCTACGTGGCACGCGGTCTGCGTACCGGCGGTCCGTACACCATTGTCATCACCCAGAACGGTCAAACCGAAAAGCGCGAAGGCGTGTACCTGAACCTGGCCGAGACGGCATCGGTCGACGCCACCATCGGCGCCCCGATCCAGTCGGTTACCGTGACCGGTTCGGCCACCCGCTCGGACAAGTTCTCGCGCACGAACATGGGTTCGGGCACCACCATCAGCGCCACTGAACTGGCCAGCCAGGCCTCGATCCAGCGCAACCTGCAGGACTACGCCCGCGCCGACCCGCGCGTGTCGCAGACTGACAAAGAGCGCGGCGAAATTTCGGTAGCCGGCCAGAACTCGCGCTACAACTCGATGACCATCGACGGCGTGTCCGTGAGCGACACCTTCGGCCTCGAGTCGAACGGTTCCCCGACCGCGCGCCAGCCGATCTCGATCGAAGCCATCCAGTCGGTCCAGGTCAACGTGGCCAACTACGACGTCACCCAGAAGGGCTACACCGGCGCCAACATCAACGCGGTCACCAAGTCCGGTACCAATACCTGGAAGGGCGCAGGCTACTACGTGTTCCGCAACGACACCATGGCTGGCCAGCGCTACAACAAGCAGACCCAGCTGTATTTCGATGCGCCGGACTTCACCGAAAAGACCAAGGGTGTGTGGGTCTCCGGTCCGATCATCAAGGACAAGCTGTTCTTCTTCGCCCTGACCGAAGAGCACACCAGCTCGCGCACCACGCCTGACTTTGGCCCGATCGGCACCAACGCAGGCACCACCGTCGGTATCAGCCAAGCGGCCATCGCCGGCGCTATCGACGTTGCCAAGAGCACCTACAACATGGACATCGGCACCTTTGGTGTACCGGCCGGCGCTCAGCTGAAGGTCCGCGAAGACATGCTTAAGCTGGACTGGAACATCAACGACAACCATCGTGCGATGTTCCGCTACTCCAAGACCGCCCAGTCCGAGCCGCAATTCCCAGGCCTGTCGCAGTCCGGCGTGGCCCTGAGCTCGCATTTCTATGATCAGAACAAGGTCATCAAGACCATGGTCGGCCAGGTGTTCTCCGACTGGACCCCGAACTTCACGACCGAGTTCAAAGTGTCGACCCGTGACTACGATTCGGTACCGCGCAACAACTCGCGCTTGCCAGTCGTCGGCCTGCAGTTCAACGGTCCTCTGGCAGCGGGCGCCCCAGCGGGCACCGGCACCGGCAGCCGCTTCATCAACTTCGGTACCGAGCGTAGCCGCCAGAACAACGTGCTGGGCAACAAGACGCTCGACCTGTACTTCGGCGGCAACCTGTCGATGGGCGACCATGAGATCAAGGGCGGCGTCGACGTCGTCAAGAACGAGATCTACAACGCCTTTCTGCAGGACGTGAACGGCAACTACACCTTCTCGTGCGTGAACGAGTCGGCCACTTACCAGTACACCTTCAATGGCGCAGCCACCAACTTCAACTGCGGCACCGGCGCTACCGCGGCCCAGATCGAACAGGCTGTGCTGGAGAACTTCCGTATCGGTCGTCCATCGTCGTTCTCGGTGCAGATCCCTGTGGTGGGCGGCAGCCTGTCGGATGCGATTTCCCAGTTCACGCTTAAGAACACCGGCGTGTTCCTGCAGGACACCTGGAATGTATCGCCACGCCTGACCCTGACCTACGGCGCGCGTCTCGACCAGTCGAGCGTGGACCGTACGCCTAAGCGTAACGATGCTGCTGCACAAGCCCGCGTGGCTGGCAACGCCACCACCGGCGTGCGCGAAACCGGCGGCTTCGGTCTGGACAACACTGTCACCATCGACGGCCAGAAGCTGTTCCAGCCGCGTTTCGGCTTTAACTACAAGCTGAGCGAAGAAAAGAACATGCAGTTGCGCGGCGGTGTAGGCCTGTTCCAGGGCGCTGCGGCAACCGTATGGCTGTCGAACCCGTTCTCGAACCCAGGAGTGGCAACCCGCGTGGTCAGCTGCAGCACCACCTCGACCCCGGCTTGCCCGGTTGGTGGCGGTCTGTTCAGCTCCAACCCGGATGCGCAGAAGCCCGAGCTGGTTGCTGGCGCCACCCCAGCGGCCAACGTCGACTTCCTCGACCCGAGCCTGCGCCAGCCTTCGATCTACAAGTCGAATATCGCCTTCGACACCGAACTGCCATGGATGGGCCTGGTGTTTGGCGCCGAGTACCTGTACCTGAAGAACAAGGACTCGATCTACTACGAGCACCTGAACCTGGGCGCGCCAACCCGCATCGGTCCTGATGGTCGTCAGATGTTCTGGAACGGCAACGTTGCACTCGGTGGCTATTCGGCTAACTGCTTCAGCGCTTCGGGCGCCCTGTCGACCAACGGTTGCAGCGTACGCTCGCGTGCACTGTCGAACGCCAACTTCAACAACGTGCTGCTGGCCAAGAAGACCGACAAGGGCGACGGCAACGTCGTGACCATGTCGCTGTCGCGTCCGATGACCAAGGGCCTGGGCTGGTCGATCGCCTTCACCCGCACCGATGCCACCGAAGTGTCGCCACTGACCTCGTCGGTCGCACTGTCGAACTTCAACGCCCGCTCGATCTTCAATCCAAACGAAGAGATCGCGGCCGAGTCGAGCTATCTGGTGCGTGACCGCGTCAACGCGCTGTTCACCTTCCAGAAGAAGTTCTTTGGCAACAACAACACGCGCTTCGGTATCTTCTACGAAGGCCGTTCGGGCAAGCCATACAGCTGGACCATCAACAACGACTTGAACGGCGACGCCGTTGCCGGTAACGACTTGATGTACGTTCCAACTGCATTTGGCTCGGGCGAAGTCGTGTTCTTCGGCGACACCGCGACCAACAAGGCTGGCGAGCAGCGTTTCTGGGACATCGTCAATGCAAACGACGTGCTCAAGCGTTCGGCTGGCAAGACCGTGGGCCGCAATTCGGACCGCGCGCCTTGGGCCAACAGTATCGACCTGCGCATCAGCCAGGAGTTGGCCACCTTCGGCAAGCAGAAGGCCACCTTCTCGCTGGACTTCCTGAACTTCGGCAACCTGATCAACAAGCGTTGGGGCCGTATCGATGAAGTCGCGTTCCAGAGCGCTGGCGGCGTCGCGCGCAGCTTCGTTGACTATGCAGGTCTGTCGGCTGACGGCAAGTATGTGTACTCGGTGCGTCCGCTGGAAGAGACCATCACCCGCCAGGCCAAGGGCGAGTCGCAGTGGGCAATTCAGGCTACCTTCAAGTACGAGTTCTAATCGAGCTGACTTGAAGTAACAGGACGGCTGGTGGCGACACCAGCCGTTTTTTTTTGAACTTACAGCTGATACATATCGGCTACATTTTTGCCTTGCCTGAGAGCTGCGCCCGCGCCGCTCTTCGGTTATGCTCTCTGCCATGACTATACAATTTCGTCCCCTGTGCGCATCCCTTGCCGCGGCCTTGCTGCTGGCCGGCTGCGCCACGCGTCCCTCGGCCCCGATCGAACTGAACGTGGTCGGCATGAACGATTTTCACGGCCACCTCGAAGGCGGCAAATTCACCTACACCAGCACCGGCAGCGCCCAGAGCGTGACCGTGCAGGCAGGTGGCATTGGTCGTCTGGGCGGCGCCCTCAAAGCCTGGCGTGCCGAGGATCCCGAGCTGATGCTCGTGGCCGCCGGTGACCTGATCGGCGCCAGCCCGGCCATCTCGCAAATGTGGGCGGACGAACCGACCCTGACAGCGCTCGACATGCTGGGCCTGCGCGCGAGCGCGGCTGGCAATCACGAATTCGACAACGGCCGCGCCGAACTGCTGCGCCAGCAAAACGGCGGCTGCACATCGGTGCGCCCGGACCGCGCCTGCAAGTTCACACCCGACTACCGCGGCGTAAACTTCCGCTACCTGGCCGCCAATGTGCTCGACAGCGCCACCGGCAAGACCTTGCTGCCGGCCTACCGCATCGAGCAGGCCAAGGGCGTCAAGGTAGCCTTCATCGGCGCCGTGCTGCGCAACACACCCGGCCTGGTGCTGCCGTCCGGCGTGGCGGGCCTGAGCTTCACCGACGAAGCCGACGCCATCAACGGCGCCGTGCGCAGCGCGCGTGCCGAAGGCGCCAAGGTGTTCGTGGTGCTGATCCACGAAGGCGGGCACACCGACGAAGCCTACAACCAGCCTGACTGCAAAAACCTCAAGGGACCGATCGTCGGCATCGCCGAGCGGCTCGACCCGGCCATCCGCCTGATCGTCAGCGGCCACACCCACCGTGGCTTTCAGTGCAAGGTGGGCGAGCGCACCATCACCCAGGCCGAGATGGGCGGACATGTACTGTCGCGCATTCGCCTGCTGGTCGACCCGGTATCGCACGCGGTGCGCAACGTCAGCGTCAAGAATGAAGTCATGCAGCAGGGCGCCTATCCGGAAGACCCGGTGCTGGCCGCCTACCTGGCCTCGATCAAGGCACGCAGCGATGTTGCGCTGGCCCGGCCGGTGGCCAAGCTGGCCGCCTCGCCGGTGACGCGCAAGCAGAGCCCTGGCGGCGAATCCGCGCTGGGCGACCTGGTGGCCGACGCCATGCTCGACGCGGCGCGCGTAGACCGCGCCCAGATCTCGCTGATGAACCCTGCCGGCCTGCGGCGCGACCTTGAAGCCGGCGCCGACATGTCGGTCACCCTGGGGCAGGTGCAGGCCGTGCTGCCATTCTCGAACACTTTGGTGACAATGGACCTGAGCGGAGCCCAGGTGCAGGCCGTGCTTGAGCAGCAATGGAAGGATAAATTTGACGATCCCGCGCGCGCGCTGCTGCAAGTCGGGCGCGGCCTGAGCTATCAATGGAGCGCGGCACGGCCCAAGGGTGCGCGCATTGTCCCGGGCAGTCTCAAGCTCAATGGCAAAGCGATCGACCCGGCCGCCACCTATCGGGTGGTGGTCAACAACTTCATCGCCGAAGGCGGCGACGGCTTCACCGTGCTCAAGGAAGGGACCAACGTGCGCGACACCGGCATTCGCGACCTCGACTCCTTCATCGACTATCTCGCGCGCAGCCAGAAAGCCGGCGCGCCAGCGGGCACCCTGGTGCCTGAAGCGCGTGTCACCCGGGTCGACTGACCTGGCCCTTTACCTACCCGATGCAATGAACCTGGAGTGCGAACAATGAAAAAACTGGCATGTGTACTGGCGCTGTCGAGCGCTTTTGTCTCGCTCAACGCGCAGGCGTGGGGCAACGAAGGCCACCGCGCAGTAGGCGCCATCGCCGACAAGCTGCTCAAGGGGACCAACGCTGAAAAGCAGATCGCCGCGCTGCTGATGGCCGGCGAAAGCCTGGAGTCGGTGTCGAACTGGGCCGACAGCGCCAAGGGCGGTTTTGGCTACACCCCGCCCACCCCGGAGATGCTCGACTACACCAAGGTCAACCCGCTGCACAACGAGTACCACTACGCCAACCTGCCGTTCCAGCTCACGCATTATCATGACGACGCGGTGGGCAGCAACCCGAACGACATCGTCAAGACGCTCAAGCGCGCCATCGCGGTCCTGCAAGGCAAGACCGGTCCCGAACACAATCCGCTGGGCTTCACCAAGCGCCAGGCCTTGCTGCTGATCGTGCACATGACCGGCGACATCCACCAGCCGCTGCACATGGGTTCAGCGTATGTGAGCGCGGATGGCAAGTTCGTGGTGCCGGCGCAGCAGGCTGAAGTCGACGCGCTCAAGATCTTCGAATCGCGCGGCGGTAACAACCTGCTGCTCGATGAAGCCAAGATCGAAACCATCAGCCGTGCGCACATCCCGGGCGAGCCACGGCCGCTGGGCGAGAACGAAAAAAAGCGCACCACGCGGCCGTTCCACTCGTACTGGGATGGCACGGTGGTCGATTACGCGATGCGCCGCATCAGCACCAAGACGCCCGAGCAGTTCGCGCAAAAGGCGATTGAATCGCAGCCGCAAGTGGCCAAGAACACTGGCGATCCGGTGACCTGGCCTTACCAGTGGGCCAACGACGCGCTGGTGGCGGCCAAGGTGGCCTACACCGACGTCACGCCGGGCCTGCCAGTGCGGCAGACGTCCAGCAAGGGCGAGGTGTACTACAACTTCACGCTCGAGATGGGACCGAACTATCCGGTGCCAAGTTCGGCGCTGGCCAAGACCCAGCTGATCAAGGGCGGCTACAACCTGGCCGCGCTGCTGAAAACCATCTGGCCGTAAGCAGCAAGCCGCGCAACAACCGCCGGGGTCAGCTCCAGAAAAGCTATACGAGCTCTTCGCTAGCATGCAATAGCCCTGGGGGGGACTGCAACGACCCCAGGGTCAGCTCCAGAAATGCCACACAAGCTCAGACGTAGACGCAGCGAGGCTCTGTCAGGTGTTTCAGTAACGCCGGAGTGAGCAGGGAAGCGCGACAGTTAGTGATCGAATTAACGCCGGCTACTTACACTTTTCAGTGTCGGCAGTTGGGAACGCTGCGTCGAACGCGCGAATGGCACGGCTGACTGTGCTAGCGTTTGTCTTGAAGTGCTGGGCTATTTGCCTCATCGTGAAAGCCTTCGATCGGTAGGCTGCCGACATGGCCTCGTTGCGTGAGCTACTCGTTTTCACGTAGTGCTCAAGGGTCATGGCGGCAATGCCACGCTGGCTCTTTAATATGGGCTTCATATCTGCAGGTACCTTCCCGGACACGTGCTGTACTACGAATGCTGCGTCGCCTAAGACCAGCTGATGCTTTGCCGACTCAAGCGGGTTCGCACCGCCTATTCCGGCAACCATAAACTCTCGGAAAGCCACCTTGGCCTCCTCCTCGCGTTCGCTGAATCGGGTCAGAAGCCATGTTCGATCGAACCAGGCCGGCACATCTTGCCCGGCTAACATCAAGGCTAAGCTACTCCACGGCCAATCTGAAGCGTGCTGTGTGAGCATCGCGCGCACCGGGTTTAGCATGATATAGCGCGCGAGTTCAAGCAGATAGGTATCCCGTTGAACCAGGATGGACTTAAAGCGTCCCTGGAACACATGACCGACCTGATCGTAACGTCGATTGAAGAGCTGAGAATAGCTGGCATTTAGATATCCAACCACTCGCGATAAGTTCGCGTCAGGAGTCTCTATCAATAGATGATAGTGATTGGGCATTAGGCAGTATGCGTGGACGACGGCATTAAATCGCTCGCACGAGAGGCCTAGCCTGGCGAGCCACTGGCGAAAGTCGTCGTCACGATGAAAAATTGGGCGGCGTCGATCACCGCGCGCCATCACATGATAGAGCGCACCCGGAAACTGAATGCGAAGCGGACGAGTCATCCAGCCAATTTATCAGGACCTGTATTGGCCATAAGCGTTAAAAATCAATTGAACGCTCAGAATGCCGCTCAGCTCGTGTAGCTTTTCTGGAGCTGACCCCGGCGTTGTTGCGCAGCAGATCAGCCCGTGTAGCTTTTCTGGGCCTGACCCCGAATGTTGTTGCAGTCGATCTGACCGTGGTCAGCGCCTAAGCTTTGCTTGAAGAAATCCGCCAATCCGCATTTCGTAATTCGCTTTGGAATACGCGTACAGGTCGCTATGGGCGGCTCCCGGCACCAGCCATAAGGCCTTGTCGGCGCGCGCGGCTGCAAAGATGCGGCGCGTCTCGGCCGCGCTGGTGTGGCGGTCCTCTTCGCCACCGATCACCAGCACGGGACTGGCCAGGGCGCTCATCGCGTCGATGGGACGCAGCCGCTCAAGCGCTACGCCAAGGCGCAGCGGCAGCTGCCAGGACAGCAAGGGCGCCAGCCAGGCGCCGGGCGCGCCAAGATACATGCGCAGCCTGTTTTCAATCGCTTCTTCGATGGTCGGATACATAGCTTCGAGCACCACCGCGTCCACAGTGGCGCCAGGCCTGGACAGCACCAGCGCGGCGGCCCCCAGTGATACGCCGATCACGCCCACTTTGTGTCCCGCCATGCTGCGCCGTACCCATGCTATCGCGGAGCGCACGGCGTCGGCTTCATGCGCTCCGAAGGTGATACGCTTGCCGGCGCTGTGCCCATGCGACGGCAGGTCGATCAGCAGCACGCTGTAGCCCAGCCGGTTCAGCCATAACGCGCGCGCGCTCATTTGCTGGCGGCTGGCGCGCACGCCGTGCAGCAGGATCACCACGCCGTCGCCAGCGCCGCGCGCTACCCAGCCCGTGACGGGGCCGCGTGGCGTAGGAATCAGGACGTCGCTGGCATACAGTTCGGGAGGAGGGGCGCCCACGGCATGCCGCACCGGGGCGCTCAGATATTCGCCGACGCCGAACACGGCGACGGCATCGATCACGAGGACACAGGCGAGAGCAATCAGGTGCTTCGCCCAGCGTCTCATCGCGATTTGACGAAGGGCTGGCCGATCGCTTTGGGCGCCACCGATTTGGCCATCAGGCCGGCGAGCACGATCACCGTCACCACGTACGGAATCATCTGGATCAGCGAGCCCGGAATGCGGCCCACCAGCGGCAGGTCGACGCCTTCGATCTGGATTTGCACCGCGGAGAAAAAGCCGAACATGATGCAGCCCAAGGCTGTGTACATCGGGCGCCAGTTACCGAACACCATGGCGGTGAGCGCCAGGTAGCCGGCGCCGGCCGTCATGTCGCGCAGGAAGAAGCCGCTCTGTACCATCGAGATGTAGGCGCCCGAGAACGAGCACAGGACGCCGGCGATGAACATGGCGGCGAAGCGGGTGCTCTCGACGCTCACGCCCGCCGCATCGGCGGCGTGCGGGTTCTCGCCGCAGGCACGCAGGCGCAAGCCGAAGCGGCTGTGATACAGCACCCAGTGCACCAGCGGGATCAGGCCGAACGCGAGGTACACCAAAATCGTGTGCCCACCCAGCACGCTGGCGTAGAACCAGCCAAGAAACGGCACGTCCTTGAGCGCCGCTGTCCCGGGCAGGATGATTTCAGTCAGGCGCACGTCGCCCAGGTTCGGCGTCTGCCCGCCCTGGTGGAAAAAATACTCGGCCAGCACGAAGGTCAGGCCGCTCATGGCGATGTTGATGGCGATGCCGCCCACCAGCTGGTTGCCCTTCTGGGTAATGCTCACAAAGCCCTGGATCAGCGCCAGCGCGGCCGATACGGCCATGCCCGCGGCCAGTCCATACAGTACGTTCTGGGTCGAGAAAGCCACGGCCGCCGAGGCGAACGCGCTGGCCAGCATTTTGCCTTCGAGCGCGAGGTCGATCACGCCGCTACGCTCGGCGAACAGGCCGGCCATGGCCGCAAAAATCAGGACCGGGGCGTTGCGGATGGTGGAGACGACGATGGCGCCGAGATGCAGATCTTCGAACATGGCTCAGCCCTTTCGCGAATTGAGCAGTTTAAGCAGCGCCGGACCGTACAGGTTTTCCATCGCGCCGCAGAACAGGATGATCAGGCCCTGGATGAAGATGAAGGTCTCGGGCGGGATCGCCGGCTTCTGGAACGACAGCTCGCCGCCACCCTGGATCAGGGCGCCGAACAGTACACTCGACAGAAAAATGCCGACCGGGTGCTGGCGCCCCATCAGCGCAATCGCGATGCCGACAAAGCCCGCGCCGGCCGGAAAACTCAGCGATAGGTAGTGGGTCGAGCCCATGATCGAGTTGACCGCCGCCAATCCTGCAAGGGCGCCGGAAATGAGCATGGCGACGATGATCATGCGGCTGATCGACACACCCGCGTAGTGCGCGGCATTGGGGTTGAGCCCTGTGGCGCGCAGCTTGTAGCCCCATGGCGAGCGCCACACCACGATCCCGTACACGGCCAGTGCGGCGATCGCCAGCAGGAAGCTCAGGTTCAGCGGGGCGTCGGCGAAATTAGGAATCCATTCGCCCAGGCGCGGCATCGAGCCAGCTTCGGAAAAATTGCGGCTCGAAGTATTCTGTTCGCCTTCGGGAATCAGGTACTTGACGATCACGAAGTTCATCAGGCTGGCCGCGATGAAGTTGAACATGATGGTGGTGACGACGATGTGGCTGCCGCGCCGCGCCTGCAGGTAGCCCGGCAGGTAGGCCCACATGGCGCCGAACAGCATGCTGCAGGCGATCGCCGCCGGGATCAGCAAAATGGCCGGCAGCGTGGCGTCGAGCGCCAGCATGGCCACCGTCAGTCCCAGTCCGCCCACGTACATCTGGCCTTCGGTGCCGATGTTGAACAAGCCGGCCTTCATGGCGATCGATACCGACAGGCCGGTGAAGATGAAGGTGGTGGCGTAGAACAGGGTGTAGCCGAGTGAGTCGAGGTTGAGCGAATTACCAATCAGGATCTGCAGCGATTCGATCGGGCTTTCGCCGAGCAGGCGGATCACCAGGCCAGCCACCACCAGCGCGGTGAGCAGGTTCAGAAGGGGCAGGGCAAAGCCGCTGGCCCAGCGCGGGAGTTCAGTCGTTTTCATGTTTTGTGCATTCCGCCCATCAGCAGTCCGATGCGGGTGGTATCGAATTCTTCTATCTTGAGTTCACCGGTAATGCGCCCACCCGACATGACGATGATGCGGTCGGCCAGCGCGCGCACTTCTTCCAGTTCCACCGAGACGAGCAAAATGGCCACGCCTTCGTCGCGCATGCGCAGCAACTGGGTGTGGATGCTTTCAATGGTGCCGATGTCGACCCCGCGCGTAGGCTGACCCACCAACATGAGCTTGGGCGCGGCCGATACTTCGCGCGCGATCACCACTTTCTGCTGGTTGCCGCCCGAGAGCAGGCCAATGCGCAGGTCCGGGTTGCTGGGGCGGACGTCGAAAGCCTGCAACAGGTGCGCACAGCGCGCCGCGATGGCCTTGAAGTCGAACATGCCCCATTTGTTCCTGACCCGGTCCTGGTAGCCAAACACGGTGTTCTGCATGACCGAAAAATCCTTGATCACGCCGTCGCGCAGGCGGTCTTCGGGAACGTGGCCGATGCCCAGGTCGCGGAACACCGCCGGCAGGCCATCGGCGTCGCGGCGGTTCAAAAACGGCAGGCTGCGGCCCATGAACTGGACATGGCCGCCGGTGGGCAGGCGCATGCCCGCCAGGATCTGCATCAATTCGCTTTGGCCGTTGCCAGATACCCCGGCAATGGCGACGATTTCGCCGGCGCGCAAGCTGAAGTTGATGTCGGCCAGCAGGCGCACGCCGGCGCCATCTGTCAATTCCAGTTCGCCCACTTCGAGCACCACTTCGCCCGGACTGTAAGGCAGGCGCGGGAGCTCGCTGACGATGGGGCGTCCGACCATCATATTGGCCAGTTCTTCCTTGGAGGTCGCTGCGGTGTGCACGGCGCCGGCCACGCGGCCTGCGCGCAGCACCGTCACTTCATCGGTGATCTCCATGATTTCACCGAGCTTGTGGGTGATCAGGATGATGGTCTTGCCCTGTTCCTTGAACAGGCGCAGGATCTCGAACAGCGAGGCGGTTTCCTGCGCTGTGAGCACGGCGGTCGGCTCGTCCAGGATCAGGATGTTGGCGCTGCGGTAGATCTGCTTGAGGATTTCAACTCGCTGCTGGGCGCCCACCGAGAGGTCGTCGATGACCGCCAGCGGGTCGACGTCGAGGCGGTAGCGCGCGCAGATCTCGCGCAGTTTCGCTTCCACCAGCGCGCGCTGGCCGGCCAGTCGAAACCCGCCTTCGGCGCCGAGCATGATGTTGTCGAGCACGGTCATGTTCTCGACCAGCATGAAGTGCTGGTGCACCATGCCGATGCCCAGGGCGATGGCTTCGTGGCTGGTGCGGATGTTCTGCGCCGCGCCGTCGATGAGCACTTGCCCGCTGTCGGCATTGTAGTAGCCATACAGGATGCTCATGAGCGTCGACTTGCCGGCGCCGTTCTCGCCGATCACGCCATGGATCGAGCCTTTGGCGATGCTGAAGCTGACGTCGGCGTTCGCTTGCACGGCGCCGAAGGCCTTGCTTATGTTGCGAAATTCTACAGCTGGCTGCATAGGGATCAGAGGTTATTTCAAAAGCGCGCCGGACCGGACAAGCCGGCGCGGCGCGCTTTCAAATGGCGAAGAAAAAAAATCAGACCGGGCAGGTACTGTTGATGCGGTAGTCGTGCACCTTGACCTTGCCGTTGATGATGTTGGTCTTGGCTTCGTTGACGCGCTTTTCCATCTCTGGCGAGACCACCTTGCGGTTGTCCTTGTCAACTACCCAGTCCACGCCGCCCTCTTTGAGGCCCTTGTAGACCACGCCCGGCTTCCAGCTGCCGTTCTTGATCTGCATGAAGGAGTCGTAGATGGCCAGATCGACGCGCTTGACCATGGAGGTCAGCATGGTGCCAGGTGCTACATAATTCTGGTTCGAGTCCACGCCAATGGCCAGCTTGCCCTTTTGCTTGGCCGTTTCGATGGTGCCCATGCCGCTGCCACCGGCTACGGCGAACACGACGTCCACGCCGCGATCGAACTGCGCGCGCGCCAGCTCACCGCCCTTGGCCGGGTTGTTCCAGGCGGCGGCAGTGGTGCCGACCATGTTCTGGAACGCTTCGATTTTCGGATCGGTCGCCTTGGCGCCCTGGACATAGCCGCAGTTGAAGGTGCGGATCAGGGGAATGTCCATGCCGCCCACAAAGCCGACTTTCTTGGACTTGGAGGCGATGGCCGCGGCCACACCCACCAGGTAGGAGCCTTCTTCTTCCTTGAACAGGATGGAGTTGACGTTGTTACCCTTGGCGATGGCGTCGATCAGCACAAAGCGCACAGCCGGGAATTCCTTGGCCACTTTTTGCACGGCCTGGGTTTGCGAAAAGCCGACGGCGGCGATCAGATCGAGCTTTTTGCGCGCCAGGCTGCGCAGCATCTGTTCGGCCTGGGTGTCGCTCGACGCCTGGGCTTCCATGTAGGCGATACCAGTCTCCTTCTTGAAGCGCTCTGCGCCCTCGTAGGCCGACTGGTTGAAGGACTTGTCGAATTTTCCGCCCGCGTCGTAGACGATGCCCAGTTTCGGGTCCGCGGCGAAAGCGCCGGCGCAGACGCCCAATGCGGCCATCATGATGCTGAGTTGCTTAAGTTTCATTAGATAACTCCTGGAGAATCGATATTGTACCCGGCACACTCGCTGGGATGGGGCGAAAAGCTTGCTAATACTTAAGCAGGCAAGCCGGGCTAGCTGAACGGTTCCGGCTTGCTCGAATTGTGTCAGTCCTTAAGGCAAGAGGTCGTTACCAATTGTATCGAGTTCGCCTGTGGCAGAGCGCTACTCCACGATGCTCCGGTGCACTTCTTTGCAGCAAGCTTGTCGTATTGATACAACAGGCGGAAATGCCGATCAACAAATGTTTTCAGTGGTGGACGAACTGTTCACCTCGATATCTAGCAACCCGTGATTGCCACGCCCCACAGGGCAGCCCGCTGGACCAGGGGACGCCTGCAAACACCTGCACCGAGCATAACTGGTCAACTATGCACCACGGTCAATATGTATGACAAATACGATTTTAATTTGCTATTTATATTGTGAAACTATAAAACACGAAGTATTGACGTTGTTTTGTGGCCAATAGTAAACATGCTAGGATGCCCAAACCTTTTCAAAAAGTAAAAGGATCATGGGGGCCACGATGCGCCTCGCAGCAACGGAAGAACACACAAGTCCGGCCTGCGCTTTAGCTCTATTCACTGAAAGATGACCGAAAGGCTTACGCAATGAAAAACAATCCCCGGCACCTCGCGCGCCGCACGCTGATCGCCCTTGCAGTCACCAGCGCTTTTCCCCTGAGCGCCGCGCTGGCGCAAAGCGCCACACCTGCGCCTGAGGCCGAATCCCGGACCCAGCTCGAAACCGTGATCGTGACGGCGCAGCGCCGTTCGGAAAACATTAAAGACGTGCCGATGGCCATCACCACGCTCAAAGGCGAAAAGCTTGACGTGCTGACCGCCAGCGGCCAGGACATCCGCTTCATGTCGGGCCGCGCGCCGAGCCTGACCATCGAATCGGACTACGGCCGTTCCTTCCCGCGCTTTTACATTCGCGGCCAGGGTAATACCGACTTTGACCTGAATGCTTCGCAGCCGGTTGGCCTGGTGGTGGACGACATCATTCAGGAAAATCCGATGCTCAAGGGCTTTCCGATTTTCGATGTCGACCAAATCGAGGTATTGCGCGGTCCGCAGGGTACCCTGTTCGGGCGCAACTCGCCGGCCGGTGTTATCAAGTTCGACTCGGCCAAGCCGGTGATCGGCAAGACCGAAGGATACGTGTCGCTTGGTCTGGGCAATGACCGCGCCATCAACGCCGAAGGTGCGTACAACCTGCCCATCAGCGACACCGTCGCCGCGCGTATCTCGCTGCAGTCGCAAAACCGCGACGACCGGGTGACCAACTACCGTCCAAGCGGCGTGGCCAAGGAATTCGAAGGCTACAACGACAACTCGGCCCGTTTGCAACTGCTGATCAAACCTAACGCGCATTTCAGCGCTTTGTTCAACGTGCATGCGCGCGACATGGACGGCAACGCGATGCTGTTCCGCGCGAACATCATGAAGCAGGGCACCAACGAGTTGGTCGATAACTTCAGCTACGGTTCCTACCCGACCGACGGCGACAACGAGCAAACGCTCAAGGCCAAGGGCGCCAATATGCGCCTGCGCTGGGACCTGGACGGCATGACCATTCATTCGATCACAGGCTACGAGACTGTCAAGTTCTTCAGCCGCGGCGACGTCGACGGCGGCTACGGCTGCAGCTTTTGCGGCATTCCCGATTCCGGCCCCGGCTTCATGCCGTTCTCGGTCGAAACCGCCGACGTGATTCCGGATCACAGTCAGCTAACCCAGGAATTCCGCGTCGAATCCAATAACAAGGGCCCGTTGCAATGGATCGCCGGCCTGTTCTACTTCAGCGAAGACTTGCAGATCGACAGTATTGGCTACAACTCACTGGCGCCGGGCAATCCGCTCAATCCTGGTTATGCCAAGCAGTTCCAGGACACCAGCTCGTACGCGCTGTTCGGATCGGTCAACTACACCGTCAGCGATCGTCTCAAGCTGCGCGGGGGCCTGCGCTACAGCAACGACAAGAAGGATTTCCGCGCGCTGCGTTTCGACGTGACCCCGACCGCGCCGCTGGGTGTGTTCGCCTATCCGCCCACCATCCACACTGACACCAGCAATGTCAGTGGCGACTTGAGCGGCACTTACGAGCTGAGCCGTGACACCAATCTGTTCGCCCGTTTTGCCACCGGCTACCGCGCGCCGAGCATGCAGGGCCGCCTGTTCGGCCTGACCGATGTGGCATCGGTGGCCGATGCTGAAAAAGCCACCTCGTTCGAGGCGGGCATCAAGCAGGACCTGTTCAACAAGCGCGCGCGCCTGTCGGCCAGCGTGTTCAAGTACCAGGTCAAGGACAAGCAGCTCACGGCCGGCTCGGGCAACAAGAACATGAACCAGCTGATCAATGCCGACAAGGCCACCGGCCAGGGCGTGGAAATCGACTTCCAGGCTATCCTGACCGATTCGCTGCGCATGACGCTGGGCGGCAGCTACAACGACACCGAGATCAAGGACGCCAAGCTGTTCGTGCAAACCTGCGGCAATGCCAACAATCACCCGTCGGTTGGCTGCACCGTGGTCGGTCCGGCCGGTCCTTTCCCGAGTACCCAGTACCTGAACGGCAATCCGCTACCGCGTTCGCCCAAGTGGCAGGGCAACTTCACCTTGCGCTACGCGCGCGACATCGGTCCTGGCGAGTTCTACGCCTACACCGACTGGGCCTATCGCAGCACCTACAATATGTTCCTGTACCAGGCCAAGGAATACAAGGCCAAGTCCCTGCTCGAAGGCGGCCTGCGCGTCGGCTACAAGTGGGACAACTACGAGGCTGCCGTGTACGCGCGTAATATTACCGACAAGGTGCAGACCGTGGCGGCAATTGACTTCGACAACCTGACCGGCATGGTCAACGAGCCGCGCTCGTTCGGTGTGCAGGTTCGCGCCACGTTCTAAGCTGCCCCGGCATGGCCACCAGGCCCCCGCACCGCAAGGTGGCGGGGGCTTTTTTCTGGCTTGCATAGCCTTCGCAATGGCGTTGTAGCAAAGACGATGTTGTCGTTCAGGCAGCTCGACTAGAGGGGTGACGGCGCGCTGCTGATTCAGTCTTGCCACATGGGCCTGGCCGGCGGCGGGGAGCGGCAGGCAATCCTTGCGCAACTGCCGGCCTGGGGCCGCTTTTCCGGTAAGATGCTTGCGCTATCTTTATCTCGGGGAAGTCCATGCAAGCTGCCGTGAGCCTGTGGCCACTGATCGGAGTGGCCGTCATCATCGTGGGATTCGTGCTGCGCGCGCATCCAGTCCTGGTCGTCATTGCGGCCTGCGCCGCAACCGGCCTGGCCGCCGCGATGCCGGTCGAAACCATCCTGGCCTCGATCGGCACCGCCTTCATCAAGACGCGCAATCTGCCCATGATCTTGCTGCTGCCGCTGGCGGCCATCGGCTTGCTCGAACGCTTCGGCCTGAAGGAACACGCCCAGGCGTCGATCGCCAAGATCAAGGCCGCGACCACCGGGCGCCTGCTTATTTTTTACCTGTTCGTGCGCGAAGTGTCGGCCGCTTTCGGCTTGACCAGCCTGGGCGGGCACGCCTCGATGGTGCGTCCGCTGGTGGTCCCGATGGCCGAAGGCGCAGCCGAGGCGCGCAACGGCACCCTCAGCGACAGGCTACGCTACAAGATTCGCGCCATGTCGGCCGCGACTGATAATGTGGGCCTGTTCTTCGGCGAAGACGTCTTCGTGGCCTTCGGCGCCATCGTGCTGATGACCACGATCCTCACCGCCGAAGGCATCGCGGTCGAGCCGCTGCATATCGCGCTGTGGGGTATTCCAACGGCCATCGTGGCGTTCTTCATTCACGCCTGGAACCTGGTGCGGCTTGACCGCGAAATCGCCCGGGAAGGATTGGAGAAGTGATCAAACTCGACCACTTCTATATCGTTCTCGGCCTGATGCTGGCCGTCGCTGCGGTGATGTCGCTGCGCGACCGCGACAATCCCAAGCGCTATTCGACGGCGCTGTTCTGGGCCATCTATGCTGTGGTCTACCTGGTGGGCGAGCGCCTCGATCCAGCCGTGGCCGGCCTGCTCATGGTGGCCATGGCGCTCATCGCCGGTTTCGGTGGTGTCGGCCTGGGCAAGTACGGCACCCTGTCGAAAGAGGAGCGATCAAGCAGCGCCCAGCGTCTGGGCAACAAGCTGTTTATCCCGGCCTTGATTATCCCGGCGGTGACGATGATCGGCGTGACGCTGTTCAAGGACGTCGAGTTCGGCGGCATGCTGCTGCTCGAACAAAAGCACATCACCATCGTCAGCCTGGGGGTGGCTTCGCTGATGGCCGTGCTGGCGGCATGCTGGCTGACCCGGTCAACCCCGGTACAGGGTATGCGCGAGTGGCGCCGCCTCACCGATTCGATCGGCTGGGCGGTGGTGCTGCCCCATATGCTGGCGGTCCTCGGTTTGTTGTTCGCCGAAGCAGGCGTGGGCAAGGCGGTGGCGCATGTGACGACAACTTACATCAATATGGACTCCCGTTTTATCGCGGTGGCAGTATTTTGCATCGGCATGGCGCTGTTTACCATCATCATGGGTAATGGCTTTGCCGCCTTTCCTGTCATGGCGGGTGGCGTTGGCATCCCGATCCTGATCGGCATGTACGGCGCCAATCCAGCCGTCATGGCGGCCATCGGCATGTTCAGCGCCTACTGCGGCACGCTGATGACGCCCATGGCGGCTAACTTCAATATCGTGCCCGTCGTGCTGCTGGAACTGCCCGACAAGAACGCGGTGATCAAGGCCCAGATTCCGACTGCGGTGCCGCTCCTGATCGCCAATATCTTCCTGTTGTACTTTCTGATGGATCAGTAATGAACAAGACAGTGCTGCTGACGGGCTTCGAACCGTTCAACCAGGAGCCCATCAACCCGGCCTGGGAAGCCGTCCGCGCACTCGAAGGATGGGCGGGCGAGGGCTTCACGGTCCAGGTGCGCCAGCTGCCTTGCGTGTTTGGCGAAGCCATTGGCGCGGTCCGGGAGGCGATCACGCAGCTGCAGCCCGACGTGGTGATCGCGGTCGGCCAGGCGGGCGGGCGGGTCGACTTGTCAGTGGAACGCGTCGCCATCAACATCGACGATGCGCCCATCATGGACAACGCGCAGCGCCAGCTGGTCGATGAAGCGGTGGTGCAGGGCGGGCCGGTCGGGTATTTTTCGACGCTGCCCATCAAGGCCATCGTGACGGCGCTGCGCGCGGCGGGCCTTCCGGCATCGGTGTCGCAGAGCGCGGGGAGCTTCGTCTGCAACCATGTGTTCTATGGGCTCATGCATCACACTGCCGGCCTGCCGCTGCGCGCGGGGTTCATCCACATTCCCTTTCTGCCGGAGCAGGCGGCCAGGTTTCCCGGCGCGCCGAGCATGGCGCTATCGGAGATGGTGCGTGGCTTGAAGCTGGCGGTGGAGATCTCGGTCGGCGTGGCAGAAGACAGTCGCGTGGTGGGCGGCACCACCCACTGACGCGGCGCTACTGCGCTGCCGGATTCAGGATATTCAGAAAAGCGCGCACCACCGGACCGTCATCGAGCGTGCTGTAGGTGATGTACAGATTGGCCGATGGCGGGTTGGTTTTGATGGGCAGGAAAATCACGCCCGGCCAGCCGATGCGGCTGGTGGTTTCGGGCATGAGCGCCACGCCCAGTCCCGCGCCCACCATGGCCAGCAAAGTCTGCGGCTCGGATGCTTCCTGAAAAATCGTCGGCTGAAAACCGGCCTTGATGCAGCACTGGATCAGATAGCGCGGGAAGGCCGATTTGTCGAGCGCCAGCGTCAGCATCGGCTCGTCCCGGATGTCGGTCAATTCGATGTAAGGCAGCGTGGCCAGCGGGTGATGCTCGTTGACCGCCACGCATACATTCTCGCGAAAGCACAGCTCCTGCTTCAGGTGGTCGCTCTTGAGGTCATCCTCCTCGAGCTTGGGCTCGCGCCAGAAGCCCACGTCGATCTGTTTGGCGCGCAGCGCCTCGTACTGCACGTTCGGACCCGATTCATGCAGCGTCCAGGTCACGCGCGGGTACTTGGTCTGGAATTCCTCGAGCAAGCTGGGAATCGGTCCCCACATGGCCGATCCGACGATGCCCACCCTCAGCCGGCCCACTTCGCCGCGGTCGATCTGGCGGATGGTGTCGATCGTCATGCGCATTTTGGCCAGCAGTTCCGACGCTTCGCCCATCAGGGCCTTGCCGGCCACTGTTAGCTCGAAGGTGCGAGTGGTGCGCGCGAACAGGCGCACCCCCAGCTCATGCTCGAGCTTCATGATTTGCTGGCTCAGGGGCGGCTGTGAAATGTGCAGGCGTTCGGCGGCGCGGCTGAAGCTTTTTTCTTCAGCCACGGCCAGGAAGTAACGCAACTGCTTGAGATCGATCGACATGGCGCGCGCTTACAGTGCCTTCATGCCAGGCAGTGCATGCATGGCGACAGCCAGCTCCGCGCCCACTTGCGCATTGTGCTTGACCAGCGCGATATTGGTCATCAGGCTGCGCCCCGCGGTCAGCTGCTTGATGCGGTTAAGCAGAAACGGCGTGATCGCCTTGCCGGTGACGCCGCCGTTGGCAGCTTCGAGCAGCGCCTGGTCCGTCATGCGGTCGATTTCTTCTTTGGGCATCGCGAACATTTCGGGCACCGGATTACTCACCACCACGCCGCCGTGCAGGCCGAGCTGCCATTTGGTGAGGATGAAGGAAGCCTGCTCCAGCGCCGTATCGAGCTGGAAGTCGGCCTTGAAGCCGCTGTCACGCGTGAAAAATGCAGGAAAGTCCGGCTGGCCTACGCTGATCACCGGTACGCCGTGGGTCTCGAGGTATTCCAGGGTGAGGCCAATGTCCAGGATCGATTTGACGCCCGCGCACACCACTGCCACGTCGGTATGGGCCAGCTCCTGCAGGTCGGCCGAGATGTCGAAGCTGGTCGGGGCGCCCCGGTGCACGCCGCCGATGCCGCCGGTGACGAACACGCGGATGCCGGCCAGCTTGGCGCAGATCATGGTCGCCGCCACGGTGGTGGCGCCCAGGCGCTTTTGCGCCAGCGCGAAGGGCAGGTCGCGCCGGCTCACTTTCATTGCCTCGGGCGAGGTGCCGAGCAGTTCGAGCTGCTCGGGCGACAGACCCACGCAGATTTTGCCGTCGATGAGGGCGATCGTGGCCGGCACTGCGCCGGCGCCGCGAATTACGTGCTCGACCTCCTGCGCCATGGTCACGTTCTGCGGGTAGGGCATGCCGTGCGCGATGATGGTCGACTCGAGCGCGACGATCGGTTTGCCGGCGGTGCGCGCCGCAGCTACTTCGGCGGAGAACAGTAGAAACTGTTGCATGATCAGTCCTGGTAAAGAGCGTTAAAGTTCTGCGGCGCTGTCGGGGCGTTGTCGAAATTGTGGATCTCGGACAGTATGTCGGGACTGATGTAAGGGCATACGGTCTCCTCGCACTCGAGCGTCATCGCGGACAATCGCAACCCGCGCCGGCACGCCAGCGCCAGGTCTTCGCTCCCGTGGAACAGCGACCAGCATACGGCGGCGGCAAAGGCGTCACCGGCGCCCGTCACGTCAATGATATGCGCATCGGGCGCTTCCAGGTGGCCAATGCCGTTCGGTGTGGTAAATGCCACACCGGTGCCACCGCGCGTGACGATCACGTCCTGCGCTCCCTGGGCCTGCACTTCGCGGCAGGCGGCCAGCAGCTCGTCTTCGGATTTGAGCGGACGCCCCACCCGCACCTCCAGTTCGCCCTGGTTCAGGATCAGCAGGCGCAGACCGGTCAAAGTCTCGGGCAGGTGCGACATTTTGGGCTGTGACACGGCCACGATCACCAGTGGAATCGAATCGCGCGCGCCATCGGCCAGCAGGGTGCGCAGGGTGTCAATCGGCAGGTTCATGTCGGCCACGGTGAGTGCGCCCACGGTGCGCTGGGGCTGACGGGTGGCCAGGAACTCGGGCGTGAGCGAGTCGTACAGCGCCATGTCGGCCAAGGCCAACATCATTTCGCCATGGTCGTCCAATACGGCCGTATAAGTGCCGCTGCATACCCCGGTGAGCTTGAGCGAGCCGCGCGTGTCAATACCTGCAGCTTCGGCATGATCGAGCAGGGCCTTGCCCGAGGAATCGTCGCCGATCACGGTAATCAGGGAGACCGGTGTGGCCAGGCGCGCCAGGTTTTCGGCGATGTTGCGGGCTACGCCACCGAAGGATTCATCCTGGCGGGCTGGATTGGAGGTGCCCATCTTGAGCGTGCCGTGCGAGCGCAGTTTGCGGTCCAGATTGGCCGCGCCCAGGCACACGATCGGCCGGTTATGCGGCAGCACATAGGCGCGTCCCAGCAGGCGCCGATCGCGGATCAAGCCGGCGATGTACCCAGCCACAGCCGAACGCGAGAGGCGCAGCTGCACCGCCAGATCCTGCTGGGAGATGAAGGGATTGGCACGAATCAACTCGTACAACTGGTCTTTTTTGGACAGTTCGTTCACGATAGGCAATCATTTTAAACAATTGTTTTTCATGTTAGACAGATGTCCTGGCGGTGTCAATCAGGCATTGACCGACCCTGTGGCGTAGCGGCCTCACTCGTTTCCGAAAGGCTGGGTGAGCAAACGTTCAATTTATACTTATATCATATAAATAGTCAAGTTAAATGGTATTTGCCATACATATCCCCGCTCGTGCATAGTTATAATACTTAACAAGTGACTGCCAACTACTTCCCGTAATCATTGCGCTCACTGGCCCTGCTTCGACAGATGGCTTCGCTACCGCATACCGTTACCAACCACAAGAACCACAAGGAAAACCCATGTTGAACAACAGCCCATTCGAAGCCGCCGATATCATCCGCGCCAGAAAGCCCGGCTTCACGCCGCGCGTGGCCATGATCCTCGGTTCCGGACTGGGCGTGCTGGCCGAGCAGATGCAAAATGCCGTCTCCATCGGCTTCGACGAGCTGCCCGGTTTTCCCATCTCGACAGTGCATGGCCACGCCGGTGAGCTGGTCATGGGCACGCTGTCGGGCGTTGAAGTGGTGTGCATGAAAGGCCGCGGCCACTTCTACGAGGGCTACGGCATGGGCGTGATGACCAACGCGGTACGCACCCTCAAGCTGCTGGGCTGCGAGATGCTGTTCGTGACCAACGCCGCTGGCTCGCTGCGCCCGGACGTTGACGCCGGCAGCCTGGTGGCCATCACCGACCATATCAACTGGCTGCCCGGCACCCCGATGGTCGGTCCCAACGACGACCGTTTCGGCTCGCGTTTTTTCAGCATGGCCAATGCCTACGATGCCGACATCCGCGCGCTGGTCAAGGATACCGCTGCCGGCTGCGGCGTCACGCTGCACGAGGGCGTGTTCATCGCCTACCCGGGACCCAATTTCGAGACCGCCGCTGAAATCCGCATGATGGCGCGCTTGGGCGCCGATGTGGTGGGCATGTCGGTGGTGCCAGAGGTGGTGTCGGCGCGCCATTGCGGCCTCAAGGTGACGGGCGTGTCGGTCATCACCAATCTGGCCGAAGGCATGTCGCCCTTCCCCCTGTCGCACGAGCAGACGCTCAAGTACGCCGCCATCGGCGCCAAGGATCTGGTGACGCTGATCCTGGCCTTCCTGGCGCGCGTGGCGCAAGAGCCGCGCGCTGCCGTCTGATCCCCCTTTCGACTCCTTATCCATACGAGCCAACCATGTCCCGCGCATTCATCCTGTTGCTTGATTCCTTCGGCCTGGGCGCCACGCCCGACGCCGCCAAGTTTGGCGACGAAGGCGCCAACACCTTCGGCCACATCGCCAGCTGGGCGGCGCAGCAGGGCAAGCCGATGCAGCTGCCGAATCTTGAAAAACTGGGGCTGGGGGCAGCGGCGCATATGGCCAGCGGTCAGTGGGCAGAAGGCTTTGCCATGCGCGAGGGCTTCAGTGGCGCCTATGGCGCCGCGCGCGAACAGTCGACCGGCAAGGACACCCAGAGCGGGCATTGGGAAATCGCCGGCCAGCCGGTTAATTTCGACTGGGGCTACTTCCCGCGCGCGATGCCATCGTTCCCCGAAGAGCTGACCGCGCGCCTGCAGGAGCAAATGGGTCTGGTGGGCTACCTGGGCAACTGCCACGCATCGGGCACCGAAATCATCAACAAGCACGGTGACGAGCATATCGCCAGTGGCAAGATCATCGTCTACACCTCGGGCGACTCGGTCATGCAGATCGCCGCCCACGAAGAACACTTTGGCCTCGAGCGCCTGTACGCAGTGTGCGAGGCCGCATTCGAACTGGTCAAGCCCTACAACATCGGCCGTGTGATCGCGCGTCCCTTTTTGGGCGAGAACGGCAACTACCGTCGCACCTCGAACCGCCACGACTACGCCGTGTCGCCCCCGGGTCCGACCCTGCTCGACCATGTCAAGGACGCCGGCGGCGAAGTGGTCGGCCTCGGCAAGATCAGCGACATTTTTGCGGCCCAGGGCATTTCGCGCGTGGTCAAGGGCGCTGACAATATGGCCTTGTTCGACGCCTTGCTGAAGGTGACGGACGAAGCTGCCGACAAGTCGCTCACCTTCGTCAACTTTGTCGATTTCGACCAGGCTTTCGGACACCGCCGCGACATCGCCGGCTACTCCAATGCGCTGCACGAACTCGACGCGCGCCTGCCGGAATTCATGGCCAGGCTTAAGGAAGGCGACCTGGCCGTCATTACCGCCGACCATGGTTGCGATCCGAGCTGGCCCGGTTCCGATCACACGCGCGAACACATCCCGATGATTTTCTTCGGCCCTGGGCTTGCCCCGCGTGCGCTGCCGATCTCCGAGACTTTCTCCGATATCGGCGCCACCCTGGCAAAACACCTCGGCGTCAAACCACTTTCCAACGGAAGCAGTCTGCTATGACCCATCCATCCGCATTCAAACGCAACGAGGCGGTCGGCCTCGACCTCGGCTGGGTCAACCAGATCAAAGTCAATCGCAATGCCTCGGACCGGCGTGCAGCCAGCCTGGCCAACCGCCGTACCGTCAAGAAGGAATACCAGGCCGCGTGGCTGATCAAGGCGCTGCAGTGCATCGACCTGACCACCCTCGGTGGCGACGATACCCCCGGCCGCGTTGAGCGCCTGTGCATGAAAGCCATGCGTCCGCTGCGCAGCGATCTGATGGAAGCGCTGGGCGTGTCGGGCGTTACCACCGGCGCTGTGTGCGTGTACCACGAAATGATTACCCCGGCTGCGAAGATTTTGGCCGGACGCCTGCCGATCGCCGCAGTATCGACTGCCTTCCCGGCCGGCCTGGCCAGCATGGAAACCAAGCTGCGCGAGATCGAACTGTCGGTCGCCGCCGGCGCTACCGAAATCGATATCGTCATCACGCGCCAGCACGTGTTGACCGGTAACTGGCAAGCGCTGTACGACGAAATGCTGGCCTACCGCAAAGCCTGCGGCGACGCGCATGTCAAGGCCATTCTCGCCACCGGCGACCTGCTCACGCTGGAAAACGTGGCCAAGGCGTCGTGGGTGTGCATGATGGCCGGTTCCGATTTCATCAAGACCTCGACCGGCAAGGAAGGCGTAAACGCCACCATCCCGGTAGCACTGACGATGGTGCGCACGATCCGCGAATACCACGAGCAGACTGGCTTTCAGGTCGGCTTCAAGCCGGCAGGCGGCGTGGCCACCGCCAAGAGCGCGCTGCAGTACCTGACCCTGATGAAGGAAGAACTTGGGCGCGACTGGCTCGAGCCGCACCTGTTCCGCATTGGCGCATCCAGCCTGTTGACTGACATCGAGCGCCAGCTCGAGCACTACGTCACCGGCAACTACTCGGCGAATCACCGCCACGCGCAACCATAAATATCAACGGATTCGTCATGCCAACAATTAACGAGATTCTTCAGACTATGGACTACGGCCCAGCACCCGAGAGCACCAAAGAAGCGCAAGCATGGCTGGACCAGCATGAGCGCCGCTTCGGCCTGTTCATCGATAACGCCTGGACCGATGCCGCCGACACCTTCGCCTCGACCAATCCGGCCGACGGCAAGGAACTGGCGCAGGTCAGCCAGGCCAGCGCTGCCGATATCGACCGCGCAGTGACGGCGGCGCGGCGCGCCCAGCCGGGCTGGGTGGCGCTGGGCGGCCATGGCCGTGCGCGCGTACTGTACGCGCTGGCGCGCCTGCTGCAAAAGCATTCGCGCCTGTTCGCGGTCATTGAAACGCTCGACAACGGCAAGACCATCCGCGAAACGCGCGACGCCGACCTGCCGCTGGCCGCGCGCCATTTTTATCACCACGCTGGCTGGGCCCAGCTGCAGTCCGAAGAATTCGCCGACTACCGCGCGGTGGGCGTGGTGGGTCAGATCGTGCCCTGGAACTTCCCGCTGCTGATGCTGGCCTGGAAAATCGCCCCGGCGCTGGCTGCCGGTAATACCGTCGTCTTCAAGCCGGCCGAATTCACTTCGCTGACCGCGCTGCTGTTTGCCGAAATCTGCCAGCAGGCGGGCGTGCCGGCCGGCGTGGTGAACATCGTTACCGGCGACGGCGCGGTGGGCGAAGCCATCGTCAACCATCCGGGCATCGACAAGCTGGCCTTCACCGGCTCGACCGAAGTAGGGCGCATCATCCGCAAGGCCACCGCCGGCACTGGCAAGAAGCTTTCGCTGGAATTGGGCGGCAAGTCGCCCTTCATTGTGTTCGAAGACGCGGACCTCGACGCCGCCGTCGAAGGCCTGGTCGATTCGATCTGGTTCAACCAGGGCCAGGTCTGCTGCGCCGGTTCGCGCCTGCTGGTGCAGGAATCGGTGGAAGAGCGTTTCCTTTCCAAGCTGCGCACCCGCATGGACAATCTGCGCCTCGGTTCCCCGCTCGACAAATCGATGGACGTTGGCGCACTGGTGGACCCGGTCCAGCGCCAGCGTATTCATGGCCTGGTCGAGTCGGCGCGCGCCGAAGGCTGCACCGTGTACCAGCCGGCTGGCTGCGAACTGCCGGCGGATGGCTCCTGGTTTCCGCCCACACTGATCACCGGCGCATCGACTTCGGCCGGTATCGCCCAGACCGAAGTATTCGGCCCGGTGCTCGTCGCCATGAGCTTTCGCACGCCGGTTGAAGCGGTCCAGCTGGCCAACAACACCGTCTATGGCCTGGCTGCCTGCGTGTGGTCCGAGTCGATCAGCCTGGCGCTGGATGTGGCGCCGCAGATCAAGGCCGGCGTGGTGTGGATCAATACCGCCAATCAGTTCGACGCAGCCTGCGGTTTCGGTGGCTATCGCGAATCGGGCTTCGGCCGCGAAGGTGGGCGTGAAGGCATGTTCGAGTACATGACGCCGCTATCGGAAGACGCGCGTCCGGCAGCACCGCTGGTCGAAACAAACACGGCCAGGATCAAGTCGAGCGAATCGGGCGACCCGTTCGCGATCGACCGCACCGCCAAGCTGTACATCGGCGGCAAGCAGGCGCGCCCTGACGGCGCCTACAGCCGTGCGATTGGCAGCGCGACCGGCGCCTTCCTGGCCGATGTGGCAGAGGGTAACCGCAAGGACATCCGCAATGCCGTCGAAGCGGCGCACAAGGCATCCGGCTGGGCCAAGGCAACCTCGCACAACCGCGCCCAGATCCTGTATTACATCGCCGAGAACCTGGCGATCCGTGCTGACGAATTTGCTGCGCGCCTGGCGGCCATGACCGGCTCGAAAGACCCGCAAAAGGAAGTGCAGGCATCGATCGAACGCCTGTTCTACTACGCTGCCTGGGCTGATAAATATGACGGTCTGGCGCACCAGCCGCCGATGCATGGCATCACCGTGGCGCTCAATGAGCCGGTTGGCGTGATCGGCATCATCTGCCCGAACGAGGCACCGCTGCTGGGCTTTATCTCGCTCGTCGCGCCGGCGATCGCGCTGGGCAACCGCGTGATCGTGGTGCCGTCGGAGGCAGCACCGCTGGCCGCCACCGATCTGTATCAGGTGCTCGATACCTCCGACCTGCCAGACGGTGTGCTCAACATCATCACCGGCAGCGCCGACGAACTCGCGAAAACGCTGGCCTCGCACTCGGATGTGGATGCAGTCTGGCGCCATGACGGCTCGGCCGAAGGCTGTGCGGAAGTCGAGCGCCTGTCGGCGGCCTCGCTCAAGCGCACCTGGGTGGGCGGCGCCAAGGGGCGCGACTGGTTCGACATCAAGCAGGCCGGCGGACGCGCAGTGCTGGCGCATGCAAGCCAGGTCAAGAATGTCTGGATACCGTACGGCGTTTAAGCCTCGCAGTACAACACCACAATTATCAACTCGGAGTGAGCATGTTTTTGAATCAAGAAATCGTTCGCAAAAAACGCGATGGCGGCGCGCTGAGCGCTGAGGAAATCCAGTTTTTTGTGAAGGGTATCACCGACGGCAGCGTCACCGAGGGCCAGATCGCAGCGCTGGCCATGGCCGTCTTCTTCAACGACATGAACATGGACGAGCGCGTCGCCTTTACCCTGGCCATGCGCGACTCCGGCCAGGTCATGGAGTGGCGTTCGCTGAACCTGCCCGGCCCCGTGGTCGACAAGCATTCCACCGGCGGCGTGGGCGACGTGGTCTCGCTCATGCTCGGTCCGATGATCGCTGCCTGCGGCGGTTTCGTGCCGATGATCTCGGGCCGTGGCCTGGGCCACACCGGCGGAACGCTCGACAAGTTCGACTCCATTCCGGGCTACTGCACCGTGCCCGATCCCGAACTGTTCCGCACCGTCGTCAAGGACATCGGCGTGGCCATCATCGGCCAGACCGCGCAGCTGGCGCCGTCGGACAAGCGTTTCTACAGTATCCGCGATACCACCGCCACGGTCGAATCGGTAGCGATGATCACCGGCTCCATCCTGTCCAAAAAGCTCTCCGCCGGCCTCGATGCGCTGGTCATGGACGTCAAGGTGGGCAGCGGCGCCTTCATGCCAAGCTTCGACAAATCGGTTGAGCTGGCCGAGAGCATTGTCGCCGTCGGTAACGGCGCCGGCACCCGTACCTCGGCGCTGCTGACCGAAATGAATGAGTCGCTGGGACCGGTCGCCGGCAATGCCCTCGAAGTACGGCTGGCGATGGACTACCTGACCGGCCGCCTGCGCCCTGCGCGCTTGCACGAAGTGACCATGGCGCTGTGCGCCGAAATGCTCGTGCTCGGCAAGCTGGCCGCCAACGAAACGGAAGCGCGCGCCAAGCTCCAGGCGAGCCTCGATTCCGGCGAAGCGGCGGAACGCTTCTCGCGCATGGTGGCGGCCCTGGGTGGCCCGGCCGACCTGATCGAGCGCCCCGACGCATACCTCGACAAGGCCCCCATCGTGCTGCCCGTGCCTGCGCTGCAGGCTGGCTTTGTCGGCGCCACCGATTGCCGTGGCCTGGGCCTGGCCGTGGTCAGCCTGGGTGGTGGCCGGCGCCGTCCGGAAGACGCGATCGACTTTGCAGTTGGTCTTACCGGCCTGGTCGAACTGGGCGACAGCATCGCCGTCGGCCAGCCGCTGGCCATGGTGCATGCCCGTACCCAGGCCGCAGGCGAACAGGCAGTGCGCGAAGTGCAGGCGGCCTATCAAATCGGCCAGGCCAAACCGGCAGCGAACCCCGTCATCTATCGCACCATCCGCCCCTGACTGGAAGCACATGAAATACGAAAAACTGATCGCCGAAGCAGCGGCCGCGCGCGCGCTGGCCTACACGCCTTACTCCAATTTCCAGGTGGGCGCGGCGCTCGAATGCAAGGACGGTCGCGTGTTCCGTGGCTGTAATGTCGAAAACGCGTCCTACGGCTTGTGCAACTGCGCCGAACGCACTGCTTTTTTCAGCGCCATCGCTAACGGCTACAAGCCTGGCGATTTCGCAGCGCTAGCCGTGATCGGCGCCACCGATGGCCCCATCGCGCCGTGCGGCGCATGCCGCCAGGTGATTTTGGAATTGGGTGGCAACGAGCTGCCGGTAATACTCACCAACCTGCTTGGCGATATCCTCGAAACCACCGCTGCGGGGCAGTTGCCCAATGCGTTTGGCGGCCGAGACCTGAAGAAGTAAACGTTGAAAAAGGCGATCGACGTTCAGGCCGCGGTAAGCATGGCGGCAAGCCAGGCCATCGCCGCCAAAACCCAGGGCACCTTCGGCGTCGGCGGCGTGCTGCTCGACGATCGCGGCAATGTGCTCAAGGCAGTGCAGAACAATGTGGTACGAGATGGCCTCATCTTCGACCCGACCGCGCACGGTGAGCGCCAGCTGATCGACTGGTATTTTGCCGAACGGGCGCAGGGGCGCGCACTGCCGCCGCCTGAAGAAGTCACCATCGTTACCTCGCTCGACCCCTGCGCCATGTGCACCGGGGCGATCCTGTCGGGCGGCTTCAACCTGGTGGTCGCGGCGATCGATCCCACCGCCGGCGTGAACTACGACAGCAGTTTTTCCTTCGCCAGCCTGCCCGAATCCTTGCGCGAACAGGCAGCGGCGCGCTTTTTTTATCCGGCCGTGCTGGGCGTGTCGTGCTTCGCGCGCGAAAGCGCGGGCGCGGCGCCCAAGTCGTTTTTTATCGGGAAGACCATCGCCGAGCCAACCCAGGCCCTGTGTTCGCTCGCGTTCGAGGCCACCAACGGCAAGGTCCAGTCACTGCTCAATACCGACTTGCCGCGCTCCCAGCTCAAGGATCCGGCAACCCTGCCAGCCGGTCATCCCGTGCTGCGCAAACTCAAACTGCTGTACGCCGACGCGCTGGCCTACCGCTGCGAGCCGCATGCGCCCGACGCGGGGCTGGCGCCCTTTCTGCGCCGCGCCATGGAACTGGATCGTCAGCAGGGCGGACAGGGCGATGCCGTGGCCTTGCTGGATGCCTTTGGCAATCTGCTGCTGTGTTCTCCAGGCCGGCGCGCGCAGTCGACCATCTGTACCGCGTTCATGGAATGCACGCGCCGCTACGCCCAGCTGCGTTACAAACTGATGCATGGTGCAACGGCGGCCGTGCAGGCCGAAGTGCGCCAGTATCTGGCCCATCCGAAGGAGGGCACCTTCGTGTTCGCGCGCGCGCCTGACGCCAGTTCGCACAGCGTGATGGATCTGGGCGCCTACGGGTCGACCATGGAAGGCCCGCTACCCGATGCCAATCCGCGCCAGTTCCAGTTTGTGCTACCTGTTCTGCCGGATCATGAACTGGGCGCCCTGTGCAGCCAGCTGCCGCCGCTGTACAGCAAAACCATCCGCATCCGCCCGCTGCAGGTTGCCAGCGAAGCGCTGATCGAGGCGCTGTGAGCGATCGGGCCTAGGCCGGATCCATCATGTTGGCGTCGCGGGTGAGCAGCCACTGCCCGCTTGGGCTCTTGCGAAAGATCGACAGGGTGTGGCCTGTGCGCTGCAGGGGTAACTGCCCGTGGCGCGAGGTAATGGTGACCGTGAGCCGGGTGCGGCAATAGGCCATGTCCCCGGCCACCGTGACCTCATCGATTTCGCTGGTGGAGTCGATGGCGCTGTCGGCCAGCGTCAGGCGCAGCGAGCGCTCGAATTCGTCGCGGCCCTGCATGGGCGGATGCCCCGGAATCAGGAAAATGACGTCCGCCGCCATGAGCGTGAGCACGGTGTCGACATCACCTGCGCGGGTGGCATGCAGCCAGGTGTCGATCAGCTGGCGGATTGCTTGTTCGTCGTTCATTTTGCGGCGGTATCGGCTTGCATCATGCCCAGGATATTGCCGTCCGGGTCCTTGACATAGGCCAGCCAGCCGATGCCGGGCACGGGCATTTTCGGCACGGCCACGCTGCCGCCCAGCGACAGCGCCTTTGCCAGTGCCGGGTCGACATCGTCGACGTCGACAGTGATGACAAAGGCGTTGACTGCGGCCAGAGCCGCCGGCTGTTCGCCACGCCGCGGCATCAGGCCGCCGTTGATGCCGGGCTGGTCGTCAGGCCCGGTATGCACCATCCAGTAGTCGCCACCATCCCATTTATTGAATTTCCATCCGAACAGGCCACCGTAGAAGTCGATCAGGGCCTGGGGCTGGGTGGCGTGAATTTCGAAGTGGACTGCACGTGCCATGCTGCTCTCCTCGTAGCGGGAAACCAGCCTGTATGGTACTCACATTTGCTGAAACAGGTGCGCGTTGTTGCGGCTTACCTCGAGCGCGCCGGGAAAATTGCGCACCTTGAGCATCTGGCGTCCACGCTCGTCGCGCGTGACTTCGGCGATGGCGTCTACCCGCACCAGCGTGGAGCGGTGAATGCGCCAGAACTCGTCGGGGTCGAGCTCTTCTTCGAGCTCCTTGAGCGTTTTGCGGATCAGCATTTCGGCCTGGGCGGTTTGCACCACGGTGTATTTTTCGTCCGACTGGAAGAACAGCACTTCGCGGGTGGAGATCATGCGCAAGCTGCTGCCCACCTGGGCCTGGATCCAGCGCAGATACTCCTTCTTTTTGGCTGGTCCCTGTTCGAGCAGATGGGTCAGCTGGGCCAGTTGCTGGCCGATGTCGCCGGGCGCTGCGGGCAGGCGCGCGCGCAGCCGCTCACACGTCATGGCCAGGCGCACTGCGGTGACGGGCTTGAGCAGATAATCCATGGCGCCTTGCTCGAAGGCGTCGATGGCGTACTGGTCGTAAGCGGTAACGAACACTATATGGCAGCTGCTGTAGAGATGGCGCGCCGCCTCGATGCCGCTCTGGCCTGGCATGCGAATGTCGAGAAAGACGATGTCGGGCTGGTGCTGCTTTGCCAGGGTGACTGCGTCGATGCCGTTGGCGGCTTCGCCCACAATGTCGAGCTCCGGCCACACTTCGCGCAGGCGCAGGCGCAACTGGTCGCGCATGGGCGATTCGTCGTCAACGATCAGTGCACGGATGGCCTGGCTCATTTGGCAAACTCCATTTTTTCGTAAGGCAGGCGGATCGTCACCTGGGCGCCGCCCTCGAGCGGTGCTTCGATCATCAGTTCGGCGCGCTCGCCGTAGAGCATGCGCAAGCGCTCACGCACATTCGACAGGCCCACGCCTTCGTCCGAGTGCAGATTGAAGCCGGCTCCATTATCGCGTACCTTGACGTGCATGTCGCCGTCGATCAGCTCCGCGCTCACGTCAATGCGTCCGCCTTCGATCTTGGGTTCTAGCCCGTGCTTGATCGAATTTTCGATCAGGATCATGAGCATCATGGCAGGCATGGGGGCATGCTCAAGATAATCCGGGATGTCGAAGCTGACGGCAAGGCGTTCCTTCATGCGCGCCTGCATGATCGACAGGTAGGCGCGCGAGAGCTGCACCTGGCGACCGAGGGTGGCGCCGCCCGTGCCGCGCATCTGGGGCAAGGTGGCGCGCAGGTAGTCGATCAGGTTCTGGTGGATCTTGGCGGCCTGCGGTGGGTCGGTCTCGATCAGCTGGCCAATCAACGCCAGGGTATTGAACAGGAAGTGCGGCTCGACCTGGGCCTGCAGCGTGGCCATGCGCGCTTCGAGCAGGCGCCGCTCAAGGGTGGCCACGTCGGCCTTTTCGGTCGCTTCCTTCGCTTCCAGTTCAGCCTTGCGCTTGGCGCCGGCCAGGGTTTTGACACCGGCCGAGAGCAGGATGAACCAGACCGCTACCTCATGCAGGTTCAGAATGATGCCGAAGGAAAAAGCCAGGAACCAGGTAATGTAGAGCTGGCGCCAGTCGACCATGGCCAGCCAGTCGAAAAAGCTCCACCACATCACGGTCGCTTCATTGAACGCGTCGCGAAGGAAGTCCATCACACTGTTCGCCTGGCTCGCCTTCACGATCACTCTCCCTTGTCGTCGGTCGGGGTGTAGGGCGTGGCCGGGCCGCGCTTGGTGCGCTCGGCAATGGCGCCGAACACCAGTTTCACGGCCATGAAAATAATGAACAGCATCAGGGCCAGCGGCACGATCGTCAGTGCGACCGACAGCAGAACCGCCCAGATCGCAATCACCGGCCACGACATGGTCGCCAGCGCGGCGGCGCCCGAGCGTGCTGCCTTGGCGATGGCGCGGCCCATTTCCTCAAGGGTTGCGATGAAGGAATCGTAGGTGGGGTTGTTCATTTTGTTTCTCCTCAGACGTTTGTCGATGGAGTCACTGTACCAAGCGCTGCCTTGCACCTGTAGCGCTGTCCGACGAAATGCATATTTCGGGGGTCGAATGGGAAAGGGACCAGATTGACGGATATCAAGCCATTTTCCACTCGCTGCGCAGCAGGCCGTAGAAGGCCGTATCGCAGATTTCGCCGTTGACGATCCAGCGCTCGCGCATATAGCCTTCCTTTTGAAAGCCCATGCGTTCGAGCAGTTTCTCGGAGGCAGTGTTACGTGGATCGATGTCGGCCTCGATGCGGTTCAGGTCCATGGCCGCAAAGCCATGTTCGATGACCGCGCGCATGGCTTCGGCCAGATAGCCATTGCCCCAGTGCGGCTGCGCCAGGGCGTAGCCGATATCGCAACGCCGGTTGGCGTGGTAAATGGCGTACAGATTGATGTAGCCGATCAGCTCGCCGCTGTCGCGCAGGACGATCCCGAGGCGCAAACTGGAGCCGTCGGTGTAGGCGGCCTGGGCCTCCCTGACCGATTCATGAGCCTCCTCCATGGTGGTCCATGCAGAACTGCTCCAGTAGCGCATGACTTTGACGTCGGAAAAGATGGCGTACAGGGCCGCAGCGTCGCCTTCCTCGAAAAAGCGCAGGGCGAGGCGCTCGGTATTGAGCGTGATGGGGGCGAACGATGGCATGAGAGTGGGATGTTTCGTAAAGCTTGTGAGGATAGCATCTCTTGGACGAGATACTTGAAGTGCTTCCTCAGTTCGCCAGCTTCCCGAACACTTCGCGCACCGCCATACCGCCGCCGGTGATGAGCACCCCAAAATAGATGATGGTGACAACATTGCTGATATAGCCGAGCAGCACGCACACGCCATCACGCTGCAACAGGCCGATCGTCAAGAACAGCAGGGCAACTGCAGGAAAGGTATTGCTGAACGGGATCAGCCCAAACGGCAGCATCAGCAGGACTGCGCCGAGGATAAACGACACGTTATTCATGCGTTCCACCGCGCCATCAGCGACCATCCATTGCACGCGGTCGGGACGGCTGACCCGCTCGATTTTTTGCAGCCATGGCAAAGCCTTGCGCAGCATGGGACGCAACTTCCTCGATTCGAGGGTCCTGTGTTTGATCCGCGCAGGAATCCATAGCTGGCGCCGCATCAGGCGGCTTATGCCAATGAGCAGCACGGCGCCGCCAAATACTGTGCTCACCCCCGGTATGGAGACGGGGATCAGGAATACCAGTGTCAGCAGAGCGGTCAGGATCAGCAAGCCATCGTCGCCGACCCGGTGAATCAGTTCGCCCAGCGTAATGCCGGCGGGTGGGATCCCGCGAATGAGCGAGCGAAGCCTTTGAGAAACTGAGTTATTGTCCATGTCGTTTTGTCATCATTTACTTTTGAGCATTGTAGATGACTTTGCCGCGGGGGCGCGCTCGATTTGCAAAACGGAAAAATTGCTACAGCGCCACTCCAGCCAGCACCAGATCCACAATCAGTTTTTCCCCATCCTCGAAATCCTTTCTGGTCAACTGCTTGCGGTTCAATACAAGCGCCATTTGGGTAGAAAAATCCGCATACGACTGGGTCATGGCCCAGATGGCAAACAGCAGATGGGTGGCATTGATGGGGGCGATGCGCCCGTCGGCGATCCAGCGCTCGAACACCTCGATATCCTTGCGCAGCAGCGGCACCACGCGCTTTTGAATCTGTTCGCCAAACAGCTGGGCGCCCCCAATCACTTCCATCGCATACACGCGCGAGGCCCAGGGCTGCTCGCGCGAGAAGCGCAGCTTGGCCTGGATGTAAGCGCGCAGCACTTCGCGCGGATCCTGGGCCGCATCGGCCAGCGACTCCATGCGCGTCAGCCAGTCATCGAGCACGCCGTCGAGCACGCGCTGGTACAGCGCCTGCTTGGTCGGGAAGTAGTACATCAGGTTCTGTTTCGACAGGCCTGCATTCTCGGCCACGGTCGCAATCGAAGTGCCTTCGTAACCGCATTCGGCAAACACGCGCACTGCCTCGGCGAGGATGTCGGCTTCGAGTTTGTCGCGGTTCAGAACGCGGCGCTTGGTGGGCGCCGTGCGCTGGTCGGGTTCGGACTTGGTCATGGCCATGGTCTCGGTTAGCGTATTGATTTGAGAAAGTCGCTGAGCGCTGGCGCCTCGGCCGCGTAGGCGGCGTTGAAACGGAACCAGATCGTCGAGGAAGGGCGCAACGTGAAAAATTCATTCGGCGAGAGCAGGATGCCGGCGCCCAGCGCCCGATCGGCGATCAGCTTGCCGTTGAATGCTGCGCTGGGCGCCTCGGGCCAGCCGGCGCTGACGAACATGCCGCCACGCGCTCTGGCCACCGGCGCCATGCCGGCGTCGGCCAAACGCTCGATGGTACGCTCGCGCGCCGTGCGCAGCTGGTCGACCAGGCGTTCCACCATGCGCCGGTGCGGGCGCGCGCTGATGGCGTGGTACACCGCGCGCTCGTTGATTTCCGAGGTGGTCAGCCCGGTCAGCATTTTTACGCGCAGCAATTCGGGCACCAGCGAGTGCGAGGCGCAGATCGAGCCCACTCGCAGCACCGGCGAGAGCGTCTTGGAAAAACTGCCGACCCGGATCACGCGGCGCAGTCCGTCCATCGCGGCCAGCGAGGCTTCGCCGCGCGCGGCCAGTTCGCGGTAAATGTCGTCCTCCACCAGCCAGAAATCGAACTGCTCGGCCAGGGCAAGCAGGCGATGGGCCTGGGCCTGGCTCAGCGATGTGCCGAGCGGATTTTGCAGCACCGTGTTGACGAACATGAGCTTGGGCTGGGTAAGGGCGGCCTGTTGCGCCAGGTAGTCGAGATCGAGGCCGGCGTCGGCGCGCGGAATGCCGACCACGATGCAGCCGTGGTGGCGCACCAGCGAGGTCAGATTGCTATATCCGGGGTCTTCGACGAACACGGTGTCACCCGGCTTGGTGAGCGTGCGCAGAATCAGATCGAAGGCATGGGTGGCGCCATTGGTCAGCAGTACCTGGTCGGGATCGGCATGGAACAGGTCTTCCTCCAGACTGGCCGCCAGATGCTGGCGCAGCGTGGGAAAGCCGAGTGGATGACCGTAGCCGCGCAGACGATTAGCCGGAATCTTCATGGCGTGGCGCACTGCGTCCAGGATAGTGCTCTCGCCGTACCAGTCGGGCGGCAGCCAGCCCGCGCCCACGGGCAGCGCGTCCGACACGCCCGAATACAGGTCGGGCGTGAGCGCGTCGATGGCGCTGGGCGTCGGCTGCAGGCTGAGCTGTGTCAATACCGCAACAGGTTCGCTGCGGGCGACGAAAAATCCCGAGCCGCGGCGCGACGAAAGCAGGCCCAGGGTCAGCAGGCGGTCGTAGGACTCGACGACCGTGAACGTGCTCACCGCGTTCGACTTTGCGAATCGTCGAACCGAGGGCATTTTGGTCCCGATGCGCAGCTCGCGCGTGTTTACCATGCGGGCGATGGCTGCCACAATCTGATCGACCAGGCTGCCGCGCTTGCTGCGATCGATCTCGAGCACCGGCCAGCCTGACTCCAATTGATCCATCCCATCACCCCTTTAATGCAGCCCACCAAACTGTATTGTTTGCGCCACCTGTACGGTTGGCAGGTTCTGCAATTTGTGTATATGTGCCATAGTTGAGCTGATCACTATTATTGCATCAAACATTTTGCCAACTGGTAAATTATTTTTTTAGTCGTAAAAAATTTTGGAGAGTCGCATGAACGAGTCCAGGCCCGAATCGATGTCGTCCTTTTGGATGCCATTTACCAACAACCGCGACTTCAAAGCCCATCCCCGCCTGCTGGTCTCCGCGCAGGGCATGTATTACAAGGATGCCGACGGCAATGCCATTCTCGACGGCACCGCCGGCCTGTGGTGCACCCCTTGCGGCCATGGCCAGCCTAAAATTGTCGCCGCCGTGCGCGAAATGGTGGGCCAGCTCGACTTCGCGCCCACTTTTCAGATGGGTCACCCCGCCGCGTTCGACCTGGCTGAAAAGCTCATCGAATACACCGGCAAGCGTTTCGGCCATGTGTTCTATACCAACTCGGGATCGGAAGCTGTCGACACCGCGCTCAAGATGGCGCTGGCCTACCACCGCGCGCGTGGTGAAGGCACACGCACGCGCCTGATCGGCCGCGAGCGCGGCTACCACGGGGTCGGCTTTGGCGGTATTTCGGTGGGCGGCATTGGCGGCAACCGGCGCACTTTCGGTCCGCTGCTGCCCGGCGTTGACCACCTGCCGCACACGCACAACCTGGAAAAGAATGCGTACTCGCGCGGCGAACCGGAACATGGCGCCAACCTGGCTGACGACCTCGAACGCATCATCGCCCTGCACGACGCGTCGAACATTGCGGCCGTGATCGTGGAGCCGGTGGCAGGGTCCACCGGCGTGCTGATTCCGCCCAAGGGCTACCTCAAGCGCCTGCGCGAGCTGTGCACCAAGCACGGCATCCTGCTCATTTTCGACGAAGTCATTACCGGCTTCGGCCGCCTGACCACGCCGTTCGCGTTCGATTACTTCGACGTTGAGCCCGACATGGTCACGGTGGCCAAGGGCCTGACCAATGCGACCGTGCCGATGGGCGCGGTGTTCAGCAAAAAGCATATCCACGACACCTTCATGGACGGCCCGGCCGGCATTGAGCTGTTCCACGGCTATACCTATTCGGGCCATCCGCTGGCCTGCGCTGCCGCCATTGCAACGCTGGAGGTATTCAAGGAGCAGGACATCCTGGCCAATGCGGTGGCCATGCAGGATTACTGGGCCGACGCGGTGCATTCGCTCAAAGGCCTCCCGCACGTAATTGATATCCGTACCATCGGCCTGATCGCCGGCATCGAGCTGCAGCCAATCGACGGCAAGCCGGGCGCGCGTGCGTTTGCCGCCTTCAAGCAGGCTTTCGCTGACGGCGTTTTGATCCGCACCACCGGCGACATCATCGCCCTGTCGCCACCGCTGGTGCTTGAAAAGAAGCATATCGATGAACTGTTCGGCAAGCTCGCCAACGTACTTAAGAACCTGGACTAATTCAACATGAGCAATCTCGATACGATCACCCACTACATCAACGGCAGCAAGGTTGATACCACCAGTGGACGCTATGCCGACGTCTTCAACCCGGCCGTCGGCACGCCGTGCGCGCGCGTGGCGCTGGGCACCGCCGACGAGGTCAATGCCGCGGTGGCCGCTGCGGCCGAGGCCTTCCCGTCGTGGTCGGCCACGCCGCCGTTGACGCGTGCGCGGGTGCTGTTCAAGTATCTGCAGCTGTGCCAGCAGCACACCGACGAATTTGCCGCCATGCTCACGCGCGAACACGGCAAGACGTTCTCGGATGCGCAAGGTGAAGTGGCGCGCGGTATCGAGATGGTGGAATTTGCGGTCGGCATACCACAGCTGCTCAAGGGCGAATTTACCGACCAGATCTCGCGCGGCATCGACGCCTGGTCGATGCGCCAGGCGCTCGGCGTGGTCGCAGGTATCACCCCGTTCAACTTTCCGGTGATGGTGCCGATGTGGATGTTCCCGGTTGCTATCGCATGCGGCAATACCTTCGTGCTCAAGCCGTCCGAGCGCGATCCCTCTGCCTCGCTGCTGCACGCCAAACTGCTCAAGGATGCCGGCCTGCCCGATGGTGTGTTCAACGTGGTGCAAGGTGACAAAACCACCGTCGATGCGCTGCTCGATCATCCGGAAGTACAAGCGATTAGCTTCGTCGGATCCACCCCGATTGCCGAGTACATCTACGCGCGTGGCACTGCCGCCGGCAAGCGCGTGCAAGCGCTGGGCGGCGCCAAGAATCACATGGTCGTCATGCCCGACGCCGACATGGACATGGCGGTGGATGCATTGATGGGCGCTGCCTTCGGCTCGGCCGGCGAACGCTGCATGGCCATTTCAGTGGTGGTGGCGGTAGGCGACTCGGGCGACAAGCTGATTGGCGCGCTGGCCGAACGCACAGCAGCCCTGAAGATCCGCGACGGCATGGAGTCCGACGCTGAAATGGGCCCGGTGATCACATCTGCAGCCAAGCAGCGCATCGAAAAGCTGATCGGCGAAGGCGTGGAGCAGGGCGCTACGCTGGTGGTGGACGGACGCGAATGCAAGGTGGTCGGCCGCGAGAATGGCTTTTTCGTAGGCGGCACGCTGTTCGACCATGTCACGCCTGGCATGTCGATCTACAAGGAGGAGATTTTCGGACCGGTGCTGTGCATGCTGCGCGCGCCCGACGTTGCCACGGCGGTGGAGCTGATCAACGCTAATGAATATGGCAACGGCGTGGCGATCTACACGCGCGACGGCGGCACGGCGCGCGAGTTCGTACGCCAGATCCAGGTTGGCATGGTCGGGGTGAACGTGCCGCTGCCGGTGCCGATGGCCTTCAACAGTTTTGGCGGATGGAAGAAAAGCCTGTTCGGCGACCACCATGCTTATGGACCGGAAGGCGTGCGTTTTTATACGCGTCACAAGGCCGTGATGCAGCGCTGGCCCAATACCGCAAGCGCGGGGGCCGAGTTTGCCTTCCCGCAGATGAAGTAATCGTTGCGCAGGCAGGAAAACCCGGGACCATGGAATAGCGAAAGCTTCGAGTCCCGGCAGTAGTGTAGATAACTAATATAAAACCAGGGATGTAAAATGATCGAGTCCTTAAAACACCTGCCCTTGGCAGCGGCGTCCAATAGCGCGCTGGCCGAACAGTTCACCGACCTCGCGCCGCCGCTGACCGCGCGCCAGGCCGCCATCGAGAGCGCGCGCTGTCTGTACTGCTACGACGCGCCATGCACCCGCATCTGCCCGTCCGAAATCGATGTGGCCAGTTTCATCCGCAATATCCACGATCAGAACATCAACGGCGCGGCGGCGGGCATCCTGAAGGCGAACATCCTGGGCGGCAGCTGCGCCCGCGTCTGCCCGACCGAGATCCTGTGCGAGGACGCCTGCGTGCGCAATCACGATGAAGAGGGCCAGCCCGTCAAGATCGGCCTGCTGCAGCGCCATGCGCTCGACAACGCCACCTTCAAAACCCATCCATTCCAGCGCGCCGCCGCTACCGGCAAAACAATCGCGGTGGTCGGCGCTGGCCCTGCTGGTCTGTCCTGCGCGCACCGCCTGGCCATGCTGGGTAACGACGTGGTCATCTACGAGGCGCGTGAAAAATCCGGTGGCCTGAACGAGTACGGTATCGCCAAGTACAAGCTGACTGCCGACTTCGCCCAACGTGAAGTCGACTTCCTGCTCGATATCGGCGGCATCGAAGTGCAGCACGGCCGCACCCTGGGCGTGAACCTGCAGCTCAAGGACCTGCATGCGCAATACGATGCCGTGTTCCTGGGCCTGGGCCTGAACGCCAGCCGCCAGCTCGGCCTGACCGGCGAGGATGCCCCCGGCCTGATGGCGGCGGTCGATTACATCGCCGACCTGCGCCAGAGCACCGACCTGGCCTCGCTGCCGGTGCCCAAACGCGCCATCGTGATCGGCGCGGGCAACACAGCCATCGATATGGCGGTGCAGATCAAGCGTCTGGGCGCCGAGGACGTGACGCTGGTGTACCGCCGCGGCTTCGAATCCATGACCGCCACCCATCACGAGCAGGACATTGCCAAGGCCAACCAGGTGCGCATGAAGACCTGGGCCGCGCCGCTCGAAGTGCTGCTCGACGATGCCGGACATGTGCGCGGCATGCGCTTCGAGCAGACCCGCATGGAGGGCACGCGCCTGGTCGGCACCGGCGCCTTTATTGAGATCGCGGCCGATGCCGTGTTCAAGGCCATCGGCCAGAGCATGGATGCAGTGGGCCTGTCGGACGAGATGGCGCAGCACATTACCCGCGCGGGCGACAAGATCAACGTCGACAATGGATTCCGTACGGCGCTGCCAGGCATCTACGCCGGTGGCGATTGCGTCGCTCCGGGGCAGGACCTGACGGTGCAGGCAGTCCAGCATGGCAAACTGGCCGCAATGGCCATTCATAACGATATCCAATCGAAAGTGGAGGCTGCATAATGGCTGACCTGAGCATCAATTTTTGCGGCATCAAGAGCCCCAATCCATTCTGGCTCGCCTCCGCGCCGCCGACCGACAAGGCATATAACGTGGTGCGCGCTTTCCAGGCCGGCTGGGGCGGCGTGGTGTGGAAAACGCTGGGCGAAGATCCGCCGGCGGTCAATGTGTCGTCGCGCTATTCGGCCCATTACGGCAAGAACCGCGAAGTCCTGGGCTTCAATAACATTGAGCTGATCACCGACCGCAGTCTTGAAATCAACCTGATGGAAATTACCCAGGTCAAGCGTGACTGGCCCGACCGCGCGATGATCGTCTCGCTCATGCTGCCTTGCGAGGAAGCCTTGTGGGCCGAGATTTTGCCCAAGGTGGAAGCGACCGGCGCCGACGGCATCGAACTCAATTTTGGCTGCCCGCACGGCATGCCCGAGCGTGGCATGGGCGCGGCCGTGGGCCAGGTGCCCGAGTACGTCGAAATGGTGACGCGCTGGTGCAAGAAGCACAGCCGCCTGCCCGTCATCGTCAAGCTCACGCCCAACATTACGGATGTACGCGCGCCGGCACGTGCTGCCATGGCAGGCGGCGCCGACGCGGTCTCGCTGATCAACACCATCAATTCGATTACCCATCTGGATCTGGACCGCATGGTGGCCTTCCCGATCGTCGGCAACGCCAGTACCCACGGCGGCTATTGCGGCTCGGCGGTCAAGCCGATTGCCCTGAACATGGTGGCCGAGATCGCGCGCGACCCGCAGACAAAGGGACTGCCCATTTCTGGCATTGGCGGTATCGGCAACTGGCGCGACGCAGCCGAGTTCATCGCCCTGGGCGCAGGGTCGGTGCAGGTGTGTACCGCGGCCATGCTGCATGGTTTTCGCATCGTCGAAGAGATGAAGGATGGCCTGTCGCGCTGGATGGATGAAAAGGGCTACAAGAGCATTGAGGAGTTCGCGGGCAAGGCTGTGGCCAATACCACCGACTGGAAGTACCTCGACATGAACTACGAGGTGATCGCGCAGATCGATCAGGAAAAGTGCATCAAGTGCGGCAAGTGCTACGTGGCCTGCGAAGATACGTCGCACCAGTCGATCGCCCAGCTGATCGACGCGGCTGGCGTACGCACCTACGAGGTGATCAAGTCCGAGTGCGTAGGCTGCAACCTGTGCGAGATTACCTGCCCGGTCGAAGCCTGCATCACCATGGTCCCGCAGGCGAATGGGAAAAAGTACATGAACTGGACCCAGGATGCGCGTAATCCGCGTGCGGAAGTGGTAGGCTAGAGTTGGCCATGCCTCGTCGTCCCGCGAAAGGGGCGGCGAGGCTTTTGTACGCTACCTAATCTCGGAGAAGATCACAGTGAACCCCCAGCTCTGGAACGAAGATCTCGCCCCCACCACTGCGGCGCAGCGCACCTGGCGCTGGTATCATTTTGCGGCGCTGTGGGTGGGCATGGTCATGTGCATTCCCGCCTATACCTTGTCGGCCTCCCTGATCGAGGGCGGCATGTCCGGCTACCAGGCCGTGATGACGGTGTTCCTGGCTAACGCCATCGTCCTGCTGCCGATGCTCCTGATCGGCCACGCGGGTACCAAATACGGGATTCCCTACGCAGTGCTGGCGCGCTCCTCGTTCGGCACCACCGGCGCGCGCATCCCTGCGCTGATGCGGGCCATCGTTGCCTGCGGCTGGTACGGCATTCAAACCTGGTTCGGCGGCAGCATGATCTACACCCTGCTGGGCGTGATGATGGGCGGCGAAATCGGCGGCGAAAAAATCGCCGGCCTGGGCATCAACGGCGCACAGCTGCTGTGTTTCCTGGGCTTTTGGGCCATCCAGTTCTGGTACATCGTGCATGGCATGGAATCGATCCGCAAACTCGAGACCTGGACCGCACCCCTCAAAATCATCATCTGCTTCGTGCTGCTTGGCTGGGTCTACAACAAGGCCGGCGGCTTCGGTCCGCTGCTCGACCAGCCTTCGCAGTTTGTCGAAGGCGGCAAAAAGGCGGGCCAGTTCTGGTCCGTGTTCTGGCCCTCGCTGACGGCCATGGTCGGCTTTTGGGCCACGCTGGCGCTGAACATCCCTGACTTCACCCGCTTCGCCAAAACCCAGCGCGACCAGATTATCGGCCAGTCGGTCGGGCTGCCGGTGCCGATGGGCCTGCTCGCGATGCTGGCCGTGATCGTCACTTCGGCGACCGTGGTCTTGTACGGCAAGGCCATCTGGGATCCGGTGGACCTGGCGAGCCGCATGACGGGCATCGCGGTGTTGATAGCATTGATCGTGCTGCTGATCGATACCGTGAGCGTGAACCTGGCCGCCAACCTGGTCGGCCCGGCCTACGATTTCTCGTCGCTCGCACCCAAGCAGGTGTCGTACCGCATGGGTGGCTATATCACCGCCGGTATCGCGCTGGTCATGATGCCGTGGAAGATACTGGAATCGACCCAGGGCTATATTTTTACCTGGTTGATTGGCTACTCGGCCCTGCTCGGGCCTATCGCCGGCATCCTGATTGTCGACTACTACCTGATCCGCAAAACCGAACTCGATGTTGCGCAGCTTTACCACGATGACGGCGCCTACTCGTACGGCAACGGCTGGAATATGGCAGCCATCATCGCGTTCGTGGCCGGCGTGCTGCCCAATATTCCCGGTTTCATGAACGCCGCGTTTCCGGCCGCGTTTCCGGATGTGGGGGACATCTTCAAGACACTCTATACCTACGCCTGGTTCGTCGGCATCGCCATCTCGGCGGTGGTCTACGGCGCATTAATGAAAGGCAGGCCGCTTCCCGCGATGCGCCCTGCCGCGAACTGAAGTAATTAGGAGAAGCACACGATGAATACGATTATCCGCGGCGGCACTGTCGTCAACGCCGACCGCGCCTTCCGCGCCGACGTGCTCATTTACGGTGACAAGGTTGTCGCCGTGGGCGAGAACCTCGCCGTGCCCGCCAATGCCACCGTCATCGATGCCAGCGGCCAGTACGTCATGCCAGGCGGGATCGACACCCACACGCACATGCAGCTCCCGTTCATGGGCACCGTCACCGCCGACGATTTCTTTACCGGCACCGCGGCTGGCCTGGCGGGCGGCACCACCACCATCATGGACTTCGTGATTCCCAATCCGCAGCAATCGCTGCTGGAGGCTTATCACACATGGCGCGGATGGGCCGCCAAGTCCGCCGGTGACTACACCTTTCACGTTGCCGTCACCTGGTGGGACGATTCCGTGCACGAGGAGATGGGCACGCTGGTGCACAAGCACGGCGTAAACAGTTTCAAGCACTTCATGGCCTACAAAAACGCCATCATGGCCGATGATGAAACGCTGGTGAAGAGCTTCACTCGGGCGCTCGAATTGGGCGCGATTCCGACAGTGCATGCCGAAAATGGCGAACTGGTATTCCAGCTGCAGCAGGACCTTCTCAAGAAGGGCATCACCGGCCCGCAGGCGCACCCGCTTTCGCGCCCACCCGAGGTAGAGGCCGAAGCGGCCAACCGCGCCATCGCCATCGCCAATGTGCTCGGCACACCCGTCTACATCGTGCACGTGTCGTGCGCCGAGTCGCTCGAGGCCATCACGCGTGCGCGCGCCAAGGGCCAGCATGTGTATGGCGAAGCGCTCGCTGGCCACCTGGTGATCGACGACAGCGTGTACCAGAGCAGCGATCTCGATTTCGCGCGCGGCCATGTCATGAGCCCGCCGTTTCGCAGCAAGCACCATCAGACTGCACTGTGGCAGGGTCTGCGCGGGGGCAACCTGCACACCACCGCGACCGATCATTGCACTTTTTGCGCCGAGCAGAAGGCCGCCGGCAAGGACGACTTCACCAAGATCCCGAATGGCTGCGGCGGAGTGGAAGACCGCATGTCAGTAGTGTGGGATGCGGGCGTTAATTCCGGCATGCTCACGCCGTCGGAGTTCGTCAAAGTCAGCTCGACCAATGCGGCGCAGATTTTCAATATGTACCCGCGCAAGGGTGTGGTGCAAGCCGGGGCGGACGCAGATATCGTGGTGTGGGATCCGGAAGGCACGCGTACCATCTCTGCCAAGACCCAGTTTGCCAAAGGCGGTTTCAATGTATTCGAAGGACGCACTGTGAAGGGCATTCCTTCGTACACGCTCTCGGCCGGCAAGGTGGTGTTCGAGCGCGGCGAACTGCGGGCCGTGGAAGGCGCAGGCAAGCACGTGGACCGGCCGGCGTTTGCAAAGCTGAGTGCTTGAGCGTTTGAATCACATCTACTTCGAGGGTTAGCGGTATGAGCGAATTACGTATCAATGGCGGGCGCCTGTGGGCGTCGCTGATGGAACTGGCAAAAATCGGCGCCACCCCCAAGGGCGGCGTCAAGCGCCTTGCGCTGACGGACCTCGACAAACAGGGCCGCGACCTGGTCGTGGGCTGGGCGAAGGAAGCAGGCCTGTCCATCACCATCGACCAGATCGGCAACGTATTCATGCGCCGTGAAGGCAGCAACCCGGCGCTGCCACCGGTCATGACCGGCAGTCACATTGACACCCAGCCGACTGGCGGCAAGTTCGACGGCAACTACGGCGTGCTGGCGGGCCTTGAAGTCGTCCGTACGCTCAACGATCTTGGCATCACCACCGAGGCGCCGCTGGAAGTGGCATTCTGGACCAATGAAGAAGGGTCTCGTTTCGTCCCCGTGATGATGGGCTCAGGCGTCTTTTGCGGCGCCTTCGGCCTTGATACCGCGTACGCTGCCAAGGACACCGAAGGCAAGACCGTCCGCGACGAGCTGGCGCGTATCGGCTACATGGGCGAGCAGGTGCCCGGCCAGCATCCGATCGGCGCCTACTTCGAGACCCACATCGAACAGGGACCGGTACTGGAGGACGCCGACAAGGTCATCGGCGTGGTGCCGGCCGTGATGGGACTGTCCTGGTACGACTGCGTGGTCACCGGCATGGAAGCGCACGCAGGTCCCACGCCAATGGGGCTGCGCAAGGATGCCATGCAGGTGTCGACCCGCATCATGCAGGAAGTGGTGCAAATTGCGAACCGCTATCCGCCCTATGGGCGCGGCACGGTGGGCATGGTGCAGGTGTTCCCCAACAGCCGCAACGTCATCCCGGGCGAGGTAAAGTTCAGCATCGACCTGCGCAACGTGAACGACGAGCTGCTCAACACCATGCACGAGGAAATGCTGGCCTTTATCGACAAGACCCGCAGCGAGTCGGGCCTTGGCATCACCATCGAACGCGTGTCGTACTACCCGCCTTGCCCATTTCATCCCGACTGCGTGGGCGCGGTGCGTTCGGCCACCGCCAAGCTGGGCTACTCGACCATGGATGTGGTCTCTGGGGCGGGCCACGACGCCATTTACGCAGCGCGCCTGGCGCCGGCCGGCATGATCTTCGTGCCGTGCAAGGATGGTATCAGCCATAACGAGATCGAGGATGCACGGGCGGATCACCTGGAAGCCGGCTGCAATGTACTGCTGCACGCCATGCTTGAGCGCGCGGTAATTGTTGCCGGTTAGTCCCAACTTCGTGTTCTGCCGGCAATCTCGTCAGTGCAGTCCTACTGCGCAATACGGACTCATCCGATTCGTGCGCGTGGGCTTCCTTGATAGCCTGAGGTTTTAAATGGGGAGACCACGATATGCGCGCTTTAACCTACCACGGCAGTCACGACGTCAAGGTCGACAACGTACCTGATCCAAGACTCGAGGATCCCGATGACGTGATCCTGAAGGTGACGGCGACCGCCATTTGCGGCTCCGACCTGCACATGTACCGCGGCATGATCCCGGCCATGAAGAGTGGCGACATTCTCGGCCATGAGTTCATGGGCGAGGTGGTCGACGCGGGTCCCACTGTGACCAAGCTGCAGAAGGGCGACCGCGTGGTAGTGCCCTTTGTGATCGCATGTGGCAGCTGTTTTTTCTGCGACATGCAGCTGTTCTCGGCCTGCGAGACCACCAATCCGGACCGTGGCTCCATTATGAACAAGAAGAGCCTGAAATCCGGCGCCGCGCTTTTCGGTTTCAGCCATCTGTATGGCGGGGTCGCAGGTGGGCAGGCCGAATATGTGCGGGTGCCCAAAGCGAACGTCGGTCCCATCAAGATCCCGAAAAACCTCAGCGACGAGCAAGTACTGTTCTTGAGCGACATTTTGCCGACCGGTTACCAGGCGGTGCTCAATACCGGTGTGGGCAGGGGCGGCAGCCTCGCCATTTTTGGCGCAGGCCCGGTCGGGCAGATGGCGGCTGCATGCGCGCGCATGCTCGGCATCGAGAAAATTTTCATGGTCGACCATCACAAGTTCCGGCTCGATTTCGCGCAGAAGACCTACGACGTCATTCCCGTCAATTTCGATGAGTGCGATGCGGCCGAGTTCATTCTCGATAACACCAAACATCGGGGCGTGGACGGCGTGGTCGAAGCTGTCGGTTTCGAGGCCAAGGGCAGCACGCTAGAGACGGTGATGACCAATCTGAAGCTCGAAGGCAGCAGCGGCAAGGCGCTGCGCCAATCGATCGCCGCAGTGCGCCGCGGCGGCATCATCTCGGTGCCGGGCTTGTATGCTGGCTTCATCCACGGCTTCCTGTTCGGCGATATTTTCGAGAAAGGCATCGGAATTCGGGCCGGCCAGACCAATGTGCAGAAGTACATGCCGGAGCTGCTCGAAGCGATTGAGGCGGGCAAGCTCAAGCCCAACGAGATCATTTCGCATCGCCTGAACCTGAGCCAGGCGGCGGAAGGCTACAAGATGTTCGACAAAAAAGAGGATGACTGCCGCAAGGTGATTTTGACGCCCTGAGGTACGCCTCGAAGGAGGGGCTATCCCTCCGCCACCTGCACCCGATTCCTGCCGCGCCGCTTGGCCAGGTAGAGCGCTTCGTCTGCGCGCGACAGGGACGCTGCGGTATCCACGTCGCTGGCGAGCATCGCCGACACACCGATGCTCACGGTGATGTCGATGGTCTGACCGCCGGCGCGCAGCGGCGATTTTTCAAGGCGAGAGCGCACCCGCTCGGCGAAACGCACAGCGTCGGCCAGTTCAGCGCCGCTCAGGATGATGGCGAACTCCTCGCCGCCAATGCGGCCCACCGAGTCCACCTTGCGCAGCTCGTTGGTCAGGATGGCGCCCACATGCTTGAGCACTTCGTCCCCCATGGCATGCCCATGCACGTCGTTGATGTCCTTGAACAGGTCGAGGTCGAACATCAATACCGCAGCTAGTTCGTTGGCATCACGCTGCAATCGCCCCAGTTCCTGCTCCATGCGCGCCATGATGTGGCGCCGGTTGGGTAGTCCCGTAAGGAAGTCGGTGGCGGCAGCATCCTTGAGCTGCAATTCGAGCCGTTTGTGATCGGTGATGTCTGAGATGAAGCCATGCCATACAGTGCTCCCGTCGGGCATCGCGCGCGGCCTGGCGTCGCCTTCGCGCCAGCGTTCGCCCACGCCAGGCAAAATCACGCGGAACTCCAGGTGCCAGCGCTGCAGCGTGGTGGCCGAGGTGGCCAGCGAGCCGTAGTAGCTGGACAGGTCGTCAGGATGAATGGCAGCTTCTGCAGCGACTGCATCAATGGCGGCCAGTTCCGGCGTGGCGCCGAAGATCGTCAACATGCCTGCGCTCGCGTAGGGAAAGCTGGCATAGCCGTCTTTGCCCTTGCGGTACTGGTAGACCAGTCCCGGCACTTCGTTGGTGAGGTTGATGAGCAGTTCGGCACTGTCGCGCACCCTGGCCGACAGCGCGTGCGTTTCGGTGATGTCGGTCGTGACCCCGGTCATGCGCAGCGGCTTGCCGTGTGCGTCGCGTTCCACCACCTTGCCGCGGCTGAGTACCCACTTGTAGCTGCCGTCCTTGCAGCGCAACCGGTGTTCCACCGCATAGCTTTCGGTGTGGCTGTCGAAGTGGCTGGCGATAGCCGCTTGAACCTGCGCCAGGTCGTCGGCATGCACGCGCATGTAGCTGTCTTCGATGCGGTCGCCGATCTCGTGTTCTTCGTAGCCGAGGATGGCCTTCCAGGCTTTGGAATACACAATGCGCCCGCTGGGAATATCGCGGTCCCACACGCCGGTGCCGCTGTGGGCGACTGCCAGCATCAGGGATTCCGCATCCCTGCTATTGAGGTCCGGGCCGCCGTCGATTGCCATGTTCATTCTTCGTCCGGGAAACAATACTTGCCCAACATTAACACGCTACGACGGCGTCCGGAAGTTCCTTAGGAAATCCAGCAACACTTCAGCAGCAATGTCGGCATCGTCGGCCGTCATCGTCTCCAAACGGTTGTGGCTGATCCCGCCATTGCCGCAGCGGGTGAACAGCATGGCTACATCGGTAATGGCGGCCATGGCCATGGCATCGTGGCCTGCGCCAGAAGGCAAGTCAAAGCGTGGCAGACCGGCGCGTTGCGTGGCCGCGCCAAGTTGGTCCATCAGCCAGGGGGCGCACGGCGCTGCTGCGGCCGAGACAATCTGCTCGATTGCCTGGCTCACCTGGCGCCGCTCGCAAATGGCATCGATGCCGGCCAGGATGTCGTTGACGGCGGCCAGTCGCACTGCATCATCGCCCGCGCGGATATCCAGCGAGAACTTGCAGAGCCCGGGTATCACGTTGACCGAGCCGTTTGGAACATCCAGCTGGCCGACGGTGCCTACCAGCGCCGCCGCCTGGCGGCAGCGCTGCTCCACCATCAGCACAATCTCGGCAGCAGCAGCGGCGGCATCCTTGCGCATGTTCATGGGGGTGGTGCCGGCGTGGCTGGCCAAACCGGTCAATTCCACCAGATAGCGCGAGCTGCCTGCGATGGCGGTCACCACGCCGAGCGCCAGACCGTGTTCGAGCAGTACCGGGCCTTGTTCGATGTGCACCTCGACGAAGCCGAGCAAGTCGGATGGGTTGCGCGCGATGGCGGCAATGGCGGATGGATCGTGAGCGGCCGCCGTCAAGGCCTGGCGCATGCTGACGCCGTCGGCGTCGAGCCGGTCGAGCAGCGCCATGTCGAAGCGCCCCGTCACCGCATTACTGCCCAGGAAGGTGCTCTTGAAGCGTACGCCTTCTTCTTCCGCGAAGCCGATGACTTCGAGGTGGAAGGGCAGACGTTCACCGCGCTCGTGCAGGTAGCGCACCACCGCGATCGGCAGCAGGATGCCAAGCCTGCCATCGTACTTGCCGCCGTCGCGCACGGTGTCGTAGTGCGAGCCGGTGATGAGTGTCTTGGCGTCGGCGTTCCCGGAGCGATAGCGCCCGTTGACGTTGCCCACCGCGTCGATGTTGACGTCCATGCCGGCGTCGCGCATCCACTCGGCCAGTTGCGCAGCGGTGCGCTGGTGGACCGGCGTCATGTACGAGCAGGTAAGACCATCGTCCGCTTCGCTCCAGGCCCCGATGATTTCCGACCACTGCATCAGCAAGGGGCCGAAGCGCGGCGCCACCTGCAGCAGGTCGTTGATGCGGATCTCGGCAATGCGGTGAATCTGGCGCAGGCATTCGGCCATTTCGTCGGCGCGCCGGCTTGCAAGGCGACGGGTGAAGGTGTCGATGACTGCCTGGCGGGTGAGGCCCTGGCCGGTCGGACCCTTGACCGCAAGGATGAACGGAAAACCGAAACGCGCGTTGTAATCGGCATTGAGGCGGTGCAGGACTTCGAACTCCTCGGGGCTGCACAGGTTCAGGCCCGATTTGGCCTGTTCGTGCGTGGACTCCTGCGTCAGCTGGCCCGCAATCGCGGCCTTGCCCGCCAGTTCCGGGTGCGCGCGTATGAGTCCGAGCTGTTCATCGACGCTGGCCTGCGCCACCACTGTTTGCAGCGCCAGTTTGAGCGCAGCGACGGTGGCGAACGGCCGTGCTGCAAGTGCCCGTTCGGGTATCCAGGGCGAGTGCTCGTAGATACCGCGCAGGGTATCCACAAATGCCGCTGGCGCGCAGCTGTTCAAATCGTCTAATTGGGTCATGATGAAATCATAGCCTGTGGAGGGTCGATGGTCATATGGCGCATGCAATAGCGCTTATCAGGACTGCACCAGGGCCTTGGCCGCAGCGCTGACCTGGTCGCGCAGCCATTTGTGTTCGGGCGCCTGGTGCACCCGCTCATGCCACAGCTGGTAAAAGCGCATCGGCGGGAACTTGATGGGCACCGCAAAGGATTTCAGCGGCAGCGTTTTTTCATAAAACTTCATGAACTGCCGCCCAGTAGTGAGCACCAGGTCGGTCTGCGTCAGCATGTAGGGAATCAGGCCAAAGTAGGCCGACTCCACCGCCACCTTGCGTTGCATGCCCTGCCGCTCGAGAAAGGAGTCGATCACGCCGTGGTAACCGGGCAGCATTTGCGACGGCGCCACGTGGGGCAGGGACAGGTAATCGGCCACGGTCATCGCATCGCTGGCGGTGCGCTTGGCGTATGGGGCATCGGCGCGCATGGTGCAGATGATGGGATCTTCGAACAGCTTGGAGATATGCAGGTGCGCGGGCGGCTCGTCCCAGTTGGCGATGACCAGGTCCATGTCGCCGTCGGACAGCATGCGAATATAGTCGACGCCAGGGCCCAGGCTGTGAATCACCACGCGGCTGTTGGGCGAGCCGCGGCGCAGCGCAGCCACCACGTTCGGCAGGAACTGGCTGTCCAGGTAATCGGGCGCGGCGATGTGAAAGGTGCGCGCCTCTTCCTGCGGCACGAACGGGGACTTCTTGATGAACAGGCTTTCGGTTTCGTCAAGGATGCGCTTGGCCGGTTTGAGCAGGCTCTCGCCATGCTGGGTCGGCACCATGCCGCGCGCGCCGCGCACCAGCAGCGGGTCGCCGGTCAGCTCGCGCAGCTTGCGCAGCGAGGCCGAGATCGAGGGCTGCGGCTGATTGAGCTTGAGCGCCACGCGCGACACGTTCTTTTCGACGAGCAGCAGGTAGAGGATACGGATCAGGTGCAGATCGAGGTGCTGGGGCAGGCTGGCCATTCTGTTGTATATATGAAATCGGGTATGTCGAATATACGCGATTTTTCATGTTGGCGGAATGGAATCAGGCTATCGTGAGTAAATTCGCCCCACTATCGTCGCGCCACTGGCAACAAGGAAACTCATGGATGCATTCGCCCACCTGGTCCCGTATGGACTTGACTGGCTCAACCTGCTCGTGCGCTGGCTGCATGTGATCACCGGCATCGCGTGGATTGGCGCGTCGTTCTACTTTGTCTGGCTCGACAACACGATCCGTCCGCCCGCCGAAGGCTCGGAGCTGGCCAGGAAAGGCGTGTCGGGCGAGCTGTGGGCGGTGCATGGCGGTGGCTTTTACAATCCGCAGAAATACCTGAACGCACCACCGGAGCTGCCGAAGGAGCTGCACTGGTTCAAGTGGGAGGCCTATTCAACCTGGCTGTCGGGCTTCGCCCTGCTCACCATTGTCTATTACTTCAACGCCCAAGCCATGATGGTCGATAAGGCCGTCGCCGACCTGTCCAGCTGGCAGGCGATCGGCATCGGCATCGGCAGCCTGGTGATTGGCTGGACAGTGTACGACCTGCTGTGCCGCTCGCCGCTGGGGCAGAAGGACCTGGCCTTCGGGATCGTGGTGTTCCTGTTTCTGTTGGCCAGCGCCTACGTGCTGGAGCGCTATCTGAGCGGGCGCGCCGCGTACATCCACGTGGGCGCAATGATCGGCACCATGATGGTTGCCAATGTCCTCATGCTGATTATCCCTGGCCAGCGCAAGATGGTGGCGGCCATGATGAACGGCCAAAAGCCCGATCCGATCCACGGCCAGAAGGCCAAGCAGCGCAGCGTGCACAATAACTACTTCACGCTGCCGGTGTTGTTCATCATGATCAGCAATCACTACGCCATGACTTACAGCCATGAGCATGCGTGGGCCGTGCTGGCCGCGATCATGGCCGCTGGGGTGCTGATTCGGCATTTCTTCAATCTGCGCCACAAGGGGCGCGTGGAATGGCGCTACCCAGTCGCTGGCGTTGCGATTCTAATCGCCGTGGCGATCGCCATTGCGCCCAAGGCGCCGCGTGCGGCAGCCGCAGTTGCCGATCCGGCGGCGCAGTTCGCGCAAGTGCAGGCCATCGTCACGCAGCGCTGCGTGTCCTGCCATGCCGACAAGCCGACCCAGCCCGGATTTGCCAGCGCACCTGGCGGCATCATGCTGCACAATGCAGCGCTGGTAAGCCAGAACGCCGCGAAGATTTACGAACAGTCGGTGCGCCTGAAGGCGATGCCGATCGCGAACCTGACCAATATGACCGAGGCCGAACGGGCGCACATCGCCGCCTGGTTCGAAGCCGGCGCCAAACAGGAGTAAGCATGCAAGCACAGGACAAACTGACCGCCTGGATCGACGAGCATTTTGACGAGCAGGTCTCGTTTTTGCAGAAGGTTATCCAGATTCCCACCGATACTCCGCCTGGTAACAACGCGCCGCACGCCGACGCCGTGGCCGACATGGTGGAATCGTTCGGCTGGACGGCCGAGAAGCATGCGGTGCCGGCACAGGCGGTGCGTGACTACGGCATGGAGAGCATCACTAACCTGATTGTTCGCCGCCCGTATCAGGCAGGAGGGCCAACGCTGGCGCTCAATGCGCATGGCGACGTGGTGCCGCCCGGGGAGGGGTGGACCAGGCCGCCTTACGGGGGTGTGGTGGAGGATGGCTACATCTATGGTCGCGCGGCTGCTGTATCCAAGTGCGACTTTGCCACGTTTATTTTTGCGGTACGCGCGCTGGAATCCCTGGGCGTGCCGCTCAAGGGCGGACTGGAACTGCACTTTACGTATGATGAGGAATTTGGCGGTTTGCTCGGTCCTGGCTGGCTGCTGGAGCAAAAGCTGACCAAACCCGATTTTGTCATCGCGGCCGGTTTCAGCTACAACATCGTCACAGCGCACAACGCCTGTCTGCAGCTGGAGATCACGGTGCATGGCAAGTCAGGACATGGCGCGATGCCGGAGACCGGTCACGACGCGTTGCAGGCGGCCAGCAAGATCCTGAATGCCATCTACGGCCAGCTGCCCGAACTCAAAAAGATCAAGTCGAGCGTGCCGGGCATTGATTCGCCGACCATGCTGGTTGGGCGCATCGATGGCGGTACCAACACCAACGTAGTGCCGGGCAAGGTGGTAATGAAAATGGACCGGCGCATGATTCCCGATGAAGATCCGGCGCTGGTGGAAGCGCAGGTGAGGGCGCTGATCGAAGACGCGGTGGCGGGGGAGCCCGGTATCCGGCTCGAGATCAGGCGGTTGCTGCTGTCGCACGCGCTGCGGCCTTTGCCGGGGTCTGAAAAGCTGGTCGGGAGTTTGCAGAAAAACGCGCGCCAGGTGATGGGCGAGGAGATTACGGCGCAAGGCACGCCGCTGTACGCCGATGCGCGCTTGTATGGCGAGCATGGGATACCGGCGGTGTTGTATGGCGCGGGACCGAGGACTGTGCCGGAATCGAATGCCAAAAAGGCCGATGAGAGGCTGGCGCTGGATGATTTGCGCAAGGCGACCAAGGTGGTGGCGTTGACGCTGTTGGATTTTTTAGGGTAAGGATTGGGCGAAGAAAGGATCAACGTAGTACTGGCAAAGACGACTTCGGCCTCGCGGAACTCTTTCATCTAGCGCATAGACGAAAAAATCAACCTCTCACTCGCGAAGGCGAGTGCCTATAGCACCTATGACCAGATGTGCTATGGGCACTCGCCTTCGCAGGTGAGACGTTGAATACTTTGCTGGCTAAGTTCGATCTACGACTGTGCGATAGCCGAGCCCTACTTCAAAGTCCGCTCGAACAATTGGTAGATCCGGCGGTACTGGTCATACCAGCTCTCAGGCTGGACAAAGGCGTGGCGCTCCAGGGGATAGCTTGCCAGCTCCCAGTTGTCCTTTTTGAGCTCGATCAGGCGCTGCGCAAGGCGCACCGAATCCTGGTAGAACACATTATCGTCCACCATGCCGTGCGAGATCAGCAGGTTGCCCTTCAGCTTGTCCGCATACTCGATCGGCGAAGATTTACGATATGCTTCCGGGTCCAGATCCGGCGTGTTGAGGATGTTGGCCGTGTAATCGTGATTGTAGGTGGTCCAGTCGGTCACGGGACGCAGCGCCGCGCCCGACTTGAATTTCTCCGGCTCGCGCATCAGCGCCATGAAGGTCATGAAGCCGCCATAGCTGCCGCCATAAATGCCGACGTTTTTGGCGTCGCCCTGGTGATTGGCGACCATCCAGTTCAGGCCATCGACGTAGTCTTCCAGTTCAGGAAAACCCATCTGGCGATAAATCGCGGTACGCCATGCGCTGCCGTAGCCTTTCGATGCGCGGTAGTCCAGGTCCAGCACGATATAGCCCTTCTCCACCAGCAGGTTGTGGAACATCTGCTCGCGGAAGTACACCGGATAGCGCTTGCTCACATTTTGCAGGTAGCCAGCGCCGTGCACGAACAGCACGACCGGGTACTTCTTGCCCGCCTCCAGTGTGGCCGGGCGATACAGCTTGCCCCAGACCTGGCCCGCCCCGTGGGTCGAAGGAATCGCCACGTACTGCGGCTCGATCCATTTGCGCGCCTTGAATTGGGCGGTGCGGGTGTCGGTCAGCTGTGTGACCGCGCCGCCGCTGGCCGGCACCGTGGCGAGCTGAATCGGCATATAGCTCGACGAGTAATGCACCAGCAGCTTGCGCTGGTCCGGCGAGAGCGTGAACTGCTCCACGCCTTCGAGCGAAGTCACTTCGCGCAGCTTGCCCTCCTTGGCGGTGACAGCACACACTTCGTACGTCCCTGGATTTTTTGGATTGCACAGCATGTAGGCAGTGCTGCCATCGGAGGTCCACACCGGCCGCGTAGCTTCCCAGTTGCCCGCGGTGAGCGCGCGCTTATTGCCGTCCGCGCCCAGCAGGTAGAGGTGCGAGTAGCCGCTTTCCTCGGACAGGAACCACAATGTGCTGTTATCGGGCAGCCAGCCAAAGTCGTTGTTCGACGAATTGACCCAGGCCTTATCCGTCACGCGGTGCACGGTGCGGAACTTGGGTTCGACCAGATCGACCATCGCGATCCAGCGGTCCTTGTTGTCGACCGAACGCAGCACGACGGCAGCTTGGGTGCCGCTGCTGTTCCAGGCCAGGGTGTCGCCATCGTCGTCAACGCGCACGGCGCGGTTGCCCTTCATGGCCGGCATTTTCTGCTCGACGCGCAGTGCCGCCAGCGGGTCTTCCTTAATGCCAGGCAGGCTGTCGTAGGACAGGTCGGTCACCTTGCGTGTCACCAGGTTGATCAGCTTGACCGTGTGATCGGACGGCATGTTGCGTCCCACACGCGGACGCTGGTCGTCGAATTCCTCGTAGCCCGATTCCGTGATATAGCGCGGCAGTTTGCCGATGCGGCCGCGCTCTGCGTTTTTCGGCGCGGTGACCACGATCAGCCATTTTGCATCAGGCGACAGGGCGCTGCCTTCGATGGTGACCTTGTCACCCAGGTAGATCGGCGATGGCGCACGGGTGGCGTCGGCGCGGCGCTCCTCCTCGATGCGGTCGCGCGCGGCGTCGCGGTCGTCCTTCTGGCGCTTGAGCGTCGAGATCAGGCGCAGCTGCAGTTCGCGCAGCTTGTCTTCATCGGGCACTGCAGCCGGGTCCTTGACTGCACGTGGCGCGGCCACTGGCGAAATCAGGCGGTCGGCGCGATTCCAGCTTAACCACTCATGGGTGACGCGGAACTGCACGGCTTTGCCATCGGCCGAGTACTGCGGCGCTGCCAGCCCGCTGCTGCCGCGCGTGATCTGGGTCAGCGCGCCGGTCTTCAAATCGCGTTCGAACAGGTCGCCGTTGCGGAGCATGATGGCGCGGGTGCGCTCGCGGTTGTACACCACGCGCTCGCTGTCCATATTAGCCATCTCGGTATCGCCCACCAGGCGCGGCTTGCCGGGGATCGCCTGGAAAGTATCGCGCAGCTGCGAGCCGGTGCGCTTCTGTTTGTAGAACACCTGCTTGCCGTCCCAGCTCCACCAGGCAGTTTCAGCGGGGGTGCCGATCCAGTCGGGATGAGCCATTGCCTGGTCGAGGGTAATGGGGGTGACGGCCGCGGCGGGGATCGCCCAGATAGCGGCAAGAAGAGGAAGTGCAAGTAAGCGCATCGTCGATGAGGGTCGTGAAGGAATCGGGGCCAGGGCCATGAAATGCAACGAGGCATTCTAGCGCAGGGAACTCATCGGAGGGGGCTGCGAGGGAAGGTTGTTACATGGGGGATACAAGCTGCGGGGAAGGGCACACCGGCGCCGAGTCGGCCGGTGTGTTTACTGCGGGGAGACGGTTAAGCGTGCTGCTCGCTGCCGGGATTGGCGCCGGTCACGAAGAAAATAGCGATGCGAATCGCCATCCAGCCTGCCGCGAGGGCGCCAGGTACGTATTCAATCAATTCCATGGTTAGCCCCGTCCTGCCAGCTGACGCAGTTCGGCAGCCAGGCTTGGTTGCATGTCCTGATAGTCATTGGCCATGCGGATCAGCTTGGTGTGGGTATTCATGCGCGCACGGTCCGACACGCGCGGCGCAGCCACGACCTCCTGGGCCACGAACTGGCGCTCCTGGGCGGCAAACAGGGCCGACGCCAAGGCTTGGGCAGCCTTGCTCACGTCGGCGAAATAGGCGCGCAGGGAAAAGGTGTTGTGTAGGGTAGCGGTAGTCATCTGGAGCTCCTGTCTTGCATCAATTCGATATTGAGCAGTATAGGCAAGTCCAAGAGATAAATAAAATTTTGATTTGTGATGTGCGGCATAAGAAAAACGAATATCTACTCAGGCAAAAAGCAAGGCATCACCAATGCTGATAAGGGACATTTCGTTGCCGTATGGCAATCCAATGCACCGGTCACGCGCGGCAACCGGTGCCTTAGGCTTATTTACCGATCACGACGGGCTCGCCGAAGCCCAATTCCTTCATTCTCGGCAACTGGGTCTTGGCGTCTCCCACCACCACCCACACCATCTTTGACGGATCGAGATACTTTTGCGACAGCGCCTGAATCTGCGGCACCGTCATGGACTGCACGATTTGCTCGCGTTCCTTGACATAGTTAGCGCGCCAGCCGTACTTGCTGATGTTATCGAGCATGCCGAGTTTGGCGGCGGAAGTTTCAAAGGCCCGCGCATTGCTCTTGACTAGGTAGTCTTTGGTGGTTGCCAGGTCAGCGGCCGAGTAAGTCCTGCCGTAGTCCTGCAAGATCTGCTTGACGAGCTGGGTGGACTCGAGCGTGACATTGCTGCGCACCGCACTGGCAATAACGAATGGCCCGGCGCTCTTGCTGCCAGTGAAGCTTGAATTGATGCCATAGGTGTAGCCCTTACCTTCGCGCAGTTCCTGGGTCAGGCGCGAGGCGAAACTGCCGCCGCCGAGGATATAGTTCATGACCTGGGCGGGATAATAATCTGGATTCGTCACTGCCAGGGCGCCATAGCCCACTTGCAGAACCGATTGCTTGGCCTCGGGCACATCAACAAAATACACCTTGGCCGGAAGCGGCGCCAGCGCAGCGCTGGCTGCCGGCAGCGCTACCTGTCTGGCCTTCCAGTCACGCTGGAGTGCATTAAGGGAACGGGCCACCTCGGCCTTCGGCAAGGGGCCAATCAGCTGCATGCGCGCGACCGATGGCGACAAATTGGCGCTGTAGTACGCCTTGAGATCGTCCATGGTGATCGCATTGACGCTTGCGGCTGTACCGAGGATATTGCGTGAGCGGATACTGTCCTTGCCGTAGACAAGCGTTTTGAAGCTGTCGGCAGCCAGTGCATAAGGATCGGCTTCCTGCTGGCGGATCTGGCTCAGGACGGCCTGCTTGATGAGGGCAAGCTCCTTCGCGTCCCAGCGCGGTTCCAACAGGATTTCACGCACCAGGTCCAGGGTTGCACGGTAATTGCGCGCCAGGGTCGTCACGCGGATGCGCACTTCCTCGGCCTGCGGCACCACGACGATGGACGCGCCCAGTTGCAGGATGGCTTCTTCCAGTTCCTGAGGTGTGCGCTTGGCGGTGCCCTGGGTCATCAGTCGCGCCAGCAGGTTGGACACACCGACCTTGTCGATCTTGTCGAGCAACTGGCCGCCATCGATCGCGATATCGAACTGCACCAGCGGCACTTCGCTATTCTGGATGCCATGCACGCGCATGCCGTTGGACAAGGTGGTGTCCCACACCTGTGGCACTTTGACCGTGGGCGCGGGGCCGTAGCCAGGCTCCTTGCTACGATCAAAGCTCGATGGGCTGCGGGTGTAGCTTGCCTGGGCGCTCGCGTCGACCGCGTCCTCTGCGCCTTGCACAACTTTTTCTTCGATCACTTCCGCCTTGCGCGAACCGCTCAACGCCAGCGCAAGCTGGCCCTTGGGGACGAAGCTGGTCGCCACATAGGGTTTGCCCTTGATATAAGTATCGTAGACGCGGCGCACATCGGCAGCCGTGACGGCCAGGGTTTTCTTGAGGTTTTCCTGGAGATAGCCCGGGTCGCCCGTCAAGTAATTGTATTCAGCCAGCATTGCCGATTTGCCGAGCACATTGGAGACCGAGTTGTAGAACCGTGTTTCGAGACCGGCCTTGATCCGCTTTAAGTCTGTGTCGGCAATGCCGTCGCGTTCGAAGCTGGCGAATGCCTTTGCGATGCCCGATGCAACATCATCGAGACGCTTTCCTTCGAAGGCGCGCACGGTCACCACCATCTGGCCGGCCACCTCGCCGCCATAGAGCGCAGCGCCGACCTGCGAGGTCAGCTTCTCGTCCTCGACCAGGACCTTGTAAAAAGGCGCGCGCTTGGTTTCTGACAGGTATTCGGCGAGCACGCGCAGCGCGTAACCGTCCGGGTGCAATTCCTCCACGGTTGGCCACACCATGTTCAATTCCGGCAGCTTGGCGAAGTTGTCTTCATGCGCCAACTTGACCGTCTGCTTGACTACGCCTGGGCGCTTTTGCAATGGCTGGATCGGCGCGCCGCGCTTGATCTCGGAAAAATACTTTTCAACCCATTTGCGCGCCTGCACCGGATCGAAATCGCCCGCCAGCACCAGGGTTACGTTGTTGGGCACGTACCAGGCGCGGAAAAACTCCTTGACGTCATCGAGGGTAGCATTCTGCAAATCCTGCAGCGAACCGATGACTTCCCAGTTGTAAGGGTGGTCGGCCGGGTACATGGCTTTGGTGATGACGTAATTGGTGTGGCCGTAAGGCGCGTTGTCCGAGCTCTGGCGTTTCTCGTTCTTGACTACCTGCTTCTCTTTCGCGAGCACGGGCTCGGTAACGGTGTTGATGAACCAGCCCAGCTTGTCGGCTTCGGCCCAGATCATTTTTTCGAGCGCGTCCTTGGGCACCGTTTGCAGGTAGTTAGTGCGGTCCTCGGAGGTGGAACCGTTGGCGCCGGAACCGCCAATGCGCGCGCTCATTTTGTCGAGGCCGCCCTTGCCCAGGTTCTCGGACTCCAGGAACAGCAGGTGTTCGAACAGGTGCGCAAAGCCGGTGCGGCCAGCCTTTTCACGCGAGGAACCCACATGCGCCGTCAGATTGACTGCCACCACGGGGTCGGAGCGATCGATATGAAACACTACATCCAGGCCGTTAGGCAGGGTGAATTTCTGGAAGTCCAGTTTCAACACGGGACCGGACGCGGCTTTTTTGGATGTGGCTGCAACTGCCGGGAGCATCGCGGCGGATGTGAAGCAAGCCGCGAGCAACAAGGACAAGGGGAGTTTTTTCATGCGATCGGATCCTTACTATCGAACAAACAGACGGCGCGATGCGCCGGAGCGTTCTAAATAGTATTGGAATTTACCGATTGCCACAATGTGAAAAAACCCGGGCGCTCTGGATGGTCGGGGTGAGAGGATTCGAACCTCCGGCCTCTGCGTCCCGAACGCAGCGCTCTACCAGGCTGAGCCACACCCCGATCAGGTTAGAGGCCTTGTTGCCGGCTTGGTTCCGAACGCTGGGCCTCGGGTCGCGTTCGGCGCAGCCGCGCTGGGCTGCTGCACACGGATGACCGGTATGTGCAAGCCGGCGCCGGGCCGAACCAGGGTGGTACCACGCCGCTCGAGACGGCCATTGTCAGCCCCAACGCGGTCATCTGGTACCTGGTCAGACTGGACGCTCCCGCTCAATACGGCGCGATGCGTCAAGGAAAACTGTCGTTGGCTTTCCACACTTTTTCGTTGCTACCGGAGCAAGGCGGTCGTCAGTACGTTTTATCCTTGACAAACAGAACAAGTGTAGTTACTTTGGTTAAACGTTTTACGGTGCCGGTATCACTTTGGTATGGCAGCCCGTTTCGTGAAATCACCACCATAAAAATACGGGTCATCGAACCTTGGAGACGATATGTCAAGCCTTCGACTTTTTTTTGAGCGTTCGGTTTTCCCTTGCCCCGGTTTGTCGCGGACGGCATCCTGCGGGTTTTTTTGGGTCGATAAGGTTAAACGTTTTACTTCATCAGTCAGCGCCGCTGCGCTGGCCTGCGCGGCACTGTCCTGGCCTTCGGCCCCGGCGCTGGCAGAAGAATCGATGGCCGCGCTGATCAAGCGCGACCTGGCCATCGCCTCCACGCAGTACACGATCCTGCTCGAGAAGGTCAAAGGCAAGCCTGGCTTTCCCCGCACTGTCGAAAACGGCGAGGTCAAGATGGTGGGCGTGCGCGACTGGACGATCGGCTTTTTCCCCGGCTCGCTGTGGTACCTCGCCGAAGCGACGGGCGAGCCGAAGTGGCGCGCGGCGGCGGCCCAGTACACGGCGGCCTCGGCCCCGGCCAAGTTTGACAACAGCAATCACGACCTCGGCTTTATGCTGAGCGGTTTCACTCACGGCTTGCGGCTCGGCTTCGGCACGCCCGAAGGCGCGCCTTCCTATCGCGATGCGCTGCTCGCTGGCGCCACCACGTTGGCCACGCGCTTCAATCCCAGGGTCGGCAGCATCCAGTCGTGGAATATCCCGAAAGACAAGGACTGGACCTTCCCCGTCATCGTCGACAACATGATGAACCTGGAGCTGCTGATGTGGGCGGCGCGCGCATCCGGCGAGCCGCGCTACCGCGAGATTGCGATCACCCACGCCGACACCACGCTCAAGAACCTCTACCGGCCCGACGGCTCGAGCTACCACCTGGTCGACTACGATCCGGCCACCGGCGCGGTGCGTTCACGCGTGACGGTGCAGGGCAACGCCGACGCGTCGGCCTGGGCGCGCGGCCAGGCCTGGGGCCTGTACGGTTTCACGATGATGTACCGCGAAACGCGCAAGCCCGAGTACCTGCAGCAGGCACAGAAAATCGCTGCCTTCCTGATCGACCATCCGCGTCTGCCGGCCGACAAGGTGCCGTACTGGGACTTCGACGATCCGGCAATTCCGAACGTGCCGCGCGATTCGTCGGCCGCCGCGATCATGGCCTCGGCGCTGATCGAACTGAGCGGTTTCGTCGAGCGCGCCGCCGCCCGCCGCTATACCGGATTCGCCGAGCAGCAGTTGCGCAGCCTGTCCTCGAAGGCCTACCTGGCCGCGCCGGGAGAGAACGGCGGCTTCCTGCTGATGCATGCCACAGGACACAAGCCAGCCGGCAAAGAGATCGATGTGCCGCTCAACTATGGCGACTACTACTTCCTTGAAGCGCTGCTGCGCTACAAGGCACTGCAATCGAAGCAAAAGATGTAACGACGTTGTTTTCAATTTAGGGGACGAAAGTGAATAATAAAAAACACAGCAGCATCAATACCAAGCGCAAGCCCATCGCCATCGTTGTCGCCGTAGCGCTGGCCGTGATGGCCGCGCCGGGCCTGGCTCAGGAGCAGGCAGCCGATCCGAACAAGCTGCAAACGGTGCTGGTGACGGCCAACAAGCGCGTGGAAAAGCTCGAGAGCGTGCCGATGGCCATCTCGGTGCTGACTGAAGCGGAAATCGCCCGCACCAACATTCGCGAGGTCGAAGACGTGGTCGCGCTGACTCCGTCACTGACGATGGCGTCGGGCACCACGGCCGCCAACAATGCGCTGTTCATGCGCGGCATCGGCACCGTCTCGATCGGTATCGGCGTTGAGTCGGACGTCTCGGTGATCATCGACGACATCCCCATTGCCGTGCAGTTCCAGGCTTTCCGCGATCTGGCGGACGTCTCGCGCATCGAAGTGCTGAAAGGCCCGCAGAGCACGCTGTTCGGAAAGTCGGCTGTGGCCGGCGCCATCAACATCGTCACCAAGCCGATTTCCGGACCGATCGTCTACCGCGCTAGCACCTATCTGTCCAACGACCACGAGTGGCGCGTCGGCGCCTCGGTCGGCGGCATGGTCAGCGATACGTTTGGCCTGCGCATCGCGGCCAACAAGTCCAACATGCCCGGCAATTTCAACAATCTGACGACCGGCGAGAAGGTCAATGGATCGGCCGGCAAGACCATCATGGCCAAGTTCTCGTGGCAGCCCACGCCGCAGTTCCAGCTCGACCTGATGCCGCACTATAACGACCAGGTCAACTCGCGCGGTGTCACCGCCATCAACGGCTTCGTGCGGAATACCGGTTCGGCCGCGGCCGGCACGCTGGTGTCTACTCCGGCCGACTTTGCCACCGCCTACAACAACGGCAATGCGCTGCTGCCGGCGTCGCTGACGCTCAAGGGCATCGACGTGTATAACGAGCGTAACCGCGACGTGCGGCGCGATTTCCCGACAGGCATCAACTCGACCACGCGCGGCACCGGCCTCAAGCTGAGCTACACGTTGCCCAACGACGCCACGCTGATGTCGATCACGTCCTACGAAAACTACAAGGCCAACGACTACCGCGACCAGGACTTTACCGACGTCCCAACCATCGCGCGTCCCGGCTCGACCGCGCTCACCGTCGGCAACAACCAGTTCGGTACCTACGACATTACGTCGAAGACCCAGGAGATCCGTTTCATCTCGCCCGACAGCGGCAAGCTGCGCTACATCGTCGGACTGTGGTGGGCCAAGAACGAAATTGAGCGCCATTTCATTCGTGGCTTTTGCGTCGCGCCGACGGTGTGCACGGCGAGCTCGCCATCGAGCCCGACCAACTACTACACCGACATCTACAACATCAACAAGGCGGTGTTCGGGCAGGCGACGTGGGAGTTCTTGCCAACCTACACGCTGGTGGCGGGCCTGCGCCGCAATGCGGAAGAATCGGGCTTTAATTACATCCGCAACTTCTATACCGACCAGCTCGACCGCGCCACTTTCCAGCCCGGCCCTGTCGGCGTCGACCAGTTCTCCAGCCGCGGCAACAAGGACAACTCGACCACCGGCAAACTGAGTATCCAGAAGCAGTTCAACCGCGACTGGATGGCCTACCTGATGACGGCCACCGGCCACAAGGGCAAAGCTTACGATGTGACGAGCGGTCTGCGCGCCTCGGCCGCCTTCCCGGTCGAACCTGAAAAGAGCCGCACGGTCGAACTGGGCGCCAAGGCCAACCTGTTCGACAACCGCATGTCGCTCGCCGCCACCATCTACAACACCGAGTTCACCGGCTACCAGCAGAACGTGTCGTTCGTGCTGCCCAACGACCCGACCATCTACACCCAGCTCAACTCGATCCCGGAGATCCGTACCCGCGGCTTCGAGCTCGATGCGAACCTGCTGGTGGCGCAGGGCCTGTCGATCAACGCTGCGCTGGCCTACACCCGGCCGACCATCGAGGAATGGAAGAACGGCCCTTGCTTCACCGACCCGACCAACCTGGCCGTGGGCACGACGCGCCTGGCCGACAATGGCTCGCTGGCCGGCCAGAACCGGTCCTGCTTCCCGATCACAACCGGTTCGACCACGGGTATCCAGGACCTCTCGGGAGGCGTGTTCCCGGGCACGCCGAAGATCAAGGCCAACATCGGCGCGCAGTACGACATGCGCTTCACAACGATGCCGTTCTCCGCTTTCGTCAACGGTAACATCCGCTACCAGGGCGACTACAACACCAACATCAACAACGATCCGCGCTCGGTCAACCGCGCCTACAGCATTGCCGACCTGGGCTTCGGGATCCGCGACACCAAGGATCGCTATCGCCTGAGCTTCCGCATCAATAACCTGTTCGACCGTTTCTATATCCCGAACGCGAACGCCAGCGGCCCGGCTTACCGCGCCGGTCCAACCGCAACATCGCCTTCCATCACGGTCAACAGCTGGGTACCGCCGCGTGATGTCTTCCGCTTCTTCAGCGTCAAACTCGACGTCAAGTTCTAACTCTTTCGCTTCCGTGATACCCATCGCCAGGCCGCTCGCGGCCTGGCCTTCTACCGTCAAGGGGACCAACATACAGAATCACACTTCACGCTTGCAACCGGTATCGACCCGCCTGCGCGCCGCGCTGCTGGTGTCGGCACTCGCGTTGTCGCAAGCCGCCTGCGTGCAGACCAGGCTGTCGATCGCTTCATCCAATGTGAGCGCCAGCAGCAGCGAGGCCAACTTGCCGGGCAATGCCAACGATGGCTCGCTGTCGACCGGTTTAAATCCTTCGCTGCAGCCCGGCGGGAACTTCAACCTGTCGATCTGGAACCTGCAACTGCCATCGGGCAGTCCGCGCCGCCCCGATACGATCAGCCCGACGCGGCTCGAGGGCGGCTACACCAGCCAGTACTTCTACACCGACAGCGGCGATGGCGCGATGACGTTCTGGACTCCGGAGCAGGGCGTCACCACCCCCAACTCCAACTACCCGCGCAGCGAACTGCGCGAGATGAACACGGACGGCAGCGCCGCCAACTGGGACCTGACGGCTGGCACCCACACCCTGAATGCGACGCTGCGCGTGGTGCAGGTGCCCAAGAGCGTGGCGATTGGGCAGATCAAGATCGGCACGCCGCTGCGCTCTGGCGTGCCCAGTTCCACCAAGCCGACACTGGAGCTGTACTACCGCGCCAATGGCGACATCTATGTCGGCATCCAGGAAAGTCCGACCGGCTCGCAGCCGCAGACCTTCCTGGTCAATGTTCCGCTCAACACGACCTTCACCTACCAGATCAAATCGACCAGCACGACGTTGACGGTGACGATCAATGGCAGGGAGTTCGCGTTCCCGCTCAAGTCGAGCTTCCTGCCGTACGGGCAGTACTTCAAGGCCGGCTCGTACATTCAGTCGACCAGCTCGAGCGCGACCATTGGGGCGCGGGTCAAGTTCTACGCCTTGACCGTGACCCACCCATAGCCGCATAGGCGAGGGATTGACGGGAAGAGTGCCGCGCTGGTGGGAGCGTTTTTTTCTGCGACAGCGCTTGGACGCGTATCCCGAACGTAGTGCCGTACCAGGCTGAGCCGCACCCCGATGGGGCTGACCGCTGTTAGAACGCTGCTGCTGTCTAGTGGTTCCGGTCGACCGCGAAGCTGCACAGTTGCAGCAGGCTTTGCTTGTAGACGCTCTCGGGCAGACCAGCCACAGCTTCGGCCGCGCGGCTTGCCGCAGCCTCGGCCTGGCCGCGGGTATATTCGAGCGCACCGCTGCTGGTGATCGCCGCGAGGATACTGTCGAAATTTTTCTCGTCGCCCTGTTCGATGCAGTTGCGCACCAATTCGCGCTGTTCGGCCGTGCCGTTTTCCATCAGGTAGATCAGGGGCAGGGTGGGCTTGCCTTCGCGCAGGTCGTCGCCGACGTTCTTGCCGATGGCATCAGCATCGCCCGCGTAATCGAGCACGTCGTCGATGAGCTGGAACGCGGTGCCGAGCGAGCGGCCATATTCGCCGGCAGCAGCAATCTGGACGTCGTTGGCGCCGGAGATCAGCGCGCCCAGTTCGGCCGCCGCTTCGAACAGCTTGGCGGTCTTGGAGCGAATCACCTTCAGATAGCTTTCCTGGCTGACGTCAGGATCGTGCATATTGAGCAGCTGCAGCACTTCGCCCTCGGCAATCACGTTGGTGGCGTCGGACAGGATTTGCATGACGCGCATGCTGTCCAGGCCCACCATCATCTGGAAGGCGCGTGAATACAAAAAGTCGCCCACCAGCACCGAAGCTGCATTGCCAAACAGTGCGTTGGCGGTCTGGCGCCCGCGGCGCATGGACGATTCATCGACCACATCATCGTGCAGCAGGGTTGCGGTGTGGATGAACTCGACCACGGCTGCAAGTTCGTGGTGGGCAGTGCCCTTGTAGCCGTAGGCATTCGCCACCAGCAGCACCAATACTGGACGAATCCGCTTGCCACCCGCGCCGATGATGTATTCCGCGATCTGGTTCACCAGCGTCACTTCGGAATGCAGGCGCTCACGGATCACCGTGTTCACCGCTGCCATATCACTGGCAATCGACTGGGAAATATTGTTTTGTTGTGCTGGAGTGGCGGCGGACAAGGCAAACCTGCTGGAGACGTTGGGTGCGGGGATTATACGTCAAGGGCGCTGGTGCTGCCCGCCCGGCATTGGCAAACAGAGCACAAGCAGCGCCGCTGAAGGCGATCGATCAATAAATTGACGACAGCGACCATTTTTATGACAAACTCATATGGTTCCGACAAGGGAGTCGCACACATGAGGCCGACAACGTTGTTACTACAGCAATTAGCTGCGGCAGCGTTGCTGCTCGCGCTGGGTGCTTCCTGTGCCGCGCAAAGCGCCGCACCTCGTCCCTGCAGCGCTCCGGTGCGCATGGGCATTCTGGCCGATTGGGAACCCTACAACTATACCGATGAAGCTGGCAAGCAGGCCGGGCTCGATCTTGAGCTAAGCCGCGCCATCTTTGCCGAAGCCAATTGCATGCTCATTGAATTTGGCCCGCTGTCCTCGTCCGCCGGGGTGCGCCTGTTCATGGATGGCAAAGTCGACCTGATGATGGGCGCCTCGCGCACCCCGGCGCGCGATGTGTTCGCGCACTTCAGCCGCGCCTACCGCGGCGAGTCGGCATCCATATTCACCCTGGTGGACTCGCCCGCCGAGGTGCAGAAGGTTGCCAGCTTCGCCCAGTTCATGCAGCAAAGCGGTCTGTTGCTGGCGCTGCGCATCGGCTGGTTCGGGGAGGATTTCGAAAACAATAAGGAGCAGTTGCGTCGTGACAACAGATTGGCTGATTTCAGCGGCTACAGCCAGGGAGTGCGCCTGCTGGGCCTGCGCCGCGCGCCGTATTTGCTAGGCGACACCGTGACCATTGCGCGCGCCGCCAGGCGGCAGGGCATCAGCGTGGTGGCCCTGTCATTCCAGCTGGTCAAGGCGCCGGTGTATATGATGTTCAACCGTAAAACCGTCAGCGCCGAGGATGTGCGCCTGCTCGACGAGGCGGTGGAACGGCTCGAGCGCCGCGGCGTGCTGGAGAAAATCCGCCGTTCCTACGCCGCGCAGTAAGCCAAGTTGTCGACATACCACGAACAACCGGGCTTGTGAATGACTTTTGACGAAAAAAACGAAGCCGTGTATAATTCGCGGTTCCCCGGGCTTCGGCCAGGGAAATCTTTCAACATTTGATGAGGTTTCATATCATGTACGCGGTCATAAAAACCGGTGGCAAACAGTATAAAGTTGTCGCTGGCGAAAAACTTAAAGTAGAACAGATACCGGCAGACATTGGTTCCGAACTCACCATCGATCAAGTTCTCGCAGTAGGCGCGGGCGACACCATTAAGTTTGGTGCGCCATTGGTCGAAGGTGCAACGGTACTGGTAACTGTTGTGGCACACGGTCGTCACGATAAAGTGAAGATTTTCAAGATGCGTCGTCGTAAGCACTACCAGAAACACCAAGGCCATCGTCAGAATTTCACCGAAATCCAAGTCGTATCGATCAACGGCTAATTGCTGTTTGCCCGGTCTAACCAGTATTAAGGAGCATTAAATGGCACACAAAAAAGGCGGCGGCACAACGCGAAATGGCCGCGACTCAGAATCAAAGCGTCTTGGCGTTAAGGTGTATGGCGGCCAGGCGATCAACGCCGGCGGCATCATCATCCGTCAGCGCGGCACCCCGGTGCGCGCAGG
>JAZKGU010000055.1:0-23191 GCA_040385745.1 Pseudomonadota bacterium
CTTCCTCCCGCCGACGCATTACGCGCCAGCCAGCGGCTGTCTGGCCTGCTTCACACGCGCATTGTACATGGCCGTCGGCTAAATGGCGGAAACCAGGACCCGGTCGATGCGCTGGCGATCCATATCGAGCACCTCGAAACGATGGCCCTGCCACTGGAAGTTGTCGGCCTCCTGGGGAATCCGGCCCAGCTGGTGCAGCACGAAACCGGCCAGGGTCTGGAAGGCGCCACTGTCCTCGCCCGGAAAGGCGGCCCCGGTGCCGAGCAGTTCGCGCAGGCGGTCGAGCGCCATGGCGCCGTCCATGAGCCAGCTGCCGTCCTCGCGCTGGACCGCGTCGGGCTCGTGGGCCTGCAGGCCAGGCACGCCGCCCACGATCACGCTGGTCAGATCGGCCAGAGTTACCATGCCCAGGGTCTGGCCGTGTTCATCGACCACCAGCGCCAGTTCGGTGTGGTGCTCGCGGAACTGGCCGAGCAGGCCGGTGGCTGTGAGCGTGGCCGGCACGTGCAGGGGCTGGACCATGGCGCCTTCGATATCGATACGCTCGAGCGATTGGGCGGCGATGGCCTGGGCCAGCAGATCGCCTGCATGCACCACGCCCAGGATATGCGAGGCATCGGCGCGGCACACAGGAAAGCGGCTGTACGGGCTGGCCGCGATTTTCTCGAGGTTGCGGGCGGCTGGGTCGGCCAGATCGATGAACTGCAGGTCGAGCCGCGGCGTCATCACGGCAACCAGGCGTTGATCATCCAGGCGCAGGGCGCGGCGCGCGATGTCGTATTCGGTTTTTTCGAGCACGCCAGCATCAGTACCTTCGCGCAACATACCGCTGATTTCCTCGGTAGTGGGCGCGTCGTCTTTAACTCTCTGCAATCCGAGCAGGCGCACTATCAGTTCGGTTGTGGCGGCAAGCAACTTTACAAACGGGGACATCAGGCGCGAGAGGGCCTGCAGCGGGCGCGCCACCAGCATTGCCGCCGCTTCGGGGTAGACCATGGCAATACGCTTAGGCACCAGTTCGCCGAGCACGATAGAAACAAAAGTAATGCTGACAATAACGATCGCCAGGGCAAGCGAGCGGGCATAAGGCGCCAGCAGGGGAACCGTGGCCAGTTGCGGCGCCAGCCGTTCGGTCAGCGACGCTTCGCCGAAAGCGCCATTGAAGATGCTGATCAGGGTGATGCCGACCTGGACGGTTGAAAGGAAGCTGCTGGGCTCATCGGCCAGCGCCAGCGCCACGCGCGCGCCCTGCTTGCCCTGTTGGGACGCCTCTTCCAGGCGCAAGCGCCGCGCCGACGCCAGGGCCAGCTCCGCCATGGCAAAGATACCGTTGAGCAAAATCAGCGCCAGGATAATCAGAATGTCGCTCATGAACAGTGCGCGCCATGAAAGAACGGTCGTCCACGGTAGCCGCCCCAGCGCCTTGCCCCTTGACCCATCCCAAACGCGCGCCCCTTGAATGCAACAACAGCCGGGGTCAGCTCCGGAAATGCTACACGAGCCCAGCGCTAGGTTTCCTAACGCTGAGCTCGTGTAGCATTTCTAGAGCTGACCCCGGAGATGTTGCGTGGCCGCCGGAGAAATGTGAAAGTTAATGTCGTTATTTCAAAAGCTCGGGGGAAAGGGCTCGCTTAGAATGGCGGGTACCCACCCCATCCGACAGGCACACGACATGACGCACCCTACCCGCAGCGGCGGACAGATCCTGGTTGACGCGCTCCATATCCACGGTGTCGACACCGCCTTTGGCGTGCCGGGCGAAAGCTACCTCGATGTCCTCGACGCCCTGCACGATTCGAACATCCGCTTCATCATCAACCGCCAGGAAGGCGGCGCTGCCTTCATGGCCGAGGCCTACGGCAAACTCACCGGCCGCCCCGGCATCTGCTTCGTCACGCGCGGACCTGGCGCGACCAACGCCTCCATCGGCGTGCACACCGCCTACCAGGATTCCACCCCGATGATCCTGTTCATCGGCCAGGTCGGCCAGGACTTCATGGACCGCGAAGCCTTCCAGGAGATCGACTACCGCCGCATGTTCGGCCAGATGGCCAAGTGGGTCACCCAGATCGACCGCGCCGAGCGCATTCCGGAATACCTGGCGCGCGCCTTCCAGGTAGCTACCTCCGGCCGCCCGGGCCCCGTGGTGCTGGCCCTGCCCGAGGACATGCTGATCACGACCGCCGCCGTGGCCGACACCCGCCGCTACCAGCCGGTCCAGGCCTCGCCTTCGGCGGCCCAGATCGAGACCCTGCGCGCGATGCTGGCCCAGGCCAAACGTCCGATGCTGCTGCTCGGCGGCGGCACCTGGAACGCCCAGGCCTGCGCCGATCTGCAGTCCTTCGCCGAAGCCAATGCCCTGCCGGTGGGCTGCACCTTCCGCTTCCAGGACCTGCTCGACAACGCCCACCCCAACTACGTCGGTGACGTCGGTATCGGCATCAATCCGAAACTGGCCGCGCGCGTGCGCGATGCCGATCTGCTTATCGCAATCGGCCCGCGCTTGGGCGAGATGACCACCAGCGGCTATTCCCTGCTAGCCTCTCCGGTGCCAAAACAGCGCCTGGTGCACTTTCATGCCGATGCAGAGGAACTGGGCAGCGTCTACCAGGCCGAGTTGATGATCAATAGCGGCGCGCCGCAGGCCTGCGCCATGCTGGCCGCCATGGCGCCGGTCGATGCGTCCGCGTGGCGCGACAGCGTGGCCGAAGCCAAGGCCGAACTGGCCGCCTACCAGGAGCAGCCGCCGATCTTCAAGGACGGCAGCGCGCCGCTCGACCTGTGGCAGGTGGTGCAGCAGCTGCAGGCGGCGGTACCGAAGGACACCATCATCACCAATGGCGCGGGCAACTACGCCTCGTGGGCCCACCGCTTTTTCCGCTACGGTGGCATGCGCACCCAGCTCGCGCCGACCAATGGTGCGATGGGCTACAGCGTGCCGTCGGGCGTGGCGGCCAAGATCATCGACCCGGCGCGCACCGTCGTGACCTTCGCCGGCGACGGCGAATTCATGATGAACGGGCAGGAACTGGCCACCGCGGTGCAGTACAAGGCGGGCGTGATCATCCTGGTTTTCAATAACAGCATGTTTGGCACCATCCGCATGCACCAGGAGCGCGACTATCCCGGCCGCGTCTCGGGCACCACCCTGGCCAATCCTGATTTTGCCGCCCTGGCCCAGGCCTACGGCGCGCATGGCGAAGTTGTCGACACGACCGAGCAGTTCGCGCCAGCCCTGGCGCGCGCGCTGGCCCATACCCGAGAACAGTCGCTGCCGGCCATCATCGAACTGCGCTACGACGGCAACCTGATCACGCCCAACGCCACGCTCGAGACCATCCGCAAGACGGCCGAGGCAAGCAAGGGCAAGTAAGTTGATGGGACGGCGCTGGCGTCAGCGGTTGGCCGACCGCTTCAGCCAGCGCATCAAGCCGCCCAGCACGGGCAGCTTTTCATACAGTTCTTCGGCCGCGTCCCAGTAGTCGCGGTGCACGCTGACCAAACCGTGCTCGTTGAACACCAGGTGGGTGGCGCCGCGGATGCATTGCGGCTCCTTAGAAAAGCGCTTCATGCTGAACTTGAAGTCCCAAGTCAAAAACGCCTGCCCGCCCTGCCCCACCCGCGTGGTCACCACGAAGCGCGGGTCGTCCACCTGGTGGAACATATGCGCGAAAATGGCGGCAATCGGCACCAGCCCCTGCACCTCGTTGAACGGGTCTTTGAAGCGCGCATCGGCAGCGTAGATAGCGCCCAGTTCCGCCTCCAGCGTGGCCGGGCTGAGCGTCTCATAAAAGCGCGCTACCCGGTCGAGTGATTCATCAACGTTCAAAGTCCGGTTACCTTTCGGATCAGCCAGAAGTACAGGCGGTAAGGCAGCAAGCGCGCCAGCCGCAGGAAATTGGTAAAGCGTTTTGGAAAATGAATGTGGAACTGGCCACGCTCGATGCCGGCGACGAGCGCATGCGCGGCATCGTGCGCCGTCATCAGCGCCGGCATCTTGAAGTCATTATGCGCCGTGAGCGGGGTATCGACAAAACCCGGATTGATCTGGTACACGGCAATCCCGCGCGGGTGCAGGTCGAGATAGAGCGATTCGCACAGATTGATCAGGGCCGCCTTGGTCGGCCCGTACACCAGCGCCTTGGGCAGGCCGCCAAAGCCGGCCACCGATGACACCAGTCCGATGCCCCCCGCGCCCTGGCGCAGCAGCAGCGGCAGCACCACGTCGAGGCAGTTGAATACGCCGCCGATATTGAGGTCGATCAGCTTGCGCGCGACCGCCAGGTCGAAGGTGTCGGCGCGCATTTCGTTGTAGCCGCCCGCCACCACCAGCACCAGGTCGATGCCGCCCCAGTTAGCCACGATGATTCCGGCGCCAGCCACCAGGCTGGCATGGTCGGTCACGTCGAGCGGCACGGCTAGGGCGCGTGGTGTGCCCTTGACGGTCTCCTTGAGCTTTTCCGCATTGCGGGCCGAGAACGCCACACGCGCACCCAGATCCACCAGCAGGTGGGCGGTGGCTTCACCGATGCCGGTGGAGGCTCCGATCACCCAGACCCGCTTGCCGCTCCAGTCGTCGAATCTGGGATTCATGGAGTTGGGCGTTTGGTGAACGAGAGCGTGACGCTGCCAAGGTTGACGCCAAATTTGCTCATTGCGGTGCGGTTGAGCATGACCTTGTCGTCGATTAGGAACATCCAGTCGTCCATGTCCATATTGATCACCTTGCCGTCGACCGGCAGCGCCAGCACATACTGCCAGCGCAGCGCGTTGCCCTTGACAGTACCCTGGGCCGTGCCGACGACATCGGCCGCGGTGGCGCTGAAGGTGCCCGGTCCGGTCTTCTTGAGCGTCCAGACACGCTTTTGTTTAGTGCCGTCGGAGTAGACGAAGTCTTCGTCCAGTACGCCCGTGTCGCCATTCCAGGTGCAGCGCATCACCACCACGAAGCGTTTGACGACGCTGCCGGAGCGGTCCTGGAACATGCCGTGGGCGTCGAGCGTGCCGTTGAAATAGCGCTGGACGTCGAGCGCGGGCTGCTGGTCCGCGTACTGGTCGATCGAGGGTGCGCTGCAACCTGCAGCCACCGCGATCAGGGCGCCCAGGGCGAACAATTTAAGTCGTTTCATGATGAGTCCTTGAATAGTCGTTCGATTAACAGTTGCGCAGCGGCGCGCGCCAGAGCATGGCCGCGGCGATCAGTTTCAACAGGCATGGCAGCAGCGCGTAGGCGGCCACCAGCGCGCCAGTGTCGGCGCCGGGCGCGCTGCCCGGGGTGTAGCCGAGCCAGCCAAGCAGCGGCAAGGCGATGCCGGCTGCCAGCGCCAGCGTCATTTGCACGCCCCAGTTCCACAGGCCGAAGTAGGCAGCTTCGCGCCGTCCGGCGTGGCCGGCGCCTGCTATCACGCCAGCCAGCAGCGCGGGGGGCAGCGCCAGGTCGGCGCCCAGCACCAGCCCCGATAGCAGACAGATGAGGCCATAGGCGACGGCCGCGCCGGGGGCAAGCCCGAAGGCCCACACGAATACGCAGGCCGAGAGCAGCATGCCGGCGATCCAGGAGCGCGCCTCGCCGAAGCGCCCTGCCGCTGCCACCCAGGCCGGAATCGACAAGGCCGCCGCGCCGAAGTAAATAATCAGGAACAGGCCGGAGTACTGCTCCAGCCGTAGCCGGTCCGCCACGAAGAACAGGAACAGCGTGGCCGGGATGGCCGACGCCACGCCATTCACCATGAGCACTGCGAACAGCGCGCGAAAGGGCGCCACCCGAAACGGCGCCACCAGTTCGCGCCAGGCCAGGCCAGGCTGCGCGGCAGAATGGGCGACAGCAGCAGGACGGGGGGCGCGCCACAACAGCAGGGCACCGGCTGCCAGCAGGGCCGCACCGAAGGCGATGCACAGAGCGCCGTATCCGGCCGCTCCGGTCACGGCGGCGGCCAGCACCACGCCGAGCAGGCCGCAGCCTTCGCGCACGCCGCTTACGCGGGCCCGCGCCTCGGGCGCCTGGGTCAGCGCCGCCCCCCAGCTCTGGTGCGCGATGGTCGCGATGCCAAAGCCGAGATAGACCAGGATCAGGGTGCCGAGGAACCACCCCAGTGACGCGGCCGGTCCCAGCGCGGGCGGCTGGAACAGCGCTACAAAGCCTATCAACAAGATCGGCAACGCCGTAGCCACGTAGCGCGCATAGGCGCCCTGCCCGCGTTCGATCCACCAGCCCAGCAGCGGGTCGATGAAGGCTGCGACCACGCGCGCGGTCAGCAGCACCGCGCCGATCTGGGCCAGCGGCAGCGCCGCCTTCTGGGCATAGAACTGGGGGAGATACACATAGATCGGCAGCGCGACCATCGCCAGCGGCAAGCCGAACAGGCCGTAGTACCACAGCAACGGCAGCGACAGCTGTTTCATCGGGCCGCAGCGTTCCTCAGCAAACTGGTACGCAGGCCCGGCGCGGTAGTGCGGGGATCGAGCCAGATGCCGAAGAAGGCTTTGGCGAACTCCGGGTCCGGGATCGTCGCCAGCGGCTTGCCGTCCAGGTAAAAGCGCGCACCGGCGCCGGGCAGGTGCACGCCCGCCAGCCGCGTACCCTTTTTCACGTCCGGGAAAATCTCGCGCATGCGCGCGCCCCATTGCGCGCGCTGGGCATCGGAACCGGCGCCCATTTTTTTCATTTCATCGACACTGGCGTCGGCGATTTTCTTGCCATCGAGGTTGCGCGCGTAGCGCAGTTCAAGCACATAGGGTTGATCGGCAGAGTAGCCTTTGTCGCCCACCCATAGCTCGGCGTCGTACACGCTCAGGCCGAACCAGGTAAAGCTGCCCTGGCCCGCCATGCGGGCGGCCGGCACATGTTCATCGACATGGGCGGGCGCTGCGGCCCGCGCCACCAGCGCCGTCATCAGCAGCATCAATGCGAGCAGGTGTCGCATGGCTCAGTCCTTGGTCAGGGTGAAGTGCATGACACTGGTGTTGCGTTCTCTGAAGGCAGCTTCGCAGTAGCACAGGTAAAACTCCCAGGTACGGATGAAGCGCTCGTCGAAACCCTGCGCACGCACTTCGGCCAGGCGCGCATGGAACATGCGACGCCACTCGGCCAGCGTGTCGGCGTAGTCGATCCCGAACGACATTTCACTCGTCACCGTCAGGCCATGTTCGAAGGCCATGCGGGCAAACGCGGTTGGCGAGGGCAGCATCCCGCCCGGGAAGATGTACTGCTGGATGAAATCGGTGCTCTTGCGATAGCGCTCGAACAGTTCATCGGCGATCACGATGGTCTGGATGCAGGCGCGCCCACCCTGCTTGAGGTTGCGCGCCACGCATTCGAAGTAGCTCGGCCAGTAGCTCTCGCCCACGGCTTCGAACATTTCGATCGAGGCGATGGCGTCATATTGTCCGCTGCAGTCGCGGTAGTCGCACAGGCGCAGGTCGGCCTGGGCCGCCAGGCCAGCGCGCTCCAGGCGTTCGCGCGCATAGTTCAGCTGCTCGGTCGACAGCGTCAGGCCGGTCACATGCGCGCCGGCGTCGCGCGCCGCCATTTCGGCAAAGCCACCCCAGCCGCAGCCGATCTCCAGCACCTTGTCGCCCGGCGACAGCGCGAGCTGGTCGAGGATGGCGCGGTACTTGGCGGCCTGCGCCAGTTCCAGGTTGCCGCCGGCCTGCTTGGTATAGAGCGCGCTCGAATAGGTCATCGACGGATCGAGCCAGAGCTGGTAGAAGGCGTTGCCAATGTCATAGTGGGCGTGGATGTTCTTGCGGCTGCCAGCCTTGGAATTCCGGTTCAGGAAGTGCTTGACCCGGTACACCAGGCTGCCCCACCAGCTGCCATAGACCGCCGATTCGATCTGGGCGCGGTTGCGCACCAGCAGCGCGATCAGGCCGGTGAGATTGTCTGTGCGCCAGCTGCCGTCGATATAGGACTCGGCAAAGCCGATGTCGCCCGAGCGCAGCGCCGCGCTGAACATGTCCCAGCTGTCGAGGTGCAGCGCCACCGGCGGGCTATCGTCGCCGAAGTGCATGACCGCCCCGGTCGGCGTGGTCAGGCGCAGAGCACCCTGACGCAGCTTGCCCAGTAGCGCCAGGATGATGCGCGCGGACGCGGGCGCGCCGTGCGCGGCGGCGCTGGCCGATGCGATCGAATTGAGGGATGGCAGCGATTCTGAGCTCATCGGGTGACCTTTTGTTGAGGTGGTGCGGGTTTCGGAATGAAGGGAACGCGCCGCAGCCACAGGCGCAGTGCTTGCAGGTGGATGCGAACGACGACGGCCAGCGTCATCAGGGGAAAACTGAAAAATGCGCGTGCAGTGCGCGCACTGGTGATCGGCGCGGCCACCCCTGACACGCTCGTTTGCAGCAGCGTGCCGACGGCGTCGTCGTAGTCGATGCGCGCCAGCGTGTGCTCCTGCTCGCGGCTTGAACGCGCAAAGCGGAAGCGGTAGCGACCCTCGACCTGGCAAAAGGGAGACACATGAAACACTTTGCGTGCCGTCAGTTCGGCCCCGTTGCCGATCGTGGCGCCGTTGTCGAGCAGGTAGAAGTGGCGCTCGCCGAAGGTATTGCGCACGTCGCACAGCACCGCGCGCAAGGTGCCGTCGGGACGGTGGCAAAACCAGAACGAGACCGGGTTGAACACGAAGCCGAGCACGCGCGGCATCGCTTGCAGCCACACTTCGCCGGTGGCGTCGCTGATGCCCTCGGCGCGCAACATGGCGTCGATCCAGTCGACCAGGCGCCGGCGGCCGTCGCCGTGGTCGCGGTCCGCGAACGACAGCAGGTTGAAGCGGTTGCGCGAGAACAGCGCGCAGCCGAAGCCGCGCTCGCCCATGGCGCGCAGCGGCAGCCGGATGTAGTAGGCGCGGTAGGCGAAGGCGTTGCGCACCGGGCGCAGGCGCGTGTGGCGCACCTGTCCGAAGCACAGTTGGGGCAGTGCGTCAGGCAGCTGCATGGCCTTGCGCATCCATCAGTTCTTTCAGCGCGCGCGCCACGGCCAGGCCGGATTTGAGTCCGTCCTCGTGAAAACCGTAGCCGGTCCAGGCGCCCGCAAACCAGGTGTTCTGGCGGCCCTGGAAGCTGGCCAGGCGGGCCTGGGCCGCCACTGCGCCTTCGTCAAAGACCGGATGGGCATACTCGAAGCTCTGCAGCACCAGAGCCGGATCAGGTTCATCGATCGGATTGAGCGAGACAATTACGGGCGTGGTGCAGGGCAACGGCTGAAGCTGGTTGAGCAGGTAGTGCACGCACACCTGGGGCGTGGGCGCCGCATTGCTCTGGTAGTTCCAGGCCGACCAGGCCATGCGCCGGGCGGGCAGGCAGCTGGCATCGGTGTGCAGCACCGCGCGATTGGGCTGGTAGCGCACCGCGCCCAGCACGGCGCTTTCCTCGCTGCGGGCGTCGCGCAGCAGCGCCAGCGACTGGTCGCTGTGACAGGCAAACACCACATGATCGTACTGCTCCGCGCCGTCGGCAGTCTCGACCCGCACCGAGCGCGCACCGCCCGCCGCACTGCGCGTGACGGCGGTCACTGGTGTGGCCAGGCGCTGGCCCGGGATGGCGGCCAGCAGCTTGTTGACATAGTGTCGCGAGCCGCCGCGCACGGTGCGCCATTGTGGCCGGTCGCTCACCTGCAGCAAGCCATGGTTATGGCAGAAGCGGATGAAGGTCGATACTGGGAACGCCAGCATTTGGTCGGACGGGCAGGACCAGATGCAGGCCGCCATCGGCAGCAGATACCAGCTACGGAACTGTTCGCTGTACCCATGCAGGTCGAGGAATTCGCCCAGGGCCATGGCCGGCATGTCGTCACTACGCGCCAGCGCCGTCGCTTGGCCGTTGAAGCGCACGATATCGCTCACCATGCGCAGGAAGCGGGGGCGTAGCAGATTGCCGCGCTGGGCAAACACGGTATTGAGGTTGGCGCCGGCCCATTCCAGCACGCGGGCGCCTGCTTGTGCTGCAAGCGGCAGCTTGACCGAAAACGACATCTCGCTAGGCGCACTCTCAACCCCGAGTTCAGCGAACAGGGCGATAAGATTGGGATAGGTGCGGTCGTTAAACACCAGAAAACCGGTATCGACGCCGAATGTGTGTCCGTCCAGCGTCACGTCGACCGTGTTGCTGTGGCCTCCAAAATAGGCGCCCGCCTCATACAATGTCACTTCCGCCCCGCCCTGGACAAGGCGGTAGGCGCACGACAGGCCGGAAATGCCGGCTCCTACGACTGCAATTTTCATGGCTCCATCCAGTTTCTTTTGTTTTGTCTAGGACAAACTCTTTACAAACTGCATATTCAAGGAAATAATGGGCGCTGTCAACGTTTTGTCCACGACAAATCAGCGTGTGCAGATTTATACGCAGAAACAAGGCAGTTGGATTCAAGAAACTGAATCCATTTCGGAGGAGTAAATCGGGAGGCCGTGGCATCATATCGGCACATGTACACGGCGCTGTATCCCTATTACAAACTGTAGTTGTTAAATTTTGAGCTCAAATTACAATGTTTTCGTTGTCCTGAACAAACCAGGGGATCACTTATGAATACCGCCACTCTTCCCAACGTTGCCAGCAGCATCAGTGATGTCGAACGCGATGCCGGCGTGCCCAAGGAAACTTTGCGCGTGTGGGAAAGGCGTTACGGCTTCCCGCAGCCCCTGCGTGACAGCAATGGCGAACGGCTTTATCCGCCCGATCAGGTGCACCGGCTGCGCCTGGTAAAGCGCCTGCTCGACCTGGGCTACCGCCCCGGCAAGGTGATGCATCACAGCGTCGAGGAATTGGCCGAACTGGCCAGCAAGGCCAGTAACGACACCCCGCCCCCGAGTCCGGACGATCCGCAAATGCGTCAGTGCCTGGACCTGATCAAGGGCCATAAGGCCTACGATTTGCGCCATCGCCTCTCGCAGGCGCTGTTGCAAATGGGTCTTGAGCGCTTTGTCATCGAACTGGTTGCTCCCTTGACCACGCTGGTCGGCGACGAGTGGTCCGGCGGCCGGCTGGCGGTATATGAAGAGCACGTGTTTGCCGACATTTTGCAAAGCGTGATGCGCAATGCGATCTTCGCCGCCAACCAGCAGGGCGGGCAGGCCGAGTCGAGCCCGCGCATCGTGCTCACCACGGTGCCGCAGGAACGCCATGGCCTTGGATTGCTGATGGCCGAAGCCCTGTTCGCGCTCGAAGGCGCGCACTGCGTTTCACTCGGTGTGCAAACGCCGCTGGGCGAAATTGTCGAGGCGGCGCGGATGCATCGGGCCGATGTGGTGGCACTGTCGTTCTCGGCGCTGATCACGCCGCGCGCGGCAATCGACAATGTGACCGAGCTGCAGGGGCGCCTGGGCGAGAGCACTACGGTATGGGTGGGCGGCAGTTGCGCCGCACTGGCGCGCCGTCAGCTGGGTCCGCAGTGCGTGCTCGACCTGCAAGATATCAAGGGCGCCGTGTCGCGCTGGCGCGCCGCCCATGCGGCCTAGCCGGCCGGGCAAGTGGTGTCGGACGCCGGCCCTGCTCTGGTAGAATACGGGCCACCCTATTCATCGTGCCCGGCGTTACCGGGCATGTGCATGCAGCGCCCTCCGACACAGCCCAATGTTTAGTTTTTTCAAGAAAAAACCGCCAGCACCCGAGATTCCTCCCGCGCCGCCAGAACCAGCGGCGCTGCCTCCAGCCATCGAACCCACTGCAGTAGCCCCGCAAGCGCCCGCCCCAGCGCCGCTGGCGCCGGTGATTGAGAGGGTGATCGAAACGCTGCCCGAGCCGGTGGTCCTGCCAGCCGCGCCGCCAGTGATCGCCCCATCTGCGCAAGCGCTCGGCGAGCCGGTAGCGCCGCCGCCAATCGCCGCGCCCATGTCGCGCCGCTACGGCACCACCTCCACGTTCGTGGCGCCGGTCACCACGCCCCCGCCACCGCCTCCGGTCGTCGTAGCTGCGCCAGAACCTGCGCCGGCGCCCCTGATTGCGGAAACGGCGGAACGGCTGGTGTCCGACGCCGATTCCAAAAAATCATGGATGGAGCGGCTCAAGGCCGGCCTGTCCAAGACCTCCAGCAACCTGGGCCTGCTGTTCGTGGGCGCCAAGATCGACGAGGACCTGTACGAAGAACTGGAGGCGGCCCTGCTCATGGCCGACGCCGGCATGGACGCCACCCAGTTCCTGCTCGACGGCCTGCGCCGCAAGGTGCGCGACGACAAGCTGCTCGACGCCGCCGCCGTCAAGAGCGCGCTGCGTACCCTGCTTGGCGATTTGCTGCGTCCGCTCGAAAAGCCGCTGGAACTGGGCCGCCACGAGCCGCTGGTCATGATGATCGCCGGCGTCAACGGGGCCGGCAAGACTACCACCATCGGCAAGCTGGCCAAGCACATGCAGCGCTACCAGCAATCGGTGCTGCTGGCCGCCGGCGACACCTTCCGCGCGGCAGCGCGCGAGCAGCTGATGGTCTGGGGCCAGCGCAATAACGTGACCGTGATCGCCCAGGAATCGGGCGACCCGGCCGCAGTCGCCTTTGACGCCGTGCAGTCGGGCAAGGCGCGCAAGATGGATGTGGTCATGGTCGATACCGCCGGGCGCCTGCCGACCCAGCTGCACCTGATGGATGAACTGAAAAAGATCAAGCGCGTCATCGGCAAGGGCATGGAAGGCGCGCCGCATGAAGTACTGCTGGTCATCGACGGCAACACCGGCCAGAACGCACTGGCCCAGGTCAAGGCCTTCGACGATGCGCTGGGACTGACCGGCCTGGTCATCACCAAGCTGGACGGTACGGCCAAGGGCGGCGTCATTGCCGCCATCGCGCGCGCGCGGCCGATTCCCGTGTACTTCATCGGAGTGGGCGAAAAAATCGAAGACTTGCAGCCTTTTAATGCTGACGAGTTTGTCGAAGCACTGCTGGGTTAAGGCCACATGATCGAGTTCCAGTTTGTCAGCAAGCAGTACTCTCCCGACGCCCTCGCCCTGCGCGAAATTTCGCTCACCGTCAACAAGGGCGAGCTGGTTTATCTGGCCGGACCATCCGGCGCGGGCAAGTCAACGCTCCTGAAAATGATCGCGGCAATCGAGCGGCCTACCTCGGGCACTGTCCTGGTCAGCGGCCAGGACATTGGCAAGTTGAAAAAAGCCAGCGTGCCCTTCCTGCGCCGCAACCTGGGCTTGATTTTTCAGCAGCAGCGCCTGCTGACCGACCGCTCGATCCTGGCCAACACCATGCTGCCGCTGCTGGTGACGGGCGCCGCCAAAGGCGAAGCCGAACTGCGCGCACGCGCCGCGCTGGACCGGGTGGGCCTGCTCGAGCGCGCCAATGCGCGTCCGCTCGAACTGTCCGGTGGCGAGCAGCAGCGCGTGGCCATCGCGCGCGCCATCGTCAACCGTCCGCAGATTATCCTGGCCGACGAACCGACCGCCAACCTGGATCGGGTCAGCGCCGACAAGGTGCTCGATGCGCTGCGTGCGTTCAACCGCGCCGGCGTAACGTGCATCATTTCCACCCACGACGAGCAGGTGCTCGACCGCGCCGGGCGCGTGATCCAGCTTGAACAAGGCCAGTTGGTCGGAGGTGCAGCATGAAGAGCTGGTTCCGCCAACACCGCTTCGCCATCGGCGCCGCCCTGGGTCACATGCTCAAGGCCCCGGGCAGCTTCCTGTTCAATGTGATCGTTGTCGCCATTGCGCTCACCCTGCCCTTCGCCGGTCTGACTCTGCTCGAAAACGTGCGGCCCATGTCCGAGCAGCTCTCGGTCGACCCGGAAATCAGCGTCTTCATGGGCGCCGAGCGCAGCCGCGCCGAAGCCCAGGCCATCGAACCGGCCATTCGCGGCCTGCTGCGCGAAGGTAAATCACGCATCGTGTTCGTGGCGCGCGAGCAGGCGCTGGACTCGCTCAAGGCCAAGAGCGGACTGAGCAACGTGCTCGACACCCTGGGGGAAAACCCGCTGCCGGACAGTTATATTTTGCGCCTGGACAGCTTCGACAGCGCCAGCGACGCCGGCGCCATCGAAGCAATCGCCGCGCAACTGCGCAATTTGCCCGGTGTGGAGGCTGTGCAGGTCGATTCGGCCTGGGTCAAGCGCCTGGCCGCCGCGCTGCGCGTGCTGCGCCTGGTCTTGCTGCTGCTCGCGCTCACGCTTGGCATGGTCGTGGTGGCCGTGGTGTTCAATACTATCCGCCTGCAAGTGCTGACCCAGCGCGATGAAATTGCGGTGAGCAAGCTGATCGGCGCGACCGACAATTTCATTCACCGTCCTTTTTATTACACCGGCGCCCTGCTTGGCCTGTGCGCAGGTGGCGTAGCGCTGGGCGCGGTGGCGCTGGCCATGTTGCCGCTCAATACAGCCATTGCCGAGTTTGCCCGTCTGTATGCGTCCGAATTTCAGCTTGCTCCCCTCGATCCGCTCAGCATTGGCTTCCTGCTGGCCCTGAGCGCCTTGCTGGGATTGGTCGGGGCCATGCTTTCCGTGCAGCGCCACTTGGCCAGGCTCACTTAAACCGGGCTTAAAAATCCACCGTGCGTGAACGAACAGAGCGCCGGTGGGTCGAACGCTAGACTGGTTACACTGAAAGCTGCTGCTCTGTTTGCGAAAAATCAATAGAGTCGGCTTCGACTGCTTTACAGTATATGCTGCACCGCAGCTATTGCATCAAGGCAATAATCTTTCCCTATCAGAGCCATACAATCGGCCAATTGGCACTCTAAGCAAGAGAGTGCTAATATGTGAATGCACACGGCAGAGGTCCCATTCCTTCCGCCGGCACACTGCAAGACTCCTGACGCAGCATCCGATACTAGAGGAAACACATGACTACGCTGTCCGCACAATCCGCATTGGTCCCGACCGGCAATCGTGCTCTCGGACTCGGCTTTACTGGCAATCTCGGCAATATCGACGCCTACATTTCGGCCGTCAATCGTCTGCCCATGCTGACCCACGAGGAAGAGATTTCGTTGGCTCAACGCCTGCAAAAGAACAACGACCTCGGCGCCGCGCAGGAGCTGGTGCTCTCGCACCTGCGCCTGGTGGTGTCGATAGCGCGCGGCTACCTCGGCTATGGTCTGCCCCATGCTGACCTGATTCAGGAAGGCAACATCGGCCTCATGAAGGCGGTCAAGCGTTTCGACCCGGATCAGGGCGTGCGTCTGGTGTCGTATGCCATGCACTGGATCAAGGCGGAAATGCATGAGTACATCCTGAAAAACTGGCGCCTGGTCAAGGTCGCCACGACCAAGGCGCAGCGCAAGCTGTTCTTCAACCTGCGCAGCAACAAGCAGGGCCTGGACGCGATGAGCCCGACCCAGATCGATGCCCTGGCCAAGCTGCTCGACGTCAAGCGCGAAGAAGTCATCGAAATGGAAACGCGCCTCTCGGGCCGCGACATCGCCCTCGAAGCGCCGACCGACGACGAAGACGACAAGTTTTCGCCGATCGCCTATCTGTCGTCCGACCTGTCCGAGCCGACCAAGGTGCTCGAAGCCGAACGCGTGACGCGCCTGCAGTCCGAAGGACTGGAAACCGCGCTGGGCAAGCTTGACCCGCGTTCGCGCCGCATTGTCGAAGCGCGCTGGCTGGCCAACGACGACGGTTCCGGCGCTACCCTGCACGCGCTGGCCGAGGAATTTGGCGTATCGGCTGAGCGCATCCGCCAGATCGAAACTGCAGCCCTCAAGAAAATGAAGGGCGCTCTGGCAGCGTTCATGTAACACCGCAGCGCCGGAGTCAAAACTTCGGTGACTTGCTCCACGTCTCCCCCGCGAAGTGAAGGCGGGGGAGACGCTGATTTTGCGTCATTTGCATAAAGCGCAAGGCGTCAGCGCTTTTTGCTATCATCCCCGCATGACCTATCCCCTTCGCGCCACCGCCCTCGCCTTGCTGCTGCTTGCTGGCTGCGCCACATCCACCATCGACGAACCGGTCAAGCCGGCCACCATCAGTCTCGTGCCTGGCGCCGACGCGCCCCTCAGCAGCAGCGTCACCCTGCGCTTTGACAGCATCGCCGACAGCCGCTGCCCGCCCAACGTCCTGTGCGTGTGGGCCGGCACCGTGGCCTATCACTTCACGCTGAGCAGCCGCAAAGGCAAGGAAGCCATGCGGCTCGAAATGGGCGACAGCTTCGACTCGGTCCACCTGCCCGGTGTGCGCATCGAACTCGGTAGCGCCTTTCCGGGCCCAGTGAAGGCACTTGGCGAAACCTCATCGCCGCATCCGGTCTCACTGTCCATCGTCCGCTTTTAAGTCAGGAACTTCATGAGCAATCACGCGCCGCGCACCCTGTCCCTCGCCCTCGCCTACCTGCTTATTGCTCCCTTCGCCCTGGCGAAAACACCGGTCGCCACAGGCTCCGGCGGGGCCGTGGCCACCATCAGCGAAGAAGCGTCTCGCTCGGCCATGGCCATTCTCAACAAAGGCGGCAATGCTATCGATGCCGCGGTGGCGGCTGCCGCAACGCTCGGCGTGACCGATCCTTTCAGCTGCGGGATTGGCGGCGGCGGCTTCATGGTGATCTATCTGGCGCGCGAAAACCGCGTGATCACCATCGATCACCGCGAGACCGCACCGGCGGCCTTTACCTCCACCGTATTCATGGAGAACGGCAAGCCGATGGACTATGAAGGCCAGATCGCCAGCGGCATGGCGGTCGGCGTACCGGGGACGGTGCGCGGCTGGCACGAGGCCCTCAGCCGCTACGGCAGCATGTCGTTCAGGCAGGTACTCGGCCCGGCCATCGAGGTGGCGAGTCAGGGCTTTCGCGTCAGTGACAACTTCCGCCACTGGACCGCGGTCAATACCAGCAAGTTCAGGAAATTTCCCGATACGGCTTCCCTGTATCTGAAGGACGGCAAGCCGCTGGCGCGGGGCACGCTCCTGCGCAACCCCGGCATGGCGCGCGCCTACCGCGAAATCGCCAGCGGCGGCCAGCATGCGTTTTACCGCGGCGCTATCGCGCGCGCCATGGTTGCCGCGGTGCAGCGTCCGCCCTCGGCGCCGGGAGTGACCGTACGCGCCGGCGCCATGACCATGGCCGACCTGGCCAACTACGAGTCGCGCATCCGCCAACCGGTGCGCAGCAGCTACCGCGGCTACGAAGTCGTGGGCATGGGTCTGCCCGGCAGCGGCGGTCCCACTATCGCCGCAGCGCTCAATATCCTTGAAGGCTACGACCTGGGCGCCCTGCCGCGCGCCCAGGCCGAGCACCTGTACCTGGAAGCGAGCCGCCTGGCGTTTGCAGACCGCAATGCCTACATGGCCGATCCGGAGTTTGTCGATGTGCCGCTGACCGGCTTGATGAGCAAGGACTATGCGGCCCAGCGCCGCCGCCTGATCGATCCGGCGCGCGCGGGAGGCGCCGTGGCGGCCGGCGACCCTTACCCGTTCCAGAACGACCCCAGCCTGCCGCTGCGCCCGCGCAGCTCACGCCTGATGGCTGAAAGCGCCCACACTACCCACCTCGCGGTGTCGGACAAGGATGGCAATATCGTCGCCTACACCTACACTATCGAAGACTGGGGCGGCAGCGGCATGGTGGTGCCGGGCTATGGCTTTTTGCTCAATAACGAAATGACCGACTTCGATTTCGCCGGTCCGCATCCTAATGTCCCGGAAGCGGGCAAGCGGCCGCGCAGCAGCATGAGCCCGACCATCGTGTTTAAAAACGGCAGGCCGGCCTTCACAGTCGGCAGCCCCGGCGGCGCCACCATTATCACGACCGTGCTGCAAACCCTGATCAATCACATCGACTTCGGCATGCCGATGGATCAGGCGCTGAACGCTCCCCGCCTGAGCCAGCGCAACGATGCGCTGACCGAGATCGAGCCGGGATTCGCTGGCAGCGTGCAGGCCAGCAGCCTTGAGGCGCTGGGTCAGCGCTGGGGCAAGGCGAAGGAAATCGGCGCCGCCAATGCGCTCGTGTTCCACCCTGACGGCAGCGTGACCGCCGTCAGCGAAGGCGCCCGCCACGGCGTAGGCAGCGCGCTGGTGCAGCACAGGAAGCGCTAGGCGGCCGCGCGCCCGGCCGGGAACACGCAAGGTGCGCGCTCCAGCGTCGCCATTCGTCTGCGCACCAGAACATACGCGTACGGCAGCGCCGCGCACGCGGCCAGCAGCAACGCCCAGTCGGGAACGCGTCCGTGCAGGATCATCATTCCCACCAGCGCGATCGGCAGGACGCTCAACAGGTAGCGCACGCTGCTTGTGAACGCTCCCATGCTGACCGCCTGGGGACGCGAATAATCGCGCAGCGCCATCGCCGCGTGGCCCAGCGTCATCAGGAACACCGGCAGCAGGCGCAGCACCTGCTCCAGGCTGGCGCCGGCCACCAGGCACAGCGCCATGCACCCAAGCGTCGAGCCTACCCACACAAGCGCGAACTGCTGCACCAGGGCCCGGCCCAGCATGCGGTTGAGCCCTTGCGCGGGCGGCAGGCCCGGGGCCATGCGCAGCAGCGCCTGCTCGGGCTGGGTCATGTAGATGGCCCGTCCAGCAAGCTCCGAAAACAGGGTCTGCAACAGGAGCGCCAGCGCAAAAGACGCTGACTGAATAATGTACTGGAGGTGGCGGTCGGCCAGCCATGCCGGTTTGGCCAGGCCGATGACGACCAGCAGTAGCACGACCGGCACGCAGCTCATGATGAAGGGGCTGCCAAGGCTGGGCCCGAGCGCGTGCGGCAGCAGGCGCTCCACCTTGCGCGCACGGCAGGCCAGGCGCAGGCTCCAGGCGCCAAGAAAGGGCGACATCAGCATTGTCTCGCGCTCGCGGCCGCTGGAGAACCAGGGCATGATGCCCGGCGCCTGATTGGCTCCGGCGAACAGGCGCTGCAAGGCCAGCCACCATACCAGCGGCACCAGCAGCGCGCCGGCGATGAGCAGCTTATGCTGGGGCGCTGCGGCGATCAGCCCGAACGGCCCCGGGCCGCCCAGCACCAGCGGCCACATGGAAGCCGCGAAAATCAGCCACGGCAGTGCCGGCCAGGCACCCACGGCAAGCAGCGCGCCAGCCAGCAGGGCGATGCCGACCAGGCCCGCCGCCAGCGAGCCGATCAGCAGACCAAGCAAGCAACCGAGAACCAGAGTGCCCGCCGCGCCAAGCACCAGGATCACCCGCAGCGAGCGCGCGCGCATGGACGGCACCAGGGCGCCAGCTGCATGGTTTTGCAGCTTGAGCGCCATCAGGAGGTACATCCACCACAGCACGCCAAGCACCATCAGTGGCGCGCCGGCGCCGGCGCCGATGGCCATGGCTGGTCCGACCCCGGCCATCATCAATACCGGCGGAACCAGCAATGCCAGGGCGAGGAAAATCCAGGACAGCAGCTGGCTGCCGAGCGCGCCGCGCGCGCTGATGGATTGGCGCGCGATGGCAGCACCGGCCTTCCACTCGCGTTGTGCCAGCGCCAGGTTCATCTCAATAACCATAACCAAACAGCGCTGCTACCAGCATCAGGGGCAGTCCGGCGCCCAGGCTGGCGGACCAGCCGGCGTTGGCCAGCAGCGCGGGCGCCAGTGGGGCCAGCGCGAGGCAACTGCCTGCCAGCCGGGCCATGCGCAGGCCCATGCTGCGGCGCTGCTTGAATGTGTCGGTGGTCATGCCAGTCTCCCGGAAGGAAATGCAATTGGTCCGCGCGCCATGCCGATCCAGCGCAGCGCGAGATAGCTCGAGGAAATCGCCAGCATGACCCCTACCAGGATCAGCCAGGTTTTGAAATCATCATGCATGATCAGCGCCGCGATCAGCAGGGCGCCCATGAGCACGATCGCCAGCACCAGGTCCGCGCTGATTCCGCGCGCCTTGCCGGCATAGTTTTCCAGCGGCAGCGCGGTGAGCATCAGCATGGCTGCCGCCACCGCAACTGCTCCTTGCAACAGGCTGCGCTCGGCGCCCCAGGCCGCGATGACGATCAGCATGCCGGCCGACCAGCCCAGCCATTCGGCCAGGCAGATGCGGGTCAGCCGCTTGGCCAAGGCTGCGCTGAGTCGGCCCGCCGCAGGCATTGCCGGGCTCAGGCACAGCAATGTTTGTTCAGTCGGCGTACTGCGTATCGCGGCCGAGAAACGGGTCCAGGAGAATACGGCGCCAGCCACCGGTCCGATTAACAAACCGGTGGAAATTTGCCGCGGCAACAGTCCGAGCGGGATAGCGAGCAGCTCGACCACCAGCCTAGCCAGCAGCAAGATTGCCACCAGCAGGGCCACCACCGCCAGCGTGACCAGTGCATTGTTGCGTGCGCCCAAGCCATCGAGCATGAGCATGGCGCCAGGTTCGCGCGCCCGACATTTTCGCTTGAGCATCCATGAATACAGCACATTGCGTTTGCCGCCGCGCCGCACGCCTTCCTCCCACGACTTCATGTCCTGCCACGACAGCACAGCGCGCTGGCTGGAAAGCTGCTTCCAGTGGCGCTCGCCGCCATTGGGAAACGCGGCGATGAGGGAAATTGCCACGTACGCCAGGATCACGGCGCCCAGTGCCGCCAGCACGCCGGCGTGGCTCAGCCAGGCCTGCAAGAGCGGGGAATTTTTCAGCAGCAGGTACAGCAGCAGCGCCAGCAGTGCGGTCAGCAGGTTGCCATCCCGGCCTGCAAACACCAGTCCGACGCTGGTCAGCCCCAGCACCATGAGCATAGTCTCGGCCATGCTGAAATTGTTTCCGTAGGCGAAAGGCAGTGCCAGCGCAGTGGTCACCACCCAGGCGATGGCCGCCACCTGGCGGATCTGGCGATTCAGGCTTGGGACCAGATTACCGTTGGCCGGGCTGTTTTGCATGGCGGCGCCACTCATGAAGTAGGACCACCAGGTATTGGACAGCAAGAGCAGCATGAAGCCGGCCCCGGCGCAAGCTGCCTCCAGGCGATTGCCCTTGGCCACGAGCATCATGACGCAGCCAACCAGCAGTGCAGTGAGCCCGCACAGCCAGGTCATGCCCTTGACCAGGCCACGCTGCTGCCCGAATACGGCAACGGTCCAGATCCCGTACCAGGTACGCAGGCGCGATGTCATCGCGTCACCTCGACAAACAGGTCTTCCAGCGTCATCGGCTCGATGCGCACGGACGGCTCGCGCGCTGCCAGCGCGGCCAGCTCGGCGTCGGCCTGGCGCAGCACTACCTGGGTGGTGCCGTTGCGCTCGCTCTGGCGCCGCAGTTCGCCCGTGAAGCGGCAGCCCTCGAGTGCCGCGCTGGGGCCGCTCACGCGGCGCGCATGCTCCATCAGCTCGTCCAGGCCGCCCTGCAGGGCGATCTTGCCATCCTTGAGGAAGGCCACGTCGAGCGCCACGCGCTCCAGATCCGACAGGATGTGGGTCGAGAACACCACCGTGGTATCGCGCTCGATCACCCCATCGATGAGTTCGCGCAGGAAGTCGCGCCGCCCGACCGGATCGAGCGCCGAGACCGGTTCGTCGAGAATCAGCAGCGCCGGGTCGTGCGCCAGCGCGCGGATGATCGACAGGCGCTGCTTTTCGCCGCCCGACAGCTTGCTGATCGCCTTGTGGCTGGTGATTCCGTCCAGGCCCCAGCGCGCCATCAGGCCGTCGACCTTGGCGTCGTTCCAGTGCGGATAGAGCGCCTTGAAGTAGTCCAGCATCTGGCGCGGCGAGAGCCACTCGAACAGGTCGGACTTTTGCGGCACGTAGCCGATTTTTGCGCGCACCGCGTCCGACAGCTGGCCCACGTCTTCGCCGTAGATGCTGACCTTGCCCGCGTCGGTCTCGCGCAGGCCCAGCATGCATTCGAGCAGGGTCGATTTGCCGGCGCCATTGCGCCCCAGCAGGCCGATCACCTGGCCCGGGGCGATTTGCCAGTCGAGCGCATGCAGCACCCGCTTGGTGTCGAAGTCCTTGGTGATGGACTGGATGTCGATGATGGCTGCGCTCATGATGTCTCTTTCATTATTTTTTTGAACAGTTCCAATACAGTCTCCGGGTCCAGCTCCAGCTGGCGGGCTTCCTGGGCCGCCCGTTCGAGCGTGGGGCGCAGCAAATCGGCCCGGCTAGCAATGCTGTGATCGCTCTTGGGGGTATCCGCCACGATCATCCCCTGCCCGCGCCGGCGCGTCAGCGCGCCTTCCAGCTCCAGCATGCCGTAGGCCTTGGACACGGTCATTGGGTTGAGCGCCAGCGCCTGGGCGATGTCGCGCACCGACGGCATCGCATCGCCCGGCGCCAGCTGACCGCCGGCAATCAGGCGGCGTGCCTGATCAACCAGTTGCCGGTAAATCGGGTCGGCGGAACCGGTTGCTATCGAAAAAATCGTGGCGGAGTGGCTGGTCATTTGCGCTTACTGTATTAATTAACTAATACAGTATAGATAAACGCTGAGATGGTCAAGGATTTTTGACAACAAGTTGAAACGGGGAGGGAAAAAAATGGCCGGGGAATCCCGGCCATCGAGACTTACAGGTGGGGCGTAATCTGCGGCATCAGGTCATCGAAAGTGCGGCCGCTGCCGTTTTCGCCGATAGCATGCATTTTCCATTCGCCGTTGTGCCGATACAGCTTGGCCATGATCTGCGCCGTGTGCGCGCCTTGTACCGACAGGTCGTACTTGGCCACTTCCTTGTTGTCGGCGGCGTTGACGATGCGGCAGTAGGCGTTTTGCACCTGCGAGAAATTCTGCCCGGTAAAGCTGTTGACGGTGAATACCAGGGCCTTGATGCCAGCCGGTATTTTCGACAGGTCGACCACGATCTGCTCGTCGTCGCCGTCGCCCGCGCCGGTGCGGTTGTCGCCGGTGTGAACGATGCTGCCATCCTTGCTTTTCAGCTGGCGGAACCAGACGAAGTCGACGGCCTTGTTGGATTCGTCGAACATGACGCAGGAAGCGTCGAGGTCGACAGTTTCGGTCTTGCCGCCAAAGCCGAACAGGCCCTTGGACTTGATGGCGTCCCAACCGAGACCCATCGTAATCTTGGTCAGGGCGCCACCCGCTTCTTTGTCGAGCGAGATCTTCTGGCCTTTTTGCAAACTGACTGACATGGTATTACTCCTTGGTTAGCGTTGCGCCGCCATGATCATGGCGCGCAGCGATTGTGGGTTACGCGAGCTGATGTACACCTTGCCGTTGCCGGAAAACTTCAGCACCATGCCCTCGCCGCTGGTCTGGCTGTTAACCAGATTGCCGAGAAAGCCGCCGCTTTGGCCGGTCGTGATCGAGATTTCATAGTGCAGCGTGCTATCCCAGCACACCACGTGCGAATTGTCGATCGTGATGTCCTTGCCCTTTTCAACCACCAGTTC
>JAZKGU010000056.1:0-20427 GCA_040385745.1 Pseudomonadota bacterium
CTAGTTATAGTGAAAAAACCCGCTAGTGCTTTGCACCAGCGGGTTTTTTTTCGTCCTTTGTTTTGTCATTCAATTTAAAACAGTAGTCGATTCCATCCGCCAGATTGAATCAGCGACTCACTGCGCCAGCAAAACTTGGAGACAAGGATTGCATTTACATTTTGAATAACATCTGTCATCCTTGTTAAGGTTGACTTATGGTAATTCAAGGGATCTTCATGCGTTTTCGTTCACTGTGCGCTGCAGTTGCTGCCGCATTTACTCTGGTAGCGTGCGGGGGCGATGCGCCCTCGACGAACAGTTCCATACTCCCGGCCAGCCCGACGAGCGAAAGCCCGGTAGAGGTGCTCTCCGGTGCTCGCAGAACAATGAGCGTGAGCCCGGTATACGGGCTCGCCGGCGCTCGCAGTGAATACACCGTAACCCAAACTGCCAGTGGCCTGCAAGTCCAGAGCAACACCCCGGGCAGCTCCCCGGTGACCGTTCATGCATCAGCTCACCTGCGCTTTGTCGACACAACGGTCGCGTACGGAACTGAAAGCAATGCGGCGCGTGCTTACCGTATCTATCAAGCCGCCTTCAATCGCGTTCCCGATGGCGCAGGGCTCGGTTTTTGGCTAAAGGCTCTCGATAGCGGGTCTGGCCTGGACGAGGTTGCTGCAAGTCTAATGAAGTCTGAAGAATTCATAGGAATGTATGGCGCCACGAGCAGCAATGCCGATCTGGTGGCACGCTTTTACTACAACGTGCTAAACCGCCCGGGCGAGGCAGCGGGATTGCGATTCTGGATCGATGTGCTCGATCGCAAGCTAGTGACCCAGGCCACCGTCCTTAGCGAGTTCAGTGAGTCAGCCGAGAACAAAGCGCGTGTGCTGCCAGCGATCACGACTGGCATTGCTTATCATGAGGCAGGTATTCAATACGACTCCGATAACGATGGCGTGCATGACGGTGCCGACGTTGCGCCCAATGATGCAGCCTGTTCTACCGCATCCAACGCCAGGAACGGCGTCTGCATCGCCAAGATCCTTGCGCAGCACAATGCGACAGTCATTGGCAGCGCTGCAGGAAAAGCGTATTTCCTCTCCAATGAAGATACAACGAGGATGTATAGCTTTGACATGCAATCCCGAACTTTCCTGGGCAGTGTCGCCATTACCGGCTACGTTCCGACTAAATTCGTCCACGTCCCAGCACACGGTCGCATTTACGTTGGTGAAGCCAGCGGAAAGATCCACAGTTATTCCGAAGCTATGCAGGAAGTAAATGCTAATTTCATCAACGTCGGCACAACGTTCCAGGGGATGACTGCGGCCGGCAAATATCTAATCGTTGGCCACAGCGGAGGTGCCTACACCTTCGACAGCGCAGGTATCCAAAAGGCACAAGGTAGTTGGTGGTACCGTTCGCTTGACGCAGTCTGGGATGCTGCCTCATCGCGGCTGTATTCCCTTTCCTCCGGGATTTCGCCGGCTGACCTCAACTACAGCGTGATCGATCAGGCGACCGGGAACTTTACCTCGTCCGGCGAGACGCCCTACCACGGCTCTTACAGCATCATGGGTCCAGTACGTGTGAGTGCCAGCGGGGCCCAGGTCCTGCTCGGCAGCGGCGATGTCTACACAGCGCCAGCCCTTACCTGGGGCGGCAATCTGGGCGCAGGGAGCTTTACCGAGGCAGCCTGGTTGAGCAACAATGAGGTCATTACCCTGTCTCCGTCGGGTGCTCAAACCAAGCTGATTCGCTTCAGTGCGACCAAGGCCAAGGTCGAAGAACTCCGAATTGACGGCACGGTTATCCATGTGTCGGTAAATGGAAGCAACAACTACCTGATCGTAAAAAAGCCTGGGCAAATTGAGGTCATCAACTATGTAGCGAGCGATGACAGCGATCGCGATGGCGTGAACAATCTGATCGACAAATTCCCACTTGATCGGACCGCTGCCGTTGACACCGATAACGACGGTTATCCAGATGCTTTCCTGAATGGCTACACCAGTGCGGACAGCACGACTGGTTTGACGCGCGATTTTTACCCTAACGATGCGAGCTGCCACGCACTTGAGCAGGGGGATGGCACGCAATGCAACTATGGCCTCGTCATTCCATCCTATACCCCGGACAAAGTCCTCAGCGACGACGCCGGCACGATTTTCATGCTGAGCAAAAAGAATAACCGCGTGTACCGGTGGTCGCAGGTCAAGGGTGACTACATTGCTCCGCTGGTTATTGGGCAAAAAACGGACCTGACAGTCACCGCGCCCGCAACAATGACGTATTCGAAGGCACACAAACGGCTTTACTTCGGTTATTCGTCTGGTTTGGTCACTTACATCGATCTGGCAGGTGACTTGGTCGAGACTCGTTTTACCGCGGTTGGCGCCGGCGTTGGCGGAATTGGCGCAGCAGGGGAGTTTGTGCTGATTGAGGACGCCAGCGGGGCCTGGGAAACCCACTCTATTTTCAACAAAGATGGGGTCATGACCGATAGCAAGGACTGGAATTATTATTCTGATCAGTACGAATGGAACGCATTGCAATCGCGTATATATTTCTACCGCAGTAACACCAGCCCGGGGGACTTGCATTACGAAACCATCGATCAAACCACCGGAAAAATCACCTCGAGTGGTGAGACGCCCTATCACGGCACCTACTCCTTTTATGGGCCGATCCGGGTTTCGACCGGCGGTACCCGGATCGTGATAGGTAGTGGCGTCATGTTCAACACCTCAGATCTGAATTTCGTCAAGACAGTAGGCGCCACCCATATCGATGCACAGTGGCTCGATTCCGGCTCACTCTACACAATCGCGGCGAACGGCATCGATACCAAGGTATCGACCTACGACTCATCGCTGAACTATCTGAAGGCCGTCACTTTCCTTGGTAAGCCAACAGCCCTGATGAAGAGCGGCACGTCACTGATTGTTGTCACCCACGACGGGAGTAAACCCAAGTTCAGCGTCTACAAGCCATAACTATGAGCTTACGGCGATGAGAGCGCTGCAAGAGTGAGAAAGTGGGTTATCGTTAGGCTAGTTGTAGTGAAAGAACCCCGCAGAAATGTGGGGTTTTTTTCGTCTGGAGATTTTGGGACAAACCCACGACGTTACTGCCTGTAGTGCCGATGTCACCCGGAAAATTCCGACTCGCCGCCAAAAACTCTCAACTTCTGTCACCGCTTTTGCACAGTGTATGGAATAGCGGAATGGCGGCCTCGGCAATTCGGTCAAGGCTCTGCTCACGCAAACTGGCGGTATCAACTACAGCCTCGCTGTGCAGGCCCGCCCAGCGCAGCAGCGCGCTACACGCTTGCGGCGTATCGAACATGCCATGAAGGTAGCTGCCGAGCACCTGGTCATCGGGCGAGCGCGCGCCCTCGGGCCGTCCGTCGATGATGAAAGCCGGCTGCTCCAGGGCGGGCCCGCGCGAGACGCCCATATGGATTTCGTAGCCGCTCACCGTAGCATCGGAAAACGCACAGCGCCCGTGCACTAGCGCTAGCTGCTTGTCGAGCGTAAGTTCGGTATCCATGTCGAGCAGGCCCAAGCCCGCAGTGCTGCCAGCCGTCCCTTCGACCCCGTGCGGGTCGGCGACGCTGCGTCCCAGCATCTGAAAGCCCCCGCAGATGCCGATCACCTTGCCGCCGTAGCGCAGATGGCGCGCCATGTATCCGCCCCAGCCTTCTTCGAACAGCCAGGCCAGGTCGCCGCGGGTATTTTTGCTGCCCGGGATGATGAGCAAATCGCAGGCAGGCTTGGCTTCGTCCTTGCGCACGAATTGCAAGTCCACGTCGGGGTGCACCCGCAGTGCGTCGAAGTCGGTATGGTTGCTCATGCGCGGCGTCGACGGCACCACAATCCGGAAACCGCCCCGGCTCGCCTGCACCGGCTGCACCGCGTCTTCGGCGTCGAGGAACAGCCCGTGCAGGTAGGGCAGCACTGCCAGCACCGGCTTACCGGTCTGCTCTTCCAGCCAGGCGTTGCCTGGTTCGAGCAGGGTGATATCGCCGCGGAAGCGGTTGATGACGAAACCGATGATGCGATCGCGCTCGCTTTGCGACAGGCAGGCCAGGGTGCCGACGATATGCGCGAACACGCCGCCGCGGTCAATGTCCGCCACCAGGATTACGGGACAGTCGACTGCCTCGGCAAAACCCATATTGGCGATGTCGCGCTCGCGCAGATTGATTTCGGCCGGGCTGCCAGCTCCTTCCACCACGATACAGTCGTAGTTGGCGCGCAGGCGTTGGTACGACTCGAGCACAGCCTGCATCGCTACCGGCTTGTACTCGTGGTAGTCGCGCGCATTCATTTCGGCCCGCACCTTGCCGTGTATGACCACCTGGGCACCTGTGTCGCTCGATGGTTTGAGCAGAACCGGGTTCATGTCCGTATGCGGCGCCACGCCGGCAGCAATGGCTTGCAATGCCTGCGCGCGGCCGATTTCGCCGCCGTCGACCGTAACCGCGCTGTTGAGCGCCATGTTCTGCGGTTTGAACGGCGCCACCTTCAGCCCCTGGTGTTTCAGCACGCGGCACAGGGCTGCAACGATGGTGCTTTTGCCGGCATCGGAGGTGGTGCCTTGCACCATCAGGGTATGGAAGGGAAAGCGCATCAGCGGCTCAACAGCGCCGCGATGGCGGCTGGGCAGGATGGAAACCAGGCGTGAAAGTAGGACGCAGTGAGCGAACCTGCGCGGTACACCGCCTCGCCAGCGCTTCCCGAAGGATGCCGCACCGTGTGCGCCACGGACGCCAATGGCGTGTCCAGCCGGGAATAGTGAAAGGTATGCCCGCGCAGTATCCCTTGCGGGGTTTCGATCGCCTGCGGACCAATCCCCGCCAGGCGCGTCTGCATGATGGCACGTCCAGGTAGAAGACCCGCCATCGCATGGCTTGTGCCGTCCTCGTCCACGATCGACTCGGCCAGCGCCATCATGCCGCCGCACTCTGCCAGGATCGGCATGCCGTCGGCGTGCGCGGCACATATCGAGGCCTGCCAGCGCGACGCGCGCGCCAGCTGTTGCGCATGCAGCTCCGGATACCCGCCGGGCAGGTAGACCGCGCTGGCGTCGTCTGGCACTGGCTGGTCGGCCAGCGGCGAAAAGAAAATCAGCTGTGCCCCAAGCGCGCGCAGCGTGTCCAGATTGGCTGGATAGAGAAAGGCGAAAGCGGCGTCGCGCGCCACCGCAATGCGGGTCCCGGCCAACAGCGTGGCCAGCGTCGCTTCCGCAGGGGCGCTGTCAATGCGGGTGACAGGCACGGCATCCCAGGCGGCTTGGTTGAAATCCAGTTGGGCGGCCAGTTGGTCGAGGAGGGTATCGAGGTCCGCCAGTTCGGATGGAAGCACCAGTCCGAGCTGACGTTCAGGCAGCGTGCGTGCCTGGCGCGGTAGCGAGGCAAGCAGCGCAATACCGCGCAGCGACGCCGCCACCATGGCCCCGTGCGCGCTGCCGGCGACGCGGTTGGCGATAACGCCCACCATGGCAACCGGCCCATAGTCGCGCAGGCCATGCACGACGGCGCCGGCGGTCTGCGCCATCGCCGAGGCATCGATGACGGCCACTACGGGCACGCCAAGCGCGCGCGCGAGGTCGGCCGAGGAAGGCTCGCCGTCATACAGGCCCATTACCCCTTCAATCAAGATTACATCCGCACTGGCGGCAGCAGTCGTCAATTGTGCGCGGCACTGGTCGATCCCGACCATCCACATATCGAGGGTGCCCACAGGCGCACGGCTGGCGCATTCGAGCAGCATGGGGTCGATGAAATCAGGGCCGCACTTGAACACCCGCACGCGCTGGCTCCGCAGTACGAGCGCGCGCGCCAGTGCCGCGGTGACGGTGGTCTTGCCCTGACCGGATGCGGTTGCGCTGACCATCACAATGCGCGCGCTCATTGCGTCTCCTCGACGGGGACGAAAATGCGGCGCTCGCCATGGGTGATTACCTCGATAGGGTGGCCCAGGTAGCGGCTCAGAGTGGGCCCATGCATCAGATCGGAAGCGCGGCCGGCTTCCCACTGGCCGTCGCCCATCAGCAGCAGGGTGTGGGTGGAGGCCAGGTGCGCATGCCCCAGGTCGTGCCCGATCATGACGGCGGTCTTGCCTTGTTCGCGGCACAGTTTTGTCAGCAGCCGCATCACGCTGGACTGGTGCGCCAGGTCAAGCGCATTGGCTGGCTCGTCTAGCAGCAGCAGCGGCGTATCCTGGGCCAGCAGGGCGGCGATGGCCACGCGCTGGCGTTCGCCGCCCGACAGGGTGCGGACGTCACGCTCGGCCAGGTCCAGCACTTCCATCGCATCGAGCGCCGCGCGAGCGGCAAGTTCGTCGTCGCTACCTTCCCAGTAGCGGTTGGCGTGGTAGGGGTGGCGCGCCGCGAGCACGGTTTCGATCACGCGGTAGGCGAAGGCGTCGCTGCGCGACTGCGGCAAAAAGGCACGCACGCGGGCCAGTTCGGCAAGCGGCCATTGAGCCAGCGCGCGTCCCTGAATCGATACGGCGCCGCTGTCGGGCATGCGCAAGCCTGCCAGGGTGCGCATCAGAGTGCTTTTGCCGGCGCCGTTGCGGCCGATGACGCTCCAGCATTCGCCGGCGCCAACCTGCCAGTCGAGCCGGTCGATCAGGACACGGGTCCCGGCCTTGAGGGTAAGTTGCGAGGTCTGGATCATTTGCGGTGCAGCCGGTGTAACTGAAACAGAAATACCGGTGCTCCAATCAGGGCCGTAATCACGCCCACCGGCAGCTGCTGCGGCGCCAGCACCGTGCGCGCCAGGGTGTCTGCCAGGACCAGGAAGCCGCCGCCGGCCAGCGTCGCCGCCGGGATCAGCAAGCGGTGGTCCGGCCCGCAGGCAAAGCGGCAGGCATGGGGGACGATCAGTCCGACAAAGCCAATGCTGCCGGCGCTGGTCACCGAGCTGGCCGTGAGCAGGCCGGAACAAAAAAATAAACCTTTGCGCAGTGCGCCCACCGGAATGCCGAGGGTGGCCGCAGCTTCCGCATGCAAGGCCAGCACATTGAGGGCGCGTGCACTGCGGATGGCAAATACCAGGCCCGCGGCCAGGACCAGCCAGGGAATCAAGCGCAGCTGGACGCCGGAGAGGTCGCCGATCATCCAGAAGATCATGCTGCGCAGGCGACTTTCCGGAGCGATGGACAGCATCAGTGTCACCATCGCCATGCAGCCCGAGGAGAGAATCACGCCGGTCAGCAGCAGCACCGAGGTGCCGCCTTCGGCAGCCGTGCCGCCGCGCAGATCGCGCCTGGCCAGCAGGTACAGCATCATCGATACGGCTACCGCGCCGGTAAAGGCGGCCGCGTCCACCACCCACATGGCATACATGAACAGCATTGCCGCCAGCGCGCCCACTGACGCCCCGGCGGAGATGCCCAGCACATAAGGGTCGGCCAGCGGATTGCGCAACAGCGCCTGCATCATCACACCGGCCAGTGCGAGCGCCGCGCCAGTGACGAACGCCACCAGCGCGCGCGACAGGCGCAGCTCGAGCAGGCTGGCGTTGAGCGAGCGCTCCCCTTGGTTCGCAAGTTCGGCCAGCGCGGCGGGTATTTCGCCGAGCGGCACATGCACGGAACCGACCGTTCCGGCCAGCACCAGGCTGGCCAGCACGAACAAGGCCAGGACCGATATCACGATCGTGGCGCGGTGCCGCATGTTGCGAAAAAAGGGATGCAAAGCGCGCTCCTATCGGACGCCGTAACGAAGACCGGCGAAGAATTGCGAACCGGCCGTATTGTAAGTGCGCGCCAGTTCGTAGCGTTTGTCGGTGGCGTTATTCCAGCGCAGCACCGCGCTCCAGTCCGGGGTGAAGCGGTATTGCGCGAACAGGTTCACCACGCCATAGCCGCCCAGCGTGACGGTGTTGGCGCCATTCTCGAAGCGCTTGCCCGACATGTGTACTGCGACGCCCGCCACCCATGGACCGGCCGCGTACTCGGCGCCCAGATTGGCATGGCGGCGCGCGCGACGCACCAGCTGTTTGCCGGTGGTGTCGTCACGCGGATCCTGCAGGTCGACGCTGGCATTCAGGTCCAGACCGGCGAAGCGGGTGCGTGCACCCATGGTCAGGCCCGACAGGGTGGCGCGGTTGACGTTGTAGGCGCAGCCGAAGGGATGGGTGGCTACTTCGACCGGGCATACCGAGGTGCTGACCAGCAGATCGGTCAGGCGATTACGGTAGTAAGTCGCGCTGGCTTCCGTAACGCCGTCGCGCCAGCTGGCGCCGAACTCGATATTGCGACCGCTTTCCGGGCGGTTGGACGCGACGCCGTAGCTGGGGAAGTAAAGTTCGTTGAAATTGGGCGCGCGGAAGCTGGTCGCTGCGCTGGCGTTGATGCGCAGCGCCTGGGTGATGCGGTAGCCGTAGCCAAGTCCGCCCGTGACTTCGGAGCCGTACTGCGAGCTGTCGTCCAGGCGCACACTGGCGCTGCCCAGATGCGCACCGCGCTTGAGCGAATAGGCCAGAGCGCCCGAATTGGTGCTGCGGTCGCGGGTGAGGGCAGTGAAGGAAGTTGAGAGCACGTCTTCTTCACGCCGCTCGAGTACCGCCTGCAGCAGGTCGCTGCCGATGGCGTAATCGCTCTGCACGCTGATGGCGCGCTGGCGCGTGTCGAGGCGATTGCTGCCGGTCGCGCTGGCGTTGGTGAAGGTCAGCGCCTTGTCGTCGGCCTGCGACACCTGCAGGCGCACCTGCCAGCCAGGCGTGAGCTGGTGCTTCGAGAACAGGGCGATGCTGTTCTGGTCCTGCACCGCGCGTGCATCAAAAGGGCTGGCGCCATTGTCATACTGGGCTTTCAGACGGCTTTGCAGGAACAGCAGACCCGCTTCGTGGCCCGGTGCCAGCGTGAATGCCAGCTGGCCGCTCGCGCTGTCCTTCTTGAAGCCGTCGCGGTCCGGATTGTAGGAGAAATTGCCTGGTGCGGTAGCCGAGAAGCCCTCGTCTTCGTCATGCGCCACACCGAAGGCGTAGCTGATATTGCCGCTCGCGCCGCTGATGCCGGCGTCGGCACTGCGCGACTTGTCGCTGCCGGCGCTGATGCCGCCGCTAATGCGCGCCGCGCCTGCGCCGCGCTTGGTGAATACCTGTACCACGCCGCCGATAGCGTCGGCGCCGTACATGGTGGCCAGTGGGCCATAGGCGATTTCAATGCGATCGATGTTCGCCAGCGGCAGGGCGGTCCAGTTGGCGATGCCGGTGGAGGACGAACCGATGCGTACGCCGTCGACCAGCACCACGGTCTGGCCGGAGCCGGCGCCGCGCAGGAACACGGAGGCGCTGGAGCCGGCGCCGCCGTTGCGTGATATTTCGATGCCGCGCTGCTGCTGCAGCAGGTCGACGACGGTGACGGCGCCCGAGCGCAGGATGTCTTCGCTCGAGAGCACTACATGGTCGGTCAGCACATCGGCTGCGGGCTGCGCCGAGCGGGTGGCGGTGACCAGCACCGAGGACATGGCCTGGTCGGCGCTCTGGGCGCAGGCGAAGGAAGAGGTGATGGCGAGTGCAAGCGAGGACAGCGCCGCGCGGCGTGAAACGTTGAAGGTCATGATAATCTTAAGTAAGGGCAACCGGCCGACTTCCCCGTGGGCCAGATTGAACAGAAACGGGCGAACGGACCAGCCGCGCGCGCATCTCCACCTGTCCTGGCCGGTATCCGGGCTGGCAAGTTCGGCCGCCTCACCTTCCCATGCAAGCACAGTGGTTGATCGAGGCGGCTCGTCGCGCTGGGCGACACTTGCTTACCGTTGCGGGGGCAGCACACATTCGCTTGAGGGCTCTGTGTTTCCCGTTTAACTGCACTCATGGACATGAGTGCGGGCACCAAAACATGGCAATTATATACTTCCTGTTGCCACGCTGTCCCGTGCGCCCCAAAACTACGGCACAATTGGCGTTTGCTGTTGTCCGTTCATACAGAAAAGGGCCCCATGAAGGAACAGTTTGCACGGGACGTGGTATTGGTGCGCGCCATCGAGACGGCCGACCTCAAGCGCGAGATCCTCAGCGACGACGATCGCATGTACGCCAGCCGAAGCGCGCGCGAACTGGCGCAGTGGCAGGCTGCCGACAGTAAGTCGGCGGTCACCACCGAGCTTTTCCTTCAGCAGCGTTCCGAGCAGATTCTCAAGCGCATCGGCGAACGCACGCCGGCATTTGCCACACTGGTGCAAAAGCGCAACAGCGCCATTGGTCTGACCCTCGGCCTGCCCTTGCTTGCCTTGTTGCTGGGCGCGGGCCTGGATCGCATTAGCGATCCGCACCGCGTCGATCTGCTGTCGGGGCCGTTGCTGGCGATCATTGGCTGGAATCTGCTGGTCTATCTTGCTCTGCTGGTATTGCTCTTTATGCCGTCCAAGGGCAGCGGCTGGGTGGCCAGCGCGTGGGTCGAGCGCGCAAAAAAGGCCGTGCCGCGCAAGTTGCCGCACGCGCTCACGACTGCGGTGGGCGAGTTCATCGTGCAGTGGGGCGCACTGAGCGCGGGGCTCCAGCGCGCGCGACTGTCACGCACCCTGCACCTGGCGGCCGCCATGTTCGCGCTTGGCGCGACTGTGTCGCTGTACGCGCGCGGGCTCATGACGCAATATGTGGCCGGCTGGGAAAGTACCTTCCTCGATGCCGGCCAGGTGCACACGCTATTGTCGATACTGTTTGCGCCTGCCGTGGCATTGTTCCCATTGGATGGATTTTCCCTCGCCGAGATCGAGGCGCTGCGCTTTTCGGCCACCCGTTCCAATACCGGTGGCGCGCGCTGGGTGCATTTGTATGCAACTACCTTGTTGTTATTGGTGATAGTGCCGCGACTGCTACTGGCCGGGGCCGCGCACTGGAACGCGCGCAGGCTGGCACAGCATTTCCCGCTCGACCTGGATCAGCCGTATTTCCGCAAGCTCGGCGGCCAGCTGGGCGCCGCCGGGCCGGCATTCCTGCGCGTGCTGCCCTACAGTTTTACGCTCGATGAAGCGCGGGAACAGGGTCTGTCCCAGGTGGCCGTGATGCTGCTCGGGGAACAGGCCAAAGTCATGCTGCGTCCGCCCGCCGCCTATGGCGACGAGCCTGAAAATGTGCTCGGCGACACCAAGCTCAATGACGCCAGCGTGGCTGTCACTGCCGTGCTGTTCAATCTTGCCGCTACTCCCGAAAAAGAAAATCACGGCGCCTTTCTGGATCACCTGGTGCGCCATTCGGCACGCGGTATTGCCGTGCTGATCGATGAATCATCCCTGCTTGAACGCGCCGGCGCCGAGCGTGTTGCCGAGCGCATCACGCTGTGGCAGCAGTTCTGCCATTTTCACAAAGCGCCGCTGACGATCGTTAATTTGCTGCACCCACAACTGCGCGCGCTCGACCAGGACGCCGGGCTTGCTTTATCGAAGGCGCCATGAACGACACCCCCGTCCACATTCAGTTCGCGCTGATTTCGCACACCAACAACGGCAAGACGACACTGGCCCGTACCCTGGTCGGGGTCGACGTGGGCGAAGTGCGCGACGCCGCCCATGTGACCCAGCTGGCCGAGGCGCATACGCTGCTCACCAGCAGTGCCGGCGACATCCTGTCGCTGTGGGATACCCCCGGCTTTGGCGACTCGGTGCGCCTGATGCGGCGCCTGGCCATGGCCGGCAACCCGATCGGCTGGTTTCTGCGTGAAGTGTTTGACCGCTACCGTGACAAACCGTTCTGGCTCAGCCAGCAAGCCTTGCGTACTGCAAAAGAGTCGGCCGATGTGGTGCTGTACCTGGTCAATTCGTCCGAGCACCCGCGTGATGCCGGATATTTGCCGGCCGAAATGAATATCCTGGCTTGGCTCGGCAAGCCAGTGGTGGTGTTGCTGAACCAGCTCGGCCCGCCGCGCCCGGCGACAGAAGAACAGGCGGAACAGTCAGCCTGGAAGCAGCACCTGGATCAATATCCGATAGTCAAGGCGGTGCTCGCCCTGGACGCATTTGCTCGCTGCTGGGTGCACGAAAGGGTGTTCTACGAAGCCGTCGGCAAGCTGGTGGACGAATCGAAACAGGCCGGCTATGCGCGCTTGCTGGCGGTCTGGCAAGCCAACAACCAGCAGCGCTTTCATCAGGCCATGCGCGTCACCGCCGCCCAGTTGCTGGCTGCGGCCCGTGACAGCGAAGCGCTTGGCACAGTCGAGCAGAAGAACCTGCTGCAAAGCGCCATGAAGGCGGTCGGGCTGGGCAAGTCGGACGACCAGAAGCGCCAGGAACTTGCCATGTCGACCCTGCTCGAACGGCTCAACGGGCAGATCGCGGCGACCACCCGCGAGCTACTCAGGCTGCACCAGCTCGACCCCAGCGACGCGGTGCGCATCAATACCCGCGTGCGTGATAACTTCAAGGTCAGGGCGCCGGTCGACAAGGCTCAGGCGGGACTGCTTGGCGCCATCGTCTCGGGCGCAGCCACGGGATTGTCGGCCGACCTGATGGCCGGCGGCATGACCTTTGGCGCCGGCGCATTGATCGGCGGCATGGTGGGGGCTTTGACCATGGCCGGCGCGGCCTGGGGCTTCAACACCAGCACCGAGCGCAACACGTCATCGGTGCAGTTCGCCGACGAATTTCTGCACACGCTGCTCACCAGCAGCATCCTGCGCTACCTCGCAGTGGCCCACTTCGGCCGCGGACGCGGCAATTTTGTCGAAGGTGAAGCGCCGGCGTTCTGGCAGGCGGAGGTGGAACAGGCGATAGCGCTGTACGCCGGGCAGGCCGAGGGTGTGTGGCAATCGGTCCGCATCGACGAGCCGGCCAAGGCCGAGGCCCGCATGCAGGCCCTGGTGACCGACATTACCAGCCGCATCCTGGCGCAGCTCTACCCGGCGGCGCTTTAGCTGTTCGCCAGGCTTGGAGCCCGCCATTGTTTAGCCGTAGGGGAGGTAGCTAATTCCGTTGGTAATCTGGCCAATGACGGCCGCCTGATTCTCGCTACTTTCGCTAAACTGTATCAGCACGTCCTGGCGCGAAAAGTTTTTTTCCAAGGCGTTGACCCAGTAGTCGAGACCGGCCTGGTCAGGCAGCCGATGGAGCACGTTGCCGTAGACTGCCTTCACGTATTCCGCATTGCTGAGGCCCGAACCGAAGGCCCTGATAAACTCGGCACTGGTGACGAAGGCGTGGGCTACGTCGTTCAAGCCGACTCCGCGATCGACCTGGCTGAGCCAGTAGCCCATGCCCGCTTTATCCGGTGCGCGGTTAAAGGCGGCCTGGTATAAACGGTAGACCTGGCCGGCCATTCCGCCGATGTCAAAGGCGAGTGCCTGGTCAGCGAACACGATGCGCTCAATACCGGTCAATCTGTCGGTGGTGCCATCGCTGCCTGAGGCGTATACATACAGCTCGGTTTTGTAGGCCTCGATCTGGTAAGAGGAGCGCCCGAGCTCGGGGTAAAACACGGTGTCAAGTCCGGCACCGCCGTTGAAGGTGTCCGCGGCCCGGCCGTTGGTAAAACTGTCATTCCCGCTGGTGCCGGTCAGATCTTGCGTGTGATCGCCGGTGCGGAAGGTAAAGCTGCTGCTGTCGGCGAGAAGCAGGCCTGCCAGGTCCTTCACTGCGCCCGCGCTTATCTGTACCTTGTACTCGGTGCGCGAGTTCAGTGCAAGCGTGGGATCCACGAACAATGTGGTGCCGTATTGATCAAGGCTAACGCGGACGCTGCTGGCCAAATCGAAGCTTTCGACCAGCGTCCCGTCGGCGAGCGTTAGCCTGACGGTGCCGCCAGCAACGACAACCTTTTCGTTGAAGTAAAACCCAAGGTTACCCGCGGGGCCGGGTGTGCCGTCGTGAATTGGAAAAATGCCCGAAAACAGGTATGGCGCAAACGTATCGGCAAGTCCAATGAGGCTATTTCCGGCCTTGAGTGTATAGCTACCGGCTCCGCCGTTGGCGCCTACCTCGAGGTAGTAAGTGCCTGTCTTGCTGGCTGTATGACTCAGCAGCGGGTCGCCGCCGCGCCCCTGGCCGTAAGCATATTCATAAGTGGAACCGGTGTCGTTGCGAAGTCGTAGGTATGGCGTGGTCAGCGTACCACCTTGCCCATTCACGCCGGTTACTTCGAACGTGTATTTCTCGCCGGCGACAAGCTCAACCTTGATAAAGTCTACGTCGCCAGAAAAATCGATCGTGCTCTTCAAGACCGCACCGGGCAAGATGCTGCCGGTCGTTGCGTTGCTCGCGGGGTAAACGTCCTTGGTCGATATCGAGGACTCGATGCTGTAGTTACCCATCCCACTATGACTGCGCAGATTGAGGTAATAGTCGCCGTCCCGTGAGGGTTGGAAAATTACTGTTGCGCCGTGATTGGCGTACAGCGAACCATCGGGGCTGCCACCGGCGGCATTGATCATGCTCATCGTTAAGGGACTACTGCTGTTGCTGCTCCACTCTGTTCCCGTTGTGGCTGCGGTGAACGTGTAGGCGTAGTCGGCCTTGAGCGTCACTTTGAACCAGTCGTTATCGGAAGGGACTTCAAGGCGGCCGGTGCTGCGTACTCCAATGGTCAAGGGCGAGGCGCCGGTACTGGAGCTGCCATGGTCGTCGCTCTCGCTGATGTAAGCCTTGAGGGTGTAACTGATCGCCGCGCTACTTGTAGCTGCAATAAAATAGGTGGCCGACACACTCGGCGTCCAGATGACGAGATCGCCATTGTTGAAGACGGAGCTATTCGCATAAAAATAGTTTCCAGTAGCATCGTAGAGCGTGAGACGGGCGTCGTAGCTGCTGCCGCCTGTCAGTCGAAAGGTATAGCTGACGTTGGCTTTGAGGTCCAGCTTGAACCAGTCGCTGTCGTTGGCAACTTCGGTCTGCGCTGCAAGCTGGCTCCCGATAGCCAGCACGCCCGTCGTGCCAGTGCTCGCGAGGTAATCGTCCGCGGCAGCCATGAGCGAGACCGAATAGCTGCCGACATTGCTGTAGCCGCCCGAGACACTCACAAAATACACGTCGCTGTTTCGGGCAAAAAAGCTGACGGTATGCAAGCCCGCGCCATTGGTGCTCCCATACGCTTGCATGGATTGTGCCTGGTCGCCAATCTGGGTGCTGACCGAACCGCTGCTCAGACCCGCACCCGGCGTCAGGATCATGGTATAGGTCTTGCCTGCCTCCAGAGCGTAGCGAAAGGTGTCGACGTCGTTCTCAGTCTGTAGCGCGCCCGTGGCGGCGGTGCCCACGGTGGCCGGGGTAGCGAGCTGGCGCTCGCCATGGTGCTCATCGCGGGCGAAGGTTAGCGCCTTGATCGTATAGCTGCCGCTGTGGCTTACCGAACCGGCCTCGATATAGTAGTCGCCGCTTCGCTTGACGCTGTAGGACGCACTAAGGTCACCGGTGTAAGCGCCTAAGGAGTTGAGATACACAAACTCGCCATTGCCGTTATTGGCCATGGGATCCCACAGGCGCAAGCTGGAATCGCGGTAGCCATTTTCGCCCCATAGCAAGGTACCTCCGCCGGTTTGGCTTCCGGACAAAGTGAACCGGTAGGTCACCAACTCTTCGAGGGTGATTTTGAACCAGTCCCTGTCGCCCTTGGCTTCCAGCGTTCCGCTGGCGCTGGCATCAGGTAGCAATCGGCCGGTGGTCGCCACGGTGTCAGAGAAATCGTCGAGCCTGACATCAACATACACATTGACAGTTCCCGGCGATAGGTTGCCGGAGGCATCGATTGCGCGCGCGTATAGAGTATTGTTCCCAGCCGCCAGTCTAAGCGTCACTTCCCATTTACCAACGGAGTTGGTGCTTGCGGAGACCATGGTCGCGTGATTAACTATGAGCTCGATCGAACTGTTGGCCTCAGCGCTTCCGGAGATGAGATAGCCCAGTCCATCCCCTGGCAGTACCTCTGCAGTGAATGAGGGCACAAGCGGCGCTTTTGTGTCGTGCAAAAAGCGCAGGGGCTGACTGAACACCGGTTTGATGCTGGCGGACGCAACGGTAACTGCGAGCAGGTCGTACAGCCCGTCTGGCAGCACCGCAGCCGGCATCTCCCAGCTACCCGCTGGGCCAGCGACGGTCGTGAACACTAATAGCGTCCCGTTCAAGATCCTGATTTCGGCACCGGCGGCGGCAGTTCCGTACAAAGTCACGGTGCCGTCGTCCAGTTTGGTGAAGGCGATCGTGGTTGGAGGCTGGGGCTGGGGGAGAAGCGCAGCGGTGACCAGTGTGTTGTAGGTTGCGGCCAAGGCTGCGCCAGTTCCCTGCGCGCCAGTGTTATTGTCGTTGAAGACCCATTCGATGATGATCGACTGGCCGTCAAGGGCAGCGCTATTGGCGTAGGTGATCGATTGCAGCGTTTTATTCACGCGCGCCTCGGTGGCGGCGTTGCTGAACACGATCTTCAACATGCCGTTTTCGTTGCTCACAGTGGCTACATCGACGCCATCGAGAAGGGCGCGACCGTTGGAGAAACGCAAGCCAGCACCAGCTGAAAAAACGTCACTGATATTGGCCCCGCCTACACGCGCGAGCGTGACACTTGCGCCTGAGTAGTTGCCCGCCAATTTTAATTCGGGATCTGAAACCTGCAACAAGGGGTTGAGAAACTGATCAGGGTGATTGATACGGTAGAGTGTCTCATTGCGCGCCTCGGCAACCACACTGCCCACGCGGTAATCGGGAGTTCCGTCCGCCTTCAAGCCAGCAATGAAATTGTCGGCTGCTCCGTCCGTAAAGCCCCAGGCTCTAGCGGCCAGGATGACGCTGCCGTCCGGCTTCACGACCATATCGCCAAGCTCAACTTTCCAATGCTTGGGCGGCGCCAGCGTGGCTACGCCTTGGTAACCAAAATACGTGTCAAGGCTGCCATTGGGGTTCAACTGCATGAATGCCATCGCGGAAGCGCGCCCATCCAGACTATTCGTCAAGGCGATCGTAGTGCTGCCTGCCAGCAGTATTGTGCCGTCCGCACGGATGTGAATCTCTGAAGCCTGATTGGTAGCGATACTTTTCTCTGGCAAAGTCGCTCGGCCTTGATCGAGGGCGACAAAGTGCACCACCTTGCCTTCGGTGCCGAAACTCGTATCAAGGCGCCCGTTGGCGTCATACCTGGCAACGGCCATGGCGCTCGAGATACGCCCGTCGGTCGAATTGGGCAGTGAGGCACTTCCAGCGACGACGATTTTTCCGTCGCTTTGAAGCGCTACGGCCAGCGCGCGGCCGGAGGGGTTGAAGGTCTGGGAGACGAAATCAGTCTGTACATGGCCGTTCGTTCCGAACGTGGTGTCGATGCTGCCGTCCGCATTGAAACGATGAATACTTGAATCGGTGCCGTAACTTGTGCGAGGAATCGTGCCGACGATGATGACTTTTCCGTCAGGCTGAATGGTCATGCTTCCGGGCCATTCTCCTTTGATCGAGACAGTGCCCCCGGTGCCGAAGCTGGTATCGATCGCGCCGTTGGCAAGAAAACGCGCCAACACTACACGCATGCCGGCAAGCCCTGTTCCATCCGTGTAAGACCCGACTGCGACAAGGATGCGTCCGTCCGGGAGCACGGCAGTAACGAGGCCATGTTCCGATCCGCCCGGGACCAGGTTCGTAAAGACCTTTCCTGCGCCGGCTCCGAAACTCGTGTCGAAGCTGCCGTCGGCATTCAATTTGGCGAGCACCACCGAAAAGTCTTGTGACGAAGCAGCAGAAATCCCTCCGACGAGTATCTTTCCGCCGTTTAAGCTATGCACGCTCTCGACAAACTGTGGCCTGGAAGTCCCGTCGGCCGAAAGGTAGTGAACACGGTCACCATCACCGTCCAAACTCGGGTCGGCCATGCCGGTCGCATCGTAACGGTGCAAAGCCCGAAAGCTGACCGCCAAAAGCTTGCCGTCGGCAAGGGCAGACATGGCTGTAAGGCCACCCAGTTCAGATTGTAAGTTGACAGCGCTACGGCCGAAAGTAAATGCGGGGACAAGGTTGACGGGCATTGATACTTTCAGTCGAAGAAATGGAACGGACTGAAATCATACTTCAATAAAAACTTGAATTCTTAATAATTTTCGAAAATCACTAAAAACACTGGTAGACCGAGCACAAGGTAGTCTCGGGTGTGACTAAAAAGCGTGCTGCGCACTTATTCCAGCAACAAAGTTTCGCCCTGGTGCTGCTTCGTAATAGCGCTTGTTGGCATCGCCCACGATCACCGAGCCGATATACTGCTTGTCAAACAGGTTATTCAGCCGCACAAACTGCTTGAATTGCCACTGGCCGATGTTCTGTTTAGCCTGCAAGCGCGCGTTGATGATGCCGAAGCCCGGTGCGGGAATCTCCACATTGGCGTCTTCTGCAAACACCTTGCTGCTGGCAATCGCTTCGATCGCGGCGCCGACGCCCTCGTTGCTGCTTTTCCAGGCCAGTTCGGCGAACACATTCTTGTCCGGCACCCCCGGCAGCCGGCTGCCTTCGCGCACTGCGCCGAACGCTTGGGCGTATTCCGCACGCAGCACGGTCATCGCCAGACGCGCGCTGAAACCGGTGCCGAGTTTAGTATCGAGCGACAGCTCGGCGCCGCGGCGCTGAGTCTTGCTGGCGTTCTTGTAGCTGGTGCGACCGCCGCTCGATACGTCCACCACCAGTTCGTCCTCGGTCTTGACCTGAAACAGGGCAGCGTTGATCCGCGTGTTGCTGCCGAGGTGAGCCTTGGCGCCGACTTCGAGGTGGGTGCTGGTTGCGGGCTGAAGATTAAAATTGAATCCGGCACCGCTACCGGAATAGAACAGCTCGTTCAGGGTCGGGGTTTCAAAGCCGCGCGCTGCGCTGGCATACACATTCAACAGTGGATTGACTTTGTAGAGCAGGCCGAGAACCGGCGTGGTATGGCTAAAACCGACTCCGCCACTGTCGTTGCCGTTACTGAGGTAGCGGTCATCCACAGTGACTCTCATACGGCTGTGGCGCAGGCCGGCGCTGAGCGCCCAAGCACCGCCCTGCCATTCGAACTGGGCATACGGATCGATGCTGGTGACGGTGTTGGTCTCATCGCGGCGCAGGCGTCCGCGCAGGCCGAATTCGGTACCGACGAAGTTTTCGTAGCCTTGGCGGTCGTCGGTGGAGTAGCCGTAGTCCACGCCAAAGGTGCTGGTCAGCTTGCCACCCGCAAGAGCGCGCACGGCCACCCAGTTGATGTCGGCGCCATGAAAGTCACGGTCAAAATCGATCACGCCGCCCGACTGGCTGGACGGGGTTTGCAAAAAGCGTGAGAACGATTGGAACTGGATGACCTGGCGGTTGCCTGCATACGCCATCACGCGCAAGCGGTCATCGCCAAAGCGCTGCTCGAACGAGACGCCGCCTTGCTGATGATCGATACTCTTGCGCGTGTTATAGCGCTCGGCCAAAGTGCGACGCGGCGTCGCGGTATCGGTGGCGTCGATTTCACCGGCCCGCGGGTCGCGCTGGAAGGTGGCCCAGGTCACGCCGAGCGGATCCTGGGTGTCGTCCTGGCGCAGCGCGCTGGCGGTCAGTGTCAGCCTGCTGGCGGCCGATGGCGCCAGGGTCAGCTTGGCGAAGGCCTGGTCCCGGCTCGCGGCACTGTGGTCGCGGTAACCGTCAGTCTCGAACCGCGAAGCATCGAGCACATAACCGATGCCGCTGCTGCTGCCCTGTGCATTAAGGTCGGCCTTGCGCGATCCGTAGCTGCCCGCCGCAAGGGTCGCTTCAACAGTAGGGCGGCCCTTGCCATCGCGTGTGAACAGCTGGATCGTGCCGCCAGAGTGGTTCCCATAAATTGCGGAAAAGGGGCCGCGCAAAACCTCCATGCGCTCGGCGGTGTCGAGATTGAAGGTTGCCGCCTGGCCTTGGCCGTCAGGCATGGTCGCTGGTATACCGTCCGCGATCAGGCGCACGCCGCGCACGCCAAAGGCGGAGCGGGCTCCGAAACCGCGCGACGAAATCTGCAAGTCCTGCGCATAGTTTTGGCGGTTCTGAACAACCAGGCCGGGAACCGCGCTCAGCGCCTCCGATGCGTTCACGCGCATCTGCCCAGCGCGGATACGCTCTTCGCCGACCACGTCGATCGCCGCTGGCAGATCGAAGCTGCTGTGTTCAACCCGGCTGCCACTCACAACTACCACATCGACGATCGGCTCGTCGGCGAGTGCTGGCGGCGCTAGGGCCACGGCGCCAGCGGCGAACAGGCTGGCAATGGCGTTGAGGTGAAACGAGTGGTTCATCAAGTCTCCAGGTGCTATGGCGGCAATCGTTCGCAATATACCTGCGCACGCGCGTTCCTGCTGGAATGGCACCGCGACAAGTGCGCGTGTGTTGACAGCCACTCGCTGAAATAGTCCTTGCGCATCGCTGCAAGCCTTTGCTATAGTTCGCCTCCCCGATGAAACGGGGCGTGTTTTGAGAAAGACGCGGTAGCAAAAAGGGGTTGACGGTCACGAAGCCATGCTTCATAATCTCGCCTCTCTGCTGATGAAC
>JAZKGU010000057.1:0-35683 GCA_040385745.1 Pseudomonadota bacterium
CTGGGCGCGGCCATCCGCGCCGGCATCGGCCTGCCCTACGGCTGCAAGAACGGCGCCTGCGGCTCATGCAAGGGCAAGGTCGTGGCCGGCAGCGTGGCGCACAAGGCACATCAGCAGCGCGCCCTGTCCGAGGATGAAAAAAGCCAGGGCTTCGCCCTGTTCTGCTGCGCCACCACCGCCGCCGACCTGGTGATCGAAGCGCGCGAAGTGGGTGGCAGTAGCGAATATCCGGTTCGCAAGATGCCGTCGCGCGTGGCCAGTATCGAGAAGCTTGCGCCCGACGTCGCGCTGATCACGCTGCAACTGCCTGCCAACGAAGTGCTGGCCTACCGCGCCGGCCAGTACATCGAATTCCTGCTGCGTGACGGCAAGCGGCGCAGCTACAGCATGGCCAGCGCGCCCAGCCTGGAAGGCCCGATCACCTTGCATATCCGCTACATGGCGGGCGGCATGTTCACCGAGCACGTGTTCAACACCATGAAGGAGCGCGACATCCTGCGCTTCGAGGGTCCGCATGGCAGTTTTTTTCTGCGCGAAGATTCCGACAAGCCGATAGTACTGCTAGCGTCAGGCACCGGATTTGCGCCGGTCAAGGCGCTGGTCGAACACATGATCCACCTGAAGTCCACCCGTCCGGTCAGCCTGTACTGGGGCGGACGCCGTCCGCTCGACCTGTACATGAACGACTTGTGCGAGCAGTGGGCTGCAACCCTGCCCAACTTCAACTACGTGCCGGTGGTCTCGCATGCCTTGCCCGAAGATCAGTGGCGCGGCCGCACCGGCTTCGTGCATGCTGCCGTGATGCAGGACCTGCCCGACCTTTCGGGCCACCAGGTCTATGCCTGCGGCGCGCCGGTGGTGATCGATTCGGCGCGCGCTGCCTACCTGGCCCAATGCGGCTTGCCGGCCGACGAATTCTTCGCCGACGCGTTTACCAGCGAAGCCGATCTGGCCAGCCCGGCCTAGTCGCGGCGCACCGCGGCAGGATCGAACTGCTGTGGATTCTTGCCTTCGATGCCGCGGTAGAAGGCCTGGATGAGGGCCATGTCCGCTTCGATGTCGCCGGTGGTGGTGAACATGGCGCCGATGCCGCCGGTCTTCTTTTTGAAGTCCAGATAGGCCAGCGCGATCGGCACCCCGGCGCCGTGCGCCATGTGATAAAACCCGGTCTTCCAGTGGGTGACACGCCCGCGCGTGCCTTCCGGCGCCACAATGATGGCGAGGCGCTCGCGGGTGGCAAAGGCGTCGATGGTGTTGGAGACGGTATTGTTCTTGGCGCCGCGATTGATCGGAATGCCGCCCAGCCAGCGCGAGAGCCAGCCGATCGGCCAGGCAAACAGGCTGGCCTTGGCCATCCAGTACACCTTCAGTTGCAGGTCGAAACACACCATCAGTGTGAAGGGGAAATCCCAGTTGCTGGTATGCGGCGCGGCGATCAGGATGAACTTCGGATAAGCGGCGAGCTCGTCCCGGCTGAGGCCGGCACTGCGCCAGCCCGCCAGGCGCAGGATGGCGCGCGACACAGCGCGCATCAGCGTATTGACGACGGGTGTTTCAAAGATGGTGGTTTGCATTTTGTTGCTGTGCTTGATGCGATGCTACGCCAGCAGGCCGGGGGAACATCGGGCACAATAGGGGAGTGGTTCCTTAAGGCATCATTTTACCCCAGCCGCATGACGCTCCCCGAAAGTTTTCTATGTCCCTGATGTCGCCGTCCAACGGTTTTAGCGTACTGCGTCACCGCAATTTTTCCTTCTACCTTGCCGCGCGCATCCTGGGCACGCTGGCGGTGCAGATGCAAAGCGTGGCCATCGGCTGGCAGGTGTACCAAATGACGGGCAGCCTGTTCGATCTAGGCTTGATCGGGCTGGCGCAGTTCGCGCCCTTCCTGGTGCTGATCCTGCTGGCCGGGCACGTGGCCGACCGCTACAACCGGCGCAACATCATCATTGCCTGTATTGCCGCCCAGCTGTTGTGTGGACTGATGCTGCTGGCTTTTACCTGGAGCGGCACCACGGTGGTGTGGCCGGTATTTGCCATCCTGGTGGTGTTTGGCAGTGCGCGCGCCTTCATGATGCCGGCCACCCAGGCCGTGCTGCGCAATATGGTGCCGACCGAAGACTTCAGCGCGGCAGTGGCCATGAGTTCCTCCGCCTTCCACGTGGCAGTGATCGTCGGCCCCGTCATCGGCGGCCTGCTTTACCTGGCCGGCCCGGCCACCGTGTACCTGGTAGCGGCCGCCCTGCTGCTGCTCGCGGTGGCACTGATGATGCGCACCCGCAGCGCGCCACAGGCCATCAGTACCGAGCCTGCCACCTGGCACACGGTGCTCGAAGGGCTGCGCTTCGTGTGGTCGCGTCCCATCATGCTGGGCGCCATCTCGCTCGATCTGTTCGCGGTACTGTTCGGTGGCGCCACGGCGCTGTTGCCTGCCTATGCACACGATGTGCTGCAGGCAGGCCCGGCGGCGCTGGGCTGGCTGCGCACCGCCCCGGGCGCCGGCGCCGCCCTGTGCTCGATCGCCCTGACCTTCTACCCGATCCGGCGCCACGTGGGCGCCTGGATGTTCGGCGGGGTGGCCGTGTTCGGCATGGCCACGCTGGCGCTGGGCTGGACCAGCAACTTTGCCGTGGCCATGGTGGCGCTGTTTTTGCTCGGCGCCGGCGACATGGTCAGTGTCTACGTGCGCCACCTCCTGGTGCAGTTCGAGACGCCTGATGAAATCCGGGGCCGGGTCAGCGCCGTCAACGCGGTGTTCATCGGCGCATCCAACGAGCTGGGCGAATTTGAATCGGGCATTACGGCCGGCTGGTTCGGTCTCACGCGCGCCATCCTGTTCGGCGGCGCGGCCACGCTGGCCGTCACGCTGGTGTGGGCCATCAAGTTTCCGGTGCTCTCGCGCATGGACCGCTTCCCCCATCACGAACAGGAACAGGCTGCGCTCAAGCCGGCGTCATGACGCGTTTCGTTTGACAATGGGAAAATTTCAACATCCGTGTAAGATAAAGCTGTGTGCGCAGTGTGGCACCCGCCGCGGCATGCGCCGCAGCTGGCAGTCTTATTTTTTGAAACAACCGGGAGTGAGCTTATGCAAATTGTTATCAACACCGACAAAACGATCGAACGCCATCAGGGCCTGGACGATCATGTGCAGACCGTGGTGTCCGCGGCGGTACAGCGTTTTGCCGACCACATCACTCGCGTCGAAGTCCACCTCAGTGACGAGAACAGCCAAAAATCGGTCGACGGCGGCAACCGCTGCATGCTCGAGGCCCGCATCACCGGCTATCAGCCGATTGCCGTGAGCGACCATTCGGTCCACCTGCACGAGGCCATCAAGGGCGCCGCAGACAAGCTCAAGCGTGCAATCGATTCGGCGCTTGGCCGCCTGCACGACAAGAAGCTGCACGAGACACCCAAGCTGATCGAGGAAACCGACGAAGTCGGCGAGTAAGCGTCCAGCACGCAGTCGACCCTGGCAGCCGCTGAGGCTGCCAGCATTGTTTCTACTACCCCAGCGGCCGCTGTTGCACCAGCGCGCGCAAGTAAGCCAGGCCGGCAACAGAGCGGCTGCCATACCACGACAGCATTTCCCCATCGACCAGCATTACCGGTTTGCCGATCTGGAGCTCCAGCGCGTCCGCATGGGCCTGGGTGAAGCTGTAAGGTTCGGTCGACAGCAGCACGCCATTAATCTGCCCCGTCAACGCCTCAGTCCAGCTAAAGGCGGGATAGCGCTTGCCGCCCAGGTCGGGCACGCTCCAGCCGATTTCAGCCAGCATGCGCGCGATATAGGTGTCGGGCGCGACCGTCATCCAGGGATCTTTCCAGATGCAGTAGAGCACGCGAGCCGGACTGCCCTTGGGAGTAGCTTGCAGCTGAGCATATTCCTGCTCGAAGCTGTCGCACCAGGCGGCGGCGCGCTGCTCCACGCCGAATACCGCGCCCAGCAGGCGCGCCAGATCCAGGTTGTCGCGCGGGGCCAGCGGATGGGTCACCACGACGTGCGGCACAAACTGGGCCAGCAACTCCACCGTCGGCTTTTCGTTTTCATCGATATTGACCAGCACATGGGTAGGGGCCAGCTTGCGGATCTTCTCGATATTGACATCCTTGGTGCCGCCAACCTTGGGGATGGAGCGCACAGTTGCCGCCGGATGAATGCAAAAGCCGGTACGCCCCACCAGCCTGGCGGCAAGGCCCAGCTCGCACACCAGTTCGGTGAGCGAAGGAACCAGCGACACAATGCGCGGTTCGGGCGCGCGCGGGTGCAGGGTGCCGATGGCGTCGGGAATATCCATAGTGGTCGGTGAGTACTTTTTAGAGATGCTATTGGAACACTGTTATGATGTGTCTGCCAAGTAAATGACTTGGGCAATTTTCACTGAGCGAGCACGCATTGGAACAGATCGGCACTTTCGGTGCATCCCCTTACCCCATCGGGGACATTCATTTACTCCACGGTTGCGCACCTGAACTCATGGAGCCTTCATTGGCGCCCTGCCCCATCGTGCGCCTGGCTGGCGGTGAGCAACTGGTCGACAGCGAGCGCGCAAGCCTGTACATCGTACTGCGCGGCGTGCTGGCAGTGGTGGCCGACTCCGCCAGCGGCATGGCCGACGGCAGCGTCAGCCGCATTTTGCCCGGCGAATCGGTAGGCGAGCAGTCTGTCCTTGAGGACAGTCCCAACCTGACGTCAATCACTGCGGTCGAAGAAACCGAACTGCTGGTGATCGACGCCGAACTGGCCTGGCACCTGATTGACCAGTGCAGCAGCCTCGCGCGCAACCTGCTGCGCCTGCTCTCCTTCCGGGTGCGCGCCGCCAATGCCCTGCTGCGCCGGCGCAAGCAGGTGGGCGAATTCTACCGCCAGATGTCGATGAACGACGGCCTCACCGGCCTGTACAACCGGATCTGGCTGGGCGACATGTTGCCGAGGATGGTATCGAAGGCGCAGCGCGCCAATACGCCGCTGGCCCTGTTGATGATCGACCTTGACCACTTCAAGCAATTTAACGACACCCACGGCCACCTGGTCGGTGACGACGCCTTGCGGGTAGCGGCCGAGGTGATCAGCACGGCCCTGCGTCCCTCCGATTTTGCAGTGCGCTACGGCGGCGAGGAATTGCTGGTTCTGCTGCCGGACGCGACCGCTCCGCTGGCCGTGCTGGTGGCCGAACGGCTGTGCATGCGCATGCGCGAAGCGAAGGTGTTTGCCGACATGCGGGTGCCGATGCCGCACATGAGCGCCTCGTTCGGCGTGGCAGTGCTGGGACCGTCGATGAGCGATTCGGACCTGCTGGCGGCGGCCGATGGGGCTCTGTACCGCGCCAAGGAAAGCGGGCGCAACCGCGTATCGCTGTAATCGGCGCGGCCGCATCCAGACAGGTGTTGACACCGGCATTCCCCTTGGTCCAGCATAGCTGATTATTCATTATCGGCTTCACGCCGGAACCTGTAGCCAGCCACCATGACCGCCCACACCTTTCTCTGGCACGACTACGAAACCTTCGGCGCCCAGCCGCGCCGCGACCGCCCGGCGCAGTTTGCCGCCATCCGCACCGACGCCAGCCTGAATGAAATCGGCGATCCGATCATGCTGTATTGCCAGCCCGCGCCCGATTTCCTGCCCGACCCGGTGTCCTGCCTAATTACCGGCATTACGCCCCAGCAGTGCCTCGAGTGGGGCGTGCCTGAACACCAGTTCGCTGCCACCATCGAACAAGCGTTCAGTCAGCCCGGCACTATCGGGGTCGGCTACAACACCATCCGCTTCGATGACGAGGTCACGCGCTTCATGTTCTGGCGCAACCTGATCGACCCCTACGCGCGTGAATGGCAACACAATTGCGGGCGCTGGGACTTGCTCGACGTGGTGCGCATGACTTATGCGCTGCGCCCGGAAGGCATCGAATGGCCCACGCGCGAAGATGGCCGCCCCAGCTTCAAGCTCGAACTGTTGGCCAAGGCCAATGGCCTGCTGCACGAAGCCGCCCACGACGCCTTGTCGGACGTGCGCGCAACCATCGCCCTGGCGCGCCTGATCCGCAGCAAGCAACCCAAGCTGTTCGATTTCTGCCTGGGGCTGCACAAGAAGGACCGGGTTGCCACGGAGATGGGCATGCACCTGCCGCTGCAGCAGCGCCAGCCCTTCCTGCATGTGACCGGCATGTTCCCCGCCGAGCGCGGCTGCATCGGCCTGGTCTGGCCGCTGGCCACCCATCCGACCAACAAGAACGAAGTGCTGTGCTGGGATTGCAGCTTCGATCCCGCCGAGTTGTTCACGCTCGATGCCGACACCATTCGCCTGCGCATGTTCAGCAAGACCGCCGACTTGCCCGAAGGCGTGACGCGCCTGCCGATCAAAAGCATCCACATGAACAAGTCACCGATGCTGGTGGCCAATCTGAAGACCCTGCGCCCGGAACTGGCGCAGCGCTGGGACATCGACCTGGAGCAAGCGCGGGTGCACGCGCTGGCGGTCGCGGCCGGACCGGATATGAGTGTGCTGTGGGAACAGGTGTATCAACGCCCTGCCCCGGCCGGCGACACCGATGTGGACGAAGACCTGTATGGCGGCTTCATCAACAACAACGACAAGCGCAAGCTGGAGTCGCTGCGCGCCGAAACGCCGGCCAGGCTGGCTGCGGCGCGGCCCGCTTTCGAGGACGAGCGCCTGGGCGAGCTGCTGTTTCGCTATCGCGCCCGCAATTTTCCCGACACCCTCAGCAGCGCCGAGGCTGCGCAGTGGGAACAGCACCGCGCCGCGCGCCTGTTCGATGGCGCTGGTGGCGCGCGCACCATCGAGCAGCTGTTCGCTGAGATCGATACGCTGAGCGAAGAGGCCGACGAGCGCGCCGAGACCATCCTGGGCGCCCTCTATGACTACGCTGAAATGATCGCGCCAAGCCGGCGCTAGAACGCCTCAGGCGCGGTGCGTATTGATGGCGTCGCGCGTGTCGAGGGCCACACGGCGGGCGGCGGCGGCAAAGTCTTCGTCCGCGCGTGGCGTCGCGTACAAGATTGCGCGCGAGGAATTGATCATCATGCCGGCGCCGCTGGCGCTGCGGCCCGCCAGCACCGTCGCTTGCACGTCGCCACCCTGGGCGCCCACGCCAGGCACCAGCAGCGGCATGTTGCCCACGATGGCGCGCACCTGCGCCAGCTCGTCGGGGAAGGTGGCGCCCACCACGAGCGCGCACTGGCCGTTGCGGTTCCACTTGTTGGCCACCAGGTCGGCCACGTGCTGGTACAAGGGCCTGCCCTCCACCTCCAGAAATTGCAGGTCGGATCCGCCCGGATTGGAGGTGCGGCATAGCACGATGGCGCCGCGGTCGGTCCATTCCATATAAGGCTCGACCGAGTCGAAACCCATATAGGGATTGACGGTGACGGCATCGGCGCCATATCGGTCAAAGGCTTCGCGCGCATATTGTTTGGCAGTTGCGCCAATGTCGCCGCGCTTGGCGTCGAGAATGAGCGGAATCTGTGGGTAGTTGCTGCGCAGGTAGGCGCAAATGTCTTCGAGCTCGCGTTCGGCGCCCAGCGCGGCGAAATAGGCGATCTGGGGTTTGAAGGAGCAGGCCAGATCGGCTGTGGCGTCGATGATGGCCTTGCAAAAGCTCACGATGGCGTCGGGCCGCGACTGCAGGTGGGCCGGGAAACGCGCGAGGTCAGGGTCGAGCCCGACACACAGCAAGGAGTTGTTGGCAGTCCAGGCGGTGGACAATTTATCGATGAAGTTCACGGTGACCCTCTTGCTGTTTGCTTAACCCGGGATTGTACCGCGTCCGCCTGCGCCAACCAAACCACCTGTTTTTGACAATATAGGGTATATTTTTATTCATTCGACAACTTGCTACGGAAAAATATCATGACCAAGAATGTTTTCACGCGCTGGACCCAGCTGTTTCTCGCCGTCACCCTGTCGGCCCTGCTGAGCGGCTGCGGCTACAACGAGTTCCAGACCCGGGATGAATCTACCAAGGCCGCCTGGGGTGAAGTTGTCAATCAGTACCAGCGCCGCGCCGACCTGATTCCCAATCTGGTCAACACGGTAAAGGGCTACGCCTCGCACGAGAAGGAAACGTTCGAGGCCGTTACGCGCGCGCGCGCCGCGGCCACCAGCTTCCAGATCACGCCGGAAGTGCTGAACGATCCGGCTGCCTTCCAGAAGTTCCAGCAAGTGCAGGGCGAACTGTCGAGCGCGCTGTCGCGCCTGATGGCGGTGTCGGAAAACTATCCGAATCTCAAGGCCGATGCCCGCTTTGCGGAATTGCAATCGCAACTCGAAGGCACCGAGAACCGCATCACCGTGGCGCGCCAGCGTTACATCGCTGCGGTACAGGAATACAACGTGCAGGTGCGTAAGTTCCCGACCAACCTGACCGCCATGATGTTTGGCTACGAAATCAAGCCAACGTTCACTGTAGAGAACGAAAAAGCCATTTCGACTGCCCCGACCGTCGACTTCGGCAAAAAATAAGATGAAGAAAGCGCGTTACTTCTGGGTAGGATTGCTCGCGCTCGCCATCGCCCTTGCCGCGCAGGCGCAAGAGCTGGTCAAGGTCCCCGAGCTGAGCAGCCACGTGACCGACCAGGCCGGCTTGCTGACGCAAGAGCAGCGTGCGCGACTCGAAACAGTGCTGGCTGATTACACGGCCAAGACTGGCAGCCAGATCGCGGTACTGACCGTCAAGACCACCGCGCCCGAACAGATCGAACAGTTCAGCATTCGCGTGGCGGACCAGTGGAAGCTGGGCCGCAAGGGTGTGGACGACGGCGTGCTGCTGCTGGTGGCGCCCGACAACACCAGTGCCATGCGGCGCCTGCGCATCGAAGCCGGACGCGGGGTGCAGGGCGTGCTGACCGACGCCCAGTCCAAACGCATCCTCAGCAATGTCATCGCGCCGCACTTTCAGCAAAAGAATTTTTACGAAGGCCTGGTGGCAGGCGTGGGCGCGATCGCGACCCTGCTCAATGCCGAGCAATTTCCAGCACCGCCGGAACAAGCTGCGCAGCAGCAAGAGGAGTCGGGCGGGATTCCCTGGTTGCCCTTGATCTTTGGCGCCCTGATCCTGATGCAAATGTTCAAGCCACGCCGTCGCTCCAGCCTGGCGCGCGGCGGCTGGGGCAGCGGTGCGACCGGCTTCATCCTGGGCAGCGCCTTGAGTGGCCTGAGCCGCGGAGGCGGTGGCGGATTTTCCGGCGGCGGTGGTTTTTCTGGCGGGGGTAGTTTTTCTGGCGGCGGCGGCAGCTTTGATGGCGGCGGCGCCTCGGGGGACTGGTAATGGCTTCAACATTTATTGAGCGCTGCAAACGTGCGTGGCGTCACTGGACCAGCACGGCAGCCAAGGGCCGCGTCGCCTTTCCGGCCGAGACGCTGGCAGAAATTGGCGGTGCCATCACCGCTGGCGAACAGCGCCATCGGGGCGAACTGCGCCTGATCGTGGAAAACTCGATGCCCTCGGATGCTATCTGGGCCGACGTGAGCAATCGCCAGCGCGCCATTGCCCTGTTCGCCGAGTATGGCGTATGGGATACCGAAGACAATTGCGGGGTACTGGTCTATATCAACCTGGCCGAACACAAGGTCGACATCGTGGTCGACCGTGGCATCGGGCGCAAGATTGCGCACGAAGTATGGCAGGAGGTGTGCAGCACCATGACACGCGGTTTCGCCGGCGGTGAATTTCGCGCCAGCACGCTAGCGGCGGTGGAACGCATCAACAGCTTGCTGGCCGAGCAATTTCCAGCCACAGGTAGCCGGGCCAACGAATTGCCGGACCAGCCCATGGTCCTGTAGGACGGATCAAAAAAGCCCAGCGCAGAGGGCGGGCTGTGGTTAGAATTCGCTATTCCACTTCCGCCTGAAAGCCAGCAATGAAACTAGACCAACAAGTTGCCATCGTCACCGGGGCGACCCAGGGCATCGGCCTCGCCTGCGCCAGGCGCCTGCTGCAGGACGGAGCCCGCGTCATGCTGGTCGACATCAAGCCGGAAGGCGCGGCCATTGCCCAGGACCTGGGCGAGCAGGCGCGCTTCTTTGCGGCCGACGTCAGCCTCAAGGTGGACGTTGACGCCATGATCGCGGCGACGCTGGAGGCCTTCGGGCGCATCGACATCCTGGTCAATAATGCCGGCGTGACGCACGCCGCCGACTTCCTCGACCTGTCGGAAGACGATTTCGACCGCGTGCTGCGCATCAATCTCAAGTCCATGTTTCTGTGCGGTCAGGCTGCCGCCCGCAAAATGACCGGCCAGCGCAGCGGCTGCATCATCAATATGTCGAGTGTCAATTCCGAACTGGCGATCCCCAACCAGGTGCCGTATGTGGTGTCCAAGGGTGGCATCAATCAGCTTACCAAGGTGATGGCGCTGAACCTGGCGCCGCACGGCATCCGCGTCAACGGCGTCGGCCCCGGCACCATCCTGACCGAACTGGCCAAGAAGGCGGTGCTGGCCAGCCCCGAGGCGCGCCATACCATCCTGTCGCGAACCCCACTGGGGCGCTGCGGCGAACCGGAAGAAATTGCTTCGGTGGTGGCATTCCTGGCCAGCGCCGATGCGTCCTACATGACTGGCCAGACCATGTATGTCGATGGCGGCCGCCTGGCCCTCAATTACACCGTACCGGTGAACGAATGAGCGAGCAGCCGAAGCAGTCTCCGCTGAACATGCTCGCGCTCGAGAACCAGTTCTGCTTCGCGCTGTATTCAGCCTCGCACGCCATGACCCGGACCTACAAGCCGATGCTCGACCAGCTCGGCCTGACCTATCCGCAATATCTGGTCATGCTGGTGCTGTGGGAACAGGATGGAATACTGGTCAAGGAGATCGGCGCGCGCCTGTTTCTCGATTCGGGCACGCTCACTCCCCTGCTCAAGCGGCTCGAAGCCAACGGGCTGCTGCAGCGCAAGCGCGATGCCAATGACGAGCGGCAAGTTCGCATTGCTCTGTCGGAGGCCGGTCGGGCGCTGCGCGCGCGCGCAGAACAGATTCCGAAGCAGGTGCTGTGCGCCAGCGGCCAGGAGCTGGGTGCGCTAGGGCGCCTGCGTTCCGACTTGGCAGGGGTACGCGATGATCTGTTCAAGGCGCTGGGTGAGAATTCCTGAGGCGAACAAGGCAATCGCAGCCATAGGAATATTCAATTGCGCACAATTTAATTGTGCGTTATAGTTCTTCCATCGGCACAGCATTGCCGCCCTCACCCAACCTAGGAGTCACACATGCAAGTTCTTTATACAGCCAATGCAGTTGCAACCGGTGGCCGCGACGGTCGTGGCGTCTCGAGCGACAAGGCGCTCGACGTCAAATTGTCTACCCCGAAGGAACTGGGCGGCGCGGGCGGCGACGGCACCAACCCTGAGCAATTATTCGCGGCTGGCTATGCTGCTTGCTTCCTGTCGGCGATGAAATTGGTGGGCGGCGCCATGAAGACGCCGATCCCGGCGGACACCAGCGTCAACGCGACCGTCGGGATCGGTCCCAATACCAGCGGTGGATTTGGCCTGACGGCGACGCTGGCGATCACGACTCCCGGCATGGACCAGGCCGCGGCCCAGGCTGTTGTCGACAAGGCACATCAGGTGTGCCCGTACTCCAACGCTACCCGCGGCAATATCGACGTGGCGCTGACCGTCAACGCCTGACAATGTAGAGATATACATTATGCGAATGTCGGGTATGGGAAATGGCAATTAGACATATACTTAAGCGCAACGCATAATAATGTTTATCTACACTATTCTCCTCCGAAGAAGATAGTTTTAAGCCCGCTGTCAACAGCGGGCTTTTTTTTGGCCTGAAATTTGTAAAGTTCCCCACACGGCGCGAAAGTTTGAGCAATGTCATGGTGGCGTCACATCGACTGCTTACACTGGATCCATCTGCTGTACATGCAACCGATATGCGTGACTAGCAGGCAGGTGTGCCCAGGCACACCGACCGAATTTTGCTTGAAAGACTCTTGGCCCCGATATTGGGTTTTGCCCGCACACCAGCGGGCATTTTTTTTCGCTGGTCCTTTTGTTCCCCAATGCAAGTCGGATCCGCAAAAGAAAAATCTGTCAATACTTGAACCCCGGTTAGTTTGGACTAAGATGAATATCCTTTATGAACACTTCCCTCCCGGGGAACCAACATGGAGAAACGCATGAGTGAACATGTTCTGGAAGAAGTTATTAGCAGGCAAGATCAAGACCATCCGCGCCGGCGCCACAAGCACCAGCTCGACGAGACCCTCATACTGACCGAACTCGACCCCGCGAAAGTCGTCGATCACCTCGATGGCGATGACGGCGCGCTGGAATTGATGACTTGCGGATCGGTCCGCGAGACCTGCCCGAAATGCGGCGAAGCTCACCTTCAGCTGATTCTGCGCCAGCGCCAGGTGCGCCTGGCCCACCTGTACTGCTGCGAGTGCCAGTCTTGCTTCGACGCCCACTACAAGAACGGCGTGTCGGCGCTGACTATTTGACAGTTTGACCTGACGGCCGCGCGTTCGCTGCGCGTGGTCTGCTGTCATGCTAAGGTGGCGGTTTCCCGACTGCCGCCACCCCATGACCTCCCTGCTTTCCTTTCTCATACTCGATGAACGCTGGCGCGCCCTGCGCTATCGTTGTGCGTGGCTGGTCTACGCGGCCATTGTGCTGATGGGATCTGTTCCTGGAGTGCGTGCGGAGATGGGCAATGTAGCCTCCGGCATAGTCTTGCACACGCTGGCCTACGGCGGAATTACGTTTTTGCTGTTTACCGGCAGCAGCGGCAGTGGCCGGGCGCGGGCCCTGCGTTCGGTCGGCACCGTCGTGCTCATGGGCGCATTCGACGAACTGGTGCAGTCTTTCCTCCCCTACCGCCGTGGCGCAGTGAGCGACTGGTTAATCGACTGCAATGCGGCAGTCATGATGGCCGCTTTGCTGTGGGCATTTTTGCCGGAGCGGCATTCGAACTAGCGGCAGGGCAGCATACGGACCGCCCACAGTATCTGTCGATGACTTCAGTTCCGACGGGCCCTAGTTTCCACAGTCGTGGTCGAAAGCCTGCTCGGCGCGTGCTTGCAGCGGCGTGTCCAACCCGGTCACACGGCGCACATCCGACCGCATTTCCGCCATTTGCTCGGCCTTGGCCTGGCGTACCAGGGCATGCAAGGTCTGGCGCAGCAGGTGGCGTTGTTTAAGCGCCGCGGCATCCGTTTCGATGGAATGAACCAGATCGTTGATGAGGGTCGCCAATGAACTCGACTGCATGTGATCTATCGCTTGGAAAGTTGAGAGAAGGCATTATTAACTGCCAGACGGACCCTCGCTTTGACATTTCTCAAACGCCAAAGTCTTGAGAAAAATACGACTTCTTTGATATGGCTCATGCCTTCACGCGGTCTGCATGAACGTCGTCCAGAATCTCGCCTCTTACCGAAGTGGCACGCGGGATTGTCACGCACACACGGAAAACACCCACACAAAGGAGTTGATCATGAAGCGTAAAGAACAGAGCGTGCTTTTGGCAAGTTTACTGGCACTGGGCCTGGCCGCATGCAGTTCCACAGGTATGAACGGCGACACTGCATCGAGCGGCTCGGGCGCCAGCGGCATGGGCACCAGCGGCACCTCATCCATGGCATCGGGCACCAGCGGCAGCGGCAGCGGCGATACCACTGGCAGCACCACCGGCAGCATGGGTGGCACCGGTGACACCAGCGGCACTGGCAGCACCGGCAGCACCGGCAGCACTGCAAGCACTACCGGCAGCGGCACGGGCACCAGCGGCAGCACCAGCGGCGGCTACGGTACTGGCAGCACCGGCAGTACCGCCGGGACCAGCGGCGCCACGGGCACCACCGGCGCCAGCGGCAGCAGCGGCACATCGGGGGCTACTGGCACGTCGGGCGCAACCGGCTCGTCCGCTACCGCTTCCACCGCTGCATCCAACAGCACTGTCGCCAGTATCGAAGTCGTGCCGCGTCAATCCGGTGGAGCTGCCACGGGCGCCGGTACGGTTGCGGGCGCAGCCGTGGGTGGGGCAAATACCACCGGCACCACCGGCGCCACCATGACTGGCGACCGGGTATACCGCATCACCTTGCGCATGGACGACGGCCGTACCCAGGTCATCACCCAGGAGTGGGCGCCGTCATTCACAACAGGTGATCGGGTTCGCATGGTTAGCGGCGCCATCCAGCGCTAAGCTGCTAAGCGCCAAGGCCGGCGCAGCGCGGGCCGCCGCGTGGCGTGCAATCAGTTCACGCGCTCGACCTGGTAGCCGCGCTGCGCGAGCAGTTGAGGCAGGCTATCGGCCCCCAGCAGGTGAAGCAGGCCGACTCCGACAAAGGAAGTCTTCCCGCTTTGCATGAGTGTCTCAATGCGCGCCGCCATCTGCGGATTGCGCTTACCGAGCAGCATGCGGCGGGTGAATTCCGACATGACGCTGCCGCCATCGGTAGCATCGGCCACGACTGCATCGAGCGCGGCGACATCGCCCGAATTCCACGCGTCGATGGTCGCCTTGGCGCGGCGCAAGGAGGTGCCATTACCGAGTTGTTCCAGGCTTTCGTTCAGGTAGCGCTCTGAATCTGCAGCGCTCAGCGTGTCGAATAAGGACAGTTGGTAGTCTGCGCTTTCCAGTTCCGCGATGGCAGTGCCGCGGGTTTGGGCATCGGCAAGCAGGAAGAACTCGTTGCCGTGAATGCGCTCGAAACCGCTGCGTTCCAGCTCAAGGCCCATCAAATAATTAGCTAACAGCCACGGTTTAAGGTGGGACACGCTCGACAAGGGTATACCTACCTCGTGCAGGGCCTTGGTTAGTCGCGCCAAAGTATCTGGAGCGACATGCCGGACCACGGACTCGCCAGCGGGATAGGCGGCATGCTGGGTGACGGCACGTTGAAACGCATCATTTGCCCGCGTGTCGAGCTCGACGACTAGCTGATCGGCATCGTTAAGCGCCTTGCTCACGGTTGGCGCCAGGGGGTAGAAGGATTTGGTACCTACATGAATGGTACCGAAGAGATAACTTACCTGGCCCTCCCTGCTTACACGAAACAGGGCGCTCTGGTTTCTGGTGCTCGGCGCGAATAGTTGGGCATCGCCTGAGGCAGCCCGATCTGTCTCGCCATGCGCGCTGCTTGCAGCGGTACTGCGGCTAGCACCACCGGCCAACGCTGGCCCTGCCACGAAAGCCATGGCAATAATGGCATACCCTACATTTCGGTTTAAAAAATTCTCGAAAAACATGGAAATTTCCGGCAAACATGTCACTGCTATCGATACTAAAGCAGCTTGTAGCCTATCGGAATATTCCTGCAGGAAAAATTTTTTAATTGGATAATGGGTTGGCAACTCCGTGAGGTAAAAACCACGATCCTTGCAACTGCCATGCAGGACGAGACTTGCATGACGTTTTTTGTCAAGCCTTGGCGATCAGCTTGTTCAGCACGATCATTAACGATTTAGCCATCCGGCTTGAACGCCCTCTGCCACGACGGCGAGGGTCCAGAGCACGTCTGATCGGACATGAGACGAGCTCCCGCCTTCGCCGAGAGGCAGTTTCTTGCGTCAAGGGGCCGCTCGGCGACACGGTTCTCCGAGTTGTTTGATAAACCGTCCATCAAACGGTTTATCTGCCTGATGCGAAACCCATCGCTCTTGCGAAGGCGAGGGCCATGGCACTTCTGACCAGAGGTGCTATGGCCGCTCGATTTCGCAAGAGAGAGGGTTTTGCGCTTGAAGGGTAAAGTTGGCGAAACGGTTTCCCGAACTGCCAGATGAACCGATCATCAATGGGTTGGCTTTCTCGTCCGCTTTCGCAAGAGCCTGATCAGTGATGTCTTGATCTCCCGCCTCCGACGCCCATTGCCGCCATGGCTGCTTCGCTAGCTCGGCCTCACATGCTCATCGGCGAAGTGCTGCCGCTCCCACTGCCAGGCGTGCTCGATGATCGTGTCCAGACTGGCGAACTGTGGCCGCCAGCGCAACTGCGCTTTAGCCAGTGAGGCGTCGGCCACCAGGACGGGTGGATCGCCAGGCCGTCGCGGTCCGCTCTCTCGCTTAATGGTGCTGCCGGTGACACGTTCAGCAGCCCCAATCACGTCGAGGATCGAATACCCTGCCCCATTGCCCAGGTTGTAACGAGTACTCGGTCCCCCGTCGAGCAAGGCTTCCAGCGCCAGCAAATGCGCATCGGCCAGGTCAGCAACGTGAATGTAATCGCGCACACAGGTGCCATCGGCGGTTTCATAGTTTTCGCCATAGATATTGATGGCCCCTCGCCTGCCGGACGCTACCTGCAGCACCAGCGGGATCAAATGGGTCTCCGGTTCATGGCACTCGCCGGTTTCGCCGTCAGGATCGGCGCCAGCTGCATTGAAATACCGCAGACAGCTTGAACGCACACCGTAGGCCCGATCGAAATCGGACAGGATTTGTTCCACCATCCATTTTGAACGACCATACGGATTGATCGGCTCCTTGGGATGTTTTTCGTCGATCGGTACGTAATGCGGCTCACCGAAAATGGCGGCCGTCGACGAAAAAATGAAACGCCTTATCTTGTGGCGCACCATGGCTGAGAGCAGGCGCACTGTATTGCCGACATTATTGTCGTAATACCGCGCAGGGTCAGCCACCGATTCGCCCACCTGGATGAAACTGGCGAAGTGCATGACGGCATCGAACTCGAATGCCTGCATGAGCGCTTCGAGCACGCCGGCGTCGCCGACATCGGCAACGACCAGCTGTCCGCACTTGACGGATTCGCGCCGGCCACCCGACAGGTTGTCGAGTACGATGGGGCGGTAGGATGCCGCCACGAGGCGCTTGACCATCTGGGCGCCGATGTATCCCGCGCCCCCGACGACCAGGATAGTCCCTTTCACGGGCTACTCTGAACCAACGATCTGCGCCGCGTTCGCCCGCTGGCGCAGCACAGCCTCAGCCGCCTTTTTACCAGCGATAAAGGCGTGGTCCGAATTGTAGTACTCCCATTCGCTGTAGCGGCCAGCGAGCACAATGTCGTAGCGCGCCAGCCAGTCCTTGACGGTTGCGACATTGGCAGCCCGGGCGTGGTCGTACACCACATAGGCATACGGCATGTCGACTTCGTTGGCGGTGATGATGCGGTCGTCTTCGCGCAGCATGCCAACGGCAATGCAATCGCGGATGCAACGGTCGATCAGGGCCTGGCCGTCCAGCGGTAGCGGTTTCCACGGCGAGTAGGAAATCTCGCAGGTCAGGCCGAAGCCGCCCGGCGGATTGCAGTGTGGGCTAGCATTGCCCTGCACGAAGATGCGGTGAAAAATGGTGTCTTCGGGGTAGTAAATCCAGTGCTTGTCAGTGATGTTCTCGCGTCCGACACCGATATTGACGCAGCGTACCGAAAGATGGCGCAGGCCCTTGGCAGCGTTGCGCACTTCCTCGGGCGCATCGGCGCCGATCAGCCGAACCAGTTCCGGCAAGGGCATCGTGCTGATCAAGTGATCGTAGCGATAGCGACTGCCGTCCGCCATCACCAGGACGTGTTCACGCGGAAGCAGTTGCGCGGCAGAGGTATTCATCTCAATGCGACCCTTAATGTGCGGCAGAAAGCCCGACATCAAGGCCTGGAATCCGCCTGACAGTGGATAGCCAAAGCGTGCATTCGGCCCCATCGGCTTGCCCACAGGTTCCAGTGCGCCCTCGATAATTTCCTGCAGGTCCGGCAAAGGTACGCGTCCTCCCAGCCAGGATGTTTCCATCTCGGTCAGCGGCACGGTCCACAGTTTCTTATTGTAGGGGATGGCGAAATGTTCCGCGATGCCCTTGCCCCACACCTTGTAGATGAATTCCTCGAAGTTCTGCGTCTCGCGCTTGCGCGGGGCAAAGTTGCTGGTGTTGGCCACCTCCGCGCCACCATCGCCACAGCAGTCTTCCACCGGCTTGACGCTGGCTTGAGGCGCGGCTGCGGTGGCATTGATGTTGCCGAAGCGGGCTTCCACAGCACCGACGATGCATTCGGTGATGACCTTCGGTGGCAGTCCATACAGGGCGCCCTGGAACGGATAGCGTGTGTACACCTGTTTGCTGTAGATCCAGGCTTCGCGGTTCTGCCAGTGCAGGTTCGGGCCAAGCAGCATCTCGTATAGCGACAGCACGTAGGGGTCATTGGAGAACATAATGTGGCCGGCGTGGTCGAAGGTAAAACCATGGTCGTGGATTGACCGGCACCAGCCGCCCACCGTGGCGTTTTTGTCCAACAGAACGGCCTCTTCCCCCAGATGATAAGCAGCGGACAGCCCGGTCGGACCAGCCCCGATGATCAATGTAGGAACTTTTTGCGCGCCGCTTTGCGAGCGCAGTGGATTGACTTTGGCGGTGCCTGTCACCGCGCCTGCCGCAGCAGCGCCGCCGAACCGCGACGCGTCGCGGCGCGGCGCAGTACTTTCGAGCAGTCCATGCATGGTGCTGGCCGTGACATCCCACGAAGTTGCCGCCACGATCGAGCGCATGGCCGCAAGCATGCTGGCACGTTTCTCTTGCGTCATTGCGAGCGCCGCCTCGCAGGCGGCGATAAACTGGCGCTCGTCGTGTGCGATGGCCACCACGTGACCGTAGGGCTGCGCGACATCGGCGATCGCGGTGCTCACGATGGGCAACTCAGCGGCCATGTACTCGAGCACCTTGGTGGGGCTGATGAAGCGGGTAGCCTCATTCAGCGCAAAGGGCAGCAGACACACGTCCCAGCCGGCCAGCAATACCGGCAAGTCAGCATATTCTTGCTGACCCAGATAATGAATATTCGCACGCTGAGGCAAGGCTGCCGGATCGATCTTAAGAACCGGCCCCACCAGCACCAGTTGCCAGTCGGGATGGGCGTCGGCCAGCGCGGCAATGAGGCCGGCGTCGAAGCGTTCGTCGATCACGCCGTAAAAGCCCAGGCGCGGACGCGCCATCCCCTGCTGCTGCGGGTGAATGGCGCTGCGCTCAAGGGCGCGCCCAAAGTGCTGCTGGTCCACGCTACTGGGAAAGCAATGCACGTTGGAATGGCGCTCGCGCTTGGCCTGGTACAGGCTGGGCCCGCCTGCAAACACCAGGTCGGCCAGGTTCAGCAAGGCAGTCTCGCGCTGCAATAACTGCTTGGGTGGATTCTTGAATGCCGCCAACTCATCCATGCAATCGTAGACCACCAGTCCAGCGTGCAGGTCTTGCAGCAGCGGCAATGCCATGGGCGTATAGAACCATGCGATTATCGGCTCGTCTGCCGGGACCAGCTCGGCCAGAAGCGGCTGCAACAGAGGAATCTGGTCATCGTGAAATCCGGCAGCCGGGCTCGTCGTGTGCGGGCGGCACACCACCAGGTTCGCTACCGGACTAGATTGCTCCATGAAGCTCTTGCCGACATCGTGAACAGGCTCCTCGACAAAAAGGACGCGGTAATGCTGTGCCAGCCGGCTCAATAACTGCTGCGGCCGCTGGTACACAAAGTCCCAGCGCAGGTGGCAAAAAACGACGATCGTAGGCATGATGGCTCCTTATCGCCCCCAAATATGGGGCGTGTGTTAACGAAAATTTGACGGTGCTGCTGCCACCCGCGGCGTGCGGCCGCGTGGTGTTGCCGGTCGGTGGTTAAATAATTCCCGGGTGGCCTTCTTCCTCCTCCTTGGCATCGTTGCGCGTGGCGGCGCTGATCACTTCGAGCGGCACCTTGGGCGTGCGGTCCGCGCATAGCAGGCCATTGGCCTCCTGGAAAGTGTCGCTGAACTGGGTGTAGCAAAAACCACTGAACATGGTGGTGGTGTTGACTACCGCCAGCAGGCGCCGGTACAGGTCGATGAAACTGTCGGCATCGTGGGCGCGCGAATAGCCCCAGGTTTTCTTGGCCGTGGTGGCGCCACGGTCGAAGGCAATGCCGCCAAATTCGGTCAGCACGATGGGCTGGCCGCGATGGGGAAAGCCGTCCAGCGTGAGGATGCGTCCGCCCGGGCGGCGCTGATCGAACAGGGTGCGGGTGGGCTCGGTCGTGGTATAGCGCGCCTCGATTTTCTCGGGATTGCAGTCGTAATCGTGGATGCCGAGAATGTCCGTGGCCGAGGCCTCCCAGCCGTCGTTGCCGATCACCGGGCGCGTAGCGTCGAGCGTGCGCGTGAGGTGGTACAGCGCTTCGACAGCATTGCGGTGGGCCTGGGTCAGCGTCAGGTTGGGGACACCCCATGATTCGTTGAATGCCACCCACACGATGATGCAGGGATGGCTGTAGTCGCGCTCGATGGCCTCGGTCCATTCGCGCACCATGCGCGTGATGGCCCTGGGGCTGAAGCGGTAGGCCGAAGGCATTTCCTCCCACACCAGCAGGCCGAGCCTGTCGGCCCAGTACAGGTAGCGCGGATCTTCGATTTTCTGGTGCTTGCGTACCCCGTTAAAGCCCATGGCCTTGGCCAGTTCTACATCGCGGCGCAATGCCTGGTCGGACGGCGCGGTCATAAGCGTTTCGGGCCAGTAACCCTGATCGAGCACCAGGCGCAGCCCGTAAGCGCGCCCGTTGAGCATGAAGCGGTCGCGGTTGATTGCCACGGAACGCAAGGCAGTGTAAGAACTGATGTGATCGAGCACCTGCCCCTTGTGATACAGGGTCAGCTCGGCGTCGAGCAAGGTCGGGCGTTCAGGGCTCCACAGCAGTTCGTTGCGCGAGTCGTCGATACCGGGGTCGGACAGTGCAATCTTGCGGTTGGCCTCGTGGCCAAGCAACTTGTAATGGTCGTCGGCCAGCAAATTTTCGCCGTGCCATATCTTGACCTCCACAAACAAGTCCTCGACGATGTCGCCGGTGGCGAAAATCTCGCAGCCGATTTCATAGGTTTCGAATATTGGAGTCCAGCGCAAGGATTGGATATAGGTGGAGGCCACCTGCTCGATCCAGACCGTCTGCCAGATGCCGGTGGTGCGCGGGTACCAGATCGAATGGGGTTCGAGCAGCCAGTCCTGCTTGCCGCGCGGCTTGGCCAAATCGTGGGGATCGTCTTCCACGAACACCGTCACCACCTGCTTGCCGTCGCCTTTGAGCACGCTGCTGATATTGCATGAGAAAGGAGTGTGGCCGCCTTCGTGCTCGGCCACCAGGTGGTGGTTGACCCAGACCCGGGCGCGGTAATCGACGGCGCCGAAATGCAAGATGGTATTGCCCGCAGTAGGCGCCAGATCGAATTCGCGCTCGTACCAGCACACCGAATGAAAGCCAGTGTCGCCGATGCCGCTACGCGCGCATTCAGGGGAAAACGGCACCTCGATCATCAAAGGCCAAATAGTCTCGCCGTCGGGCAGCTTGTGGCGCCGCTCATCGTCGAACATGAATTTCCACTGGCCGTTCAGGCTCGTCCACTGTTGGCGCACCAGTTGCGGTCGCGGGTACTCGAAATCACTCATTGTTGCTCGTCCTTTTAATTGTGCGGGGCCGGTATCAGCAGGTCGCCGTGCCAGCCTCCCTCGTTGTAGTGGGCCAGCGCGGCGGCGCCGACCTCGGCCGCCGCGCCTTTGCGGCACAGGGCCACGCATGCGCCGCCGAAACCGGCGCCGGTAAGTCGCGCGCCAAAGACCGCACTCTCGGCGCGCAGCGCGTCGCTCAATTGGTCGAGTGCGCCGATCGACACTTCATAGTCGTCGCGCAGGCTGGCGTGCGAATCGTTCATCAGGCGCCCGAAATGGGCGCCGTCCACCCCGGCCGCCGCTTCGAGCACGCGCAAGTTCTCGCGCACTACGTGGCGGGCCCGCGCGCGCAGCGGCTCGGGCAGGCTTTCCACCTGTTCAGGGTCGGCCACATCGCGCAAGGAAGGCACGCCCAGCCTTGCAGCGGCGGCCTGGCACTCGGCGCGGCGCTCGTTATACTTGCTGCCCGCCAGAGTGCGCGGCACACCGGAGTCGACGACGATCAGTTCGCTGTCGGCAGGCAGTTGGTGCAGCCGATGGGCCAGGCTGCGGGCGTCGATGAACAGCATGTGGCCGGTATCGGCAAGGCTGGCCGCCATCTGGTCCATGATTCCGCAGTTGACTTTGGCGTAGGCAATTTCGGCATGCTGGGCCATGCGCGCCAGCATGACGTCGTCGAACGGCAATCCCAGCAGGGTGCGCAAGGCGCGCAGCATGGCCACCTCCAGGGCGGCGCTCGACGACAGGCCCGCCCCCACCGGCAGCGTGGTGCTGATATGCACGCGCAGGGGCGGCACGCTGATGCCTTCGGACTCGACCATCCGCACGCAGCCTTCGATGTAGCTGGCAAATCCAGGCGGCGCATGGCCATGGCGTTCGAAGCGCACACTCTCGCCAAGGGTGCTCGAATACACATGGAAGTGGCCGTCACGGCTGGCGCCCACGGCCACTTCGGTGCGCTGGGGCGTGGCCACCGGCAGCATGAAGCCGTCGTTATAGTCGGTATGTTCGCCGAGCAGGTTGACCCGCCCCGGCGCGGACCCGTGTGCATCGGGCGCGCCGCCGAAGAAATTTTCGGCGCTGACTGGATGCTGCGCAGAAGGCGGCGCGCTCATGTTTCCTCCAACGTCACGGCCACCTGCCTGAGCTCGAGTGCGGTACTCTCGGGCAGCACGTCCATAGCAAACAGCCCTGCGCCCAGTTCGGTTCCGGCCAAATATTTCAGGCGGTCGCGGGTGCGGTAAGGCGGAAGAAATTGCGCATGCAGCTGGGTTTCGGGATGTGCACTGCCGTCGGTGGGCGCTTGGTACCAGGTCATCAGGTACGGGAATGGACGCGACCACAGGCCCTCGTACTTGAGCAGCACGGTCTTGAGGGCGCGCGCCAGGTCGGCCCGCTCTGCGCTGCCCAGCACAGTGAAATCGCGGGTGGGCGCGCTCGGCATCACCCATACCTCGTAGGGATAGCGCGCGCAGGCTGGAACAAAGGCGACAGCATGCGGCCCCTGATACAGCAGGCGCGTTCCCTGGCGCACTTCTTCGCGCGCCATGTCACACAGCAGGCTGCTGCCGTGCTGCAAAAAGTAATCGTGCTCCTGCGATAGCATGCGCGCCGGCACCGGCGGTACCACCGGATAGGCGTAGATTTGCCCATGCGGATGATGCAAGGTGACGCCAACCTCGGCACCGCGGTTTTCGAACGGCAGTACGTAGGAAATGGTGGCCTGCGCCGCCAGCGCAGCGGTGCGCTGGGCCCATACCTGCAGCAGCAGATCGATGCGCGCCAGCGGCAGGCGCGCCAGCGCGGCCCCCGGGTCCTGGGTGAACACTACCACCTCGCATTTGCCGTGCGCCGGCGCGGTGGGCGTGTGCATGGGCGGCGCGTCGTGGGCGTCCAGCGCCAGGGCCGGAAAGCGATTGTCGAACACGGCGATCTCGTAGTCGCCCTCCGGCAGTTCGGTGGGATTGGCCGGGTCGCGCATGGGCGCGAGCGGGTTGTACTGAGGCGGCGGCTGGAAGGTGCGATTCTGGCGGAAGGCCGCGTAGGTAACCCATTCGCCGCGCAGCGGATGCCAGCGCAGGTGCGGATTGGCCAGCTGCGGTTCGGAAAAGGGACTCGGCGCGTCAAGGCCGGCAGGAATAGGCTGCGAACTGTACAAGGTTAAATGTCGCCCGTCGGGCTTGATCAATTCCAGGATGTGCATAGGCTTGGTCGACGTTGCAGGCGGCGCACGGCACAGCGGGGAAGCGCTGGTCGGTCACGAAGGGATCGAATCCTAGCACGGGGTTTTGCGGGTTTTTGACGCCGGAAAACATTTCGATTTCCTGCAGAAAAATGCACGAAAGACAGCAGCGAAAAGCGGTATTGAACGCGGACAGTATTCTCAGAGTGAGAACAGGAGGAGGGAGGTGCTACGGGGTGACGGGAAGGTTACAGCATGTAGGTATCTGCTTACAAAATGCATCGGCATTTTTACGGGGGATAAGGAAGCGGACACGTGGTCAGATTTTGTAGGCCCGGGCGTCAAATTGACAGTCCGGGCCGTCGTGCCGGACAGCGCCCTATTTCGCCAATTCCACCATCACCGCGGTGTACATCTGCAAGTTCAGCAGCAGTTGCTTGACTGTGATGAACTCGTGCTCGGAATGCGCCGTGTATTCCACATTAGGCATCGCAGGGCCAAAGCTCACAGCGCCGGGAAACAGGCGCGAGTTGGTGGCCCCGCCGACGGAAATCGGCCTGGGGTTGCGAATGCCGGTGAAGTGCGAAAACACCGACAGCAATGTCGGCACATGGGGAGCGTTTTTTTGCAGCCACGGTTCCGAGAGTTCCATCGCGACCGCGCCCAGCTTTACCTGGCGCTGTTGCCACTGGTCCAGCACAGCGCGGATTTCCGACTCGATCTGGGCGCTGCTCTTGCCTTGTGGGCGGCGCAAGTTGATGCTGATTTCAATCCCTTGATCGACCTGCTTGATGACAGTGGGCACGAAGGTCATCGGACCCATGAAAGCATCGCGATAGGCGATCGATCCGAAGCGCTCGCCGTAGTAGCCGGTGCCGACCAGTTCGTTAAGAAAGTTGACGACCGCGCCTGCCGTGGTGTTGCTCCAGGGCTGGACCTGCAGCGCATCGGCCAGCATGCTGATGGCGTTGACGCCGCCTTCCGGCTTGGACGAGTGCGCCGAGCGACCGCGCGCCCGGACCGTCAACTCGGCTCCGGACCAGCTAAAGGTGTATCGCATCCCGCTGTGGCTGGCGCCGCGCCGGCGAATCAGTTGCTCCAGCGCTGGCCTGGCATTGGCAATGATCGCCTTGGCGTCCTCTGGAATCTGGCTGCCAAAAGAACCGCCACCAAAGGCACTCAGCTGCGGCACGGCCGTGGTGGTCGCCGACTGCTGCGGCACAACCACGCTGAGCAGGCCCCAACCCTTTTCCGCTGTCACTACCGGGTAATCGGCGTCGATGGTGATGTTGATCTGCGGAGGCACATGCGTCTTGAGCAATTCTTCCAAGGGCGCCCAGTCTGACTCTTCGGCCATGTAAATATACAACTCCAGGCGCTTGGACAAGGTCAGCTTGCGGTCCTTGATCGACTTCATGGCGTACATGGCGGTGGCGATCGGGCCTTTGTCGTCCTCGGCGCCGCGCGCGATCAGGCGGCCAGGTTCGCTGGTCCGGTCCAATTCGAACGGCGACTTTTTCCACTTCGATGGGTCGGCCGGTTGCACGTCGCCGTGGGTGATGATGCCGACCCGCTCGCTGGACTGGCCCAGGCCGATGACCATGACGTAGCCCAGGTCGGTATAGTCCAGACCCAGGCGCGCAGCCTCTTCCTTCAGGTATTGCTTGAAGCCGAGGTGCTGGGGATTGCTGGCGAAAGGCACGTTCTTGTCGGCCACGGTCTTATACCGCACCATCTTGCCCAAGGTATCGATCAAGTCAGCGTGGTAAGTCCTGACTGCATACTTGGCAGTCTGGATCGCGTCGACGCTGGGGGTCGGGGCAGCGGCCAGCGCCTGCGTGCTTGCACTCAACAAGATGGCAGCCAGAATCGAGGTCAAGCGCATTAGTGGATCCGTAAAGAATGGTTTAGAAAATCGAGTCTAGCATGTGCCCCAGAAAATTTCCTAAGAGCATAGAACAACAGCAAAGCCAAGTTTCCGGTATCGTTCGGTCAAGGAGAATTCCATGAGCGAAAAGAATATCCGGCGCCTGCACCCGGCGCTGCGCGATGACATCGGCGACCTGCGCACCCAGCGGCCATTGCCCGGACCGTATGCCAGCCAGATCGATCCATTTTTGTTTCTGAATCACCATGGACCGCAGACCTATCCGCCCGACAATCGCGGCCTGCCCTTCGGTCCGCACCCCCATCGGGGCTTCGAAACTGTCACCTTCATTGTCGACGGCGCCCTCACCCACAGCGACAGCGCCGGGCACGAGAGCCGCATTGGCCCGGGCGGCGTGCAGTGGATGACCGCCGGCAGCGGAATCGTGCATGCCGAACTGTCGCCTGACGATTTCCGGCGCGACGGCGGCCCCCTCGAAATTCTGCAGCTCTGGGTCAATTTGCCGGGGCGCCTCAAGATGACGGCGCCAGCCTACACCGGTCTGCAGGCCGAGGCCATCCCGGCCCTCGCCCTCGACGGCGGCAAGGTGACGCTCAACCTGGTGGCCGGCGAATGGGAGGGTGTCAGCGGCCCGGTCAAGTCGCTCACCGGCGTGTTCATGAGCACGATTGCCCTCCAGCCGGGCGGGCAGTTACGGGTCGAAGGCCTCACCGCGCGCAACGTCTTACTGTACGTAATACGTGGTGCCGTGCAAGTGGGCCCGGACGGCGCCAGCGCCATGCACCTGGCCGAACTGAGCGAAGAAGGCGACGGCATCACTCTGGTGGCCGAGACCGAATCGCTGCTCCTGTTCGCGCATGCTGCCGCGCTCAATGAGCCGGTAGTCGCGCATGGCCCCTTCGTCATGAATACGCGCCAGGAAATCAACCAGGCAATTGCCGACTACCAAGCCGGCCGCTTTGGCGCGCCAGGCTAAGCTGCATCAAGCTTGACGGTTGAACCCGGTAGCACCGGGCGCATCCAACCAGGGACCATTTTCCTGGAGCTTTGATGACAGCCAAGACTTTGCTGTGCCTGGCGCAAGATGGCGCGCGCGCACGCGTGGCCTGCAGCACGGTATTGCCCGACTGGACCACGCACATCGCCAGCGGCCTGCGCGAAGCCGAGCGCTTGCTGCGCGCCACGCCCTACCGTATCGGCCTGCTGTTCGAACCCGAGCCGAGCCAGGGCGCGGCAGCCTTTGACGCCCTGGCCGGCTTCCTGCACCTGCAATGGCGGCAGGACTGGGTGGCCGTGCTGGCGCCGTCCGCCCTGTCCCAGCCGCGCTGGCGCGAGCTGGCCGGGCAGTATCTGGCTGACTATCACACCAGTCCGCTTGACGCGGCAGGGTTGCGCCACACCCTGGGCCACCTGCACGGCCTGGCCATGCTGCGCACCCGCCCCCCGGATCCTAGCGGACACATGGCGCTCACTGGCGAGAGTGACGCTATCGTGCGCCTGCGCAAGCAGATTGCCCGCGTGGCCCAGGTCAGCGCGCCGGTATTGATCTGGGGCGAAAGCGGCAGCGGCAAGGAGCTCGCGGCGCAAGCCATTCACGCGCAATCGGCGCGCGCGCAGGCCCCCTTCGTGCCAATCAATTGCGGCGCCATTCCACCGGCCCTGATCCAGTCCGAATTGTTCGGCCACGTGCGCGGCGCTTTTACCGGCGCGGCCCAGGACAAGACCGGCCTGATTGAGTCGGCAGCGGGTGGCACCATGTTTCTCGATGAGATAGCCGACCTGCCCAAAGACTTGCAATCGAACCTGCTGCGTTTTTTGCAGGAGAAAACGATTTACCGCGTCGGCTCGACCCGCAGCGTGGCCGTCGATGTGCGCATCATTGCCGCTTCCCATGTGAAATTGCAGCAGGCCGTGGCCGCCGGTCTGTTTCGCGAAGACTTGTACTACCGCCTTAACGTGCTCCCGCTCGACGTGCCGCCCTTACGCGAACGCGCGGGCGACCTCGATGTGCTGGCCGAACAGTTCTTTCATCTGTACGCAGCCGACAAGGCGCCGCGTCTGAAAGGCTTCAGCGGCGCGGCACTGCGCGCCATCCGCACCCATGCCTGGCCCGGCAATGTGCGCGAACTGATCAACCGGATTCGGCGTGCCATGGTGCTGGCCGAGGGTCGCCTGATAGCACCGCACGACCTGGGTCTGGTCGACAGCGACGTGAGCACGATGGGACGCGCAGCGCTCGGCGAGTCGCGCAACGGCGCCGAGCGCGCAGCGATTCTGGCCAGCCTGCAACGCGCTGGCGGCAATGTGACACATGCGGCGCGTGAACTGGCGGTCTCGCGCATGACGCTGTACCGGCAGATGGCCAAGCATGGCATCGCGACCTGAGCACTGTCACAGGACTGTGGCGCTTGCCTCGATCAGGGGCCTGCGCCCTGCGCCTCCGCGTGCGCCGGCAGTGTGGCTGTCACAAGGGCGTGACGAACTGCGCCGGCTTTTCCCCCGGCCAGCCTTCAAAGCCGTGCCGGGCCAGCCCAAAACGCAGTCCATTCAAGCACTTGCGGTCGTGGCCGTCACGCTGGCATCAAGCTTGCTGTAGCTGACTTGCTATGCGAAGTAGTCCGGTTTTCCCAACACAACACTTTCATCAAAGGGGTTTTTCATGAAACGACCTATCCTGGCAGCCGCAATTGCCCTCGCCTTTTCCAACAGCGCGTACAGCCAGACCACCACGACCCAAAGCGGCGAGGGTCCGAAGGCTTCGGAACAGTCGCTGGCCCTCCACGCGACCGACAACGGTAACGACCGTAGCACCAACAAAAACAATAGTATCGGCGATGCACTCGGCGTCGGCCCGGGCGTTGCGGCGGCAAACAACGCAGGCACCGCCACCTCGACCATGAGCAACGCCTTCAACACCTCCAGCGCCACCGCCAACAGCAATCTGACCGGCGCCGTGACCGGCAACGCCATCAGCAATATCGGTAATGTTGCCGCGCAGTCCGGCAACAGCAACGGTGGCGCCGCTGCGGGGGGCAACGGCGCGGCCGGCCTGGGCGGCATTGCAGCAGGCGGCAATGGCGGCAGCGGTGGCGAAGGCGGGGCCGGCGGCCTGGCCTTGGGCGGCAACGGCGGCAACGGTGGCGCTGGCTCGGGCGGTGCAGGCGGCGCAGGCGGCCTGTCGCTTGGCGGCAATGGCGGCAACGGCGGCGATAGCAATGGCGGCCTGGCGCTGGGTGGCACAGCCACCTCCTACAACGATGCAACCGGTGGCGCCAGCGCGGGCGGCAGCCCTTCCCCCATTTCCATCGGTGGCAATAGCGGCAGTAGCGAAGGCGGACTGCCGACCGACGGCGGTGGCGGCGGCACAGGTAGCGGCGGCAGCGGCGGCGCAGGCAGCGCGGCGGCCAATGGCGCCGGCAGCGTAGGCGGCGCCGGCACCAACGGCGACGCCACCTCGACCGTTGGCGACACCACGGTCGGCGAGAGCGGAGCGGGCGGCGCCGGCGGTGCGGGCGGCAACGCGAGCAGCGGCGATGGCGGCGTGGGCGGGACCGGTACGAGCACCGGCGGCAATGGTGCGGCGGCAAACGTCGGTGACGCCGGCGCGGCGGGCGCGGGCGGTGCGGGCGGCACCAATACCGCCGGCGCGGGAACAGGCGGCAACGGCGCAGCAGGCACCGGCGGCAGCGGCGGCACCACCACCGTCAACGCCGGCACCTTCGACATGTCCAACACCATGAGCAACGTCGGCCAGTCGGCCGCCGGCATCATGGCCGTGGTGCAGAACAACGGCATTTCCTCGCTGATCCAGCAAAGCGTCAACGTCCAGTCCAACCTGAGCCTGGGCCGCTAAGCAAGGCGGCCCGCGGTCGCATGTTCAAGCGCCGGTATGCCATGGGTATGCCGGCGCCACTAGCTTATTCAAAAGGAGATGTCATGGATTCGCCTCACCTTGCCCGCGCCAGCGCCCTGGCCGCCTTGCTGGCAGCGCCCGCCTTCGCACTGGCCTGCGACCCCGACCGCTGCGGCGCGCGCCAAGTCCCGACAGCAACGCCGGCACCTGCCTCGGCAAGCTCCACCGGTTCGTCCGGAACACGCGCTCAACTAGGCCCTGTCGCGGCGAGCGAGACCCTGGCACGGGCCCGCGGCGGGGCCGATGTCACCAATCACACAGTGCTAGGCGGCACCGTCAGCGGCAACAGCGCCACGCATGTAGTGAGCGGCGCGAACATCATACAAAGTGGATCGTTCGCGGACATGGCTGGCATGCCCATCGTGGTGCAGAATTCCGGCGCCAACGTGCTGATCCAGAATGCCACCGTGATCAATCTGCAACTCAAATGAAATGCATTGCCCGCTACCTGGCGGCCGGTCTGGCTGCACTGTTCGCAACAGCGCCCGCCGTTGCGCTGGAACTGCCCATGGTCCAGGGTGCGCGCCTGCAACTGCCAGCCACCAGCCTCAAGGAGATCCGCTATCGCAGCACCTTGCGCCAGCAATACGACTTCAGTTGCGGCTCGGCCGCGCTGGCCACTCTACTAACCTACCACTACGGACATGCCGTCAGCGAACAGGCCGTGTTCGAACAGATGTACTTGCACGGCGATCAGGCAAAGATCAGGCGTGAGGGATTTTCCATGCTCGACATGCAGCGCTTTCTGAGCGCACGCGGCTTCAAGGCGGACGGCTTTCAGCTTCCGCTGCGCAAGCTTGCAGAAGCGCGCCTGCCGGCCATTGTGCTCATCGCCGACAAGGGCTACCACCATTTCGTGGTCATCAAGGGAGCGCAGGACGGGCGCGTGCTCATCGGTGATCCTTCGCGCGGGTTGCGCGCCCTCAGTACAGCGGCCTTCGACGCCATCTGGGTTGGCAAATTACTGTTCGTCGTGCACGGCTACCAAGGCAAGGCAGCCTTTAACGCGCTGGCCGAATGGCGCGCCGCGCCTGCCGCGCCGTTGGCAACGGCCATCAACCGCGACGCGCTGGCCACGCTCACCCTGTCCAAGCTGGGGCCGGGCGACTTTTAACGGAGAATTCATGAACCACGTACTTGGCAGAGCAGCGCGCGCCTGCGTGCGCCTCTGCATTTGCCTTGCTGCACCCTGTGCGTTGGCCCAGGCGCCGCAGGACTGGATCGCCCTTCCTGCAGCGGCGTTGGAGCATGCGCGCGGCGGCTTTACCACCCACTCGGGGCTCGCGCTCTCGCTCGGTATCGAGCGGCTTGTCAGCATCAACGGCGAAATCGTGGCACGCACCAGTTTCCATGTGGCCGACGTCGCCCGCCTGAGCGTGGAGCAGGCACAGCAAACCAGCGCCACTCTGTCCGCAATCAAGCTGATCCAAAACGGCAGTGACAACATGGTGCACGCGGCGCTGGCGCACCAGAGCCTGGGCGGAACCGTCATCCAGAACAGCCTCGACGGCCAGCATATCCAGAGCCAGACCGTAATCAATGCCTCGGCCAACAGCATTGGCCTGCTTACTACGCTCAACTTTCAGGGCAGCCTCAGCGAAGCGATTGCACGCGCAGCGGGGTCCCGCTGAGGAGAAACCATGTCATACCGCCTCGTCCGCAGCCTGCGCTGCGCCGGCATCGCCACCTTTTTCGCAGCGCCGGCCATCGGCGCGCAGCAGCTGGCCGAGCCGGCGTCCGCAGCGGAAACGCTGCAAGCCATGCAGCGCGAACTGGCCGAGCAGCGCGCCATGATCGAAGCGCTGCAGCGCCAGCTAACCGCTCGCAATACGCCTGAACAGGCCGCACTTGCGCTCACGCCGGAACAACTTGCAGCACAACGTGGCGCTGGTGCGCCGCTGGCGCCCGCCCTGGCAGGCGCTGCCGCCAACATGCAGGCGCCAACTTTGGCGCCTGCTGCGGTCGGTCGCGCTCCCCAGCGCGACACCCGCCCGCCCGAAGTGGCGCCGCTGTTCGAGCAACCTGGTGTGCTGACTCCACGTGGCAAGTTCGTGTTCGAACCTGGTGTGCAGTTTGGCTATTCGTCGAGCAACCGCGTGGCGCTGGTCGGCTACACCGTCATTCCCGCCTTGCTGATCGGCCTGGTAGATGTGCGTGAAGTCAAGCGCAATACCACCACAGCCCTGTTCAGTGCGCGCATGGGGCTGAGCAATCGCCTGGAAGTCGATGTCAAGGTGCCGTATGTGTACCGCTCCGACGCCACGGTGAGCCGCGAAATCTTCACCGGTACCGCGGTCGAAAATGTGTTCTCCACTAGCGGCAAGGATATTGGCGACGCCGAAGTGGGGGTTCGCTACCAACTCAATGACGGCGGCCTGGACCGGCCGTATTACGTGGCCTCGCTGCGCATCAAATCGCGCACCGGGCGCGACCCGTTCAGCGTCGTGACCGACTGCACGCGCCGCTGCATAGGGCCCAACGCCAGCGGCACCGGGCTGCCGCTCGAGCTGCCGACCGGCTCCGGTTTCTATTCCATCCAGCCCGGCCTGACCTGGCTGTTCCCGTCCGACCCGGCGGTATTTTTCGGCAGCATCAGCTACCTGCACAATGTACGCCGCTCCAACGTCAGCCGCACGGTGCTTGGCGGTGAGCAGGAATTCCTGGGCGAGGTCGAACCGGGCGCCATTCTCGGCTTTAATTTTGGCATGGGCCTGGGCCTGAACGAAAAGGCATCGCTGAGCCTTGGCTACGATCACAGTTCGATCGGTCGCACACGCCAGGGCGGCCTGCCCGTGCCCGGTTCAGTGCGCACCCAGCTGGGCACGCTGCTGCTGGGCTTTTCCTACCGCATCGACGAGCGGCGCAGCCTGAACGTGTCGGTCGGCGCCGGCCTGACCCGCGACACCCCTGACGTTTCGCTCACGGTACGCATGCCCTTCACGTTTTAGCAGCGCTTTTGACGCTGCCTGCCAGCTGGCTTACCATGTGCCCACGTTAATCATCGCGGATATGCCATGCACCCAGTTCCCCTTGTTCATACCACCCGCAGTTTTCCCGGTTGCGAGGCTGTGATCGAAAATATCCACATGGGCTCGATTGCGGTGACGGACGCGAGTGGCAAGCTGCTCTGGTTCGCCGGCGACCCCGACTTCATGACCTTCACCCGTTCGGCGCTCAAGCCCTTCCAGGCCCTGCCCTTCATGCTCGCCGACGGCCCCGCGCGCTTCGGCCTGACGCACGCTGAACTGGCGCTGCTGTGCGCCAGCCACTCGGGCGAGGACAAGCATGTCAGCACGGTGCAGGGCATCCTCGGCAAGATCGGCATGGACCAGACTCAGCTTGAGTGCGGTTGCCATGCACCGCTCTACTACGATAGCGTGGGCCAGCAGGTCCCGCCCGATCGCAGCTGGAGCCAGGTGCACCACAATTGCTCGGGCAAGCACAGCGGCTTTCTGGCGTGGTGCCGCCTGTATGACGTGCCCAGCAGCGGATATGTATCACGCTCGCATCCTTTGCAGCACGCAATCCGGCGCAGCGTGGCGGCGCTGGCGGGTATGGAGGAATCTGCCATGCCGAGCGGCATGGATGGCTGCTCGGCGCCCAATTACGCTTTGCCGCTGTCGCGCCTGGCCTACCTGTTCGCCCGCCTCGGTCAAGGCAAGGCCGATGCGCAATACGGCACCGTGCTGGGCGAGCTGTATCACGCCATGACCAGCCACCCCGACCTCGTGTCGGGGCAGGCTCGCTGCGACCTGGCATACATGTCGGCCGGCGCCGGCGACTGGGTCAGCAAGGTAGGCGCCGATGCCGTGCAGACCATCGGTGTGCGTTCGGCGGGCCTGGGGATTGCCATCAAGGTGGCCGATGGCGCCAAGCATGTGCTGCAAAGCGCGACCTTCAGCGTGCTCGATCAGCTCGGGCTGCTAGGCGGCGAACAGCGCGCCCTGCTCGAACATTATCGCCAGCCGCCGCTGATCAACGCGCGTGGCGCGGTGGTGGGCGACATTCGCCCGGTCTTCACGCTGCAGCGCGCGCTATAAGCAATCGGGAAATCAGAACGTGCAAACGCAGCCTGCAACGAGGCTGCGCGCAAGAGAACCTGCGAGAAGTTACAGCAAGCCGACATCCGCGCGATGCAGGAACTGTACCGCGCGGCCTGGAGGCCTTGATCAGTTGCGCGCGGCCACTACCACATCGCTGGCGACGCCGTTGCGCTGCACATCGAAGCGCAGTTCGATATCGGTATTGGTGCTCATGAAGGACTTGTTGCTGGTCGGGACGATCTCCAGCTCGCGCTGACCATCGATCTGCGCGAAATAGCGCGTGTTGTTGCTGCTGACGGTGAGTTTCTTGCCATTGGCCAGCTGATATTGGCCGCTGAAGCTGGCGAACTGCTCGTCATTCATCTGCACGCTGCGGGCTGCGGTGCCGCGAATTTGCACGGACGAGTCCGCTGCTGGAACGTTGGCTGGGGCTGCAAATGCAGCGCTCGAGAAAGCGGCGGCGGCGGCGATGGCGATGGCTTTGAAAGTGCGCATGATAGATTCCTTGTAGTGTGTTTGAGAGGGAGACCTGATCATCATGTCCTTTGAAATGCATGACGAACAAACACAGTGTAGACAAGGCGCGCTTCAAAATCTCGGGAAACCGACGAACTGCTGAAAGCAGGGGACGAAATGCGAAAAACAGGAACAAGCCGTATATGCATTCTGCTTGTCTATGTGTTTGAATCACATGCTCGTCGACAGCACCAGGGTCTCCTTGATTTCCTCCATCACCACGTAACTTTTCGACTGCGCAGCACCGGGCAATTCGAGCAGCATATCGCCCAGCAGCTTGCGGTATTCGGCCATTTCGTGGATGCGCGCCTTGATCAGATAATCGAAGTCGCCGGAAACCAGATGGCACTCCTGCACCTCGGGAATGCGCAGCACTTCGCGCCTGAACTGCTCAAATGCCGAAGCCGACTTTGAGTTCAGCGTAATTTCCACAAACACGAGCAGCTTGGCGCCGAGTGCGGCGGGATCGACCTTGGCGTAGTAGCCGCTGATCACTCCACCCTGCTCCATGCGCTTGACGCGCTCGATGCAGGGCGTGACCGACAAACCCACGCGCTCACCGAGGTCTTTCATGGAGATACGCCCCTCCTGTTGCAGGATTTTCAGGATGTGGCGATCGAGCTTGTCGAGGGTACGGGTCGATTCCTTTTGAATTCTCATGAAAATCCACTGAAAATATGACGTTATACGGGAACAAACGCTGGTAAAACACGAATACTATAGCTGAAATTCTTGAATATCCAATAATTCATCGGGAGATGGTATGCGTGTCGTGATTCTGGGCAGTGGCGTGATTGGCGTGACGAGTGCGTACTACCTGGCCAAGGCCGGGCACGACGTGACCGTGATCGACCGTCAGCCTGGCCCCGCGCTGGAAACCAGCTTTGCCAACGCTGGCCAGATTTCGCCCGGCTACGCCTCTCCCTGGGCCGCGCCCGGCATTCCCCTCAAGGCCATGAAATGGATGCTGCAGCGCCACGCGCCCCTGTCCATCAAGCCCGACGGCACCACCTTCCAGCTCAAGTGGATGTGGAACATGCTGCAGAACTGCACTGCCGATCGCTACGCTACTAATAAAGAGCGCATGGTGCGTCTGGCCGAGTACAGCCGCGACTGCTTTAAGACCCTGCGCGACGAGGCCGGCATCACCTACGAAAGCCGCCAGCGCGGCACCATGCAGCTGTTTCGCACCGAGCAGCAGTTTGCCAGCGCCGAAAAAGACATCAAGGTCCTGCAGGACTCTGGCGTGCCCTACGAACTGCTCACGCGCGACCAGCTTGGCAGCGCCGAGCCGGCCCTCGCCGCTGCCGGCGGCAAGCTGGTCGGCGCCCTGCGCCTGCCCAATGACGAGACCGGCGACTGCCAGTTGTTTACCAGCCGTCTGGCGCAGATGGCCGAGGCACTGGGCGTGAAGTTCCGCTACAACACCCCGATCGACCGCCTGGCCGTGAGCGGCACCAGCATCACCGGCGTGCATTGCGGCGCCGGACTGGTTCAGGCCGATTCCTATGTAGTAGCGCTGGGAGCGCACTCGACCACGCTGCTCAAGTCGCTGGTCGACATTCCCGTGTATCCGATGAAAGGCTATTCGATCACGGTGCCCATCACCGACGCGGCCAAGGCCCCGGTATCGACCATTCTCGACGAGACCTACAAGATTGCCGTGACCCGTTTTGAAGACCGCATCCGGGTCGGTGGCATGGCCGAGATCGCCGGCTTCGACCTGCGCCTCAATCCGCGCCGCCGCGCCAC
>JAZKGU010000058.1:0-3554 GCA_040385745.1 Pseudomonadota bacterium
CTGTGCTGTAATGCAGCTTACAGCACAGCTCGTGTAGCATTTCTGGACCTGACCCCGGGTGTTGTTGCGTCCCTGTTGGGGGCATCGGAGGGCTAGGTGCGCTCGTATGTTACATAGGCGAAATCGAAGCCATGCGCGTCTGAATGCTGCTCTTCGCGCGCAGTTTCGCGCCACGCGCCCGCATCCAGGGGCGGGAAGAAGGTGTCGCACTTGAAGGTGTGGGCAATTTCGGTCACCACCATGCGGTCGGCCAGGCGCATCGAGTCGACGAATATCTGGGCGCCGCCGATGATGAATGCAGTTTCTTCGCCTACCAGCGCGAGCGCCGCCTCCAGCGAAGCTACTGCTTCGACGCCGTCGTGCTGCCAGGCGCTATTGCGGGTGATGACGATATTGCGGCGCTTCGGCAGCGGACGGCCAATCGAGTCGAAAGTCTTGCGGCCCATGATGATCGGGTGGCCCGAGGTCAAGCGCTTGAAATGCGCCAGGTCTTCAGGCAGGTGCCACGGCAGCTTGTTGTCGATGCCGATCCCGCGCTGGGCGTCGATCGCCACAACAATGGTCAGGTCGCTCATACCGCCACCGGCGCCTTGATCAGCGGATGTGGATCGTAGCCTTCGAACGAAAAATCGTCGAACTTGTAGTCGAACAGGGAATCGGGCTTGCGACCGATCACCAGGCGCGGCATGGCGCGGGTGTCGCGCGCGAGCTGCAGCTCCACCTGTTCCATGTGGTTCGAATACAAATGGCAGTCGCCCCCGGTCCAGACAAAGTCGCCCACTTGAAGGCCGGCCTGCTGCGCCATCATGTGGGTCAGCAGGGCGTAGGAGGCGATATTGAATGGCACGCCCAGGAAGATGTCGGCGCTGCGCTGATACAGCTGGCACGACAGCTTCCCGTCGGCGACATAAAACTGGAATAGCGCGTGGCATGGCGGCAGCTTCATGTTCGGTACATCGGCCACATTCCAGGCAGAGACCATCATGCGGCGCGAGTCCGGGTTGTTCTTGATCTGGTCCATGACCTGCGATATCTGGTCGATATGCCCGCCATCGGGCGTTGGCCAGTTGCGCCACTGGTAGCCATAGATAGGGCCCAGGTTGCCGTCGGCATCGGCCCAGTCGTCCCAGATCGACACGCCGTTCTCTTTGAGATAGGCGATGTTGGTGGAGCCGGCCAGGAACCAGATCAGCTCATGCACGATGGACTTGATGTGCAGCTTTTTGGTGGTCAGCAGCGGAAAGCCCTGCTGCAGGTCGAAGCGCATCTGGTAGCCAAACACCGAGCGCGTACCGGTGCCGGTGCGGTCCAGCTTTGCGGTGCCATGTTCTTTTACATGGCGCATGAAGTCGAGGTATTGGCGCATGGTCAGTGGACGATGTGAATATTGTGGAATTGAAGTGCCGCCAGGTTGGCATAAATGCCGCCCAGCGCCACCAGCGAGGCATGGGTGCCCGTTTCGACGATTTTACCGTCTTCCATGACGATGATGCGGTCGGCCCGCTGCACCGTCGCCAGGCGATGCGCGATGATGACGGTGGTGCGGCCCACCATGGCAGCCTCCAGCGCCGACTGCACCAGGCGCTCCGATTCGGCGTCGAGCGCGCTGGTGGCTTCATCCAACAGCAGCAGCGGCGGATTTTTCAGTAGCGCGCGCGCGATGGCAATCCGCTGACGCTGGCCGCCCGAAAGACGCACGCCGCGCTCGCCCAGGAACGACTTGTAGCCTTGCGGCAGACGCTCGATGAATTCGTGCGCGGCCGCCAGGCGTGCCGCGGCAATCACTTCCTCGTCGCTGGCGCCGGCGCGGCCGTAGCGGATATTTTCCATGGCATCGGCCGAGAAAATCACCGTATCCTGCGGCACGATACCGATGGCGTCGCGCAGGGTGTGCAGGTCGAGCTGCTTGATGTCGACGCCGTCGAGCGTGATGACGCCGCTTTGCGGATCGTAAAAGCGCAAAAACAACTGGAACAAGGTGGTCTTGCCGGCGCCGGAAGGACCCACCACAGCCACGGTTTCGCCCGGCGCGATGGTCAGCGACAGGTGTTCCAGTGCGGCGGTCTCGGGGCGCGAAGGGTATGAAAAGGTCACGTCCGACAACGCCAGTGCCGCCCCGTTGGCGGCCCGCGCCGGCAGGGCCAGCGGCTTGGCCGGGTTCTGGATCGAGGAGCGTACCGACAGCAGTTCGAGCAGACGCTCGGTGGCGCCGGCCGCGCGCTGCGCTTCGCCCATCACTTCCGACAGGGCGCCGATGGAGCCGGCCACGATGGCCGCGTACAGGATGAACTGGCCCAGGTCGCCGCCCGACATCGAGCCTTCGAGCACCGCGTGGGCGCCGAGCCACAGCACGAATACGATGGTGCCGAACACCAGCACAATGGCCACCATGGTCAGCAGAGCGCGCGCCCGGATGCGCCGCATGGCCGTGGCAAAGGCGCTTTCCACCGACTTGCCGAAGCGGTCCGACTCAATTTTTTCGTGCGTGAAAGCCTGCACCGTCGGCATGGCATTGAGGATTTCGCCTGCCATTGCCGAGGCGTCGGCAATCCGGTCCTGCGAATCGCGCGACAGCTTGCGCACCCGGCGTCCGAACAGGATGATCGGCACAATCACCATCACCAGCAGTACCAGGATGATGGAGGTGAGCTTGGGGCTGGTCACGAACAGCATTACGAGGCCGCCGACGAACAGCAGCAGATTGCGCAGGGCCATCGAGATGCTGGTGCCGACGACGGCCTGGATCAGGGTGGTGTCGGTGGTGATGCGCGACAAGACTTCGCCGGTCTGGGTGGTTTCGAAAAACTCGGGACTCTGGTCCACCACGTGCTGGTAGACCGCGCTGCGGATGTCGGCGGTGACGCGCTCGCCCAGCCACGACACGGTAAAAAAGCGCGCGGCCGTGGCCACGGCCAGCACGGCCGCAACCCCGAACAGGGCCAGGAAAGTCGCATTGACGTGAGCAATATTCTGGCCTCCGGCAGAGGCGGCGCCGAAGCCCTGGTCGATCATCTGCTTGAACGCTGCCGGAATGGCCAGCGTGGCGCCGGCGGCAAACACCAGCGCAATCGCGGCCAGAACGAACTGGCGGCGGTACGGGCGCAGAAAGGGAAACAGTCCCTTGAAGGCCGCCAGGCTGCCCTTGCGGCTGGCGTCGGACGGGGTAGTGCCGGTGGTACTGTTGGTCATCGTGTCGCTGCTTCTACTATTCGATATTGTTTTTTAAAGTTTCATCTGCTGGCCATAGCCCACCAGTTCGAGGTAGCCCTGACCCGCCGCTACCCCGTCGCGGCTGACCGATACCGCGCCCTCCCAGTAGATGGCGCCGGTCGAACGGCGCGAATCGAGCTCCTGGTCCTGCTGCAAGGGAGTGATCTGCCAGCGCGTGGCGCCGGTGACGATGGTGGTCGCCACCGGGTACACGGTGTTGGTGCGGGGCGACCTCCAGTGAGCCTGAGGCGTAAAAGTCACTTCCCCGGGCGCGAACTGGGTCACCTTGCCTGCGGGGTCGCGCAAAGTCGCGTGCGCCCATAGTTTACCACCTTGTTTGCTTC
>JAZKGU010000059.1:0-22819 GCA_040385745.1 Pseudomonadota bacterium
TTCTCTGTGAGACCAGCATGAAAATTGAAAATCCAAACCCGATCGAGTGGCGTTTCTCGGATCGCGCCAGCCAGCTGCAAAGCTCATTTATCCGCGAAATCCTGAAGGTCACCCAGCGTCCCGAGATCATCTCGTTCGCCGGCGGCCTGCCGTCGCCGGCCACTTTCCCGGTCGAGATCATGAAGGCCGCGTTCGACAAGGTCCTGTCCGAAAACGGTAAAGTGGCCCTGCAATACGGCCCGACCGACGGCTACCCGCTGCTGCGCGAATGGATTGCCAACTCTCTGTCCACGGACGGCTGCACCATCCTGCCTGAACAAGTGCTGATGACTTCCGGCTCGCAGCAGGCGCTGGACCTGCTGGGCAAGGTACTCATCGACGAGGGCAGCCGCGTGCTGGTGGAAACGCCGAGCTACCTGGGGGCGCTGCAAGCGTTCTCGGTGTACCGACCCGAATTCAAATCCGTCGCGACCGACGAGCATGGCCTGGTGCCCTCGTCGATCGAGCCGGTGGCCGAAGGGGCGCGAATGCTCTACGCGCTGCCAAATTTCCAGAACCCGACCGGACGCAGTCTGTCCATCGAGCGCCGCGTGGAACTGGTCGAGACCTGCGCGCGCCTCGGCCTGCCGCTGATCGAGGACGATCCGTACGGCGCGCTGAGCTACAAGGGTGAGCCGTATCCAAAGCTGCTGAACATGAATCCGGACGGCGTGATTTATATGGGTTCGTTCTCGAAGGTGCTCACACCGGGCATTCGCCTGGGCTACGTGGTGGCGCCGCTGCCGCTGGTGCGCCGCCTCGAACTGGCCAAGCAGGCTGCCGACCTGCACACCGCCACGCTGACCCAGATGGTGGTCTACGAAGTGGTCAAGGATGGCTTCCTCAAGCAGCACATTCCGGAAATCGTGACGCTGTATTCCAATCAGTGCCAGGTCATGCTCGACGCGCTGGCCGAGCAGTTCCCGGAAGGCGTGAGCTGGACCAAGCCCGAAGGCGGCATGTTCATCTGGGTGACCCTGCCCAAGCATATCGACGCCATGAAGCTGCTGGACCAGGCCATCGCGGCCAAGGTAGCGTTCGTGCCGGGCGCGCCGTTCTACGCCAACGAACCGGAAACCAATACGCTGCGCCTGTCGTTCGTGACGGTGCCGCCCGAGCGGATTCGCGAAGGCGTGTCGGTGCTGGCCAAGCTGATCAAAGCGCAGATGTAAGTGGCAAAGCCCTGTCGTCCCAGCGCGGGACGGCAGGGTCGAGGACACACAAAATGGACGTGTTTTCAGCATTCATTGCGGCCATTGGCAATGCAAACCAGCGCCGCAGAACGCAGGAAGTATTGCGCTGGGTCGGCGCCAGCTATCCCCTGCTGACGCCGGAGATCAAATGGAATCAGCCGATGTTCCTTGACCACGGCACATTCATCGTCGGCTTCAGCGTCGCCAAACAGCACCTGGCCGTGGCTCCGGAATCGGCGGCAATCCAGAAATTTTCTGACCTGATTCGCAGTGCCGGCTACCAGCACTCGCAACAGTTGCTGCGAATCGGCTGGGATGATCCCGTCGACTACGCGCTGCTGGAGACCGTCATCGACTTCAACATCGCCGACAAGGCGCACTGCAAAACATTCTGGCGCCCTGCCGCCAAACCACAAGCCTAGCGCTGCAATCAAGACCCCGCGAACGGCGATCCGAACACGCCAACTGCCAATTCGGCCCAGCACAGGAACAAGACGAAGGCCAGGCCAAAGCCGAGGATGATGCGCTGCTGGCGGGTGCGCACTAGTCTGGAAGTGAAGACATAGATCGAGCCGATGCTCATCAGGAGTACGCCGATGATCGCAAAGTCGAGGCCATCCCAATCAACGTCGCTGCTGAACTGCATTGCTATCAGCGGCACGCTCAGAATAGCCAGGGTCCCGAGCACCACGTACAGCAATTGCTTTGCAACTGGCTGCTGTCTGTCGAAATTACCGTCGTTGCTCATGGTCTTCATTGTCAATCTCCTATTGTCTGAAAGATAGGTCCCCGGGGACTCAGGTCGCGCCACCCCAACCGCCACTCCAAGCTTGGGCGTGAAGCTGTTGAGTGAACTGTAGACTGCCCGTGTGAAGTTAGCGTGCATTCTCCGTGAAGCGTTTCAATCCCAGCGTCTTTCTTTCGTGCCGGTGTTGTTGTAACGCCGCAATTGCATTCCGTCTACGGTGCTGAATGTTAATATTGAACGCTATCGACGCACCGCCAAGTCACTTGTAGTTCTGCCAAATATAATGCACACCCACGCCCAGGGGGCACTGCAGGTCGCCCTCCCCGATTCGCCCCTCGCCCATTGTCCAGACCAAGCCTGCGCCAACTGCGCCGCGACGGTCAGCAGCAAATTTTGCCCTGATTGCGGCCAGCGCACGCACCTGCACCGCTCAGTGCTCCACATGGGGGAAGAATTCTTGCACGGGATTTTGCACTTCGACACCAAAGCCTGGCGCACCCTCCCCATGCTCGTCGCCAAGCCCGGCCACTTGACGCGCAACTACATCAACGGCCAGCGAACCCGCTACGTATCGCCCCTGGCCCTATTTCTGTTCATGATGTTTCTGATGTTCTTCGCCGTCTCGCTCTCGCGGACGCCGCATAATCCCGACCAGGCCAAAAGTGAAGCCGGCCTGGCGGCGATGATCAGCAAGTATCAGTCGAAGATGACGCAGGCCGTAGCAACTGCTGGGGTGCCGGTAAGAACGGGTGTTCAGCCTGCGCCTGGCAAGGCCGCAGACAGCATCAAGACCGGCATTGGCGCGCTCGACAAGTCGCTCAATATTGCGAACCAAAACCCGGATCTGGTGCTCTACAAATTAAAAAGCTCGATCTCGAAATACACCTTTCTGCTGGTCCCGCTTTCCCTGCCTTTTCTCTGGCTGATGTTTTTCTGGCGCCGGGGCGTCACGATGTACGATCACGCCGTGTTCGTGATGTATTCGCTGTCATTCATGGCCTTGCTGGTCATCAGCTTTCTGTTGCTCAAAGCTGTCGGACTGCGCTGGGTTGCCCTGGTCGGCCTGGCGCTGGCGCCAGTGCACATTTTCCTGCAGCTACGCCACGCTTATGGCCTGAGCCTGGCGCAAAGCGCATGGCGCGCTGTGGCGATCCACTTTTCCGCCCTGGTCGTGCTGGTACTTTACGGCTTGGCTATCCTTGTCCTGACGGTCCAGTAAGCCAGCCTACTTGCGGATAAGGTGCCGGAATGTGGGCTCGATATCGAGTCCGTGGAGATGGTTGACGATGTCTTCGAGGGTGGCGTCTTTCAGGAGCAGGCCCTGTGCAGTTGGCACCGGAACCGGCGCTGTGGCAACAGCCGCCGCCGGCGCGCCAAGTAACTGGCGCAGCTGCTCCATGGCACCCAGGAATTTTTTCTCGCTAATGCTCTCAAGCTGTTCAAGCAAGGCAACTTGCCCGGCCAGAGGCGGCGGCATGTCGAGTCCGGACTCATCGGCGAAAGAGGCGCCAAGGCCGGGATTAATGAAAGCTGCCCAGCGCCCGGACTGTTCGCTCACGCAGGGCGGGACCGCGAGCGGCGCGCCGACGGCAGGAATGTCCGCTTGCGGGAAATAAGCCAGTCGCAACAGTCCCACAAACTGTTGCGCTACTCCCACCGATACTGGCAGTTCCAGCGACAGCCACAGCGCAAAGCCCTTGTCGGCCGAGATGCTGACCGCCGGGGCCGGCAGTCCGAGTTCATTCTGCAACGCATTTGCCACCTCGCACAGCAGACTCCAGTGCTGCGCCCCTTCCCCGGCCTGAAGCTTTTCAAACGGAATGACGATCGCCCGCGTTGTGCCGTCGGCACTCAGCAGGCTGGTCAGATGCGTTTTCTGCCCGCTCATATTTTCAACAAGCAGTTCATTTGGCAGCTTGTCAGCTGGAACATAGAGGCGGTGCAGTTCAATGGCCAGTTTTTGCATGGGTAGCGGCTAGGAAATCGTCAGTCTGTGGGTTGAGGTGCAAGCGAACCGAAGGCATGGCAGAAACGGCGTAAACTTGTTTTCCCCATCTTACACGTCCAGCCCAGGAGGCATCATGCTAAGTGACAGCGAAGCGATCGCCATGATTGCAGTAAAGGACATCCAGAAGGCCGCCGCTTTCTACGAGCGCGTCCTTGGCCTTTCCAGACTCGCGACCGAAGGCGAGGAAGTCATCACCTATCGCAGCGGCGGCACCAAGTTCAATGTCTACCGCTCGGAATTCGCCGCTACCAACAAGGCCACTTCGATGCTCTGGAATGTTGGCCAGGACATTGATGCCATCGCCGCCGAACTGGGTTCGAAAGGCGTCCGCTTCGAGCACTACGACATGCCCGGCATGACGCTCCACGGCGACGTCTACCACGGGGACGACATGAAGGTGGCCTGGTTCAAGGACCCTGACGGAAACATTCTCAGCATCGTGTGCGGATAGGCAGCGGCAGCGCAAAATCCTGTCCGAACAGCGCTTGACAAGGCCGAACCGTTTAGTTGAGTATCACGGAATTAACCAGGAGCCGCCCATGTCACTGTCACCTTTCACACGCCGCGCATTCGTCAGCACCATCTTTGCAGCCAGCACGCTCGCCCTGCTGCCGGCCTACGCCGCCGATTTCAAGTCGGATCGTATCAGCATCACCTCCGAAGGCGCTGGCAAGGACGTAATCCTCATCCCGGGCATGGGCTCCTCGCCGCGCGTATGGCGCGAACTGGTGAACGCCATTCCCGGCTACCGCTATCACCTGGTGCAGGTACACGGCTTTGCCGGCGTTGCGCCAGGCGCCAACACGCAAGGTACGGTTGCCGCTCCCGTGGCCGAGGAAATCGCGCGCTACATCGCGACCCACAAGCTGGACAAGCCGGCCGTGATCGGTCACTCGATGGGCGGCACCATGGGCATCATGCTCGCCGGCCGCCATCCGAACGCGGTATCGAAGCTGATGGTGGTCGACATGATGCCCTTTCTCGGCGCCCTGTTCGGACCGCCGGGTTCAACGCCCGAGAGCGTCAAACCCATCGCCGACGGCATGCTGGCGCAAATGCGTGCGGCCGATCCGGCAGCGCGCCAGGCGCGGGCTACCGCCACCATTGCGGGCATGGTCGATAACGCGGCCATGCGCCCGGCCGCGCTGGAAGACTCGCTCAAGAGCGACCAGGATGTCACCGCGCGTTCCTTCCATGAATTGATCGTCACCGACCTCACGCCGGAACTCAAGAAGATCAACGTCCCGACCCGGGTTCTGTATGTCGTGCCCAAGGGCCCCTACACCGAAGCGCAGATCGATGCCGGCTACCAGGCCGCCTATGCCCCGCTCAAGGGCGTGACCCTCAGGCGCGTGCCATCGAGCGCCCACTTCATCATGTGGGACCAGTCCGAGCAGTTCCAGGCCGAAGTCAGGAATTTCCTGGCGCCGGCAAAGCCGTAAAGCAAAAAGCCACCATCGTCCCCGCGCCAGCGGGGCGTCGGTTCCCTACCCCAGCTGCGCCCCGCGCGCGCGCGCGCGCACCATCAACTCCGGCACCAGCGCCGCGCTGGCGCCAACCAGCACGGCCAGCAGCAGCGCCACCGGCCACAAGCCTAAATGCAGGAAAGGCGCCACGGCCATCGTCGCCAGGGCCGTGGCCGCGAACGCGCTGAACATCAGCACACCGGCCGCCTTGCCATGCGCACCAGCGACCAGCGACAGTGCGCGCGACATCGACGAGGGCCCGCGCACGCCGAGCCCGTAGCAGAACATCGCCCACGCCAGCGTCACTGTCGCGATCGAGCGCAAGTCGACGGCGGCGCAGGCCACCATGACGGCCGCCGCAGCGCCCAGCCAGAGAGTGCCGCGCCGCACCAGCACTTCCACTCCGACGATGCCCGCCACCCGGCTTGCGCGCCGCGCTCCCAGCATGAATGCGAGCACGCCACACACCTGCAGGACCGCGAACGCGTTGATCGACTCGCCGAACCAGTGGGTGACCAGGTGCGGGGCGCTGGCCACGAACATCAACAAGGCCCCGAACATGCAGGCGTAGGCTGCGCAGTGCCGAAGAAACGCACCGGAAAAGCCTGCCCCATGTATGGCGTCCGCGCCAGGCGCGCTTTGATTGCCGCCCGCGCCCACAATGCGGCTGGCAAAAAACAGCAGCACGAACGCTGCCAGCGCAATCAGCACAAAACTCACTCGCCAGCTGGCGACCTTGAGCAGCGCCACGCCCAGTACCGGGCCGGCCGCCGGCACCACCGACTCCAGCGTGGCCACAATCGATAACGCACCCACAGCTTCGCTCTCGGAAAAGCGGCGCCGGATCAGCGCCGGTACGGCGACCGTGGCGGCGCCCGAACCCAGGCCCTGCAACAGCCGGCCCAGCAGCATGATCTCGACATTGGGCGCCAGCGCGCACAGCAAACTACCGCCGATCAGCAGCCAGATCCCGGCCAGGATGGTGATGCGGTCGCCGAAGCGATCGGCCGCCCACCCCCACCCTAGCTGCGACACGGCCAGCGCCAGCAGATACACGGCCATGGTCGCCTGCGCCTGCACCACCCCAGCGCCGATCTCGCGCGCCATGGCGGGCAGCGCCGGCAGATACAGATCGGACGAGAGCATGCCTACCGCAGTGAGCAGGGCAAGGGGAACGGCGAGTTTGCTTTTGGATGAGTACATGCTGAGGCGGCCAGGACAAAACAGCATGATAGCAAGACGCACATGCGCTGGTCCCGGCGGCCCTTTTGCTGGACAGGCGCATTAAATACAACGCTGCTACCCGCCGCGCATGGGATTTGTAGCTTTGGTGCAACTTATACGTAATAATAAGGTGAATGTAACAATCCCAATCTTGCGCGAACTGAGCGATCAGGCAGCGCCTACCGGAAGAGTTGCGCATGAATTTACAGCTTGTCCCCTTCACGGCAATCGCCGCAGCCTTGCTGCTGGCCTGGCGTCCGGCAGCGGCGCAACAGATCGAGGAAGACGAGCTTGCGCTTAGCTACGGGGACAATACGCAGGTGAGCATCGCCACCGGCAGCGCCCAGGCGATTCGCCATGCGCCGGCCACCGCCACCGTCATCACCGCGCGCGATATCAAGGCCATGGGCGTGAGCGAACTCGATGAGGTGCTCGCTGCCGTGCCGGGGCTGCACGTCTCGGTGTCGCATCTTGCGTATTCGCCGATCTACGGCATGCGCGGCAGCTTCACCAACTACAATCCCCAGGTCCTCATGCTGGTCAATGGCCTGCCGATCACCAGCATCTTCGCTGGCAATCGCAGCTTTGCCTGGGGCGGTATGCCGGTCGAGAATATCGCCCGCATCGAGGTCATTCGCGGACCTGGTTCGGCGCTGTACGGGGCCGACGCCTATGCGGGCGTCATCAATGTCATCACTAAAACCGCGGAAGAAATCGGCGGCCTCGAATACGGTGTACGCGCCGGCAGCTTTGGCAACCGCGACGCCTGGCTGCAGTATGGCGGGCGGATCGGCGCCGTGTCGGCTGCGCTCTACCTGCGCGCTGGGCATTCGGACGGACATCGCCGCATTGTCGACCAGGACCTGCAAGGCATGCTGGACCCCGTGTTTGGCACCAAGGCCTCGCTCGCGCCAGGACCAGTCAGCCTGGAACGCAAGGCGCTCGACCTGCGTGCCGACCTGGCCTACCAGGGCTTACGCCTGCGCCTCGGCTTTCAGAAGCGCGACATCGGGCTCGGCGCCGGCCTGGCGGAGAGTCTTGATCCTTATTCGCGCCTGCCCGAGTCGCGCTTCTATGGCGATCTGAGCTACGAACGGACCAATGTGCTGCCGATGTGGGATCTGTCGGCGGTCTTGTCCTACCAGGACCTGCGCCTCGATCCCAGCCGGCAGGGCTATGCGCTGTTCCCGGCCGGCGCCTTCGGCGGCGCTTTTCCGGAAGGCGTGATCGGCAACCCGGGCCATTACGAACGCACCACGGCGCTCGGCGTCACCGCCTTCTATACCGGGTTCTCCAGGCACCGGATACGCATCGGTGTCGGCCACCGCACCGCTGATCTGTATGCAGCACCCGAATTCAAGAATTTCAATATGGTCCTCATGACGGGAGGCGGCCCCGCCTTCTGGCCGCTCGGCAGCATCGTCAACGCCGAGAACACCGACCTGGCCTACCTGCTGCCGCACAAGCGCCACCTCAACTACATTTTTGTGCAGGACGAATGGAAGCTCGCGCGCGACTGGACCCTGACCACGGGCCTGCGCCACGACCGTTATTCCGACTTTGGGAGCACCAGCAATCCGCGCGTGGCACTGGTCTGGGACGCGGCCTACAACGTCATCGTGAAAGCCATGCACGGGCGCGCGTTCAGGGCGCCCTCATCGACCGAACAATACAACCGCAACAACCCGGTCAATATCGGCAATCCGTCGATCCGGCCCGAGAAGATCGCTACCACCGAACTGGCGGTAGTGTGGCAACCGCTCAGCACCCTGCAGACCAACCTGACCCTGTTCCGCTACCGCATGCGCGATATTATCGCCGCCATCTCCAACCCCGATCCCAGCACCGGCAAGACCTTTCAGAACACCAGCGATCAGGGCGGGCGCGGCCTGGAGTTGGAGGCCAGCTGGGATCCAGTGCGCACATTCAAATTCACCGGCAGCGTATCGCTGCAGCACAGCACCGACAGCATGAGCGACCGTGATGTAGGCCTGGCGCCCGAAAAACGCTTCTTCGCACGGGCGCGCTGGGAATTCGCGCCCTCATGGGAAGCGGCGCTCATGGTCAACCATGTCGCCGACCGCAAGCGCGAAGCCTGGGACATGCGCCCGCTGCTGGCCGACTACACCAAAACCGACGTGAGCCTGGCGCGCGCGAACCTGGCGGGCGCCTGGGAGCTGCGCGCGCTGGTGCAAAACCTGTTCGACCGCGATATTCGCGAGCCCAGCATCGGCCCCGGCAATATCCGCTTTGACCTGCCCCTGGCCGGGCGCGCATGGAGCCTGCAGCTAAGCCGCAAGCTGTAAGCGAACCGACTACGCTTCCGAGGGCGGCTGCGGATAGCCCGTGATGGCGCCAATTTCCGCATACATCGGCTGCAGTCGCGCATACATCTTCTGGTACACGCGCTTGTAGAGCTGATCGTAGAGCGCGCGGTTGGCCGCGTTGGGCTCGAACACGCGCCCTACCCGCGTCATTGCGCCGATCGCCGTGGCGAAGTCCGGGTACAGACCCAGGCCCACCGCCGCGTCGATCGCCGCGCCAAGGCCGGAGGTTTCGTAGACATGCGGGCGCGCAGTTGGCAAGCCAAAGATATCGGCCGTCAACTGCATGGCGGCGTCGCTTTGCGAGCCGCCGCCGGAGACCCGCAGCTGCGTGATCGGCACGCCGCTGCGCCGTTCAATGCGTTCCTTGCCGTCCCTGAGCGCGTAGGCCAGTCCTTCGAGGATCGCGCGATAGACATGGGCCCGCGTGTGCACGTCGCCAAAGCCGATGATGGCGCCCTTGGCCTCGCGTCCGGGCACCTTGATTCCCGGCGTCCAGTAGGGCTGCAGCATCAAGCCCATCGATCCGGCCGGGACCGCCCGTACCAGTTCGTCGAACAGCTGCTCGGGCGCCACGTCCTCCTCCAGTGCGCGGGCCTGCTCGTGGTGGCCGAACTGTTCCTTGAACCAGTTGACCATCCAGTAGCCGCGAAAAATCTGCACTTCGGTGCTGAAGGCGCCGGGAATGGCGGCGGGGTATGGCGGGATTTGCGGCGTCACCTCCACATACCTGGTGCTGGTGGTGTTGATGGTGGCGGTGGTGCCGTAGCTCAGGCAGCCAATATGCGCGGCCTGGCAACCCGCGCCGATCACCTCGCAGGCCTTGTCGGCGGCAGCGGCCAGCAAGGGCATGCCCTCGGGGATGCCGCTCGCGGCGGCCGCCGCCGCGCTGATAGTTCCCATGCGCGCGCCGGGGGCCACCAGTTCCGGCAGCATGTGCGGCAGCACCGCCAGCGCCTGCCATTTCCAGTCGCGCGCCCCGGCCCAGCGCTGACGCTTGTAATCGAACGGCAGGTAGCCCACCTGAGAGCCGGTGGAATCGATGAAGCGGCCGCATAAGCGATAATTCAGGTAGCCTGACAGCAGCAGGAATTTGTCGGTAGCGGCCCAGATGGCCGGCTGCTCGGCCTTGATCCAGTTGATCTCCGCTTCGCCGCGAAAGTAGTCGATGGTGCCCTTGACCCGCGCCAGCCGAAACGCAGCCAGCCACCATTTGCTCATGGCAGGCACGCGCCCGGTGCGGCGCTGATCGAGCCAGGTCATGGCCGGGCGCAGAGCCTGGCCGTCCTTGTCCAGATTGATCACCGTGCCGCGCTGGGTGGTGATGGCCACGCCCTGCAGCGCGGTCCGGTCGGCGCCTGGCTGGACCCACAGGCCCTGGCAGGCCTGGCACACGGCCTGCCAGTACCCTTCCGGATCATGCTCGGCCCAGCCAGGATGATCCGAGAAAGGGGCTGGCAACTGCACCTGCGACTTGGCCACGATATTGCCGGCCAGGTCGAACAGAATCGCGCGCACGCTCTGGGTCCCGTTGTCGATGGCGAGGATGGTTTTGTCGGTCATGGCGGCAAGCTGTAGTGTGAGTTCCATAATGCCAGATAGGCCTCCTGACTGCTGTCCCATCGCACCTCGTCCCAGCCTAGTTCGTCCTGGCAGATGGCGCGGATGCGCGCCAGGTGCTCAAGCCCGCCGCCGCGCAATTGCAGTCCCAGTCGGGTGCGGCGCAGCAGCAGGTCTTCCAGGTGCTCGACCGCTTCGGCGCGTGCGGCCCAGCGCAGCTCGGCCCACAGGGTCAGGGTGCCGGGAATGGGCTCGAGTTCACCGGGCTGCGCACATGCGAGCAGCGCGGCGGCGTGGGCGCCATAACGCCCCTGCAAACGCTGGCGCAGGGCGCCGTCCAGACGCGCGTCTAGCGGCGCGGGCGCAGCGAAGATCGGGCGCGCATCGAAGCGGGCGCGCCAGTGCGGCAGCAAGGGAGCTGCCTTGCGCAAGGCATCGAGCGCGATGACGCGGAAAGTGGTGAGCTTGCCGCCAGTGACCGTCAGCATGCCGGCGTCGATCCAGAGCGCGTGCTCGCGCCCCTCCTTGGAAGGATCGCTGGCGCCGCTGTCGATGACGGGCCGCACTCCGGCGTAGGTCGCCAGCACGTCGGCCTGGCACAGGTCGAGCGATGGGAACTGCGCTGTCAGCGCCTGCAACAGGTAGTCCAGCTCGTCCCGCGTGATGGCAGCTTCCGCGCCCTGCGCGGCGCCGTGATCGACATCGGTGGTGCCGACCAGGGTCACGCCCTCCCACGGAAATGCGAACACGGGGCGCCCGTCGAGCGGGTGCATCAGGCTCACCGCCTGCGCCAGCGGCAAGCGCCACGCAGGCAGCACCAGGTGGCTGCCGCGCAGGGGGCGCAGACGCGCTTTGGCGCCGGTCTGGCCGCGCAGGCCATCGGCCCAGGCGCCGCTGGCGTTGATCACAAGGCGAGCATGGATGTCGTGCACCGCGCCGCCGGCGCCGTCGCGCACGCGCGCGCCGCACACCCTGCCATCGGCGCGCAGCAGTGTCTCGGCCGCCAGGTAGTTGACGGCAACCCCGCCGCTGACCTGCGCCTCGCGCAGCACGCGCAGCACCAGGCGCGCATCGTCGGTCTTGGCGTCGTCATAGCAGATGCCGCCTTGCAGCGCCGTGCGCGCGACGTTGGGGGCCATCATCAGAAATTCGGTAGGGCTGCGATAGTGGCGCTGGCGCCGCTTGCCCGCCATCAGATCGTACATGGCCAGACCGAGAAGAAAAGCGCGGCGCCCGGGTCGACGCCCGGCGTAGTCGGCGAAAGCAAAGCCCTGCGGCTCGACCAGACCGCCAGCATCGCGCAGCAAGGCGTCGCGCTCCTTTACCGATTCGCGCGTGAGGCCGAGGCGGCCCTGCTTGAGGTAGCGCAGCCCGCCATGCACCAGTTTGGACGAGCGGCTCGAGGTACCCCAGGCAAAGTCGCGCTGTTCGATCAGGAGAGCCTTGAGGCCGCGCCGCGCCGCTTCGAGCAGGATGCCGGCGCCGGTAATGCCGCCGCCGATGATGAGCAGGTCCCAGTCGGCGCGGGCCAGCGCGGGAAGCTGCGCGCGCCAGCCGGCGCCCCATGCGCCAGGTGCGCCAGGATTCACGGCGCCACCAGTTTGCCTGGATTCATGCGCCGCTCCGGATCGAAGTACTCGAACAGCGCGCGCATGGCGCCCAGTCCGAGCGCGCCCTTCTCGGCTTCCAGATACGGAGCGTGGTCGCTGCCCACGCCATGCTGGTGGCTGATGGTGCCGCCATGGGCCACGATGGCTTGCGACACTTTGGTTTTGAGAGTGCGCCAGCGCGCCAGGTCTTCCTCGTAGCTGCCGGAGAGCCGGTAGACAAAGGTGGTGTACACGCTCGCGCCCTGGGCGTACACGTGCGACAGGTGAGTATAGGCATGCACCCGCTCGCCCCTGCCAGCCAGCGCCTCCAGCGCGGCGCGCTCGACGCCATGCATCATGTCCGTCACGCCGGGCCAGTCGAGCGCGGTTTCCACGGTGTCGATGGCATAGCCGTGCTGCCAGGCGCTGTTGCGCAGGTAGACATTGCGAAAGCGGTTCTGCTGCCACTTGTCGCCCATAGTGCGGCCCACATGCACGCCCCGGTGCGTGCGAGCCAGCGCCAGCGCCGCGCGTAGCCCCGCCCTGGCCGCGCCGCGCTCCCCGCTCACGCCGATCAGCAGCATGCATTTGCCGTCGGCGCAGCCGCGCCAACCCAGGTATTTTTCGAGCATACCGACCAGCGTGGCGTGCCCCGCCAGGGTCAGCATGGTTTCGGTTTCGAGTGGGTTCGACAGGCGCAGCATCGACAGCTGCAGCCTGGCCTGCGCCATGATTCGGGTGGCGCTGCACGCCGCTTCCCAGTTCGGAAAAAACACCGCGTGGAAGGCCTCGAACGCAGGCAGGGGCTGCACCCGCACTGCGGCCTGGGTCAGGATGCCGATCCGCCCCTCGGAGCCCAGCACAACCTCGCGCAGGTCGGTACCGGCCGCCGAGGCCGGAAACGTTGGCAGGTCGAGCCGCCCGGCGGGCGACTCCACCCGTCCGCCGGCGAACATCTGCTCGATGCGCCCGTAGCGCAGCGATTGCTGCCCAGAGGAGCGCGTAGCGATCCAGCCGCCCAGGGTCGAATACTCGAACGATTGCGGAAAATGTCCCAGCGTGTAACCGTGGGCGCGCAGCTGCGCTTCCAGGTCGGGACCAAACACGCCAGCCTCGAAGGTGGCCAGCTGGGCCTCGGTGTCGAGCTTGAGCATGGCGCGCATGCGCGTCAGGTTCACCGTCAGCACCGGCGCGTCCCCGGCCGGCACGCCAAGGTGGCCAGCCACGCTGGTGCCGCCGCCGTAGGGGATCACGATGGCGCCGCTGGCTTTGGCGTAGTCGAGCAGCTCGCGCACCTGCTCGCCGCTGTCGGGAAAAGCCACGCCATCCGGGGCATGGTCGATGCGTCCGTGACGCATGCGCAGCCAGTCGGGCAGGCTCTGTCCCAAGGCATTGGCCAGGCGTACCGCAGGATCGCATTCGATGAGCCGATGCGATGGCAGGCGCGAAGGAGCGAGCCGGGCGCAGGCGGCGGCATGGGTGGCGTCGAGCGACTTGCCGCCCAGGCCGAGCCGCTCTTCCAGGAAGGCCTGCGCCTCGCCATTGAGGGCAAACTCGATGCCCTCATCACCCCAACCGTTCCACCGTTTCATTGAACTTTCCCGTTATACTTACAGCTGATTTTCACCGCCATCAGCTTAAGACCGGGCCACTTTAACGTATTGCGCTTTCATGCCAACCCACTTGTTCAAACATGCCAGCGCTGCGCCCTGAAGCGCGCCGGGTCACCGGCTCCTATCTCCAGCCCCTGCTCGAAGCGGCCGCCGCGCGCGGCGTGAGCGCATCCGACCTGGCCACCGGCGCCGGCCTGCCTCCCGCCCATCTGGCCCCGGGAGCGGAGCTGCTGGCCGCCGACGACTATGTGCGCCTGCTGGAGGTCGGCGCCAGGCTGGCGGACGATCCGCATTTCGGCTTGCATGTGGGCGAGCGCGTCAAGCTGGGCACCTACAGCGTGTACGGCCTGATCCTGCTCTCGTGCCGCGACTTCGGCCAGGTGTTCCAGCAGACCTTGCGCTACGAGCAGCTGGCGCACGACCTGGGCCGCTCGGCTCTGCACCTGGACGGCGCCAACGCCCAGTACGAATGGATCAGCAACTACCCCGACGGCAACCGTCACCTGGTCGAGAGCGTGTTTGCCGGCATCCGCGTGTTTTCGACCTGGCTGGCCGGGGTAGCGCTACCCGCTCCGCAAATGCATTTTCGCCACCAGGGCGAGGCGCATGCGGATGAATACCTGCGCATCTTCGGGGCGCTGCCACGCTTCGGCTCGCACATCGACGCCACCCATTTCGACGCCGCGCTGCTGGCCTGGCCCGTGCCCAATGCCGACGTCGGCCTGTATCCGGTGCTGCAGCGCCATGCCGAACAGCTGCTGCAGGAGCGCAGCCGCCATGCGCAGGGCATCACGGCCCAGGTCAACGCGGCCATCATCCGCAGCCTGGCGCACGACCGGGTGCGCCTGGCGTCCATCGCCGAAGAACTCAAGCTCACGCCGCGCACCCTGCAGCGCAAGCTCAATGAAGCCGGCGCCAGCTTCCAGCAAGTGCTCGACCAGGCCCGCTTTGCCCTGGCCAAGGATTATCTGCGCCAGGACGGCCTGTCGCTGGTCGACATTGCGTTTTTGCTGGGCTACCAGGAACAAAGCGCCTTTACCCATGCTTTCAAGGAGTGGTCAGGCGTAAACCCGGGGGCCTGGCGCGAAGGGGCGCAATGTCGCCTATAATAATCAGGCTGTTTCGTCCTTCGACAACCCTGGTTACGCCGTGAATCCACATCTCGACAAGCTGCACCCCTACCCGTTCGAAAAACTGCGTCAGCTGTTCGCCGGCCTGACCCCCAATCCCGAGTACGCGCCGATCAGTCTGGGCATCGGCGAACCCAAGCACCCGACCCCCGCCTTCATCCAGAAAGCCCTGACCCAGGCCCTGCCCGGCCTGGCCAGTTATCCCAGCACCATCGGCAGCGATGCATTGCGCGCCGCTATTGGCGCCTGGATCGAGCGGCGCTATGGGGTGCCGGCGCTGGACCCGGCCACCCAGGTGCTGCCGGTGAACGGCTCGCGCGAAGCCCTGTTCGGGATCGCCCACTGTGTGATCGACAGCGCCAAGGCGGACGCGCTGGTGGTCTGCCCCAATCCCTTCTATCAAATCTACGAGGGCGCGGCCTTCCTGGCCGGGGCCGATACCTGGTTCGTCAACTCCGAACCGGGCCGTAATTTCGCCTGCGATTACGCCAGCGTGCCGGCCGCCGTGTGGCCCCGCGTGCAGCTGCTTTACCTGTGCTCGCCGGGCAATCCTACCGGCGCCACGCTCTCGCTGGAGGACTGGCAGCAGCTGTTCGCCCTGTCCGACCAGTACGGCTTCGTGATCGCCGCCGACGAATGCTATTCCGAGATTTACCACACGGCCAGCGCACCGCTGGGCGCGCTGGAAGCTGCGCACCAGTTGGGGCGCAGCGGCGGCGCGCGCCCCTATGCCAACCTGATAGTGTTTTCCAGCCTGTCCAAGCGCTCCAATGTGCCGGGCATGCGCTCCGGTTTCGTGGCCGGCGACGCGGCCATCATCAAAAAATTCCTGCTCTACCGCACCTACTGCGGCGGCGCCATGGCGCCACCGGTGCAGGCTGCCTCGATCGCGGCCTGGAACGACGAGACCCACGTCCAGGAAAACCGCGCCAAGTACCGCGAAAAATTCCATCTGGTCACGCCCCTGCTGCGCGAGGTGATGGATGTGGAACTGCCCGACGCCGGCTTTTATTTGTGGGCCGACGTGCGCCGCAGCGGCCTGACCGACGAAGAGTTCGCACGCCGTCTGTATGTTGACTATAATGTCACTGTATTGCCGGGAAGCTATTTAGCGCGCGAGGCGCATGGCGTGAACCCGGGGCAGCACCGCATCCGTATGGCACTGGTGGCCGAAGTTGACGAAGGCGTGGAAGCAGCGCAGCGCATCGTCCAGTTTTGCCATGGCTTGAAAATTCCTGTAACCGCACTGACAACCATCCAATGACCCAACAACTTCAGACCATCATCGACGGCGCCTGGGAACAACGCGCCGAGATCACCCCTTCCAACGGCAGCGCCGAAGTGCGCGATGCAGTAGCCCATGTCATCGCCGGACTGGACGACGGCAGCCTGCGCGTCGCTCAAAAAAGCGGCAGCGACTGGGTGGTCAATCAGTGGATCAAAAAGGCCGTGCTGCTTTCGTTCCGGCTTGAAAACAACAGCGTGCTGGCCGGCGACGGCACCATGCAGTTCTACGACAAGGTGCCCACCAAGTTCGCCAATTACAGCGCCGACGACTTCGCTCGCGGCGGCTTTCGCGTGGTGCCGCCGGCGGTGGCCCGGCGCGGCAGCTTCATCGCCAAAAACGTGGTGCTGATGCCGTCCTATGTCAACATCGGCGCCTATGTCGATGAAGGCGCCATGGTCGACACCTGGGCCACGGTCGGCTCCTGCGCCCAGATCGGCAAGAACGTGCACCTGTCGGGCGGCGTGGGCATTGGCGGCGTGCTCGAACCGATGCAAGCCAATCCGACCATCATTGAAGACAATTGCTTCATCGGCGCTCGTTCCGAGATCGTCGAAGGCGTTATCGTCGAGGAAAACTCGGTGATTTCGATGGGTGTCTACATCGGCCAGTCGACCAAGATCTACGATCGGGCCACTGGCGAGGTGAGCTATGGACGCGTGCCCGCCGGTTCGGTCGTGGTATCGGGCAACCTGCCTTCCGAAGACGGCAAGTACAGCCTGTACTGCGCCGTCATCGTCAAGCGCGTCGATGCCAAGACACGCGCCAAGACGGGCATCAACGAACTGCTACGCGGCATTTGATCGATTTCCACTAGGAGACCCCAGCCATGGCAATGGAACGCCTGTTTCAGCTGATGAAGGAAAAGAGTGCATCGGATATGTTCTTCGCGGTCAATTCGCCCGTGCATATCAAGATCAACGGAAATCTCATCCCGATCAACCAGCAAAAGCTCGATCCGGAAAACATCGATTCGCTGCTGTCGGAGATAGCTTCGGCCGAGCAGATGGCCGAACTGCGGCGCGAAAACGAACTCAATATGGGTATCTCGGTGCCCAACCTGGGACGCTTCCGCCTGTCGGCCTTTCGCCAGCGCGGCAGCATCTCGGCCGTGTTCCGTTTTGTGCCGGCGCAGATCCCGGCCCTGGGCGACCTCGGCCTGCCGACGGTGCTGGCCGACCTGATCATGGAAAAGCGCGGCCTGCTGCTGCTGGTAGGCGCCACCGGTTCGGGCAAGTCGACCACCATCGCCTCGATGCTGGACCACCGCAATGAACTGCGCGCCGGCCACATCCTGACGCTGGAAGACCCGATCGAATACCTGTTCAAGAACAAGAAATCGATCGTCAACCAGCGCGAGATCGGCAGCGATGCAGTCAGTTTCTACACCGCTTTGCGCAACTCGATGCGCCAGGCCCCTGACTGCATCCTGATCGGCGAAATCCGCGACAAGGAAACCATGGCCGCGGCGCTGGCTTATGCGCAATCGGGTCACCTGGTGCTCGCCACGCTGCACGCCAACAACTCCTACAATGCGCTCAACCGCATCATCAGCTTCTACCCGATCGAGAACCGCGCGGCCCTGCTGCAGGATCTGTCCTCGGCGGTCAAGGCCATCGTGTCGCAGCGCCTGGTGCGCTCGGCCGCCGGCGGCACCCGTCAGGCGGCGGTCGAGATCATGGTCAACACGCGCTACGTCTCGGACCTGATCGAAAAAGGCGAAATTGGCCAGATCAAGGAAGCGATGGAGAAGTCGCTCTCGCCAGGCTCGCAGTCGTTCGAATCGGCCCTGTTCCAGCTGGTCAAGAGCGGCCTGGTGACGCAGGAGGAGGCGCTGGCCAACGCCGACTCGGCAACCAATTTGCTGTGGCTGCTCAACAATGGCACCGACGCCAAGGAAGAGGCGCAAAAGGAAGAGGACGCGGCCTCGTTTACCGAGTTCACCCTCAATACCTGAGTTCGAACCAGGCATTGGCAAGGCGGCGCAAGCCGCCTTTTTTCATTTGACTATTACTGCAGAGGTCGTCCCATGAAATCCATTTCCGTGTGCAGCGCCGCCGCCCTCGCCCTGATGCTGGCCGTGGCGCCTGTGGCGCAGGCCAAGCCTGCCAAGCCCGGCGCCAGGGCCAGCCAGCCAGCCAACGCCGCGCAGCGCCAGTTGCAGCAGCTGATGAAAGACTATTATCTGTCCGTGGCGCGTTTTGAGCCGATGGGCGCCACCTTCATGGGCGACAACCGCTTCGACGACCAGCTTGGCATGAGCATCGGGCCCAAACAGATAGCCCGGCAGTACGCCGACTACCGCAAGTTCAGCACGCGCCTGAAAGCTATCCGCCCTGAAGCGCTGAGTAGCGCCGATCGCATCAGCTACGACATCCTCGACTACACCCTGGCAAGTGCGCTGGCCGGCGAGCCCTTTCCGGATCATCTGATGCCGGTCGATCCGTCCGGCGGGATGCCGACCGCACTGGCCAATCTTGCCAGTGGCGACAACTCGCAGCCGATCACCACGCCCAAGCAATACCGCGCCTACCTCAGCCGGGTGCGCCAGCTGTCGGACTGGATCGAGCAGGCCATCGCCAATATGCGCGAGGGGATCAAGAGCGGTGTGGTCCAATCGAAGGCGCTGACCGCCACGGCCATCCCGAAATACGACAAGCTGATCAGCGCAACGCCGGAAGCGAGCGTGTTCTACACCCCGATCACCAAGCTGCCGGCCGGTTTCAGCGCGGCCGACAAGGCGGCCTTGACGCGCGCCTATCGCGATGAAATCGCCAACCAGCTCAATCCTGCCTTGGTGCGCATGGCCGCATTTTTAAAGGAGGAATACCTGCCGGCTGGACGCGACACAGCCGGCTACGGCGCCCTGCCCAATGGCCGCGCATGGTATGCCCAGCGCGTTGCGGCCCAGACCACCACCACCCTCACGCCCGAGCAAATCCATCAGATCGGCCTGCAGGAGGTCGCGCGCATCCAGCAGCAGTTCGCCGAACTGGGGCCAAAGCTCGGCTACACCGGCGCGCCCGCCGGCCTGCCGCGCTGGATGTCCGAACAGCCCAAATACCGTCCTTTCAAGAGCGAAGAAGAAATTCTCGCCTTCTACCGGGCGCTCGACCAGCGCCTGGCACCCAAGCTGGCCGGCATGTTCACTCTGCTGCCCAAGGCGCCGCTCGAGCAGCGCCTCGAGCCCGAACTGACGCGCGCCTCGGCCTCGGACCATTACGGCCCGCCCGCCAGCGATGGCTCCCGGCCCGGCATTTTCTGGTCGGTCGTGAATGACCCGACCACCTACGACAGCACCCGCATGACCACCCTCTATCTGCACGAGGGGCGCCCCGGCCATCACTTCCAGATCGCCCTGCAGCTCGAGCGCCCGCTACCTGACTTCCGCAAGTTCAATTACATCGTCGCCTACGGCGAAGGCTGGGGACTGTATGCTGAAAGCCTGGGCAAGGAGCTCGGTGTGTTCGAGGCGCCCGACCAGTACTTCGGCCACCTGAATGCCGAACTGCTGCGCGCAGTACGGCTGGTGGTCGACACCGGCCTGCACGAGCAGGGCTGGACACGCGAACAGGCCATGGCCTACATGCGCGAGACGCTGGGTCACAGCGAGGCCGTGGCAAAGATCGCGGCGGAACGCTATATGGCCTGGCCCGGCCAGGCCCTGGCCTACAAGATCGGGCAGATGAAGATCTCCGAACTGCGCCAGAACGCCGCGGCGGCGCTGGGGCCGCGTTTTGTGCTCTCCGAGTTCCACCGCGTGGTGCTCGAAGACGGCGCAATGCCGCTGGCCGTGCTGGAGCAAAAGGTCAAGCGCTGGGTCGAGAGCACCCGCGCTTCAGGGACGCAGTAAAGGGGCCGGCGGGTGCTTCAGGCCCCGCAGGAGGGCAGGCGCACTACAAAGCGGCTGCCCATGCCCAGCCCTTCGCTGTAGGCGACCACGCTGCCGCCATGCAGTTCGACCAGGCTGCGCACCAGCGCCAGGCCGATTCCCAGGCCGCCGCTCTTGCGCTCGCCATCGTCGCGCATGCCCTGCTTGTACAGGTCGAACAGTGTGGGAATGTCGGCAGCAGCGATACCGATTCCCGAATCGCTCACCGTGAGCACCACTTCATCCTGCACTACGTTCAGTGACAGCTCGATCATGCCGCCCTGGGGGGAATAGCGGATCGAATTGCCGACGATGTTGGCGATGATCTGGACCAGGCGGGTCTTGTCGCCCAGGACCAGGCATGGCGCCTCGCTGAGCGCAGTGTCAATGTGCTGGCCCTTGGCCTGGCAAGTGGCATGGACCTGCTCGAGCACCGAACGCACCACGTCCTTGATCTCGACCGGCTCCATTTTCAGACTGACCTCGCCACGGGTCACGCGCGAGACATCGAGCAAATCCTCGGCCATGCGGCTCATGTGGGCAACCTGGCGCTGGATCAGATTGCCAATTTCGACCACGCGGGCCGGGGTCAGTTGCTGGGTCTGCAGCACGGACGCTGCCATGCCGGCCGCCGACAGCGGATTGCGCAGCTCGTGCGACAGCAGCGCCAAAAATTCGTCCTTGCGGCGGTTGGCGTCCTGCAGCGCTTCGCGCGCCAGATACAGGTCGGTCACATCGCGCGACACCACCATGAGCTGGCTCACCACGCCGGCCGCATCGCGGATCGGCGTAACCACCACATCCCACCAGCGTGCATTGCCTTTGGACGTAGGGCAGAACGCGCCAAACTGGGCTGTCTCGCCCTTGAGACCGCTTGCTACTGCCTGCGCCACCTGGGCGCGCACATCGTCGGGCCAGAACTCAACCCAGCGCCGGCCAGTGAGCATGTCTGGATCATCGAGTTCGAGCGCACGTACCCCGCCCAGATTGAGGTCGCTGACATTGCCATCCAAATCGAGGATCTTGATGCAGTCCGCGCTGCTATCGAACAGCTGGGCGTTGAACCCTCCCGTGCTGGCCTGATAGTCGCTGCAACTTTTTTCTAGCATTACCTATCCCATCAAGACAATTCGATATGAATTCCCGGCGAGCGGGGCGATCGCCATTATCCGGCATAAGCTGCGCACAGTACAACTATTTGCTCCGAAAGCAACATTCGGCGGCCTGCCGCTTTGCCCCTGTGTGGTATCCTGTCGCCCTCCCCCGGTTTTAACTGGTCTTGCTCCCGCATCGGGCCGCCTGCCGCCTGCTGACATCATGATAAAAAACACCCTCTACGGCATCCCCAACTGCGATACGGTTAAAAAGGCCAGGACCTGGCTCGGCGACCAGGGGCAGGCTTTCGACTTCCACGACTTCAAAAAGCAGGGGCTCGATGCTGCAACCGCTGCGGCGTGGCTGACGCAAATCGACTGGCAAGTACTGGTCAACCGCAAAGGCACCACCTGGCGCAATTTGCCCGACGAGCGCAAGGCCGCCGTGCAAGATAGCGCCTCGGCGCTGGCCCTGATCCTCGAGCACCAATCTGTGATCAAGCGGCCCGTTCTTGACCGCGGCGGCAAGTTCAGCGTCGGTTTCTCGGACGCGCAGTACCAGGACCTGTTCCGATGACACCCTCCGCCACGCTGGCGCTGGCCGAAGAACTGCTCGCGCTCTCGTCAATCACTCCCGACGACAAGGGCTGCCAGCGGCGCCTGATCGCCCTGCTCGAGCCGCTCGGCTTCGTTTGCGAGACTATCGAATCGAATGGCGTGACCAATCTGTGGGCGCGGCGCGGCAGCAGCGCTCCACTGTTCGTGTTCGCCGGCCACACCGACGTGGTACCCACCGGCCCGCTCGATCAATGGGCATCCCAGCCTTTTGTGCCGACCCAGCGCGACGGCAAGCTGTTTGGGCGCGGCGCGGCCGACATGAAAACCTCGATCGCGGCCATGGTAGTGGCGTGCCAGGAGTTCGTCGCCGCCCATCCGCAGCACCAGGGTTCGATCGCTTTTCTCATCACCAGCGACGAGGAAGGCGCGGCGGTGGACGGCACGGTAGTGGTATGCGACAAACTCGAAGAGCGCGGCGTGACCATCGACTACTGCCTGGTGGGCGAACCCACCTCGGCCCACATCCTGGGCGACATGATCAAGAACGGGCGGCGCGGCTCGCTCAGCGGCAGCCTTTCCATCAAGGGCGTGCAGGGCCATATAGCTTACCCGCAGCTGGCCTGCAACCCAATCCACCTGGCAGCACCGGCGCTGGCCGAACTGGTGGCCGAGCAGTGGGACGAAGGCAATGAGTACTATCTGCCGACGTCCTGGCAAATGTCGAATATCCATGCCGGTACCGGCGCCAACAATGTGATCCCGGGCGAAGTGATCGTCGACTTCAACTTCCGTTTTTCCACCGCCAGCACGGCCGAGGGCCTGGAAGCGCGGGTACACGCGATTCTCGACAAGCACAAGCTGCTCTACGCGCTGCGCTGGACGCTTTCGGGCAAGCCCTTCCTGACGCCGCGCGGCGCCCTGTCCGATGCGGTGGCCGCGGCCATTGCCGACGAAACCGGAGTGCAGACCGAACTGTCGACTACCGGAGGGACCTCGGATGGGCGCTTCATCGCGCGCATCTGCCCGCAGGTGATAGAATTCGGCCCTCCGAATGGCAGCATTCACAAGATCGACGAGCACATCGAAGTGCGCTTCATCGATCCGCTCAAGAACATCT
>JAZKGU010000060.1:0-22737 GCA_040385745.1 Pseudomonadota bacterium
TTCGCCATGAAAAAACCCCAAAAGTTGGTGTCCAACTTTTGGGGTTCAGTTCACGAAGGCGTCTTGTGGCGATGCTGCTGCCGGATCAGAAGCGGTGACGAATACCAACCTGGAAGGCGTGGCTGCTTTCGCCTGGCACTTTGGTGAAGCCGCCTGGAGCGCCGGCTACGCCTGGGGTGTACTGGCCTTCGTTCTTGTTGTTGATATTGGCAAGAACGGTGTACACGTCGGTACGCTTCGACAGATTGTGGTCGTAACCGATGGCCAGCAGGGTTGCATCGCTGTTCGACGAGGTGCGGTCGTTCTGGCGTGCTGCCGATGCCATGATGCGGCCGGCGCCGAGCTTGTAGTGCAGACCGATCTGCAGGCTGTTGGCGTCGATCTGGGTATTGCGCGCGATGTTGGTGGTGAAGACATTACGCAGCGCAGTTGCCGTTGGTGCACCCAGTGGCGCCAGCGATGGCGCGATCGAGGTGTCCCATGCCGTGGTGTAGTCGCGCACCAGGACCGAATTAAGGTTTTCCTGGTCGTGGTAACCGATGAAGAACTTGAAATCGCCCATGGTGTAGGAACCGCCAATGGTGCTGGTGGTCAGGCTCTTGCGGTCGTTCTGGTCGTAGCCGCGGTTGTGCGCGATACCTGCGTCGATGCCATTGGCCTTGTAGGTCACTGCAGCGCCCCAGAACTTGTTGTAGCGACCGAGGTAGCCCGAGTTCTTGAAGCCGTACATGACCGAGCCGCCAATGCCCTGTGGCGTGGCGATGCGGTACTGGATAGCTTTTTGCGAGCGGATGTCCGCGCCCAGTGCGGTAAAGCCGGCGGTGCCGCCGGTGATGCCGCCCCATGCGCCGGCGGTGCCGTTTTCGAACACGTCAGCTGCTGCAAACACTTCGTAGCCAGGGGTGTACATGCGGCCCATCATGACTGCGCCGACCGGGGTGACCAGGCCAACATAAGCTGTACGGTCAAACAGGGCTTTTTCCGCGTTGACTGCGGTGGTGCCCAGGGTGCGGAACTGGCCAGCCAGGCCGGCGCGGATTGGTGCAGGGATCGCGCCCATGCCGCGCAGCAGGTACAGGCCGTCATTGTTGTGAACCAGCGCAGGCACTTGCGAACCGGTGTCGAGCTCAACGCGCGCTTCCAGGTTGAAAATGGCCTTGTAACCACCGCCGATGTCTTCCGTGCCACGGAAACCAATGCGCGAACCGTCGGCGCCGCCGCTGACGAGCTTGGTTTTTTCACCCTTGGTCTTCATGACTGCCATGTCGGCAATGCCATAAATCACAACGCTGGACTGGGCCAGGACAGGGGCTGCGAAGCAGGTAGCGATAACACCAGCGAGTAATTTTGTTTTCATTGCGTCTCCAAAGATTAATTGCGTAAAAACGAACGCGCGTACTAATTCGTTATGCCCAATATGCCATCGATCATCTTGCTTGTACAGAAAGCAGGCGGTCGGCAGGCACTCAGGTTGCGGAAAAGACACAGAGCATTCGACAATGTGGCGTTTTCAGCGCGCGCTTTCGGGGTTGCGGGGGTTAAAAAGCGTGGTGGACCCCTAAAGAATAGTGGTTGATGCTGGAAGCAGCGCCCGGCGCGAGCGCGGGTGCGCCTTTCTTGTTCGATAAGTCTGCATAGATAAAAGTTCGCTTCGACAAGCTGTATTCAAGACCAAGAGATAGCTGCTTGACCCTGGCCAGACTGTCCGTGTGCGTTTGCCCGTACCCCATCAGAAACTTGCGTGCGCCCAGGGTGTGATTGGCGCCCATCACCCAGGCGCGGGTGTGCTGGCCGGCCAGGCGGGTGTGGCTCTGGTCCTGCCGTGAAAGCGAGGCCATCAGTTTGGTCTCGGGACTGATCCACAGGTAGGCGGCGATGGCCGTGACCTCATGTTCGACCGCATTGCGTTCATGAGCGAGCATCAAAGCGATCGGGCCGTTCTTGTAGGTGCTGGCAATCGAGAACGGATTGGCCGAGGCCTGCGCATTGGCGGGATACTGGGGGGCCAGCGGCGAGCCACGCCCGACCAGGGCGGCGTTGCCGTTCGCTTCGCGCGACCCGATAGTCAGATTGAGTTGCATGCCCAGGAACTCGGGCGAGCTATAAAACAGGGCGTTGGAAAAGCGGGTGGCCGAATTGCCCGGCAAGCCCAGCGGATCGGAACTGTAGCCGCCGCCCACCATCATGTCGCTCTGGAAGCCTGACGGCGAGGGGATGCCATGAAATGGCTCGAACGCCATGCTGATTTCCTGGAATGAAGTCAGCCCGCGCCCCAGACGCAGGGTGCCGAAGTCGCCCGCCAGGCCCACCCGGCTCTGCCCTTGCAGGAACGGACGCTGCAGGCCGTTGCCGCCGTATTCGAGCAAGCCGGTGTCGGATTCATAGCGAATCTCCAGATGAAACAGCGCGCGCAATCCCGCGCCCAGTTCTTCCGCGCCGCGCAGGCCGAGGGTGTTGGCCTGGCGTTTTCCCACGCTCAGGCTCTGCCCCGAACGCTTGATGACGCCGCTGTCGAGGCTGCCGTAGACCTGCACTGTCGACTGCGCCTGCGCCACGCCGGTCAGCGCGCCCAGCAGTGTCACAGCCAGTACAGCAGTTTTCATTGTTTCTTCCAGGAATCGGCGTTTTGCCAATTATGCGGTCCCCAATTGATGGAAAGCCAATCAAACAATCTTTATTGTTGTTTTTTAGGAACTCAGCAAGCGCCGGCGTTTACCTGGCAAGCGGCGAATGCGTGGCGAAATCGCGGACGGCGGACACGGTCGAAGTTTGTGCAAAATCAATGAATTGCCCGTTTGCCAAAAAGGACACTTGCGCCTGTCGTAGACTTTCCTCACAGCGCGGGTGCGCCTGACCTCTCTATGGATTGTTGAGAATATCGATGGCAAATCGTGAAGAACTCGGACTCATTCGTGGCGCCCGTGGCGGCCACAAGGCAGCCCAGCTGGAACTGGGCAAACTTTATCTCCACGGCAGCGCCGGTCTGCCCAAGAGCCTGCCCACCGCGCTGCATTGGCTGGACCGCGCGGCCCAGCAGGGCTGCGGCCAGGCTTGCGAACTGATAGGCACCCACATTCCCGCCGAGCTGGCCATGAAAAGCACCCAGCCGCTGGCCCAGTGGTATGAGCGCGCCTTCGACGCCGGCGTGGTGCGGGCCGGCTTGGTGCTGGCCCAGCTGACGCTCGATACCCAGCCCAGTCAGGCGCTCGACCAGGCGCGCCGCGACAAGGCCCTGCGCGCGCTGGAAGCGGCAGCCAGGGCCGGCATGCCCGACGCCCAGTGGCTGTACTCGCGTTTCCAGGATAATTCGGCGCACCAGCGCAGCGCCGCTGCAGCCACCAAAACGCCGAGCTTTCCGCAAGTGCCCGGCAGCGAGCGCTGGGCCAGGCGCACGGCCGCCAACGCGCTCGCCGAAACCCAGGTCGGCATGCTCGAGCAGCTATGGCGCGGCGCGCAGTGGGCCGACTATCTCGAGCGCGCGCTGCCCGTGGCGCGCGCGCTGGCGGCAGCCTGCCAGCTGCAGCACGCGGCGCTGGTTCTGGAAGCGGAGGACGTCCTGCTGCTGTCGCGTTGCGCCCAGGCGGCGCTGCTGGCGCCCCAGGCTGTCGGCGAAGGCGACGACATAGCACGCTTTCGCGAATTGGCAGCCAATCAGCATGACCCCGATGCGCAGCTGGCCATGGGTCTGTGCGCGGCGCGCATGCAGGTAGATGGCAAGCGCCTGGTCGCCGGGGATGGTTCGGCCAACTTCAAGAAGGCGGTGCGCTGGCTCACGCTGGCGGGCGAGCAGGGCATGGCCGCCGCCTGGTATGCGCTGTCACGCATTTATATCAAGCCCGAATTCTCCCAGCGCAATGTGGGCGACGCTCAGCGCTACCTGGAACGCGCCGCCGAGATGGGCTACCGCGATGCCCAGTTCGAGTGCGGCAATATGGCCTGGCGCGCGCGCCGCGAAGCCGAGAGCAATGACGTGCGCGCCGCGTACTGGCTGCAGCGCGCCGCCGCGCAAGGGTGCATGCAGGCCGCAGCGGCGCTGCAAAAGGTGGCCCCGCGCCATGCTTCGCCGGTCCATCTGTCCAGTGCCGTACTGCCGCTGCGCGCGGGGCTTGAACGCAGCCACCCGCTGCTGGCCGCGCGCCTGCGCCTGGCGGCGCAGTTCCGCCTAACACGCGCCGAAGCGCTGCTGCTCGATTTTCGCGCGGCCGACCACGGCCACTGTCTGGTGGTAGACATCCGCGCCAGCTATGGGCGCAGCAAGCGCCGCCTGATCCTGGTGGAGAGCGCGGCCGAACGCGCGGCCCTTGATGCGGGCCTGGCGATCTTCGAGGCGATCGATTGCGGCCCCAATGGGCCGGAAGGTAATTACCGCCAGCGCCTGTACCGGCTCAAGACGGTGGTGCCGGAACTGGTCGGGCACTGGGGCGAGGCCGACGATGCCGAACCGGCGCACGATCCCCGCGCCGGTGCCATGCTCGAATGCGAGGAGCTTACGGCAGCGTGATCTCGCCGTGGTACACGGTAACGGCCGGGCCGCTCAGGAACACCGGCTGGCCGGCGCCGGCCCAGGCGATCGACAGCTCGCCGCCGCGCGCGCTCACCCGCACTGGCGAGTCGAGCAGTCCGCGCCGGATGCCGGCCACCACCGCCGCGCAGGCGCCGGTGCCGCAGGCTAGCGTTTCACCGGCCCCGCGCTCGTACACGCGCAAGCGGATATGCGAGCGCTCCAGCACCTGCATGAAGCCGGCATTGACCTTGTTGGGAAAGCTGGCATGCTGTTCGATCAGCGGTCCGCTTGCGGCCACCGGCGCGCTGTCGACATCGGCCACCACCTGCACAGCATGCGGATTGCCCATCGAAAGCGCCGATACCCACACGCTGTGCTCACCCAGTGGCAGGGCGTACAAAGTGTCCTCGCCCTCCGTGCGCGCGGCCAGGCCGGCCGGATTGAACGGCACGGCGCCGGGATCGAGCACGGGCGCGCCCATGTCGACCGTGATGCTGCCGTCGGCCTCCATGCGCGGCGTGATGATGCCTTTCATGGTTTCGACACGCACGCTGCGTTTGTCGGTGAGGCCCTGTTCGAGCACGAATTTGACAAAGGCGCGCGAGCCGTTGCCGCACTGTTCGACTTCGCTGCCGTCCTGATTGAAGATGCGGTAGCGGAAGTCGCAGTCGGCCCCGGTGGGCTGCTCCACCAGCAGGATCTGATCGGCGCCCACGCCGAAACGGCGGTCGCCCAGGATGCGGTACTGCTCCGGGGTCAGATTGACTTGTTGATGGATGGCGTCGATGACGACGAAATCGTTGCCAGCGCCATGCATTTTGGTGAATTTGAGTTTCATGTCACCAGTATAGCCAGAACCCGGACTATAGATACGGCGAGCGCTCGCCCGCCGGCCGCGTCTTGAAGCGCTTGTGGGTCCAGAAGTATTCGGCCGGCGCTTCGCGCACCCGCTCTTCGATGAACTGGTTCATGCGGCGCGCCGAGGCCACCACGTCGTCCCCCGGGAAGTCGTCCCAGGCCGGGAAGAAGCTCACTTTCCAGCCCTGGTAATTGGGCAGGAAGGTGGCCACCACGGGAATCACGGCTGCGCCGGTGGCGGCGGCAATGCGGCCGGGCGCCGTGAGCGTGGCCGCAGGCTGGCCGAAGAAAGGCACGAACTCGGCATCCTTGGCGCCAAAGTCCATATCGGGCAGCATGAAGTAGGGCAGGCGCTCGCGCATGGCGCGGATGATCGGCTTGACGCCTTCCTTGCGCGAGAACAGCTGGACCGGGCGAAAGCGCGAGCGGCCGCGCCGCAGCACCTCGTCGAAGGCAGCGTTTTTCTGGGCTACGTAAATCGAGCACAAACTAGTTTCCAGCATCACCGCCACGCCGGCCACGTCGAGGCACACGAAGTGCGGGCACAGTAATATCACCGGCCCGGCCGCGATCTGCTCCAGCGGCACCGCGGGGTCGATCTGGATCAGACGCCGCAAACGCGTCTGCGGCGCCCACCACAGCACCGCGCGTTCAAACACGCTGCGCGAATAGGCCTGGAAGTGGCGCCGCGCCAGCGCCGTGCGCGCCGCCTCGTCGAGTTCGGGCATGCACAGGCGCAGATTGGTCAGGGCGATGTGGCGGCGCTTCTTGAGCAGCATGAACAGCACGCTGCCAACGGCCTCGCCGAAGCGTCCCAGAACGGGCAGGGGCAGCCAGTGCAGTAGCCACATCAGGCCCAGGACCAGCCTCACGGATCCACCTGGGACTCGGCCGCCACTGTGGGCGCGGCCACGCCGTCGGGCTGCTTGTAGCGGTTGTAGCTCCAGAAGTACTGGGCCGGGCAGCGCGCGATCAGCTGCTCCATGGCCAGGTTGATGGTGCGCGCCTGCTCGGCCGCGCTGCCTTCGAGGGTTCCAGCAAAGGGCACGAAGCGCACGATGAAGCCGGCCCCGCGCGCACGCCGCTCGGCATACACCAGGATGATGTCGGCCTTGCCCAACTGGGCCAGTTTGGCCGGTAGCGTCATGGTATAGGCGCTGCGCCCGAAAAAGTCGGCCCACACCCCTTCGCCCTCCTGCGGAACCTGGTCGGGCAGCACGCCGATCGGTTCGCCGCGCTTGAGGCACTTGACCAGAATGCGCACGCCCGCCAGGTTGGCCGGGGCCAGGTGCAGGTTGTGGCGCGCCCGCGCGCCTTCGATCAGCGGCTTGAGCGCCGCCTTTTTGGGCGGCCGGTACATCACAGTGAGCGGGGTGCGCAGCGCGATTTGCTGGGCGGTGATCTCGAAGCAGCCCAGGTGCGGCGTGAGGAACACGATACCGCGCCCGGCGTCGAGGACCGACTGTACGTATTCCCAGTTCTCTTCGGTGGCCGAGGCGGCAACGCGTTCCGGTTTGGCGCACCAGACAAAGGCAAGTTCAATGATGGCCTTGCCCGATTCGGCCACCGCGGCCGACAGGTGCTGGCCGAAGCCGGCCGCATTCAGGTTGCCGCGCAGGCGCCGCCGGTACGAGGGCGAGGCCAGGTACGCGAGCCAGCCCAAAGCACTACCGAGAAAATGCAGGGCGGGCAGCGGCAGCAGCGATAAAAGTCGGAAAATTAGGACGAGCATGGGTTTGATCAGGATTCAAAAGCGGCCAGTTGCCTAACCAAAATTTCTCAAGGAGCGTAAAATACCACGGAGTGCAGGATCCGCCGAGTTAACAGACAACTTGCGAAGCGGAATATAAATGTCGCTAAAGCGTCGCAGGCAACTGATTACTGCGACTTAATTTTCTAAAAAACAGTAATACAGGAGCTGTACATGTCTAACGACTATCTCTTTACGTCCGAGTCCGTTTCCGAAGGCCATCCCGACAAGGTGGCCGACCAGATCTCGGATGCCATCCTCGACGCCATCCTCGAGCAGGACCCAAAAGCCCGTGTTGCAGCCGAAACGCTGTGCAATACCGGCCTGGTGGTGCTGGCCGGTGAAATCACTACCCACGCCAACGTTGATTATATTCAGGTCGCGCGTGAAACCATCAAGCGCATTGGCTACGATAACACCGAGTACGGCATCGACTACCGCGGCTGCGCTGTCATGGTGTGCTACGACAAACAGTCGCCCGACATCGCCCAGGGCGTGGACGAAGGCGCAGGCCTGGACCTGGACCAGGGCGCTGGCGACCAGGGTTTGATGTTTGGTTACGCATGCGATGAAACCGCCGAGCTCATGCCTGCCGCCATTCATTACGCGCACCGCCTGGTCGAGCGCCAGTCGCAATTGCGTAAAGACGGCCGCCTGCCATGGCTGCGTCCGGATGCCAAGTCGCAGGTCACGCTGCGCTATGTGGACGGGCGCCCGGTCGCGGTTGATACCGTGGTGCTGTCGACCCAGCACCATCCGGATGTCACCCACGCCCAGATCGAAGAGGCCGTGATCGAGGAAATCATCAAGAAGACCCTGCCGGCCGAATGGCTCAAGGGTACCCGCTACCTGGTCAACCCGACCGGTCGTTTCGTCATCGGCGGTCCGCAGGGTGACTGCGGCCTGACCGGACGCAAGATCATCGTCGATACCTACGGTGGCGCAGCGCCCCACGGCGGCGGCGCGTTCTCGGGCAAGGATCCATCCAAGGTGGACCGTTCGGCAGCCTATGCAGCGCGCTACGTGGCCAAGAACGTGGTGGCCGCCGGCCTGGCGCGCCAGTGCCAGGTGCAGGTGAGCTACGCGATCGGCGTGGCCAAGCCGATCAACATCACGGTCTACACCGAAGGCACCGGCGTCATTTCCGACGAAAAGATCGCCCAGCTCGTCATGGAGCATTTCGATCTGCGTCCGAAGGGCATCGTGCAGATGCTGGACCTGCTGCGCCCGATCTACCAAAAAAGCGCTGCTTACGGCCACTTCGGCCGCGAAGAGCCGGAGTTCACGTGGGAGCGTACCGACAAGGTCGCGCTGCTGCGCGCCGAGGCGGGTTTGTCCTAGGATCAGGCTCGGAAAACGTCTTCCCCGCGCAGGCGGGGATCCATAGCGCCTTCGGTAAGTGGCTGAGTACTATAAAGACTCCGACTTAAATGATGTGCTATGGGCCCCCGCCTTCGCGGGGGAGACGGTGGCCTTGCTGGCGGAGCGGCAGCAACTTGCAGTGCCCGACACAAACGAAATACAAATTTCTGATACACTATTCAGTTCCGAGGAGCGTTGCGACGAATTCATTTCGCCAGGCTCGGAGTTCCACCCGCAACCGCGCTCACGTTACTTTTTTCTAACTGAAAGGAGGGCGTGATGAACGCCGTACTCAAACCATCGCACGACTATCACATTGCCGACATCTCCCTGGCCGCCTGGGGTGACAAGGAAATCAAGATCGCTGAAACCGAAATGCCTGGCCTGATGGCAATCCGCGAGGAATTTGCCGCCGCCCAGCCGCTCAAGGGCGCACGCATTACCGGTTCGCTGCACATGACCATTCAAACTGCGGTGCTGATCCAGACGCTCGAAGCGCTGGGCGCACAGGTGCGCTGGGCATCTTGCAATATTTACTCGACCCAGGACCACGCAGCTGCCGCCATCGCGGCCGGCGGCACCCCCGTGTTTGCAGTCAAGGGCGAAACCCTGGACGAATACTGGGACTACACCCACCGGATTTTCGAGTGGCCCGGTCAGGACGTCTATTCCAACATGATTCTCGACGACGGCGGCGACGCCACGCTGCTGCTGCACCTCGGCACGCGCGCCGAGAGCGATATCTCCGTGCTCGACAAACCAGGTTCGGACGAAGAAATCTGCCTGTTCAATTCGATCAAGGCGCATCTGGCCAAGGATCCGAAGTGGTACTCCAAGCGTCTGCCGCAAATTCTGGGCGTGACCGAGGAAACCACCACCGGCGTGCATCGCCTCTACCAAATGCACAAGGAAGGCAAGCTGGCCTTCCCGGCGATTAACGTCAACGACTCGGTCACCAAGTCCAAGTTCGACAACCTGTACGGCTGCCGCGAGTCGCTGGTCGACGGCATCAAGCGCGCCACCGACGTGATGATCGCCGGCAAGGTCGCCTGCGTGGCCGGCTACGGCGACGTCGGCAAGGGCTCGGCCCAGGCGCTGCGCGCGCTGTCGGCCCAGGTCTGGGTCACCGAAATCGATCCGATCTGCGCGCTCCAGGCCGCGATGGAAGGCTACCGCGTCGTGACCATGGATTACGCGGCCCAGCACGCCGACATCTTCGTTACCGCCACCGGCAACTATCACATCCTGACCGAACAGCACATGCTGGCCATGAAGGACCAGGCCATCGTCTGCAACATCGGCCACTTCGACAACGAGATCGATGTAGCCTCGCTCAAGAAGTATCAGTGGGAAAACATCAAGCCCCAGGTCGACCATGTGATTTTCCCAAGCGGCAAGCGCATCATCCTGCTGGCCGAAGGCCGCCTGGTGAATCTGGGCTGCGGCACCGGTCACCCGTCCTACGTGATGAGCTCCTCGTTCGCCAACCAGACCATCGCCCAGATTGAATTGTTCGTCAATCGCGACAAGTATCCGGTCGGCGTGTACGTGCTGCCCAAGCACCTCGATGAAAAAGTGGCGCGCCTGCAGCTCAAAAAGCTCAACGCGCAACTGACCGTCCTGACCGACGAGCAGGCCGCTTATATTACGGTCAGCAAAGAAGGCCCTTACAAGCCCGATACCTACCGCTATTAATGCCTGAACGCGCCATCCTTCCCGCCCTCGCGGGTGGGCTGGCGCGCCCTTTTCCTTTCGAATATGGTTGCCCTATGCGCTTGCTCCTGACCTGGTTGATCAACGCGGCTGCACTGTTTGCGCTGCCTTTCCTGATGAGTTCCGTTACCGTTAGCAATTTCGGCACGGCGATTATTGCCGCGCTGGTACTGGCGCTGGTCAATACCCTGATCCGCCCCCTGCTCGTACTGCTGACTTTGCCCGTGACGGTGCTCTCGCTTGGCCTGTTCATCCTGGTCATCAACGCGTTTTTGTTCTGGGCGGTCGCGCAATTTGTCGACGGCTTCAATGTGTCCGGTTTTGTTTCGGCCTTCATTGCCGCCATCGTCTACAGCATCATCTCGTGGGCCCTGTCGGCTCTGCTCCTGTCAAAAGAGTCCTGACAACATGGACACGCATAATTTCAGCATCGAATTTTATCCGCCCAAAACGCCGGAAGGCGCCGACAAACTGCGCGTGGCGCGCGCCAAGCTGGCCCAGCTCGACCCACGCTACTTTTCCGTCACTTTCGGGGCCGGCGGCAGCACCCAGCAGGGCACGCTCGATACCGTGCTCGAGATCCTGGGGGAGGGCCTGTCGGCCGCACCCCACTTGTCGTGCGTGGGCGGCAGCAAAGCCTCGATCCGCGACATCCTGACCCAGTACCAGGCGCACGGCATCAAGCGCCTGGTGGCCCTGCGCGGCGATCTGCCGAGCGGCTACGGCGGGGCCGGTGAATTTCGCTACGCCAGCGAGCTCGTTGAGTTCATCCGCGCCGAGACGGGCGACTGGTTCCACATCGAAGTGGCGGCCTACCCCGAAGTCCATCCCCAGGCGCGCTCGCCCCAAGACGACCTGCAGGCCTTTGCGCGCAAGGTGCAAGCCGGCGCCAATGCGGCCATCACCCAGTATTTCTACAACGCCGACGCCTACTTCCAGTTCATGGACCAGACCCGCAAACTCGGTATCGATGTGCCTGTAGTAGCCGGCATCATGCCGATCACGAACTACACCCAGCTGATGCGCTTTTCCGACATGTGCGGCGCCGAGATTCCACGCTGGGTGCGCCTGAAGCTGGCCAGTTTCGGCGACGACAGCGCCTCCATCAAGGCCTTCGGCCTGGACGTGGTCACCCAGCTGTGCGAACGCTTGCTGGCTGGCGGCGCCCCGGGGCTGCATTTCTACAGCATGAACCAGGCCGCGCCCACCACGGCGCTGTGGCAGCGCCTCGTCAAAGGCTAAATGGGCAGGTAAATCAGGCGCGCTCGGTCAGGATAAGGTCGAGCGCGATGTCGTACACGTCGTGGGCGAACTGGGTGTGCAGGCAGGAATAGGCTACGCCGGCGGTGGCCGGCCGTGGCAGCGCGGCCAGCGTACGGTCGTAAAAGCCGCCCCCGTAACCGAGGCGGTAGCCGGCATCGTCAAAGCCCAGGCAGGGCACCAACAGTGCGCCCGGACGCGCTACCATGCGCAACTTCGCCGGCACCGCTACCCCCATCGCGCCGACCGTCATCTCCTCGCCCGGCACCCACTCGGCAAAGCCTAGCGCCGCATCGCGCGCCAGCACCACCGGCAGCGCCAGCACCACCCCCTGTTGTGCCAGCGCCGCATAGGCTTGTGTCAGATCGGCCTCGCCGCGCAGCGGCCAGTAAACGCCCAGCATTCCCGGATGGGCGAGGCTGTCCCACCATGCGCGCACCTGTACGCACAGGCGCGCATCCCATTCAGCCTTCTCGTGCGGATCGAGCGCGCTGCGCACGACGGCCAGCGCCTTGCGCAGGGCTGCCTTGGCTGCGGGCGCGTCGGCGTCGTTGTTTGCCGGGGCAGTATGTGCGTTGGGTGCTAGTTCCGCATTGTCGCTGCATGGTATTCTTGGGGTGCCCGTCATAAGTCCGATTCGCCTTAAATTTGAGAGTGCCTACCTGATGTTCCTGCCGAAATTTTTCACCGGCGTGCTGCTCGCCGGGGCCTGCCTGCTGCCCGCCTGGGGCCAGGTGACCGCAGGCGCTGTCGAGAAGCATCCGGACGACGACACCTTCATCATGCTGCGCGAGGCCTCACTGCGCGGCGACCTCGCCAAAACCGACGCCTATGCAGCGCGGCTGGTCAATTATCCGCTCGCCTCCTATGTAGCATATTACCGGCTCAAGCCACGCATGGCGAGCACCCCATCGACCGAGATCGCCGACTTCCTGGCGCGCTTCCAGGGCAGCGCCATCGCCGACCGGGTGCGCAACGACTGGCTGCTCGAACTGGGGCGCGCGCGCGATTGGGCCAGATTCGATCAGCAGTATCCGCTGTTTGTGCTCAACGACGATACCCAGGTGCGCTGCTACGCCTTGATGGCGCGCGTGGCCAAGGGCGAAAAAGTGGGCGACGATGCGCGCACTTTGCTGACGGCGCCGCAAGCCTATGGCGACGCCTGCAACAGCCTGGTGGCCACGCTGTCGCAATCGGGCCAGTTCAGCACCGAAGACCTGCTGGCGCAGTTGCGCCTGTCCGGTGAAGCCAATGCCACCGGGCCGGCGCGCCGCACCGCAGCCCTGCTGGGCGCCTCCGATACGCGCGCGGCGCAAGCTGTGGATTTTCCCGCGCTGGCGCTGGCGCGTGGCGTGGGCAGCACCCGCGCCGAACACGAAATTTACCTGATCGCCGTCAGCCGGCTGGCGCGCAGCAGCCAGAAACTGGCGCTGGTGGCCCTCAACAAGGCGCTGCCGCAGCTGAACGAGCAGGAGCGCGCCATTGGCTGGGCCGTGATGGCGCATGCAGCATCGCTCAAGCTCGACGCCGAGGCTTACGACTACTGGCAAAAGAGCGCCGGCGCGCCGCTGACCCAGGAGCAGGCCCAGTGGAAAACCCGCATCGCCCTGCGCCGCAGTGACTGGAAAACCGTCAAGGCCACCATTAATGAGATGCCGCCCGCGCTGCGCATGCAGCCCGTGTGGAGCTACTGGCTGGCGCGCGCCTTGCAGGCCGAGGGCAACGTGGCCGACGCGGCGCCGCTGTACCAGCGCATCGCCGACCAGAACAGTTTTTACGGCCAGCTGGCGCTGGAGGAAATGGGCCGCCAGATCACCATTCCCGCGCCCGCTGCGGCCTTGAGCGCCGAGGAACTGGCGCCGGTGGCGGCCAACCCCGGCCTGCGCCGCGCCCTCAAATTCTTCAGCCTGCGCCTGCGCCCGGAAGGCTCGCGCGAGTGGAACTGGGAGCTGCGCAAAATGAACGAGCGCGAGCTGATCGCCGCTGCCGACTTCGCGCGCCGCCACGACATCCTTGACCGCATGGTGCATACCTCCGAGCGCACCCGCACCCAGTTCGACTACACCCAGCGTTTTCCGTCGCCGCACAGCGAAATCCTGAGTCCCACCACCGCCAAACTGGGACTCGACAAGGCCTGGGTCTATGGCTTGATTCGCCAGGAGTCGCGTTTCATCATGGATGCGCGCTCGAGCGCCGGAGCTTCCGGCCTGATGCAGGTCATGCCGGCCACGGCGCAGTTCGTGGCGCGCAAGATCGGGCTGGGCGACTACGTCAAGGACAAACTCAACGATCTGCATACCAACCTGGTGCTCGGCTCGAACTACCTGAATATGGTGCTGTCCAACGCCGGCGGTTCGCAGCCGCTGGCCACTGCAGCCTACAATGCCGGTCCGGGCCGCATGCGCACCTGGCGCGGCACCCTGACCGAGCCGATGGAAGGGGCGGTGTTCACCGAGTCGATTCCGTACATGGAGACGCGCATCTACGTCAAGAATGTCATGTCGAACGCCACCAATTATGCTGCCCTGTTCGAGGGCAAACCGCAATCGCTCAAGGCGCGCCTGGGCCGGATTGGTCCGCGCAGCGGGCCCGCGGCCAGCGACCTGCCATGAGTTTTACAAGGACCCCCATGCGAGACATGACGGTAGTGGTATTTGGCGGCACCGGTTTTATCGGCAGCCATCTGGTGGCCCAGCTGTCCACCGAGGGCGCACGCGTGATCGTTCCAACCCGGCGCTACGAGCGCGCCAAGCACCTGATCTTCCTGCCGCGCGTCGAAGTGGTCGAAACCGATATTCACGACGACTCAGCGCTGCGCGCCCTGCTGACCGGCCGCGACGCCGCCATCAACCTGGTCGGGGTGCTGCATTCGCGCCGCGGCACCCCGTACGGGCGCGACTTCAAGCGCGCCCACGTCGATCTGCCGCGCCGCGTCGTGGGCGCTTGCGCCGCCGCCGGCGTCAAGCGCTACCTGCACATGAGCGCACTGGGGGCTGCCGCCGACGGCCCGTCTATGTACCAGCGCTCCAAGGCCGATGGCGAAGTTGCCGCCCGCGCCGAAACCAGCGTTGCAGCCACCATCTTCCGTCCATCTGTGGTGTTCGGGCCGGGCGACAGCTTCCTCAACACCTTCGCGCGCATGCAGCGCTGGCTGCCCTTTGTCCCGCTCGCGGGCGCCGAGACCGATTTCCAGCCGGTCTACGTGTGCGACGTGGCCAAGGCCTTCGTGCATGCCCTGGCCGATCCCCGGACCCGTCACCAGGTCTATGAGCTCGGCGGGCCGCAGATTTATTCGCTGGCCGAGCTGGTGCGCCTGGCAGGACGCTACTCGGGCCACCCGCGTGCGGTGTTCGGGATTCCGCATGGCCTGGCCTGGCTGCAGGCCATGTTTTTCGAGCTCTTGCCCGGCACGCCCATCATCAGCCGCGACAACCTCGACTCCATGAAAGTCGACAATGTGGTCGATCCGGCCATCCAGGAGACCACGGCGCGCGCTTTAGGTATTAAACTGACACCACTCGAAGCTGTGGTGCGTCATTATCTGGGCGTATCGGAGCGGCTCGACGATTTTCGCGCCCGCGCCGGGCGCTAACGATTTCTTCGCCACGTGTCCATGCAAACTACCGAACTCGATCCCACCCTGTCGCACACCCTCGACGAAGCCCGCAAGGCCGGCCTGACCCTCGTCATCGGCAACAAGAATTACTCGTCCTGGTCGATGCGCCCTTGGGTTGCCATGACGGCCTTTGGCATTCCCTTCAACGAAGTGCGGGTGCTGCTCGACCAGCCCGATACCGCCACCCGCATCGCCGAATACTCGGCGGCCGGGCGCGTGCCGGTGCTCATCGCCGGGGAAATGACGATCTGGGACAGCCTGGCCATTTGTGAATACCTGGCCGAGCAATTCCCCGAAAAGCACATGTGGCCGCAGGACGTGGCGGCGCGCGCCATGGCGCGCTCGGTCACGGCCGAAATGCATTCCGGTTTCGCCGGTCTGCGCAGCGCCATGTCGATGAATCTACGCATGCATCTGCCGGGTCGTGGACGCACGCCCGACGCCCAGGGTGACATCGGACGCATCAGCGAGATCTGGGAAGAGTGCCTGTCGCGCTTTGGCCATCACCAGTTCCTGTTTGGCGAATTTTCGATTGCCGATGCCTTTTTTTCGCCTGTGGTCATGCGCTTCAAGACCTACGGCGTGGCGCTGGCTCCGGCCCTGCAGGCCTATTGCGATCGCATGCAGGCCCACCCTGCCGTGGCGCGCTGGGTCAGCGAAGCGCTGGCCGAGACCGAAACCGCGCCCAAGCACGACGACGACATCCGCGGCAAGCCCTGACATGAAAGCCTACGTGGTCGGCGGGGCGGTGCGCGACGCGCTGCTCGGCATGCCGGTCCAGGACCGCGACTGGGTGGTGGTGGGCGCCACGCCCGACCAGATGGTGGCGCAGGGCTTTCGCCCCGTCGGCAAGGACTTTCCGGTATTCCTGCATCCCGACACCCACGAAGAATATGCGCTGGCACGCACCGAACGCAAGACCGCGCCAGGCTACCGCGGCTTCGTATTTCATACCGCGCCCGATGTCACGCTCGAGCAGGACCTGGTGCGGCGCGACCTGACCATCAACGCCATCGCGCGCGCTGACGACGGCACTCTGGTCGATCCCTTCGGCGGCCAGCGCGACCTGGACGCAAAGCTGTTCCGGCACGTGTCCGACGCCTTCCTGGAAGATCCAGTGCGCATACTGCGTGTGGCGCGCTTCGCGGCGCGCTTCCCCGACTTTAGCGTGGCCTCCGAGACCAATGCATTAATGCGCAAGATGGTCGAGGAAGGCGAGGTCGATGCCCTGGTCCCCGAACGGGTATGGCAGGAGCTGGCGCGCGGGCTGATGGAGGCCAAGCCGTCGCGCATGCTGCAGGTGCTGCGCGACTGCGGCGCGCTGGCGCGCATCATGCCCGAGCTTGAGCAGCACTGGGACGATGCGCTGCTGGAGCTGATCGACCGCGGCGCCGAGCGCGCCCGCCCGCTGAGCGTGCGTTTCGCCGCGCTGCTGCAAGGGCTCGGAACTGCCTTGGCCGATGCGCTGTGCAAGCGCCTCAAGGCGCCCAACGATTGCCGCGACCTGGCGTGGCTGTGCGCGCGCGAGGCGCCTTGCCTGCGCCAGGCGCTGGACCAGGGCGCGCAGGGCGTCGTCAAGCTGCTCGAACGCTGCGATGGCCTGCGCAAGCCGCAGCGTTTCGGCGAGCTGCTGCAAGCGTGCGAGCTGGCGGCGGGGCAGTTGGCAGCGCCAGGCGCCGAGCTGCTGCGCGCCCTGGATGCCGCGCGTGCTGTGGATGCCGGGGCGGTGGCGCTGGCGTGCGGGGACGACAAGGCCGGCATTGCGGCGGCGGTACACGCGGCCCGGATGGACGCCGTGCAGCGCGCACTTTTTTAGCAGGCGCTAAATCTTGCCTGTCGCTTATCTAGCGGCGCCGTGCGCGCGCTGCACGCTGTCTCGACCTCCACAACTTTGTAAGCGAATGTAAGGACAGGGCCAAATCCAGCCCGAAACCCCTGGTTCGCAATGTTTCTGTAGAACACCTTTTTTCCGATTCTGCTATTCTGGACTGTGTAGCAGATGCGTGAATCGGAGACTAGAGAATGTTGTGGACACTGCGCCTGGCGGCTTGCTCGCTTGCCGCAACGACAGGTCTGGCTTGCGCCCAGGCCATGCCCAACGAACCTATCCGGCCGCTGCCCAAAGACAGCGGCGCCGATCCCGCGCGCGCCGCGCTGGGGCGCGTGCTGTTCAACGATTTGCGCCTGTCGCGCGACAATACCCAAAGCTGCGCCAGCTGTCACCAGGCCGCGCGCGGTGGCGCTGACAGCAAGCCGCTGTCGGCCGGACCAGGCGGCATCCTCACCGCCTTCAATACGCCAACGGTCTACAACAGCACACTCAATGTGCGCCAGATGTGGACCGGCCGTCACAGCGGCATCGACGCACTGCTCGGACATGCGATGGGCCCAGGCGGCGACGGCCGCAGTAACTGGGCGCTGGTGGCCTCGCGCCTGATTGGCGACGACGACATCGGCGCACGCTTCCAGCGCGCCCTGGGCAGCGACATCAGCGCTGACGGCGTCAAGGACGCGCTGGGCCACTATCTGCGCTCGTTGCAGACGCCGTCGCGCTTTGACCGCTATCTGCGCGGCGAACTCAATGCCATCGACGCTGACGAAAAGGCAGGCTATGCCAAGTTCAAGGGCTATGGCTGCGTGGCCTGTCACCAGGGGATCAACGTCGGCGGCAATATGTACCAGAAGCTGGGCGCCATGCGCGAGCTGGCGCCTTCGGTGCGCGCGGCTGGCACCCTGGGCCGCTACTCCGTCACGGGGCGCGAGGCCGACCGCTACATGGTGCGCGTGCCAAGCCTGCGCAATGTCGCGCTGACCGCGCCCTATCTGCACAACGGCTCGGTCGCCACGCTCGAGGAGGCGGTCGATGCCATGTTCAAGTACCAGCTCGGGCGCAGCGCTTCGCCCCAGGACCGGGCCCAGATAGTGCGCTTTCTGCACACCCTCACGGGCGAAACGCTGCCCGCGCCGGGAGCGGCCAGGTGAGCCCGCGGCGCAAGCTGACCCTGGGCACGCTGGTGCTGGTGCTGCTGGCGGTGCTGCTTGGCTATCTCTTCAACCGCACCCAGGCGGTGGACATCGACGCCCAGAACCGCGTGATGCTCAACCTGCGCGAGCTTGAGCAGCTCGACGCCGAATGGAACGTCAACATCCTGCGTTCGCACATCGGCATCAACCCCGACTACGATCCGCTGAGCGCGCCGCTGCCGCGCATGCAGGTGCTGCGCGAACGGGTCGGCGCTTCGCTGGCCATGGGGCGCGGCGCCCAGGTGGCCGCGACCTACCAGCAGATGAGCAGCGCCCTGGCTGACAAGGAAGCGCTGGTGGAGCAGTTCAAGTCGCAAAATGCGGTGCTGCGTAATGCCCTGATTGCGATCGCGCCATCGATCACTGAGCTCAAGACGGAGCTGAACGGTATCGAAGGGGCGCTGGTGCCGGCCCGCACGGTGCTGCGACTCGACGCCGCGCTCAATGCGCTGCTGAGCGATCTGCTGCGCTATAACATGGCGCCCGACCCGGAACTGGCCGCCCAGATCAACCGCCACCTGGCCACGGTGAAGGGACTGCGCGCGGCGTTTTCACCCAATGTGGCCGAGGGACTGGAAGAACTGGTCGGACATGCCAATGCGATAGTACGCTACCGCAAACTGGAAAACGAACTCGAAGCGCGCATTGCCGCCATCCCGACCACCGCCTCGATGGAGCAGCTGGCCAGCCTGTTCGACAAATCCTTCGACCAGGTGCAGCTGGAAAAGCAGCGTTATCGCAGCTACCTGTTTGCCTACTCAGGCCTGCTGCTCCTGCTGCTGGTGTATGCAGCCTGGCGCTTGCGCCGCAGTTACCGCATCATCAACAGCGTCAATCGTGACCTCAAGTCCGCCAACGAAACGCTGGAACTGCGCGTGGCCGAGCGCACTGCCGCGCTACTGGCCAAGAGCGAGCAGCTCGAACAACTGGCGCGCCACGACGGCCTGACCGGTTTGATCAACTACGGCCAGCTTACGCGTCAGCTCGAACACGCCCTGGTGCGCGCCGCGCGCCGCGACAGCAATGTAGTGGTGATGTTCATCGACCTTGACGGCTTCAAGGCCGTCAACGACACCTGGGGTCATGCCACGGGCGACCTGGTGCTCAAGGAAGTGGCGCGCCGGGTCAAGTCCAAGCTGCGCAAGGAGGACGCGCTGGCGCGACTGGGCGGCGACGAATTCGTGATCCTGCTTGAAGAGGTTGGCGACTGCGACGGCGCGCTGACGGTGGCACGCCTGGCGCTGCACGAGATCCGCGCCATCGACAGCGCCGGCGGGCATCCGGTGCGCATTTCGGCCAGTATCGGCATCTCCAGCGCCAACGGGCGCCTGGGCCGCGAGCGCGGCGCGGACGCGCTGCTGGCCGATGCCGACCAGGCCATGTACGCGGCCAAGCAAGGCGGCAAGGACGGTATCTCGCTCAGCCGCCATGCGCGCTGGGGCGCGACGGCAGCGGCTGCGCTGACCGTGGCAACGCCTTAGGAGAGGGCGCTAGCCGAACGGCAGGAACTCGAAGCCTTGGGCGATTTCGGCGACAACCTGGGCCTTGTTTTCCTGGCTGGCGCTGAAGTCGTAGAGCACCAGCGCACGCGACGCTCCCAGGTCGAGCGCTTGCACCCAGAAGTCGAAGCCGTCGCCGTCGGGAGAGCGGTGCAGCACGTGCTGATAGAGCCTGGCGACGAAATCGTAGTTGCTCGGCGCCGGTCCGTACATGGCCGTAAATTCTGCACTGGCGATAAAGCCGGCCGCCACGTCGATGAAGTCAGCGCCTTCATCGATCATGCGGATCCAGAAGCCCACGCCGGCCTTGTCCGGCACCCGGTCGAAGGCGGCGCGGTACAGGCGGTAGGCCATGCCTGCGTTGAAATCGATATCGAGCGCTACGGCGACGTCGGCGAAATGGATCCGCTCGATGCTGTAGAGCGAATCGACGCCGTCGCGCGCATTCTGTACTTTGATCACCTCGGTACCGAAGTTGTAATCGAAGCCAGTGTGCTCGACTGCGTATTCAGCGCGGGCGCCGCTGTAGCGCACGGTATCGACCCCGTAGGCGCCGTAGAAGGCGTTGTCGGCGCTGGTGCCGATCAGGACGTCGTTGGCCTCGGTGCCGGTCCGATTGAGTGCGCTGGCGATCTGAAACCACTGTCCGCTAGGTGCATAACTGTGGTTCCCGCCAACGTCGGTGGAGCGCACGGAGACGTAATAGGTGCCGTCAGGCAGGGGCAGGGAGCTCAGTTGCCAGGCGCCGCTGGCGCTGACGGCTTGCTGGGCCAGCGGATGGACAGTGCTGTGCACCGAATAGGACAGTTGCATCACCGTGTCGATATCGGCCGTGCCGCTGGCGGCGATCTGGTTGTCGCCCGCGCCCATGCTATAGCTGACTGCGGGCGCTGCCGGCGCCACAGCGTCGACCAGGAAGGAGACTGGCGCACTGGCGGCCGCCACATTGCCTGCGCGGTCGGTGGCGCGCGCTGTCAAGGTATGCGCGCCATGGGCCAGGCGCTCCTGGATCCAGAGCGACCAGCTGCCGTCGCTATCCGCCACTGCAGTACCCAGCGCCAGCGCGCCTTCATAAATGGTGACCTTGGCGTAGGCCTCGGTCACGCCGCTGAGCATAGGCTGGCCCAAAGGCGCGTAGCCGGCTGCATTCAGGCTGATTGCCAGCGTCGTGGGCGTGGGCGCGCTGCGGTCGAACAGATCGGCGGTAGCCAGGGTGCGGTCCTTGAAGGCGATGAACTCGATCGATTCAAGCGTGTCGGTGCCGTCCGCCGGTCCGGCCACGCGCAGGCGCCCGTCGATGGTGCTGATAGCATAGTCCGCAAACAGGCCGCGGAACACGGCAGTGTCCTCGCCCGCGCCGCCGTTGACAGTGTCGTCGCCGTGCTGGCCCTGCAGGCGGTCGTTTCCGCTGCCGCCAGTGAGGATGTCATTGAGTCCGGTGGTGATCAGGTGGTCGCCGCCGGTGCGCGAATTCATGCCCAGTTCGCCGGCCAGGCCATCGCCGCCGTAGATCCACGCCAGGGCGGCCAGATCGAAATCGCCAAAAACACCGATGCCGCTGGACACGTTCTCATACGACATCAAGGTATAGATGGTGTTGTCCTCGATCGGCGGCAGCACCGCCGGATTTTCAGCTTGCGCCTCATGCGGGTGCTTCAGTCCCAGCATGTGGCCGATTTCGTGCAGCAGCGTGTCGTAGGCGTAGGTGCCCGGGATCAGATTGACGCTGTTGGGTCCACCGTCGTCATCGAGGTAAATGTAGGCGCGTGGGCGATAGTTGAGCACTTCGCCGGCGGGGCCGGGGATGTACGACGCGGACCATGAGCATATGCCCGCGGTTGTCGGGTCAGCAATGTTCTGCAAGCAGAAGTGCACCTCGGCTGCGTTGCCATCGGTGGTTTCCACGAATTCAATGCCGGTAATTGTGCGGAGATACACTTCCATGATCTGGCGGGTAGCCGCCTGCTGGGCCGCATCGAATGCGCGCTGGCCGGTCTCGCCTGGCTCATTGCCTGCCGTGACGGAGAAGGTGTAATAGATGGTGTTGCCGCCAGCGCTGCGGTAATTCCAGTCCGGTCCGCTGTCAAGCAGGGCATCGATGGAGTTGAAACCCGACAATTCGGTGACTTGGATATCGTGAAGTTGCGTCATGGCGAAATTATGCCTGTGCCCGCTTGGCGCACATCCGCGCACGATATGTCAGGGGCCAATCTGCGCTGCCGGCGTGGCGCGTGGACCACAAAGATTGGCATATCAATATGGGCTGCGAGGACGAGCACTCTAGAGTCCGCTCTCGGAAGCGTTTGGCCGATTCAGCTACAATTGGTCAATTGGTGCAATGCACAAATGCAGGAAAATTATCATGTTGAACTATATTAAAGAGAATCCTCTGTCGCGCTGGCTACTTCCGGTTGACGGCAAAAAGCCGCGTGCGCCCGTGCTCGTCAAGCAGCTCTCGGAGCGTGACCGCCGCCGTATTCTCAAGCATTTTCTGGCGCTGGATGATAGTGACCGCTTACTCAGGTTTGGCACCGTGCTGCCCGATGAGCAGCTCAAGGCCTATGTAGAGCGCATCGATTTCTCACGTGACATCGTGTATGGCGTGGTGAACCGCGTGTTCAAGCTGGTGTCGGTCGGGCATCTTGCATTTGCGCCCAAAGAAAAACTGGCTGCCGGCGCCGGCACCACCAAGGACCGCATTGCTGAATTTGGCGTCTCGGTGTCGAGCTCGGCGCGCGGGCGCGGCATCGGCTCGAAAATGTTCGAACGTGCGGCCATGCATTGCCGTAACTCCGATGTTGATGTGCTGTACATGCACTGTCTGTCGTCCAACGCGACCATGATGCACATTGCCAAAAAAGCGGGCATGGAGATCCAGCGCGACCGGGGCGAGGCCGATGCCTACCTCAAGCTGCTGCCGCCGAGCCCCTCGAGCATGCTGCAAGAAGCGCTCGAAGAGCATGTGGCCACGCTCGACTACAACTACAAGGCCAACAAGCGCTTTGCAGTAAAGCTGTTCGAAACGCGCAGCCAGATTTCCTGAACCGGCACTGCTAGCTTGCAAGGCTTGGTGTTGGGGGCGCAGTGGCTACATCACCGGGGTCAGCTCCAGAAATGCTACACGGGCTGAGCACTAGTCAAGCTAGTGCTC